>NZ_JAYJLM010000001.1:0-830271 GCF_051948915.1 Stutzerimonas sp. Brlt_14
GGAAGAGTTCTACCCCGAAGGTGAAGCACCAGCTGCAGTGATTACATCTCACCCCAGCCCCAGCAAATCCAGCCTGGCTGAAAAACTCGATGCACAGGCTGCTCGTCAAACCCCACCCAAAGACCAAGACCAAGGAGGCAGACATGCGCCTGCACAAGCTGAAAGCCAGTGACACGACCGGCACCTACCTGGTCGATTCGCCAGTGACGGAAAACGACATCCTGCTGATGGCCAAGCAACTGGCCAGCCTGCGCCTGCGCAAGGGACGAGCACTGACCTCGCCTAAGGAGGTGTTCAGTCACCTACAGGCGCTGCTGGCTGACTATGAGCATGAGGTATTTGCCCTGCTCATGCTCGACAGCAGGCACCGGGTGATCGCATTTGAGGAAGTGTTTCGCGGCACGCTGGATAGCGCCAGCGTCTACCCACGGGAAGTCGTGAAGATCGCCCTGGAGCACAACGCAGCCGCAATCATCCTGGTGCATAACCACCCCTCAGGTGATCCCGAGCCCAGCCAGGCGGATCGCAATCTCACCACGAAACTGCAAGACGCGCTGAATCTCGTCAGTGTGCGCACGCTCGATCACATCGTGGTGGGGAACGAAGGCTGCGTGTCACTGGCAGAACTGGGCTACCTGTAAGGAGGCGATATGAAGCTACTGCTACGCACGTTCGCAGCCGCGTTCATGTTTGCCGGGATCCTGGCTGGCTGCCTTGCGATATTGCTACTGGTGATTCTGGTGGTGCGCTTTCCGCCATTACTGATCGCTGTGGTGTTGGCGTGCTGGATCTTCAATCGGCCACCGAAGTCTGAACGCTAGTTGGTCAGAAAACGTGGTTACAGCTGAAAGGCTGTAACCATGCCACTGTCTGCTTTTTTTTTTGCTCTGCCTGGTTACCAGGAGCAAGATCACTCACTCGCTGGCATCCTCAACCTTAACGAACGTTGCACTGAACTCCTTGCATTGCCGGTGTTGCTGCAACCGGTTCGCAAAGCTAAACGCGTCGTTCAGTTCGAAGCGCTGGAAGATATCCAGCCCACGTCCAAGCACGATTTTCCAGCCCGTATCAGTGGTGATGTCACGATCATGCTTAGTCCCTGTCGTGTCATACGCCCAAGTGAACTTGATACCCACCCCCGCACAAGCGTCTGCAATTTTCTGCAGGCTTTCAGTCTGGCGATCACCATTGAACTCATCTTCCACGGTGACCACATGTACAGCCACTTCCTCACCGGAAGCCAGCTGTTTACTGATCGTTTCCATCAATTCCATGAGGTTGCGAAGTTGATGGAACATCCGCAGGTACGGATCAATAACGATAATCCGCTTGGCGCCTTTTAAATAAGGTCCAAACAGCCTATCGAAGGTGACACCGCGCTGGTTCTCCTGAATAACCAAGTGCTGAGGCTTCAGTACTGGCTCTTTGCTTACCGAGACAGCAGGCTGTTGAATGGGCTGAGGACTAACCGCATCGCTAACCGGCTCGCTAGGAGCGACATTAGCCGTATCGAACAGATCTGCCTCCGAGACTTCACCCGCCACTCGCCGGTGGTACTGGTTTGGGTACTCCCCTTCCTCCAGGGTGCTGACCAACCTCTCGACGCCATCTTTTCCTTGATAGGCAAAACGAACAGCTGGGTAGGTGGTATCGATGCGCAGCAGCTGATCCTTGACCCGCTTACGCCCTTCGATGGCACAGCGCAGCACATCCTCGACTTCAGACCCAGTCGCCTCGCCATGAGGGAAGAGGATCTTCATCAACCCGGAGAAGGTCTTGTTGATGCCATCGCGGTCGCGCGTGGAGATGTCATCCGACAACGTAAACATCCCTTTGTAACGGTCCGAGAAATCATGGCTACGCAGTGAGCGAAGGATTTCAGCAAGATAATCGACTACAAAGCCATAGCCGCAGGAGAACATCTCTCCACGAATCACGTCCACTTCCCAGCCCGGAATGTAGCTATGCAGGCGGTCGAGGAAGGCGGAATCGTGGAACTTCTCTGGCAGCGGGTCGAACAGGTCGCTGTGCTTGAGCATGTACGGTACGGTGTGGTCGGTGTTGCCGACGAACACCATGCTGGCCTCTGCTCCGAGGGTCTCCACCCCCCGGGAGAATGACTTGTTGGCCATGTAGTTCTTCATGATGTCGACCAGCGCTTTATCCACGCGCTTCTGCTTGCCGGCGAACTCATCAAAGGCCACCACGTCCCAGTAGCCCACCAGGCCGAGCTTGCCAGTGCCGTTGTGGACGAACAGCTTTGGCACCGTGACCTCGCCACCGGAGATCAGGATGCCGTGAGGCGAGAACTCCGAGTAGACATGCGACTTGCCGGTACCCTTCGGCCCCAGCTCGATCAGGTTGTAGTTACGCTCGCAGAATGGAATCAGGCGGATTAACTGCAGCAGCTTGTTGCGCTTGCCGAACATCGGCGGATTGAAACCGATGCTCTGGATCAACAGATCGATCCACTCATCCGTAGTGAACTGCTTGCGGGCATCCAGGTAGCCCTCGAAGTCGAAGCGGGAGATCTGAATCGGTTTGAGCGACGCCAGCACCCAGGGTGAAGCCGACTTGTCCTCAGTGTACTCGTACTCCAGATCGGCGATGCACCACACGCCGCCGACCAGCAACTTCTGGTGAGCCTTCACCGTACTGGAGTCGATCAGTACCTTCTTGATGCCGAGGTTGGCAAACTCCGCCTCGTAGACGTCATCCTTGTCGTTCAGGGAGACGCTGACGCGGTCGATGACCTTGTGCCGCCCCTTCTCCTTGATGATCGAGCGCACCAGGCCGGCTTCGTTCCGATGCACATAATGCTTGCGCAGGATCTCCTTGACCGTCTCGATGCCGGCCTGGATCGTGGTCTCGTCGTTAGTGGCGCAGTACTGCCCCAGCAGGTACTCCAGCACATAGGAGGGCACGATGGCGTTGCCCTTCACCGCCTTGACCAGATCCTTGCGGACGACCAACCCGGCGAAATGCTGGTTGATCTTGTCATCGAGCTGACTCATAGCACCACGCCCCACTATGCAATTCAAAAAAATAATCTAGAAATTATAAAATTAACAACCTGTCTCTCGCTTGTCTTTTTTAATAATCGAAGAGATCGCTTTGGCAGCATCAATATCATCCCTTTCAAGCGCATCCTGCATTCGCCTGAGCAACAAATCTATATCTCCTTCCTCTACCTCTGAAATTTTTTGTCGAGTGACCTGGCGTACAGCCTCATCGACTGCCACCTGCCTGATTTTCCGATCAAAAAGACCACTACGAAAACGCCTTGAAAGACCTGCGCAACCACCTTTGAATCCAGTGAAAAATGGTAAAATCCAGCGCCACACTCCCCAACAAGAAAAAATAATTGCCAAAACACCTAGCCCCCATGAGAATGCAGCAAAAAACCAATCTCTGACTTCATCCTCAAAGTCTTCATGCGCCGCCTTTCTTTGAGCAGACATATAGTATTCAACGCGCTTTCCGAAATCGACCAGCTTAATACTCCCATCATACGACCCATATGTGTCACTCCTGTCATCCCAGCCAACAACTTTCAAGTGAAAAACTGGATCATTATTTTTAGATATTTCAGAATAAAATTCCCTCCCCATACTGGTCGACTTCTCAAACGGAGTCCTTGCTGCATCAAGCCGAATACCTTCAGTCGCAACAAAGACCTCGCGAAAATTTAAGGCCTCCACACTTATACCACCAACCCAAAAATATGGCTCATGACAATAGAATTCAGGCCACGACAAAAAACCATTAGTGGTTCCGCAATAAAATCCGACAGAAAAATCAATATTACGATACTCCCATTTCGGCTCAAAACGCTCAGGGCTATTCGTATGGGCTGGCTCAACCTCAACAACCCTTAATGACTCACCAGAAACAGCCCAAAAAGGAAGAAGCATCAATCCATACAGAAAAAATATTATTCTTTTCATAGAGTTACATCCCTGCATTAAAAATCGAATTCACTGGTGAACGAACGACGAATCGTATACCGAGTGGCCTTGTACTGGGTGAAATGCGAGGTGCCTTCAACCTGCTCTTCGAGTCGCAACTCAACCTGCTGGTTGTTTGCTTCATCGGCTTTTCTGCTGAGGATGAAGCGCACCGACAGCTCGCGCTCACGCGGGTTATCGGACGCGAAATCGAACGTCAATTCATGCGAGTCGGAGATCAGCTCCCCGTCCAGGGTATACAGGCCTGCACGCAAGCGCCGAGCTTGTTTCTTCTCGGTGACCGCCTCGGACTGATACAGCACAACGGCCAACTGGCCGGTGGTGATGCTTCTGCTCCCGCCACCGATGAACTCGACGTCGACACTGCCTACATCGCTTTGGCGCTTTTTGTTGATACGCACAACCGGGATCACCACTTCTTGCAACGTGGCTCCGCCATGTACGAACCGGCTGCCAGAACCTTTGAGACGCAAGCGATTGATCGACTTAGGGATCTGCACATCCAGCGATCCTTCAAGTCCCAGCTGTTCAGGGGTGAAGGTTCGGAAACCTGCCTGGCTGCGCAGACCGCGCCCCAGGACGAAACGCCGGTCCCGATAGAGTACCTCGTCGCCTTCCGGCACGTTGCTGAGAAAATCGCTCTCCTCCAGCGGTCGGTGCTGGTAGATGAAGCCATGATCTGCGGTGACTAACAGGTTGCTGGCATTGGCATTGGTCAGTTTCTTTATTAGCCGGACCAGCTCGGCCAATGTCTCTTCTGCCGCAGCAAATACCCGTTCCTCGGTATCTCGCGTGTCGCCAGTCTTATCGATCAGGTTGTGGTAGACGTAAACCACATCGTTATCACGCAGCAGCGCCCGCGAATCCGCCTGGTTCATAGCCAGCAGGTCCTTGGCCAAAAGAACAGCAGAACTCGGCACCGCAGCAGCAAGGATCTTGCCGCGATTAGTCGAGCCCTGGGCGCTCTGACCATCCACTATTGCATCGCCGCTATCGTTTTCAGCCAGCTGCAGTGCCTGGTTAGGTAGCAGTGCGGCCATACCCAGCTGTGTGTAGCTCGGCAACATGGAAAGCGCCGGTTCCAGCTCGGCCTCAAAGCGGTCTTCACGGCGAATCAGGCTCTGCAGCTCTTCACCTACCTCATAACGGAAAGCATCCGAGATCAGTACGCAGACCTTGGTCTTGCGCTCCAGGAAAGGCTTGACGCAGCGGCTGAAGAAATTCCGCTGCAGCATGATCGGAGCTGCCGTCCAGCTTGTTGCAGAGTCTACAAACTGCTGCCAACGATCATTAAGGCGTGCCAGATAGTTGTTGGTGTACTGGTTTTCGATCTGGGCGCTGAGCTCCTCCAGCAAGGAGGCCTGGCCAGACTTGCGCGCGTGATGGACGAATTTACGATACAGCTGATCCAGCCGGTACCAGCTCTTCGCGTACTTCTCCGCGCCATCGGCCAAGGAGGCCATTTCCAGCTTGGCGGCATCAAGCGTCTGCAGGAACTGCGCAGCATGATCCAGCGCCAGATAGACATCCTCGAAATGGCTGAACCAATGGCTCTGGCGCCGTTGACGCACAGATTGCTCGACATCGGCAGCAGTCGCCGTTCGGGCAACAGTCGCGCGAACCAGCTCACTGAGGATCTTGCGGTCGATCAGCTCAAAGTAATCAAGATCCAGGAGGGCTCGATAATCAAGCTTATGCAGCTTGTCACCAATCTGTAGCAACTCTGCACACTGCGCAGACAGCATTTCAAAACTGCTTTCGTGTGACCGACTGTCCTTCCAGCGCCGGAGAAAGACTAAGGACTCTGCAGACAAGCGCGACTTGTACTCAGGATCCGTACCCATCATGAAGCAAGCCTTGAACAGCTCGATCACGAAATCGTGCAGTCCAGGCTGCTGCGACACATAACCGTAGGCGCGCTTCATCTGCTCCCAGAGGAAGCTATCCAGGCCACTTGTTTCGATAAGCTTGATGCGTGTGACTTCCGCATTGGCGAGCTCAGCCAGCAGCTCTTCAAGAATTACATCCAATCGTGGCTCGGAGCCTGTACACACGGCGAGCATTTTGAAGCGCAGCATGCTGTGCGAGTCGCCCGACTGCAGCAGCTTACGCAACTGCTCACGCCGCTTGGCCGCAGCGAAGAAGGCCGCATGCTCTTCCAATACCGGATAGCAGTCGGGCCCCAACTCCAGCTCGGCCAGCCAGAGGGCAAGCTGGTCCGTACGGAAGGTGTTGCCGCTTGCCAGCTGCACATCAAGCAACCAGTTATCCAAGTAGGCCGGCTCGGCACCCTCGCGATACAGCAGAAACTTCTGCTCGGGCTGCTCGCGCAGGATGCGGTACTTAACACCGAACTCGTTGTTGGCCAGCTCGATTTTCTCGACACCCGGCAGCTCTAGCGATTCGAAATCTGCACGGAACTCCAGACGGTTGTCGTACCAGAAGACAATACGCTGCTTCTCAAATAGGTTCGTCAGCGCCTGGGTAATCTTGAGGTTACTCATGTACGGATCAGTCCTCACCCTTGGCGTCTAACCCGACGATCTTCTTCAGGGCTGCGCCCAGCTTGAGGTAGTTGACCTTAACGCCATGGTCCAGATCCAGCTCGACCTGCTCTGTCGCCAGCGGATAAAGCGTATCGCGCTCGTAATCATCCAGCTCAATAAGCTGTTTTTTGATGGTATCGGCTTCCTTGCTGGCCTTCGTCTTTTCGCTTTGACTGGCAGATGGGTTGATAGCTACCTGCTGCAGATAATCCAGACGCGAGGCGAGCTTCTTGCGGAAATCGCGCAGGTAGCTGAGCACCACACTGACGGTGTCCGGGCGATAACGATGCAGATAGACCAGTGCGCTGAAGGTACCCTTCGGACTGCTGAACAGCCAATAGATTGGACGCTTCTTGTAGCGCTTCACATGGTCGGTATAGAACTCGCCCAGGAAGTAGTCGCGCAGGCTGAAGTTTCGCTTGCCCTTGACGTTTAGCGCCTGTTCGATAAAGGCCAGGTTGTCCTCGTAATGCGCATCGCCAAAGGCCACGCGCAGGAATTGACGGAAACGTAAGGTGATGTCATCGGGGAACCAGTCGCCATCGAGCAGCGGGATCACGTTGTCATCGTCGGCAGGGAAGCTGGGCTGCGGCACCTTAGCCAGATAGTCCGCCAGAGTCTCGCCCTGGTTCGCCAAGATCAGCCCCGGCTTGTCCAGGCTGTAGCGACCGAACATACAGCCCACGGCATAAGACACCAGCTCGCGCATGGTATCGGCCAGTAGCAGAGCTTCGAGCTCTTCTTCGGTTTTATCGCCACCGTATCGGTAATACGGGTTACAGGTGAGCGTGATCTCGTTCAGCGGCACTTCGGGCGTCAGCTCGTCTTGCAGGCCATAGGCCTCGATGAAGATACGGTTGTTTTCTTCTTCCAGGCGCTTCAGTTCGAGCGTCATCTCGCGCCAGTGGCCGCGGAGCTTCTTATAGCTTGCGTTGAGAGTTGGCTGGCGGTTTTCGGGGTGCAACAGCTTAAAGCCAGTGAAGTTCCAAGAGGTTTCGAAGGAGTCCCAGTCATTTTTTGAGTTCCTAACTAACTCCTCAACTAAGCCGGTAACTTGCGCTTCAATATTTTCTTCATGAATAATAGGAATTTTGCACAAATGCTCTGCTTCAAAGTTTAGTGTTGGAGAAAGGGCTCCGAGAACATACCTTACAAAAATCGTATTTAGCAAGCCATTGAAGTATAGGTTAGCTTTGTTCGAATCAAAAAACACTGCCGAACCTGCAACATCAAAAATAAAACCTTGAGGAAAGTAACGAACCGCGAATGTTCCGCTCGAGATTTTTGACCAGCTCACGCAGGGCTTGAAATAACAGTCTTGATTTTTTAGGCGCCCTCCGGGACTGGTTTTATTGAGTTCCTCATGAAACTCCTTAATCTCCCTCCCGTCATCTGCATAGTTAATTACAAAATCCTGGTTTCCATACCACCTACGGAAATCACCACCCTTGTTATATGGGAACCATTTCTTTCTACTGTCAGAAGCCGATTGCAAAGAGCCCGCTTCCGTACAAAAATCAGCTTTGGAGATTTCGTGCCAAAGTCGCAGAAATCTTCCATTATTTGATGTGGTTGCTCCTTGCTTTGGCTTGGAAATATCCTCAAGCTTCCTGCTGTTAGAGAAATGCTCAAGCACCGCGTTAGTTACCCAATAAGCAATTGGTCCGCTGGGAATTTTCTTAAAGTCCACCGCCGAAGCTCGGAAAAAAAACTTTTCCATGCCCAGATCTCGGCTGCTGTTCGGGCTCTCACTCATTCTTTATCTCCCGCCGGCAATACCTTGCGGCCAAAATCAATTTCAAATCCATCCGGCACCGGTTTGAACGGTTTGGCCGGTGAGCGATAGCTGCTCTGGAACTGGCGCAGCGCTTGCACGTCGATCTCACCGATTACGCAATAGTCGGTCACACCGCCCTTAACTCGCAGCACATCACGCTCCCAACTGTCTTTTGCGGGGGCGCGAATGCGGCTATCACCGTATTGGCGGTCATTGCACTGGATGATGTAGGCGTGCATATCCAGCGCAGCGGACTCCACCAAGGCATTGAAGGTTTCGGTGTCCTGGTTCCATTCGGGTACAAACAGCGCGTCCACCTTGCCGCGCAGGGCGGCACGATAGCTGATATTGGTGAGTTCACTGCAGATCAGCAGGGCAAAACGCAAGTCACCATGCTGCAGAATGGGCGGTGTTCGCCACGCCTTGTCAGCTCTCAACTCCAAGCCAGCCAGACGCTGCAACTCCCGTTCCTCATGCAGGGCTGGGCGCTGTTTGTCCTGCCGATAGATCATCAACGAAGGGAAGCCCAGGCCATCGTGCGACAGCGCAGCCCAAACCTGGTTGCGCACGCGCCCTTTACTGGCGTGCAGGTATTCAATGCCAGTGATCAACGAAATGCCGCGCCCCTGAAGCTTTCGCGCAATACGGATGAACCAGTGCGCGGGCAAGGCCAGCTCGGGCAGAACCAGATAGCGGCTGTGCCGTGGCTGAGCAATTACACCATCCAGCAAGCGACACAAGCGCGCGTAACGCTCGGCATCAGGATCGGGCATGCGCATGACCGAAGCTGTCCAGCTCACCATCTGCGTTTTCCAACTGGAGACGGCGATGGCGTATTTGCTCTGCGGATGCCCGTCCGGGATCTGTAGCACGCCGTGCTTGTCGAAAGCGGGCGCTGCATCACCAAGCTCGAAGCCGCGTACAGCGAGGACGACAGCTTGCATGGCCGCGCGCGCCGCAGCATCGTAGGCGGCCTTGTTCAGGATAAACAGCTCCGGCAGGTTGTAAGGCCGGGTAGCAAACAGTAGCCCGTGCGGCAAACCTTTGAAGCGGATCCATTTTGCAAGTACTTGGCTGCCTTCGAGCACAGTGCCTGGCAGCAAATCGGTAGCATGGGTGCAGGATGTAGCAGTCTTCCTGGCCGGGATACCGCGCTGGGCCACCATTTCCTCGGGCAGGCCAAGAAAGCGGAACGGCATATGCGCCAGATCAAATGAGAACAGCCGTGCTTGCTGAGTTTGGAAGCCCTTGATGGGGAACAAATACCAATTCAGGAAGGCATCGATATTCGCCGGTGCATAGCCCTCCATGTGTGCCAGCCAGGCCGCCTTACCGTCTTTCGATAGCCGAGGCGGAAAGGCAGCACTGATGCTCTCGCGTACCGTGGTGAAAAGCTGCTTTTGCCAGCGATCCAGTATTTCGCTGTGGCTTGGATTGTCTTCTGCGGGGCAGGCCTTAATGCTGAGCTCGCAACCTTGTGACACTTGCGTACACAATTGATCCAGCCCTCGCAAAATCTGGCGCAAGGCTGAAAAGTCTTCGCACGCCGTAGCGAGGCGAATAACCCGTGGTAGGTAGACCGACAGATCAAAAAACTGCGGCAGCACCAGCACATGCTGGACAAACGCACGGAAGAAGGCCTGGCGATGCTCGCGCCACGCGTCTGGCTGCAGGTCACGTTCGTAGGCTTCAAAGTCACGCAGCTTGATGGCAAAGCCCGCGCGGCGCATGGTCAGGGCATCCGCCTTGCGCAGGTTGTCGGCGGCCTCACCGTCGCTTTGCGTTGCGGCCAACAGATCAGTGCCGACATGGCTGGCAGCGCGTGGCAAACGCGGCATAGCGCGCCATTCGCTTGCCCGCTCGTGGATCTGGTGAGCGATGGCATCCACCAGGGTTTTACCCGGCTCGCCCGCCAACATGAACACCTTGTTCTTGGCGTTGGCAAAGCGGATCTGGCTGTCGCTCAAGTAGCTGGGCTGAAAACCGATTTGCTTATGCTTCTCGCCCGGCACCCACGCCAGCATGCCGCTGGAGCGGGCAAACAACCACTCCCACAGCTCAGCCGTAGAGCGGAAGCTGGCACCGTTCTCCATGACCAGGAGAATGTCGTCTACATAGCGTCCGTAGTACAGCGGCGCAATCTGCTGCTCGACGACGCGGTCCAGCTCAATCAGCGCAAGGTTCGCCACCACGGCTGAAGCAGGCAGACCTACGGGCAGACCCTTTTTCAACGGCGTGGCTGCCGCCCAAGCTTGCAGCGACTGAATGAAAAGGCGATGCAGCTTAGATTGAGCAGGAGACAATTCCAGCCCCAGCACATCCACAACGAAGGCTGGATTGAGCATGAAGCCAGGATTCAGCTCGTGATAGAAAGAGCTGACATCCGCCGTGAGCGCCACGATCTTCTTGTCTGCGTTCAACGCAATACGCATGGCCTCTATACCCTGATCACGCCAGTCGCGGAATGGCTTCAGGTACGGCTTAAAAGAGCCCAGCGAGAGCGCATTGATGCCTTTCCCATCTTGCGTACGGCGCAATCGGTTGCCATAGGCACAGTCGGTCAACTTGACATCGAACTGATGGCCAACCTCCAGCATCCAGAGGGTGGACAGCACATGAAAGTCCAGGCTGCACTGGGCCATCACTCGAAATTCGGCCTTGGGCTTTTTGGGGGGGGCGCCTTCAGCCAGAAGGCCACAGGCATGGGCCCACTCCTCGGCCGGAGATGAAAAGATCAGACCATTGCCATTCTGCTTGCGATACTCATCCCAGCAAGACATGTCCACCGACTTGGTGGCCAGAGTCCAGCCGCCGATAAACTCGGGTTGCGTGACCCAGGACTCATCATCGCTAAGCAGCTTCGCGAGCAAAGCAGTCAGGTTGGCATGGAGTGCGTCCTCGTAGTCCGCAATCGCGTCCAGCGATGCATGAGACGAGTAGTACAGGTCTACCTTGGCTTTGCGATAGGCCAAACCGAGATTTTGGAGAGTGGTCATACTCGCCATCTCTTGGATGCTACGCTTGGCGCTTGCACTCTAGTCGCAATGTCGTGGCTCATGCGCACTGCAATGCCTTGAATTGATCAACGTAGAAATCAATGCTTTCAGTGACAACATGGTCGTAAAAGCCGCCCAGCCTTTGGTTCAAGGCATCAAGCTCAAACCTAACTGCGCTTTGCTCTATGTGCCGAAAATCCATGAAGCGCGGCTTTGGCTGGGCCTTCATCACCACGCAGAAATGATATCGGCAGTCCTTTGCGGAGAAATCTTTCAGAAGATCCTTCAGTATTCCCGTTCCTGCTTCGAATTTGCGCTGCATCTGTGACTTGTCGACATCGGCTGGTCGCTGGTTCTTGAACTCAACGAAGTAAAGATCTTTGCTGCCAATGTGGATGGCGTCGGGTGAGGCAGGAATGGGATCAGCACCGAGAGCCCGTATGTAGGCGTCAAAGTTGTACACCTCCTCCGTAGTCTCATCACTGCAGAGGTGTGTATTGTTCGCGTCATCAAAGCTGGTGGCTTTGAAGGTAGATGAATGCGGCCCCAGTTTTTGCGCCAGATACTGCCGTAAGCTGTATTTATTCATCACCCAAGTCCTCAGCATCCATTTTTCTGAACGCTTCAAAGGGCTCGGCTAGTACGCTGAAAATATCGCTTAGGCGGTCTTCGTCATTGATCTTCCGTTCCTGAGCAAGGGCGAAACGTGCCTCATTAGTCAGGCCTGCGCGGTCCACGCCACGCTTGAGCGCTTCAATCAGGTAAGGGCTGTGCGACGACACCAGCACATAAACGCCGCTTTCCACCAACTTGAGCAGCACCTGCGCCAGTTTGAGCTGCCACTTTGGATGCAGGTGGTTTTCAGGTTCGTCAAATATGAGGATGGTGTCTTTGGTCACGAACTCATTGGCCACCAACATCTTCAGCAAACCAAATACCTTGATGCCACTGGCTGTGTTTTTGATAGAGATGGCTGCGCCACTTGGCCGGCGAAATACAAAGTCACGCTCGGTCTTGTCGTAAGCCACCTCACCGTCGATCAGCACCTCCATATCATCCAGCACACGGTTTGTTCTCATCGTGTTGTCTGGGCTGAGCAAATCCAATGGCAGCACCGGTGTGCGAAGCTTGTCGAACAGGTCTTTGGTGTGCAGGGTCGTGTATGGCAGGCTCAAACGGCCCGACCGTCTTTGGTCCACGTCCAGCAAGGTTTGGCTGCGCGCCAGCACGTCGTGGTTGTTCAAGATGAGCGGCGAATCGATGAAGGTGGCATCTTTCAGTGCCACTGGCTCCACCTCTCCCATCAGGCTCACGCCATCATCGGTCACTACGAGATCCATCAGGGTTAAATCGTTCTCAACGAGCTGGATACGCCCCTGTGTTGCACCGTGCAGCAGCAATGAGGCATCGAACTCCGATGCGAAGACCTTGTTAAGTGCGTTCTCAATCGATTGCTTGATGTTCTCGGGCCGATCCAGCACGGCCTGGATTTCGTCGCGCAGGGCGAGGACTGCCTGCCTGTCATTTGGCTCGAACTCTGTCAGGGCGAAAACACGCTGAATGGATTCGTCGACAGCGGCCAGCTGCTCTTCGGCATTCAGGCGGTGTCTTGAGGACATGCGCAAGCGCCTCAGTACATCCATCACCTCGGGGCCGGTGAACCGTATGGCCTCGCGCAGACGGAAGTAGATTTCGTCCGTCTTCTCATTTGCCCAGAATTCCTTTGACTC
The DNA here is from genome assembly GCF_051948915.1 of Stutzerimonas sp. Brlt_14. Lineage (NCBI taxonomy): Bacteria > Pseudomonadati > Pseudomonadota > Gammaproteobacteria > Pseudomonadales > Pseudomonadaceae > Stutzerimonas > Stutzerimonas sp. Brlt_14. Next base: position 13,018 of record NZ_JAYJLM010000001.1, read on the forward strand.
CTGCAGGTCTTCTCGGTAGCGATTGATGGCCTTGACGATGCAAAAAAAGATCTTACCTATCGTGCTCTTGCCGTTGTCGTTCTCACCTGCAATCACGCACAGCTTGCGCAGTGAAATTTCTGCATGCTCAAGCATGCCGATGTTTTCAATAATAAGCTTCATGAGGAATGTCCTTGAAGGCTGTGGTGCCGCTACCGTTCTCGCCGGTGACGATGTTAATGCCTCGCGAGAAGTCGATGCTCAGATCGGTGAATGCGCCGAAGCTCTTGAGCTGGAGGCTACTGGTCATGCAGCCCTGCCTTGAGCGATAGCCTTAGCCATCATCTCCATCTTTTCCGCTTCCGAATTGCCATCCACCAAGCGCATGTAAGCGCCCCGATAATCAGGCTTGTGGGCGTTTTCCAGTATAAAGGCTGTGGTCGAAACAACTTCACCGCCGATACTGTCGAAGGCTCGTGCACCCAAGTGCGCCATGGATAGGATGGTGTGCTGATTCAGAATGCGGCTACGCAGAGACTCGAAGGAGGAAAGGAACATCCAGCTCTGCATGGTGATCATGGCAACAGCTCCTCCCTTCACCGTCAGATCCAAGTTGCGTTCGATGAACATCGCAAACAGGTCGGATTTGCTGCTCGGGAAGTTCTCCTTGGCCCAAGTGCTCAAGCGAGGATTCATGCCCTTACCGCCCATGTAAGGAGGGTTAGCCACGACTACTGCGTAGCGCGGGCTCAACGCGTCAGCCATGCGCAGAACAGTCAGGACCTTCTTGTGCGTCTCGGCCAAGAACAGGTTGCTGCTCATGTCCTTGCTCTCCAGCGTGGCCAGGACATCTGCCACGTTGGCGACCTTGGGCACAATCAGCGAGCCGAAGTTGTCGGCTTCACTGAACTGCTCCAGCGTTTCGCGAAGGCCGTAGGTGAACAAGTCACGGCCGACAAAGCCCATGTACTCGTCCAGCTCTTCGCGGCTGAAGCTCACCTTTTCCAGCACGCAGATGTTCGGCTTGACACCTTTGTTGAAGAAGCGCCGCTGGCGAGCTCGGGCTTTCATGGTGAGCGCAAAGGCAGCCAGTTCTCCTGCACGCTCGTCCAACTCGATGCCGAAAAGATTGTGGGTGAGGATCTTTTCCGGGATCTCAGCCGGGTCATAGCCCTCCTCTTCGTACATCCCATACAACAGGTCGAAGGCGTAGGTGAGCATGTGACCGGAGCCGCACGCCGGATCGCAGACTTTTATGTCCTCTGGGCCGGCGATCTTTAGGAAATCAGTCTCTGGCCTCTCTGGCGGGATGTAGTACTCCATTTGCTCTGCCAGCCGTGAGTTGGGCCGGTTGAGCAGCCACAGTCGGCCCAGCGAGTTGTCCACCAGGTAGCGCACAATCCAGTGCGGGGTGAACAGCTGAGTGGCAGCCGGAATGTTCTCGGGAGTGATCTTCTGATTCTTCTTCAACCCCTCGAACACCGCGTCCTTCTTCTCGGAGATGTAGAACTGGTACAGCCAGCCGATCACCTCAACATCTTTGCAGGCGTCAGGCGTCATGGCTTCCCGCGTGTAGGCCAGGATAGAGTTGCCCGAAAGCAAATCGTCGGGCATCAGAAGCTCGGTGTAGTCGTCGATGCGCTCGAACAGAAAGGGCATCGATTGGTGCCAAGCGTTGCACGCAGCAACTACCAACAGGCGGTAGGCTTCGCCTTGCGAGTCGGTGCTTGGTGCGCGGCCAGCTAGCAGATCCAGGATCTTCTGACGAATCTGACTCGGCACCATCTCCTCGTCGATGTGCCCCATCTTGGCTTCAGCCAGGATCTCGGGCTGGAACTGGCCCTCAGCCGGTGACACCACACCGATACGCGTGTAGCGATTTACGTCCATGAAACGCAAGGCACAGAAGCGGTTAAACCAGGTGTAGGCAACACGCTCTTCCACATACTCGCGACCGGAGTTGCTGATCAGTTTTTCCAACTCAGCCACTACCTGGGCTCGCTCACGACGTGCAGCACTCTGCGGTGCTAGCACCACATCCATCTTGCCACTCACCTGATCAAGCAAGGTGCGTCGTGCGTATTGGGCAAATTTCTTGAGTTTGCTGGTATCCATCAATCCCCCCACTCGGCCATTCAACCGAACGGCCCTAGACTTGGCCTCGCACCTGACGGGCCAGTTGTATTTATTCCGTGTCAGATCTGCACTCGGTTGCCAGCCTGGATTTCCTTCAGCCAGGCTTCACGTTGCTTCTGCAGGTATTCGTCTAGCTCGGCTTCACTGGTCAACCAGGGCTTTGCGTAGCCGACTTTGATGTGACGAGACTGCACAATGCGCGGTTCCGCCACCTCCATCTCCGGCTGCTTAGGCATGTCAGTGCTTGGCGCTTGAGTGCTCTCCGGTCGGCTAGATGCCGCAGGCGGCTCAGAAGGGGCCGGCTTGGGACGCGCCAGCTGATCGAGCTTGAGCAACAGCTGAGGGTATTGCTCGTCCTCAAAGCGATTGCGCTGGTCACGAATGACCGCAATGAGCTTTTGCCCTTTCAGCTGCTGCTTAGCCTGTGCGAAGGGGGCTGAGAACTGCTGTTTCTGCCCAGCGTCAAGAGCCGCGTAACCCTCGGCGCCCTGCAGGCGCTGCTCCAGATCGTCGAGCAACTGCTCACTGGCTTTTTGCTCGCTGGCCAGTTGGTTGGCAATGGCAAGCTGAAGCGCCTCCAACTGCTGCCGAGCTTGTTGAAGACGATTGCCTTGCCAGGGCTTTGCATCTGCAAGCACGGCTCGAATGGCGTCAACTTCCGCCGAGCCGACGTAGGCAAAATTCTCTTGCTGCTCTTGCACCAGCAGACGAGCCAGATCGTAGATCTCTTTCTGCGGGCTTTTCATAAAGCGCTGCACAGGGTCGATGACCTGCTCTTTGGCTTCTAGCAGCGCATCTTCTGCGCGGGACAGATCCGTCAGGAACCAGGCTGGATTCTTGGCAGCTATTTCCTTGAGAGTCGCCAGCACACCGTCCAAGGCACTGAGGAAGGGATACTGCACTTTCTGACCATGCAACTCAGCCAGATCGATCTCAAGCTCCTTGATGGCATCTATGGTTTCACGCGCCAGAGCGCGGGCTTCATTGCTGCTGGCCGGCTGGTCAAAGAAGTCCGCGAAGAAATCCTTCAGCGCACGTACCTGGGAAGCGCTGAACTCAATCTGCGGCTCCAGTACTAAGGTGGCATGGGCATTGGTATTGCGCAGGCTGCGCTCCAGCAGATCCCCTTCCAGGGGATTGCTGTCCTGACGCACCTCTACCTTTCCTCGCGCGCAAAGCAGGGCGAGGTTGCAGAGAATTGCGGCGTAGTACCAGCCGTAACTCTTGCGCTCAAAGCGCTCCAGCAGGCTTTTGACCGTTGTGCGAACGCCACTGCGAGCATTGGTCTGGATAAAAGCCAACAGCTCCTGTTCGGGCTCACTCAGGCTGGTGGCATCATTGCCAAGCAGTCCGTCCTGCCCCTGGCGTAAGTACTTGCCGATATCAGCCTCGCTGAAGGGCACATCCCGCAACATACGCAGGTTCGGATAGGTGGTTTCGATGAGCTGGTAGAAACCTTTCAGTATGCGTGTCTGCCCATCGGTGCTAGGGGCTTCGATGTCGGCAGCATTGATGATCAGCTGGGCACCTGCCAACAGTTGCTTGGCACGCTCCTGGATATCCGCAAGGCGCTCGGTGTTTTGGAAGCTCTTGGAGTCTAGGATTCGTTTCACCGCCTCCTGTTGAGTGCTGCTGTTCTGACGAATGTACGTCTCCGTGCGTTTGTACATGGTCAGGTCTTGCATGAAACGCGCATCGGCAGGCAGCACGACACGCAGCTCATCACGCCCCATGCTTTGCATGCGCTGCACGGTGAGATTGTCGAAGTTGTCGCTGAGCGGTGTTACGACGTGGATGGTGAGTTCATGCTCCCGGCTGAGCACCCGATCATCCATCTTGCGGGTATAGGAGTAATCCTGGCCGTTCTCGTAGCGGATCTTGCGCTGCTTGATTACCCCATCAAACAGTAGGACCTCCAACTCCTTGAGGATATCCGCAGACTCCACCTCGGTGTTTTTGATCTCCTCCTCAATGTCCTTCTCTTCGTCTGTAAGGTACTCGTAGAGGTCGCCGTTACGCTGAATGTAGGTCTGCTGCTCAAGCAGGTTGAGTGCAGCTTCCAGCTTCTTGCGTTGGGCGGGCACGTCCTCGCCAAAACGCTCCAGCATCAACACACTGAGGTTGCGCAGGGTGGCCTTGAACTCCTTGACGTACTTGACCAGGAAAAGAGCCTTCAGGACGCGAACGGCGTACTCGTCGCCCAGGTGGTGCTCGGCAGTGTTGATCGCACTCTGGATCGCGCTTTTCAGCGCGCCACGAATGCCTTCAAACATTCGATCAAAGGTGGCCAGCTGCCCAACCGGCTCGTTATCAATCGCGATGGCCACCTCGCGGAACACGCCGAGCATGGAGCGCTCACCTACCGAGTTGGCCTTACCTTCAAAGCCGTTGTGCAAAGAAATGCCACGGATGGCCGACTGGAATAGCGGGAACTGATAGGGCACAAACGGATAGCAGTAGGTGAAATGCTCCAGATCTCGGAAGTTCTGGTAATGCTGGCCGCCATCGGCGAACTCAAACAGCGTCTTGAAGTTGTTGAACTGCTGGTCGTAAACAGTTTTCAGCAGATCTGCACCGCTATCGTTCTTGGTCAGCAGACGCTTCTGGATCACCTCAGCTACGTCAGCACTGGTGAGCTTGAGACGGTTGGCAAAGCGAGCCTGGATCTTGGTGAAGTCGTTACTCTGCTGCTTGCTCATGTCACCGAGCACGGAGTTCATATCCTCCTGGGCGGTGACGATGATCCAAGCCCTCCCCTGGCACTTAGTCGCCAGGCTTTCGGCGACTGTCTGCAGGTTGGTCATCAGCTTGGTGTTTTCGGCGATGTATTGGCCTACCTCATCGACGAAGAAATTCAGGCGAAAATTGGCCGGCTGCTTGTCTAGCCAGGCTTTGACCTGGTTGCCGAAGTCCTCAATTGAGACGCTGTACTGGGTGCGGTACTTGTCGAGAATTCCCTTGGCCAGAGTCGGATCTTCACCGGTGATCTGTGCATAGGCCTTGGCAATGTTGCCGGACTCCAGCAGGGCCTGCTCGCGACCACGCTCCCATGGCTTTTTGGCGATGATCTGATAGGCGTCCTTAAAGGCGTCGAACTGCTCGCGGCTGTCGAGATCTCGTTCGAACTGGGCAATGTAGCCCTGCTTGCCGAAGTAGCCGCACATCTCGTTGAAGACCTTGACGAAGACCGACAGCAAGGCATCGATCTGCGTCTTGCTGATGATGTCGGCCTTCTGGTCGATGTTAAACAGGATGCTCTTCGAAGGAATGGCGACAGCCTGCTTGAGCTTGCTGCGCAGGAGTGCATCGTCCTCGTGGATCTTGGGCAGGAAGATATCCAGGGCAGAGGAGCCATCGATGCGGCGGTTTTCCAACAGAAGCGCCAGCATCTTCAACAAGTGAGATTTACCCGACCCGAAGAAGCCAGACACCCACACGCCATTGGCGCCATGATAGTCAGTGTAAGCATCAAGGAAGTGCTCCAGGCGCTTGGCGACCTCGTCAGTCAGCACATACTCGCTCAGCTCGTTGTAAAGGCTGGCTTCATCATCAGCTTTGATCACCCCTTCAATAGGACGGCTGACGGGGTTCAGGAAAATGCCGTTGAGTTCCATCTACTGCTTCCTCAGGCCTGAGTCTCGAAAATGTTGAATGCGCGGTAGTACTTGTCGTCATGCAGCAAGCCAAACAGCTCCAGCGATGCCCCCTGCTCCAGCGAGTACCGGTACTCGCCGGGAAAGAACATAACGGTGGGCTTGGACTTGGCCGTGCTTTGCAGGTTGTTCAGCACGTTGTGTGAACGGATGTAGGGGAACACCTCACCGATGCCGGAGAGGAATAGAACGTCGTACTCAGCAACTGCCAGTCGCTCGCCGATAGCGGGGATCAGATACTCCTCGATGCCCAAGACGTTCTGCAGAGTCTCCAACAGCTGTTCTTTCTCTACCTCCTGCTCAATGGCGAGAAGGTCATCCCAGAGGTTGCCCTCTTCACTGCTGCCCTCCCGGGCCTTGAGCAGCTCAACGGACAAGTCATACAGGTTGATGTCCAGGACATGGATGCCTCGTCCCTGGAGACAGGGAATGCTCATGTTCGCCAGTCGCGTTACCAGCTGCCGGCGTACACGCTCCATCTCCACCGCTTCAGCAGCCTTGAACTCGCAGATGTAAAAGGGCAGATCGTTGTTCAGCCCCCTCATTTCAAGGAAACGCTGACCACTGATTACGCCTAGCAAATGATCGAAGCGAGCGGCCATTGGCTGCTCGCTGATTTTCCGGTTCATTGAAGCCAACGCGTAATCTCCTGATCAGTTACGGGGTAGATCAGCAACTCTTCCTTACCCCTTTTGGCCAGCAGCTGGGCCAACGCCGGCGACAATAGGGCCGGCTGAATTTGTAGCGAATCACCAATCAGATCCGCCTCTCGTAACATCCGAAAGAGGTTCTGTTTGAGCTTTTTTTGCGTCGACTCAGCGATCTGATCTAGCTCAACGTGCCATAGAGCCTTCCTGCTCCAGAATGCGTCGAAGTCGACCGAGGATAGGACGCGCCGCCTCATCAGTAGATGCTCACGAAGCACCTCCATCGCGAACTCGCGGATAAAGGTGTAGCGCCGGGAACAGGCAGCCCAGAGAAGGTATCCCTGATCTTTCCTGTTCCCCTCAACCAAGGCCTCAAGCTCACCTACATCCAGGTGCTCCAATCGGGCGACAATCTCTTTACTAATACGCGTGGCAGCTGCTGCAGTACGTACTTGCAGCAGGTTCATCTCACGAACCTGATCACGAGCCTCTTGCCAGTCACGCTTCATGAGGAAAAGCTCAGCCACAGGCGGTGACTCCTGAATGAAGAGCCCACCTGTGGTGAATGACAAGCGGTATGGATCAGCCATGCGCCGACTCCGAGGCGACATCATCACTGGCACCGCCAGCTTTAACCCACGCGTCGACCTCAGCCTTCTGGAATTTCCAGAGCCGCCCCACCTTGTGCGCGGGCATGTGCCGCTTTGCGATCCATGCATAGACAGTGTCCTTACTCACGCCCAAGTGTTCGCCAATTTCCTCTACGCTCAACCACCGATCGGTCATTTCCAGATCCATATCGAATAGGAAGCACAGATCTTAGCTGATTGAGCAGGATTAAGACGGATTTATCTGCCCAGTGAAATCACGCTGAAGACTCAGTTGGCGGGAGCGCAGTCCTTGGACATTGGCGTCTTGGCCACATCACCGCCCCCAATGCAGATCAAGCTGATGCGCATACCGCTCTGCAGGCCTGCGGCGTAGTTGGCATGGGCGTCATCGAGCTGGAATTGCGGCTCCATGAACTGGTTTACCCCGCCACGCAGGGTGACGTAAGGATTACCGAACAAATCGGTATTGATCGACTCCACCACGCCAGTGACCTTGAAGCGCTTACCTTTGAACTGCTGATCGGCTGCGACCGTATTGCGGTCATACGCCTGAGCCAGTTGCTGAGCGCTGATTTCGCGCAGTGGTTCGGCAGACGCCGACACCTTTGCTGGCTGACTCCGGCTGGTGGTGGCCGCCGCTGACCGCGTATCGCTCCGCTCGTGCCCAGCCATAAGAAACAGCGCCAACGCCAACCATGAAAAGCCAATTACCCGGCTCGTGGTGCTATGCCCTTGGCGCAGCAAGAACCAGGCAAAAACGACCGGGAACAGAAAAACGCCCACGCCGAGCCAGAAGCCAACGCTGCGGATAACCTGCACCCTGGGTTGGGCTTGAACAGGTGCCGGCTGCTTAGCGATAGGCGCCCCACAGTGCGGGCAGGCTGCAGCCTGGTCGCTGGCCATGCGGTCGCATTCTTCACAGTTGATCAATGCCATGTTGCTACTCCTTGATTGCTCTTCCTGGATTGGCCGGCGCTGCCGACTTGCTTGTGCGAATCAAGATATGTAGCGTGACTAGACGTATCTAGAGTGTTTGCCTGTACAGGTAAAGTTTTCGAGCAGATGGAGGGGCCATGAAACGCAAGCAGTCAATCGAGTCCGTGCGCTGGGATCTGGCCCTGCGCTATCGCCTGATCGAGACAGTGGCCTGGTGGGAGGGCCGCCTGACCACCAATCACCTAATGCAGAGCTTCGGCATCAGCCGCCAGCAGGCGTCGAAGGACATCAACACCTACATCAGCGAACACGCGCCGAAGAACCTCGAATATGACAAGCATTTGAAGGGGTACGTCCCGAGCCGACGCTTCCAACCGCTGTTCATCGACGACAGCGCCAGCGCCTATCTGCACCTGCTCAACCAGAACCATGAGCGCGCCCCGCATATCGAGGGCCTGGCACTGGCCTATGCACACACAGAGGTACTGGCAGTGCCGGATCGCTCGGTAAGGCCGGAAGTGCTGCGCCCGCTGCTCAAAGCCTGCCGGGAGGGGCTGCGCCTGGAATGCGAGTACGTGTCCTTCACCACGCCCGATGGCGAAACCCGCCTGATCGCCCCGCACACCCTGGTTTACACCGGCATGCGCTGGCATGTGCGGGCCTATTGCGAGAAGAATCGGGATTATCGTGACTTCGTTCTGAGCCGCTTCCGGGGCATACCGGAACTGATGGATGATCCGACCGATCACGGCCGCGAGAGTGATCCGGGCTGGGCCACATCACTGCCGGTGATCATCGAGCCCGACTCGCGCCTGAAACCAGAGCAACGCGCCATCATCGAGGCCGACTACGGCATGCAGGATGGCCGGCTGGTAATCGAAACCCGCGGCGCTCTGGTGCAATACGTGCTGCAGCGCTATCAGATCGACCCGACCAAGGTGCATGCCAAGGCGACGGCGCAGCAGATTGTCGTCGCCAATCTGGATGAACTGCAGCCGTGGCTGTATCACTGAGCAAGGATAAAGACATGGCCACGCAACCGATGCTCTACACCCTGCATATCCAGCTGGAGCCGCTGCAGCTCGATCCGCCGATCTGGCGGCGCATCCGCGTCAGCGGCGACTGCACCCTGCGTAAACTGCACCACTTCATTCAGGCGGCCATGGGCTGGCACAGCAGCCATCTGCATGAGTTCAGTTTGGGGATGAACCGCTACATGCCCCTGGATGCGGAATTTATGGACGACGACGAGGCGCTGGATGACCGCAAGTTCAAGCTGCGCCGCATGCTGAAGGAAGGCGACCGCCTGCGCTACCTCTACGACTTTGGCGATAGCTGGCAGCATGTGATCGCCGTGGAGACTATCGAGCCCTGCGACTTCACGGGCACCTGGTGCGAGGTGCTGGATGGCGCCCGCGCCTGCCCTCCTGAGGATGTAGGCGGTGTGCCGGGTTATCTGGATTTTCTGGCACTGATCCAGCAACCGGCCAGCGAGGAAGGCCGAAACGCACTGGAATGGGCCGGTGGCTGTTTCGACCCCGAAGGATTTGATCGCCGAGCGGCCAACGCGGCTGTGCAGCGGATCTGCAACAACCTGTGGGGCTGAGTCAGCAGCGCCCCCAGCAACCCCAGCAGATGCAGTCTGACAGGCTGTTCACGATGAGCAACCTGACTAGCAGGATCGATACCGCCGCGATATCGAAGTCCGGACGCTCACTGGACTGCACCGCCATAGGCCAGCCTGGCCAGTCCGAGCAAGATCGCTACAAGACAGACAAGGGCCAGGACATCATGAGGCGAGATCAGCAAAGTGAACATGGCAAACCTCCGGGTAGGTGATCGCTCGACCATAGCGAGGCGTTCCTGCCATGGCGACCTGTCCACTTTTGGCATGTAACCAAAGTGGACAGATCTTCCGTTCAAACGATGGATGCGGTATTGAGACACACCATCCTCGCCCATGATGTTCGACTATCGGAGCATTCCCGTCCTTAGGCATCGAGCTCCCTCGGGCCTCAAGCGCAGATGCTGAGCATCCTTGACGAGATACTTCACCACCTTGTGTACATGGCGCCGAATCCCTCGATCATTCCTCTTGATGCGACCGATACCACACTCGTCTCCATGCTGCTCCTTGTCATGGTTACAGCTATGCGAATAGCCCTGGCCACGGGTGATGTCTTCCCACAACTCGCCTAGCTGGATGGTCTTGTAGACATCGCCACGCACCTCGTTGCCATTGAAGAAGTAAGCAGCATGGATGTGGTAGCCCCTGCCCTCGTGGTGATCACCTTGCTCGACCGAGTAAATGTGGCCGATGAGATGCTCGAAGATCGGGTTCCGTCTGTGCTCGTAGATCAGATCATCCAGGTCATCGAATACGTGCTCGGCACGTAGCCTAGCCTGCGCCGCAGCACGGTAATGGAAGTCGACCCTGACGATGGTGATACGCGAATAGAGCTCACATAAGGCATCGGCGTAGTCGCAGACTTGGATCTCCTGCTTCCTGGCCTGATAGCGGTGGTCATCTGTCTTGCGGCGATACCACCGTTCACGAGTCAGTTGACGGATCCGGGCGACCAAGACGTTCATGCTGCGATGATGATCCAGGTAGGCAGTGCCCCCTTCATTCAGGCAGACCGGGCCATTAGGGTGACGCTCCAGCCCGATGTCCTGACATGCAGCCCTGAACGCTTGCAGGTGCTCGCTGTAGTCGTAGGGCACACGATCATCGAACAGGTCGACCATCTGCTTGATGTGCGTCAAGTACCGGGAGAGCCTGGTCTCTTCGACACGCTCGTAACCCGTACGAGTCTGCTTGATTCGGTATGCCGGTGAGTCAGAGTCTTCGATGACCTGGACAAGTCGCTCGATCTGGAGAGCAATGTCAGATTGGGGGAGGTGGGTGTAGGTCTTGCGATTGTTCATGGTGGTATCCCTCGTTGTTTAAGGCATACCAGAAGGTGGTCTAGTGATTTTTTACGATGGACTATCCCTGACTGGGCAGTGGGTAGGTACTGTGCAGCAATGCCATGGTATAAACTATTGAAATATAGATAATGATAGTCGGTAGCTATTAGCTATATCACTAGAGAGCAGCTCACCCCCAAGAAGACCACCCCGACGAAACCAAGCAATGGCGAGCAATATTGCCAAGCCTGCCAGGGGATTTGCCAGATCACATTTTGGGAGAGTTAGCTGAGAATGCAGACCTCTCCACGCGGCATAAGCGCCATGACCAGCCGTAGCCAGCCATTGCGCAGATGGTCCGTTCTAGCTGGCGACACTCAGAGGCCGGTGGGACGCGAAGCAGTTCCCTCAGTCAGGTCGCGCTCCTGAATCCTGGCCAGGATCCAGTCGTGCACCTCGCTTTCAATCCAACCGACGCTACGCCCAACCAGAGGGACAGGTTTGGGAAACTCCCCCAAACTGATGAGCTTGTAGATTGTAGATCTCGCCAAACCGGTGGAGCTAACCACACCCCTCAAACGAATAATTCTCAAAACACTACCCCTCTGTCATATGCCACACAGGCACGAAACAGAGGACTTTCACAACACGAAAGCATCTCGGCAATGGAATCCACCAGTTCGAACACGCACAAATGATCTAACGGTGACCCAACGGTGACCAAAATACCGGAAATCAGCCCAAGACAGAAAAACGACGAGCATAAAAAAATCCAAGCACCCGTAAGTGCTTGGATTTTCTAGGGTTTTTTGGTCGGGACGGAGTGATTCGAACACTCGACCCCTTGCACCCCATGCAAGTGCGCTACCAGGCTGCGCTACGCCCCGACGAATGCTGTCAGCACTGCTGAAAGCGGATCGAACTATACATTAAGCATCTGAAAAAGTGAAAGTTTTTTAGAGCCAAGTAAAGCTATTTCCTCAGAACCTGCAGCACTTCCTCAAGCTCCGAAATCATCTGCCGAATCAGCTGCTTGTATTGGGTGGTGTCGTCGCGCGCTTCGTCACCGGACATGCGCTGCCTGGCGCCTCCGATGGTGAAACCCTGGTCGTAGAGAAGCGCGCGAATCTGACGGATCATCAACACATCTTGCCGCTGATAGTAGCGCCTGTTACCACGACGCTTCACCGGGTTCAGCTGAGGAAACTCCTGCTCCCAGTAACGCAGCACATGGGGTTTCACCGCGCAGAGTTCGCTGACCTCACCAATGGTGAAGTAGCGCTTGCCCGGAATGGCAGGAAGCTCGTCGTTATGGCTTGGTTCCAGCATAGGCCTCGACTCTCGCTTTGAGTTTCTGCCCAGGACGGAACGTCACCACACGACGCGCCGTGATAGGAATTTCCTCACCCGTCTTCGGATTACGACCTGGGCGCTGACGTTTATCGCGCAGGTCGAAGTTGCCGAAGCCGGACAACTTGACCTGTTCGTTGTGCTCGAGCGCCTGTCGGATTTCCTCGAAAAACAGCTCGACCAGTTCCTTGGCCTCGCGCTTATTCAAGCCCAGCTCTTCATATAGACGTTCCGCCATTTCAGCTTTCGTCAGAGCCCCCATACGCTATTTCCTTAACGTGGCGTTGAACCTTTCTTCCAGGGAGGTGAGGATTTTCTGCATCGCACCGTTCACCTCATCGTCGTTTAGAGTGCGCGATGGGTGCTGCCAGGTCAAGCCGACTGCCATACTTTTGCTAAGGGGATCAATACCTTTCCCCTGATAGACATCAAATAGCTTGAGGTCTGTCAGATTCTCGCCCGCAGCATCACGAATGCAACTCAGGATGTCTTCGGCCGCGATCTCCCGCCCGACCAGCACAGCAAGGTCACGCCGGACTTCCGGGAATCGCGACAGCTCCGTGAAGGAAGGCATCCGCCCCTCGGCAATCTCGCTAAGCTTCAACTCGAACATGTAGACCGGCTGATCGATACCCAGGGTGCTTGCCAGCTCAGGATGGAGACTCCCAACGAATCCGACCAGTCGGCCGTCGCGCTCGATACGCGCGGTCTGCCCCGGGTGCAGTGCCGGATGTTCTCCCGCAACGAAACGATAGACGCCAGCATTTCCGGCAAAAGCAAGCAGCGCCTCGACATCTGCCTTGATGTCGTAAAAGTCCACCGCCTCGCGCGAGTTCGTCCAACCCTCTGGCTGACGACTCCCGGTTAACACGCCAGCCAGCATGCTTTCCTGCTCAAGCTCTTGTAACTGACCAACAAAGCGCAACCCTGCCTCGAACAGACGCACGCGTGGTTGCTGCCGGTTGAGGTTGTACTGCAGCGCCTTGACCAGCCCTGGCCAAAGCGACGCGCGCATGGCCGCCATATCAGCGGAGATCGGGTTGGCAAGCTGCAACGGCTTCATGTCAGGACTGAACAGCTCGAACAACTTGGGATCAATGAAGCTGTAAGTGATCGCCTCCTGATATCCGCGGGCGACCAGTAAACGCCGAAGCAAAGGAAGCTCGGCACGAGCCTCGGGCTTTGCCTCAGGTGCAAGCCGGGCCTGCGGATAACGCACGGGCAAGCGGTCATAACCATACAGCCGACCCAGCTCTTCGATCAGATCGACCTCAAGACTGATATCGAAGCGGTGACTCGGAACACAGACTTGCCAGCGACCTTTAGCCTCTTCGGTAACCACCAAGCCCAAGGATGCCAGCAGGCGCACCACTTCGGCGCCATCCATTTCCAGCCCCAGCATCTGGTTGATGCGCTCCGCGCGTAAAGTTACTGGAGCGACTTTCGGCAAGTCGTCTTCGCTGACCACCTCAATGATCGGCCCCGCCTCGCCGCCGACGATATTCAGTAGCAAACTCGTTGCGCGCTCCATCGCCTGACGGGCGAGCTGCGAGTCGACGCCCCGCTCGTAGCGATGGGACGCATCGGTGTGCAAGCCGTAGGAACGAGCCTTGCCGGCCAGCGCAATGGTGTCGAAAAAAGCACTTTCGAGGAAGATATTCTGGGTAGCAGTGCTTACGCCGCTGTGCTCTCCACCCATGACACCGGCGATGGCAAGAGCGCGCTGATGGTCTGCAATAACGAGCGTATCCGCACGCAGGGCGATCTCTTGACCGTCAAGCAAGACGAGCTTTTCGCCCTCTTCAGCCATCCGAACCCGGATACCGCCCTTGATCTCGGCAAGATCGAAGGCATGCAAGGGCTGACCCAATTCGAGCATTACGTAGTTGGTTACATCGACGACCGCATCAATGCTACGGATATCGGAGCGGCGAAGGCGCTCAACCATCCAAAGCGGCGTCGGGCGCGACAGATCAACATTACGGATAACACGCCCGAGATAACGCGGGCATGCCTTGGGGGCCAGGACCTCGACTGGACAGGTGTAGTCATGGTGCAGCGGGGCCAGGGCGAATTGCACCGGACTCACCACTGAGTCATAAATGGCGCCAACTTCACGAGCCAAGCCAGCGATGGAGAGGCAATCACCGCGGTTTGGGGTCAAACCGATTTCAATGCTTGCATCGTCAAGACCGAGATACTCACGAAAATCACTACCGACCGGCGCATCGCCGGCCAGCTCCATCAGTCCGCTATCGTCACTCCCCACCTGCAGCTCGGTTTCCGAGCAAAGCATGCCATTGGATTCGATACCGCGGAGTTTGGCCTTCTTGATCCTGAAGTCGCCTGGCAATTGAGCACCGATCATTGCAAACGGGATCTTCAGGCCTGGCCGCACGTTCGGGGCTCCGCAGACGACCTGAAAGGTTTCACTTCCATTGCTGACCTGACAGACCCGAAGCTTGTCGGCATCAGGATGCTGCACGGTTTCGAGGACCTCACCAACAACCACACCGCTGAAGCTGCCAGCAACGGGCGTCACAGCATCAACCTCAAGCCCCACCATGGACAGACGAGCAACCAGCTCCTCGCGGGAAACCTGCGGGTTTACCCAGCTCCGCAGCCATTGTTCACTGAATTTCATGCTGTTCTCCTGGAAACTACAGCGTCATTTCTTAGCGGAACTGCTCAAGAAACCGCAGATCGTTGTCGAAAAAAATACGCAGATCCGTGACCCCGTAGCGCAACATTGCAAGCCGCTCGACACCCATTCCGAAAGCGAAGCCCTGATACCTATCCGGGTCGATTCCAGACATTCGCAACACGTTCGGGTGCACCATCCCACAACCCAGAACCTCCAACCAATCCGACTTGGTTTCGCCGTTCTTGGTTATGACCCGCCGAATATCAACCTCGGCCGACGGCTCGGTGAAAGGGAAGAATGAAGGACGGAAACGCACCTCAAGATCAGCCTCAAAGAACTCTCGCAGAAAAGCCTGAATAGTGCCTTTGAGGTCCGCAAAACTGACGCCCTCGTCGATCAACAAGCCTTCGACCTGATGGAACATCGGAGAATGCGTCTGATCAGAGTCACACCGATATACGCGACCTGGACAGATAATGCGTATCGGCGGCTGCTGCGACTCCATTGTCCGAACCTGTACCGAGGACGTATGCGTACGAAGAACCGTGTTGGCATTGAAATAGAAGGTATCGTGCATTGCCCGTGCGGGATGGTGGCTAGGAATGTTGAGCGCCTCGAAGTTGTGATAGTCGTCCTCAACTTCAGGACCCTCGGCAACGCTATAGCCAATGCGACTAAAAATTTGTTCCATTCGCTCCAAAGCCCGAGAGATTGGATGCAATCCCCCGCTTGCCTGTCCGCGCCCAGGCAGTGTCACATCGATTCGCTCGGCTGACAATTTGGCATCCAAAGCAGCCTTCTCTAGGTCAGCCTTGCGAGCATTCAGGACATCCTGAACACTGCTCTTGGCGGCATTGATCAGCGCACCAGCCTGCGGCCGCTCCTCAGCAGAAAGCTTCCCCAAGGTTTGCATCAACTGGGTGAGCTCGCCCTTCTTACCCAGATATTGGACGCGCACCTGCTCGAGAGCCGCAATGTCTCCACTTCGTTGCACAGCCTCAAACGCTTGCGAGACCAGTGCATCCAAATTTTCCATGTACATAACCTCCAGAGGTTCTTGCAGAACCGCGCTGGTATCGTCCCGTAGCGACCGACTGCCAAGCGCCCTTTTGCAAAAGCCCCTTCTCAGATACGAAATAGGGGAAGAGCACAAGGCTCTTCCCCTATTGATGACGTTGCAACGAACCCGAAGATTCGCGATTGCCGGGGCTTAAGCCAGAGAAGCTTTGGCTTTCTCGACAATCGCAGCAAAGGCTGCTTTTTCGTTCACTGCCAGATCGGCCAGAACCTTGCGGTCGATCTCGATGGCCGCCTTCTTCAGACCGGCGATCAGACGGCTGTAGGACAGACCGTTGACACGAGCACCAGCGTTGATACGGGCGATCCACAGAGCGCGGAACTGACGCTTGCGCTGACGGCGGTCACGGTAGGCGTATTGGCCAGCCTTGATTACCGCCTGCTTGGCAACGCGGAATACGCGCGAACGCGCACCGTAGTAGCCTTTGGCGAGTTTCAGAATTTTCTTGTGACGGCGACGGGCAACGACGCCACGCTTAACACGAGCCATGAGTTATTCCTCTGAGTCTTGACCGGATCAACGAACGCGCAGCATGCGCTCCACTTTTGCAACGTCAGACGGATGCACTTGCGAGCAACCGCGCAGCTGACGCTTACGCTTGGTGGTCATCTTGGTCAGGATGTGGCTCTTGAAAGCGTGCTTGTGCTTGAAGCCGTTAGCAGTCTTTTTGAAGCGCTTCGCAGCACCACTTTTGGTTTTCATCTTTGGCATGTTCGTACTCCGCATTCAATAACAACAGTTAACCATCAGGCCTGCCAGTGCCCGGGAGGTTACTTACGCTTCTTGGGAGCGATGACCATCATCAGCTGGCGTCCTTCCAGCTTCGGATGCTGTTCGACGGTACCAATCTCAATGAGGTCAGCTTCGACCCGCTTGAGCAGTTCCATCCCCAGCTCCTGGTGAGCCATCTCACGGCCGCGGAATCGCAATGAAACCTTGGCCTTGTCCCCATCTTCAAGGAAACGTACCAGGTTGCGTAGCTTTACCTGGTAATCCCCTTCTTCCGTCCCTGGACGAAACTTGATTTCTTTGATTTGTTGCTGGTGCTGATTCTTCTTTGCAGCCGCAGCCTGCTTCTTCTTTTCGAAGAGATGCTTGCCGTAATCCATGATCCGGCAGACCGGGGGATTCGCATCAGCGGAAATCTCCACCAGATCCAGCTTTGCCTCTTCGGCGACCCGCAACGCTTCATCAATAGAGACGATGCCAATCTGCTCGCCATCGACACCGATCAGGCGCACTTCGCGCGCGGTGATGTTTTCGTTGATCGGTGCCTTGGGCTGAGCTCGTCTATCCTGTCTCATTTCACGCTTAATAATGATTACTCCGATTCTTGGCGACCACGCCGGGAAACCGCCTGTGCAAGCAGCTGGGCGAATTGTTCGAGCGGCATGGAGCCCATATCGACGCCTTCGCGGGAGCGCACAGCAACGGATCGTGTTTCGACTTCCCGATCCCCGATAACCAAGAGATAGGGTGTCTTGAGCAAAGTATGCTCGCGGATTTTAAAGCCGATCTTTTCGTTTCTCAAGTCACACTTGGCACGGAACCCGCTTTGGACCAGCGTTTTTTCCACCTCTATGGCAAATGCGGCCTGCTTGTCGGTGATATTCATGATCACCGCCTGGGTCGGTGCCAACCACGCAGGGAATGCGCCGGCGTAGTGCTCGATGAGCATGCCGATGAACCGCTCGAACGACCCGAGGATCGCACGGTGCAGCATCACCGGACGCTGACGGCTGTTGTCCTCCGCCACGTAGCTGGCATCGAGACGCTCGGGCAGATTCGGATCGTACTGCAGCGTACCGCACTGCCAGTTGCGACCCAGGCAATCGCGCAAAGTGAACTCGATCTTCGGCCCATAGAAGGCTCCCTCGCCCGGCTGATACTCCCAGGCCAGACCTGACTCATTGAGCGCTTCGGCCAGCGCACTTTCGGCGCGATCCCACAACTCGTCGGAACCGACACGCTTCGCCGGACGGGTCGAAAGCTTCATCGCGATATCGCTGAAACCGAAATCGGCATAGACCTTGAGCGTCAGCTTGATGAAGTCGGCAGCTTCCTTCTTCACCTGCTCCTCGGTGCAGAAGATGTGCGCGTCATCCTGAGTGAAGCCACGCACACGCATGATGCCATGCAGCGCACCAGACGGCTCGTTGCGGTGGCAGGCGCCGAACTCGGCCATGCGCAGCGGCAGATCGCGGTAGGATTTCAGGCCCTGGTTGAAGATCTGCACATGACACGGGCAGTTCATCGGCTTGACTGCGTAATCGCGGTTTTCCGACGAGGTGGTAAACATGTTCTCGGCGTAGTTCGACCAATGTCCGGACTTCTCCCAGAGGATGCGGTCGACTACCTGCGGCGTGCGCACCTCCTGATAGCCGTTCTCGCGCTGCACCTGACGCATGTACTGCTCGAGGTTCTGGTAGAGCGTCCAGCCAGCCGGGTGCCAGAAGACCATACCAGGGGCTTCTTCCTGAGTATGGAACAGGTCGAGTTGCTTGCCGATCCGGCGATGGTCACGCTTCTCGGCCTCCTCGATGCGCTGGATATAGGCGGCCAACTGCTTCTTGTCGGCCCAGGCAGTGCCGTAGATGCGCTGCAGCTGTTCGTTCTTCGAGTCGCCACGCCAGTACGCACCGGAAATGCGGGTCAGTTTGAATGCTTTCAGGAAGCGGGTATTCGGCACGTGCGGGCCGCGGCACATGTCCACATATTCTTCGTGGTAATACAGGCCCATCGCCTGCTCGTCGGGCATATCGTCGACCAGGCGCAGCTTGTAATCCTCACCTCGCGACGTGAAGACCTCGATGACTTCGGCTCGCGGCGTCATCTTCTTGATGACGTCGTAGTCCTTGTCGATCAACTCGGCCATACGCTTCTCGATGGCCGCCATGTCTTCCGGGGTAAAGGGACGATCGATGGCGATGTCGTAATAGAAACCCTCATCGATGACCGGACCGATTACCATCTTGGCGTTCGGATACAACTGCTTTACCGCATGACCGACCAGATGCGCGCAGGAGTGGCGAATGATCTCCAACCCCTCCTCATCCTTCGGCGTGATGATCTGCAGCGAAGCATCGCGCTCGATCAAATCACAGGCGTCGACCAGCTTGCCGTCGACCTTGCCAGCCAGGGTTGCCTTCGCAAGGCCGGCGCCAATGGACTGAGCAACCTCAGCCACGGTAACGGGATGATCGAACGAACGCTGACTGCCATCGGGAAGAGTAATGGTGGGCATGGCGCCTCCTCTCCTAGTGGTGACCCGTACCAAAGGCCACATGGGTTGGGATGAGCCAGGAAAGCGACCCGGCGAGCAGGCCTGCCGCACAATGGCAGGCACCTGATAGGCTCACTCTCGACCGGACCGAAGTCACTGGGAAATACGACTGGCGATGCTTCCAGAACACCGATGCGCTGGCAAGCAAGCCAAAAAAAAGGGTCGCTTGCGCGACCCTTTTTCGAATTGGTAGGCACAATTGGATTCGAACCAACGACCCCCACCATGTCAAGGTGGTGCTCTAACCAACTGAGCTATGTGCCTTCGATGGGGGCGCATTCTAAATGGATGAAAAAAAGAGTCAAGCAGTTTTTTCTGCTAACTCACTGATATTTGGAAAATTTGGAAATCCACACGTATCGCTGGGCCTACCTGGCAAGGCGGCCGGTTAAGCGCTAGCATGCGTAAAATATTTAGAACAGAGATTGCAATATGCCGCACAAGGACTATCCAGCTTCCTACTATGCTGCGACCGCCAATCAAACCGCATCTCGCCCCGCGCTAGCTGATCATCATCAGGTCGACGTGTGCGTCATTGGCGCCGGTTACACCGGTCTGTCCACTGCCCTGTTCCTGCTCGAGAAGGGCTTCAGCGTCACCGTTCTGGAAGCCGTGAAGGTTGGCTTCGGCGCATCCGGTCGCAACGGCGGGCAAATCGTCAACAGCTACAGCCGAGACCTCGACAGCATTGAGCGCAGCGTCAGCGAGCCTGCCGCCAAGCTGATCGGCGAAATGGCATTTGAAGGCGGAAGGATCATCCGCGATCGGGTCGCCCGCTACCACATCAGGTGCGACCTGAAAGACGGCGGCGTGTTTGCTGCTTTCAACAAGAAGCAGATGCACCATCTCGAAGCGCAGAAGGCGCTATGGGAGCGATACGGCTACCAGCATCTCGAATTGCTGGACCAGCATGATATCCAGCAGGTTGTAGCGTCTGATCGCTACGCCGGCGGCATGCTCGATAAACAAGGCGGCCATATCCACCCGCTCAATCTGGCCTTGGGAGAAGCTACGGCGATCGAGTCTCTCGGCGGCATCATCTATGAGAACTCGCCAGCGATCCGCGTCGAGCGCGGCGAGCAGCCGGTAGTGCACACGCCTGATGGGAGTATTCGCGCTAGGTTCGTGGTGGTGGCAGGCAATGCGTACCTAGGCGGCCTGATCCCTGAACTGGCGGCAAAATCGATGCCTTGCGGAACCCAGGTGATAGCTACCGAGCCTCTTGACGAGGAACTCGCTCGCAGCCTTCTGCCCCAGGATTACTGCGTCGAGGACTGCAACTATCTGCTCGACTACTATCGACTCTCGGCAGACAAGCGCCTCATCTACGGAGGTGGGGTCGTTTATGGTGCGCGAGATCCAGCTGATGTCACCTCGATCATCCGACCGAAGATGCTAAAAACATTCCCACAGCTGGCGAATGTGAAAGTCGACTACGCCTGGACGGGCAACTTCCTGCTCACGCTGTCGCGCCTACCGCAAGTCGGGCGGCTGGGAAGCAACATCTATTACTCTCAAGGCTGCAGCGGTCACGGCGTCACCTACACCCACGTCGCAGGCAAAGTGATCGCCGAAGCACTGAGCGGCCAGGCCGAGCGTTTCGATGCTTTCGCCAGCCTGCCGCATTACCCGTTCCCAGGCGGTCAGCGCTTCCAGGCGCCGCTCAGCGCTCTCGGCGCCATGTACTACAGTCTGCGCGACCGAATCGGGTTCTAGTGAACAGGCAGCGGGCACGACGGTGGCGGAGCGCATTGCCGAGCCGCCTGCTCTGCGGCAGCCGGCAAAGGCGCCTTTAGACGGTCATCACCCGGTGCAAGTCGGGCCGAACAGGCTCGAGCCTGCCGGGCCTCCGAGATGCAGCCCTGCTCGGCCATTACCTGCGACAGATTGAACCAACCGATCGCGAACCTCTGGTCCACGCGCACGCTGGCACGCAACGATGCCTCCGCAGCGTGTATCTCACCCGAACCGTACTGGCTGTTAGCCAAGGCGAAGTACGCCAGCGCTGACCCCCAGCGCGCCGTAGCGGCATCGTATGCCTGCCGGGCACCCCGCCGTTGCCCGACCTCCTCCATATCACTGGCACTGCGAAGCCAAACGGCCTCCTGCGCAGTCTCTGGAATCTGAGCTGGTGTCAGGGTGAGCACAGCCCAACGGCCGCCTTTGGCCCAGGATCGTTCGAACTCCCGAAATCCACCAACCCATCGTTCCGTGGTACCGGAACGCAAGATGATCTCCTGCCGCTCAAGATCGAATCCCACCACCACAGCAAAATGCCACTGCGGCCATCGATCGAATGCTAGGTTTTGCAACACAAGCACCGGATTACCCGACGCGATCTCGGTCAGAACATCCTCCAGACGGGGGCGCAGCGGGTAGACCAGCAGCCCGGCGGAGCGAGCAGCAGCCACCATTTCCACCTGTAGACTGCCCTTGCGCTGAGGGATGTAAACCTGCTCGACCAATGCATCGGGCATCGCGTCAATTCCCCGTTGCGACAGCATCGTGGCCAGCGCAGCGGGCCCGCATTGGAAGTCTTCCTGCGGATAGAACGGTACATCAGCCAACTCGGCCCGAACGGGGAGGTGCGAGGCGTCGACAAGCGTCACTGTCGTACGAGCACAGGCCCCGAGCAGGCCGAACAATACAAGCAGGGCTAACCGCAGGCTCAACGGTTGATGCAGTTGACGAAGTTGAAGATGTTGGTCGCGCAGAGCATGTCGGTGATGATGAAGATCACCAGAAACAGCACGATCACACCAACCACACCAGCGCCTGCCGGCGCTTGGTCAAGCTGCTGGTTGAATTGCGCCAGCTCTGCGGCGGTCAGACTGTTGATACGCTTTTCCACTTGGTCACGCTCAACGCCCATAGACTCGAGCTTTTTTTGCACGTCCTGATCTTCCAGCATGGTCAGCAACTGCTGTCTGTCGACTTGCTGCTGATGCTCGGCGACCACTTCCGGCGTTCCGATCATGGCAGCCTGCGCCATGGGAATCTGTGCCACCAACAGGATATGCAAAGCAGCCAGTACGGTAGCGATACGCTTGAGTAACGGGGAGGTAAACATAGCGGAAACTCCTTGTTTTTCTTCAGCCAGGATTGCAAAGCGCCATCAAGCAATAAGACGAAATGACGCCGCTTCGGTTCCCGCCCATAGCCTCTTTTTTAGGCTTCAGGCGAATACAGCTGCCAGTTATCTCAATCGCCTTACTGACCCGCTCGCAATTCTGATAATAGTTGCGCTTCGGCGAACCGACCAAAAGGAGAACTCGTGTACCGAATCAGCTTTCTCGCATCGATAGCACTGGGAGCAGCATTGGCAAGTGGGTGCCAAACCACTGCAACCCCGGACGACAACGCCCAGCAAGCCAATACCCAGCAACACGGCAAATGCAATTCAGAGGCGGTGAGCAGCCTTGTCGGCAAGGTCGCGACCCCCGAATTACTGGAACAGGCGAGGGACAAGGCAGGTGCCGATGTAGCCCGAATACTTCGGCCCGATGACGTCGTTACACTGGAGTACAACTCCCAGAGACTGAACCTCAATACTGACGCAAATCTGACCATAGAACGCGTCAGCTGCGGCTGAACCCGCACCTGAGCCCGACTGACCGCCAGTATCTTCTGGCGGCTGTCGGGAGGACCTAGCGGATGCGCATCACGCCACGGCCTTGCGCATACGCAGATGGGAAGCGGAGATTCGCTTTGGCGGAGTAAGCAGGAAGTGCAGGTTGAAACGATTGATCACGATCTGAGCCAGCAGCGGAGCAACGAGCCCAATCAGTGTGCCGACCACGAGATGTGCAGCAATCGAGTCGATGCCTAGGAACTTGCTGAGAATCACCCGCGCGCCGCTCCCGGCCAGGATATGCATGAGGTAGATCGTCATCGAGGACGCGCCGATAAACAGAAACCAGTCGACACGGAATTGTCCAAGCCACATCGAAAGCGCGACCATAAAAAAGATGGATATCGTTGCCAGAGCCAGCACCGGCAGGCCGCCGTCGGTGTAGTTCATGCCAAATGTGATATGAAACAGATACTGGCCGATAATGAACAAAGCACCGAAAAACACGGTTAATTGCGTGCAGCGTGCCAGGAAAAAAGCCTTCACTTCGTTGAACCAGACCCCCAGCGCGAAGAACACCGTATTCCCCAGGATGAAGCGCGTCATGTTGTTGATCGTCAGTTCCTGCTGGAAGACGAACAGGACTCCGAACAGCACGACGAACGGTAGAAAGTATCGGCGATCGGCTTTCGCATACAGGAACGTGCAGACCAGAAACACCAGGAACAGGGCATAAAGGAACCAGAACTGGGCACGCGGCAGCCATAGCAACGAGAACACCTCAGTCAAGGTGACCTGGCCATTGGTGTAATTCGACAGGACGACTTCTAACAGCCCTTGCAGCAAGGACCAGACAATGAATGGATAAACGATCGTATCCACCTTGTTGATGATCAGGCCGCCCCTACCCCGCTTTTGCAGCGAATCGAAAAAAAACAAGCCGGAAAGGAAGAAGAACAACGGCATGTGGAAGCTATAGATGATGCTGTCCACAAGCACGAATTCACCCTCATCCATGGGCAGCCCTGCATTGAAGACGCCCCGCGCGACATGCCCGTAGACAACGAGAATGATTCCGATCGCCTTGGCATAATCAACCCAAACGTTTCTCTCCTGCATTGTCTGTTCTCCTTGTATTTCGGCCAATAAGCAGGCGGCACCCCGCCCTCTGTAGAAAGCGGATGGAGGAGATAGACAACAGGATTTCTCGATGGTTTAGCGACGCAACGGCTGCATGTCCGTATCTGCCGAACGGACAGCGACGCCACAGCCGCGTAGGATTGCTGGCACGGTCCGACTGCACGCTTCAGGAGCCACCCAATGACCGACTCAACTTTCCAGTCCTGCTCCATTCTGCTTCTGGCCGGAGGCCGCGGGCAGCGTATGGGCGGTCAGGATAAGGGGCTGCTGGAGTGGCGAGGTCGCCCACTGATCGCCTGGCTGCATGACGTTGCCCGCCCACTGACCGATGAGCTCTTGCTGTCTTGCAATCGGAACCACGCGCGTTACGCCGGCTATGCCGACCGCCTGGTCAGCGATGACGAAGACGGATTTCCTGGCCCGCTCGCAGGGATACGCGCCGGGCTTGCCGCCGCGAGCCACCGCTGGCTGCTCCTGCTACCATGCGATACCCCCCTTGTAGATCGTCCTCTGCTGCATTCGCTGTACTCGGCAGCAATCAGCACGCCCGACCAACCCGTGATGCTCCGCTGCGGCGAACAATGGGAGCCGCTGTTCTGTGTCATACCTACCAGCATGCGAGCAGAAATAGACGCCTTCTGGCGTGCCGGGGAGCGCAGCCCGCAACGCATTCTGCTGAAGCTCGGCGCGCGTGAACTGCAAGTCAGGAGAGACGATCCTCGCCTGGCCAACCTCAACACACCAGAGCTTCTCAAAGCCAGCCGTTCAGAGCTGGGAACTTCATCGTAGCGCGCTTCGTCCGATGGTTATCGTTACTCGCAGAAGGAACAGCGTCATGCAAACACGCACTCTACCCACCCTCATTCTTGCGCTGAGCTTCGGCATATTGGCCGGTTGCGCCAATCCGAGCGTTATCACCTTGAACGACGGTCGCGAGATCCAGACCCTGGACCGCCCGGATTACGACGACGAATCGGGGTTCTATGAATATGAGCAGCTCGACGGCAAGCCGGGCAAGGTGAACAAGGATCAGGTCCGCACCGTTCGCGAACTCTGATCAGTCTGAACGTCGTGCTGTCGGCTTCGGATCAGACAGCACGACAAGCCTCAGCATGTCTCACCGGGCCAGCACGGCGTGTGAAAAAAATCCGGCGTAACGTCTTGTGCGACAAAACTTTTTCTGTAGAATGCGCGCCATCTTCGGAGCGTAGCGCAGCTTGGTAGCGCGTCTCGTTCGGGACGAGAAGGTCGCTGGTTCGAATCCAGTCGCTCCGACCATATCCCGCGGATCTGTTATTGAATGGCAGACCATAAAAAACCGGCCAACGAGCCGGTTTTTTTATGCATGTCATTTGACCTACTTTGCGGCAGCCTGCAGAAAGCTCACTACTTGTTCGGCCTCGAACGGCCAATCCAATTCTGCACCATTGTCAACGCGGCGAAGCACCGGTATCCGTAGCCCGTAGAGTTCGACCCAGTCGGAGCGCTCGGCAATATCCATCAATTCCACTAACAGACCATGCTCTACAAGCGGCATGAGCACCTCTTCCGCCTGCTCGCAGAGATGGCAACCCAGAGTTCCGAAAAGCTGGCATTCAGGCAACATTGGCGATCTCGCAATTATTCATGTCGAAATTCTAGCAAGGCCGAGGTGGTTAGCCATCTTAGTTACGAAGCGTGAATGCGCCTTCACGCAGTCAAAAATGTGAAATCGGCCCCACTCACCAGGCGATTATGCTCAGGCCATTCGACTCTGCCCGAGCAAAACGCTAGGATGCTGCCACCCGCGGCGACGCAGATTGCCCGGTTGACCCTTTAGTGTTTAATCGCCAGATCATGCGACGTGAATATTCGATGCGTGACCGACCGACAGCCTTAAACGGCCGTCAGGGCTGCGACCGTCTAGCACGTTGACTTGCAGGGCTTGGCGACTAAAGTCTAAAGGTTGAAAAACCTCTGTAATGTTTTATTGCATGGCGCCGTAAAGAGCGACTTCAGAGCATCATCCAACGAGGAGAAATAAGAAATGCTCAAGACCCCCATCGCCCGGGGCGTGGCCCTCGCCACTCTGGGAGCAACACTGGCTATCCCAACCATGGCTCAAGCCGCCTTCATCGAAGACACCAAGGCTGGCCTGGAACTGCGTAACTTCTATTTCAACCGTGATTTCCGCGAAGTTCCAAACACCTCTAACAGCAAAGCGGAAGAGTGGGCACAGGGATTCCTGCTGCGCGTCGAATCCGGTTATACCGAAGGCACTGTCGGTTTCGGTGTCGATGCACTCGGTCTGCTGGGCGTCAAGCTTGATTCGGGCGGCGGTCGTACCGGTTCTGGGCTGCTGCCTGCCGACGGCGACGGATCTGCAGACGACTACTCGATGCTTGGCCTGGCCGCAAAAGCCAAAGTGTCTGAAACTGTTCTGAAAATCGGCACCCTGCAACCGAAGAACATGGCAATCTCGTCGAGCGACTCTCGTTTGCTGCCGCAAACTTTTCAAGGCGCGCAGATCGTCTCTAAAGATATCCAGGGCCTGACGCTAGACGCTGGCTACCTGAACCGCGCCAACCATCGCAATTCGTCCAACAACGAAGCGCTGGCGTACGGCGGCAAAGGTGCGGCCGTAGGCGAAACCGGCATCGACTCCAGCGATGTGGACGACTTCATGTTCGCAGGCGGTAGCTATAAGCTGACCGATGACCTCACTGCCTCTTACTATTACAGCAATTTGGAAGAAGTGTATAAGCAACACTCGACCAACCTGGTGCATGTGCTGCCACTTGGTGACAAGCAATCTCTAAAAACCGATCTGCGTTATGCCCGCTCCTCGGAAGATGGCTCTTCGAATGTTGACAACCGCGCGCTAGGAGCAATGGTTACCTACGCCCTAAGCGGGCACAGCTTCGGTCTCGGCTATCAGAAGATGAGCGGAGACACAGGCTTCGCGTATGTCGGCGAGTTTACCGACCCGTTCCTGGTTAACTATGTCCAGATCAATGACTTCGCATTTGCGGATATGAAATCTTGGCAAGCTCGCTATGATTTCAACTTTGCGTCGGTTGGCATTCCTGGCCTAACCTTTATGACTCGCTACATCACAGGCGACAACGTTGAGCGTGGCGCAGGTCAGTCCGAAGGCAAGATCTGGGAGCGCGACATGGACATTGGCTACACCTTCCAAGAAGGCGCGCTGAAGAACCTGAACGTGAAATGGCGCAACGCGACTGCACGTGGCAATATCGCCGCCAGCAATAATGTCGACGAAAACCGTCTGATCGTCAGCTACACCATTCCGCTGATGTAATTAGCGGCTATAGCACGATCGTGCTGTAGAACAGGAAAACCCGCTTCGGCGGGTTTTCTTTTGGTTATTTTCCAGATTTGCCATAGCGACGAGCCAATCTTTCTTCCGCCAACCTCATATCAATCGGATATCCCCAACGAAACGGGAACCTTTGCAGCGGCAGCATGCTCGAAACTTGAGGCAGCGGGACCTTTCGTCGCCGCTAGATTCAGAAAAGGAGCTGCGAATGTCTACCGAATCCACCTTCGGCACCAGCGACAACACCCCGATCCCCGAGGGGCCCGCTGGGAGCACCCGCCCCCTTATCGACACGTCGGCCCATCGTCGCAACCTGCAGGCTGCGCAGAACGCCCTGATCGAGGAGTTCCATACCCTGATAGGCGACACCGAACGCCTGCTCAAGCACACGCAGGAAACTGCAGGTGGCCAGACCGAAGAGCTACGCAGCAAGATCAACGCGAACATCGCCAAGGCGCGTGAGATGTTGAAAGACCGCGAAAGCTCGATGCGCGATCAGGGTCAGGCAGCAATCCAGTGCACCGAGGAATATGTGCATAGTCACCCGTGGCAGTCGATTGGCATCGCCGCCGGTGTCGGTTTCCTGCTCGGCTTGATCACACGTCGCTGATGGGAGAGCCGCAGATGGAAGCGAAGCCCGGCTCAGAAGCTCCCAGACCGTCGCTGAAAAAGCTGGGCGGCGCGTTCGTCGGCCTGCTCCAAGGGCATTTGGAGCTGGTGGGCATCGAGGTTCAGGAAGAAAAAGCCCGGACGTTTCGGCTTTTTCTCCTGGCTGGCGTCAGCCTGATTCTTGGCCTACTGGTTCTGGTCGGCCTCTCGGCCGCGATCGTGATCGCGTTCTGGGAAACCCACCGAATGGCAGCAATCCTGACGTTGTGCGCCATCTATGCAGTGATCATGATCATCTGTATCAGCCGAGCCATTTCACTGGCCAAGAAATGTGCAGCGCCGTTCCAAGCCACTCTTGAAGAGCTGGAGCGTAACCGGGAGCGTCTATTGCCATGAGTCGACCCCTGAGCACCTCGAACGAGTTGAGCATGCGCAAGGATCTGGTGCGCCTTCGCATGGAAATGCATCGCCAGCAGATGCTCTACCACGCACAACCTCTTTCCCATCCGCTTCAGCAGATCAAGGGATTCGTAACCTCACGGCGCTCATCTGCCGATCCCTCCTCAGGCAAGGGCCCGCTGATGATTGCCGCCACGGTTGTACTGGCTCTGTTCGGTCGCCGGATGGGCAGGCTGGGCAAGCTGGCTCGTGTCGCCTTGACGGTTTACCCCCTGATCAAGGGCCAGCAGAAGTTGCGCGAAAAGTTGCACTAACCGCTGGAGCAACACCTGTTGTACTGGCAGCTCGATCCAGCTTCACCTGGGTCAAGCTGCCTGCGCGCGCGGGTCGCATAGTGCGATAGTAGCGATTCGCGGTTGGACGGTTATGGTAGCTTTGCACCAGCCCGCTAATGGCAATATGGAGATGGTCTTGGACTGGCACACACTGCTTACCCGTGAACGACTCGGCAAGTCCGCTCATAGCAGCGACGAGCTGGGGCGCAGCCCGTTCCACAAGGATCATGACCGTATCATTTTCTCCGGCGCGTTTCGCCGCCTCGGCCGCAAGACCCAGGTCCATCCGGTTTCCAGCAACGACCATATCCATACCCGGCTAACCCATTCGCTCGAAGTAAGCTGCGTGGGGCGCTCGCTCGGCATGCGCGTCGGCGAAGTCCTTCGCGATGACTTGCCGGAGTGGTGCAGCCCCGCCGATCTCGGCATGATCGTCCAGTCGGCCTGCCTCGCCCATGACATCGGCAACCCGCCATTCGGCCACTCCGGGGAGGATGCCATTCGCTGCTGGTTTCAGCAGGCTGCGGGACGCGGTTGGCTGGACGACATGACGGATGCGCAGCGGGCAGACTTTCTCAACTTCGAGGGCAATGCCCAAGGCTTCCGTGTGCTCACGCAGCTGGAGTATCACCAGTTCGACGGAGGCACCCGGCTTACCTACGCCACGCTGGGCACCTATCTCAAATACCCATGGACGTCTCGCCATGCCGAGGCGCTGGGGTACAAGAAACACAAGTTCGGTTGCTACCAGAACGAGTTGCCGTTGCTGGAGCAGATCGCACACAAGCTGAACCTGCCGAAGGTTGCCGATCAGCGCTGGGGGCGCCACCCCCTCGTGTATCTGATGGAGGCCGCGGACGACATCTGCTACGGGCTGATCGACCTCGAAGATGGCCTCGAAATGGAACTGCTCGAGTACGCGGAAGTCGAGGAACTGCTGCTGGCGCTGGTTGGCGACGATATCCCGGAAACCTATCGCCAACTCGGCCCAGGCGACTCCAGGCGCCGCAAGCTGGCGATCCTGCGCGGCAAGGCCATCGAGCATCTGACCAATGCCGCTGCCGCTGCGTTCGTCGAACAGCAGAATAACCTCTTGCGCGGCGAACTGCCGGGCGACCTGGTCGAGCATATGCATGGTCCTGCCAAGGCCTGCGTGGTGCAGGCGAAAGCGATGGCCCGCCAGAAGATTTTCCAGGACAAACGCAAGACCCTGCACGAGATCGGCGCCTACACGACGCTGGAGATCCTGCTCAACGCTTTCTGCGGGGCGGCGCTGGAACAGCATCGTGGCGGTACGCCTTCATTCAAGAACCAGCGGATCCTCGATCTGCTCGGACGCAGCGCACCCTCTCCCGAGCTACCGCTCTACCAGTCGTTTCTGCGAATGATCGATTTCATCGCCGGCATGACCGACAGTTACGCCACGGAAATGGCCGGAGAAATGACCGGTCGCTCCAGCCCGGTCTGACCCCATGAAGCGTCTGTTGCGGCAAAGCATTCACTGGCATCCCGGGCGCCCCGCCTGGGGCGCGGCGATGGTCGCAGGCTTCGGCTGTGCGCTGCCGCTGTTGCTGGGCCTGTTCAGCGGTCACCCGGGTTTTCTCTGGGCGACGGTAGGTGCATTCCAGGCCGCCAAGGCCAATCCGCTTCATCGCTTCGGCATGCTGCGGATGCTGCTCCTTATCGCACTGGGCGCCGGCAGTGCCGGCCTGGGTTTCTGGTCAGCCACCCACCCATTGATCAGCCTCGGCCTGTTCGCCTTCTACGGTTTGCTTCTGGCCTGGTTGCAACGATATGGCAGCGAAGCCGGCAAACTCGGCATCGGCCTGGCGATCTGCCTGTGCCTCGGCCAGGGCCAGCATGGCGTCGCCGATTTCAACAACCCCTATGCGATTGCCGTGCTGTTCGCGCTTGGCGGTCTGTGGGTGACGCTGCTGGCGTTCGGTCTGCGCGGCATGCATGGCTTGCGTATGTGGCCGTACATGCCACGATTGCTGAGCATCCTGCGGGTGCTGCGGCGGCACGCTCGACGAACGCCGATCCGGCAATGGCGAGTACACGCGCTGACCTACATGCTGGCCGGCGCGCTGGGTGGTGTTATCGTGAACATGGCGCAGTTGCCGAGAGGCTACTGGCTGACGCTGGCGGTGTTCACCACATTGCAGATGGACCTCGAACGCAGCCTGGTTCGCGCCCTGCAGGCCAGCCTCGGAATCCTGGCCGCCGCCGCCATCCTCATCTACATCGGACATGGCCTGGCCGACCCGCCGCTGATGGTGATGATCCTGCTGCCGCTGGTTGTGCTCGGCAGGGCCTTCCAGGCGAATCACTACGGGCTGTTCGTGCTGCAGACCACCCTGCTCTTCCTGCTGCTGGCAGAAACCCTCGCGCAGGATTGGAACCTGCCGCAGATACGCCTCATCAATGCCAGCCTTGGCGTGGGCGTTGCGTTGCTCATCGCAACGCTGATGCACCTGCTGCATCTGCTGCTGGCCAGGCGCTCACGAAGGAAAGCCCAGCTGGCAGCAGCGCAACGAACCGACGAGCAGACTACTTCTCGGTCCTGATCGGGTTTTCCGGATACCACACATCCATCAGCGGGCTGACGTTGTACTCAGCAAGCTCGCTGCGGCCTTTCAGCCAGGCATCGACCTTGGCACGCTGCTCTTCGGTGACCGAACCACGGCGCGCCAGGCAGACGAAACCGTAGTCTTCACCGCCGATATAACCAAGCTCGTTGGCTTCCATCGCCTCGCTGATGAATGCTTCTAGGAAGTCATCCACGGCCTTGCTTTCGATACCTTCGCGATAGGTGAGATTGATCTCGAAGCCCAGCTCCTGGAACTCATCGACACAGAGTTTCTTGCGCAGGCGGCGCGAACGATTGGTAGCCATTGGATCGATCCTTTTTTCAACGTGATGACGGCGCGCACTCTAACAGCAACCCGATGCCAAGGCGATGACCGAGAACCGCCGCCGCAACGGCTCGCCATCTTGTTTTGCAGTAACCCCTGCGACGCAGCTACGCTTATCGGATAGAGGCACAGCGCCTCTACGGGCCGGGCATAATGGCCCGCAATCGTTCCCTTAGTGCAGTGGGAAATCGCATGCCGAATCGAATCGCCAGCAGCCCCCTGTGTGCGCTCAGAGGCGCTCGCAAATGAACAGAATCCTTCGTGGTATCTCCCTGGCCGTTCTGGCCTTTCCCATTGCGCTGCCGATTCATGCGGCCGGCGTGAACCAGACGCTGCCTGCGCGTGTGGAACAGGCGCTCAAGGCCAACAAGATCAACAACGATGCGCTGTCGGTCGTCATGCTGCCGCTTACCGGCAACGCGGCACCGACAATCGTCAATGCAGACGTATCGGTCAATCCCGCCTCGACCATGAAATTGGTCACCACCTACGCCGCACTCGAACTGCTCGGGCCCAATCATCAGTGGAAAACCGAGTTCTATGCCGACGGCCCGCTGGTGGATGGCGTGCTCAATGGCAATCTTTATCTGAAAGGTGGCGGCGATCCCAAGCTGAACATGGAGAAGCTCTGGTTGCTGCTGCGTGATCTGCGCGCCAACGGTGTGAGCAAGGTCACCGGCGATCTGGTGCTGGATCGCAGCCACTTCGTCCAGCCCGACCTGCCGGTATTCGACGATGACGGCGGCGACCAGAACAAGCCGTTCCTGGTCGGGCCCGATTCGCTACTGGTCAACCTCAAGGCGCTGCGCTTCATCGTCCGCAACGATGGGGGCAAGGTGAACGTGGCGGTGGAGCCGCCCATTGCCAGCGTCCGCATCGACAACCGCGTTCAGGCCTTGCCGGCAGCCAAGTGCCCAGGCTGGCCAGAGGTGCTGTACAACCCCGTTGCCGACGGCGACGGGGTCACCGTGGTGGTCACGGGCAAGCTCGCCGCTGGTTGCAGCGCGCAGACCTATCTTTCCCTGCTGGACCACGAACGCTATGCCGCAGGCGCGGTGCGGGCGATCTGGGGCGAACTCGGCGGCAGCATCCTGGGCACTGATCGTGTCGCCCAGGTACCGAGCAGCGCCCGCCTGCTGGCCAGGGCCTACTCCCCGGACCTCACCGAGATCATTCGCGACGTCAACAAGTACAGCAACAACACCATGGCCAAGCAGCTGTTCCTGAGCCTGGGTGCGGCGTTCCGCAACGAAGCGGATGCCGATGACGCCAAGGCGGCACAGCGAGTGATCCGCCAATGGCTGGCCAAGAAAGGGCTGATTTCCCCGCACCTGGTGATCGAAAACGGCTCCGGCCTTTCCCGTGCCGAGCGGGTCAGCGCGCGTGAACTGGCGAGTTTGCTGCAGGCCGCCTGGCGCAGCCCCTACTCGGCCGAGTTCATCTCCTCGATGCCTTTGGCGGCCGTGGACGGCACCATGCGCAAGCGTCTGCGCAACACGCCGGTCGCCGGCAAGGCACACGTGAAGACGGGCACGCTGAATACCGTGCGCGCGATCGCGGGCTACAGTCGAGACGGCGACGGCAATGTCTGGGCGGTGGTGGCGATCCTCAACCACCCGCGTCCATGGGGCGCCTCGTCGATCCTGGATCAGGTGCTGGTCAGCCTGTACAACCAGCGCAGAGAAAGCACCGCTCAGCGCTGATCGCTACAGGAAGAGCGGGCCTGCCTGAGGCCCGCTCAGAACCGTCATCACCGTGCCTGGAGTTTCCAGGCACGGTGGATTCGCGGATTGCGGCGGAAGTCCTCATCCAGCGTAGAAGCCGTGATTTCCTCTACTGCGTAACGATCCATCAGGCTCGCGTCCAGCACGAACTTGCGGAAGTTGTTGGAGAAATACAGCGTCCCGCCGGTAGCCAGCCGTGCCATCGCCAGGTCGAGCAGGGCAACGTGGTCACGCTGCACGTCGAACACGCCTTCCATGCGCTTGGAGTTGGAGAAGGTCGGCGGGTCGATGAAGATCAGGTCGTATTCGCCGCGATCCGCTTCCAGCCAGGCCATCACGTCTCCCTGTTCCAGCCGCTGGCGGTCCGAGAAGCCGTTGAGCGAAAGGTTGCGCCGCGCCCAGTCCAGATAGGTCCTGGACAGGTCGACACTGGTAGTGCTGCGCGCGCCGCCCTTGGCCGCGTGCACGGTTGCCGTCGCGGTATAGCAGAAAAGATTGAGAAAGCGCTTGCCGGCCGCTTCGCGCTGGATGCGCAGGCGCAGCGGGCGATGGTCGAGGA
Source organism: Stutzerimonas sp. Brlt_14 (assembly GCF_051948915.1). Classification (NCBI taxonomy): domain Bacteria; kingdom Pseudomonadati; phylum Pseudomonadota; class Gammaproteobacteria; order Pseudomonadales; family Pseudomonadaceae; genus Stutzerimonas; species Stutzerimonas sp. Brlt_14. The sequence continues at coordinate 46,816 of NZ_JAYJLM010000001.1, forward strand.
ACAGGCCGGTATCCAGGTAGTCGGTCAGGTTGACCAGCAGCTTGACGCCACCCTCGCTGACTTCGAGAAATTCACCCTGGGAGGCCTGGCGCTCGTACTGGCGAGTGCCGCTCTGGCGCTCGCGACGTTTGACCACCACCTTCTCGCGCGCAATGCCCAGCGCCTGCGGAATAGCCGCCAGGGCATCGAGCAGGCGAGCCTGGGCCTTGTCCGGATCGATGGAGCGTGGCGGAGCATATTCCTGCACATGCACCCAATCGCGATAAAGATCGACCGCCAATGCGTACTCCGGCATATCGGCGTCGTACAGTCGATAACACTCGATGCCTTCGCGACGCGCCCATTTGCCGAGCTGCCGCAGGTTCTTCTGCAAGCGGTTGGCGAACATTTGCCCACCTTCGCTCAGACGTGCCTGCTCCACCGGAGCCTGCTGAGGCTGTGGCTCGGTGGAGCCAGCGCGCTGGCCGGTAACGAACTGGTCCAACTCGACCTTGATCAGTAGCAGTTTGCACGGCAGTGCGCCGTTCCAGAAGGCGTACTGCTTGTGGCTGCGGATACCCATGCGTTTGCCGAGGTCCGGTGCGGCAGTGAACACAGCAGCCTCCCAGCCTAGGCAGGCCTGGCGCAGGCGCTCGCCCAGGTTCTGGTAGAGATAAAGAAGGCTGGCCTCGTCACCCAGGCGTTCGCCGTAAGGCGGGTTGCAGATGACCAGCCCCTTCTGGTTCTGGTCTGGGCGCGGCTCGAAACTCCCGACGTCACCCTGGTAGATACGAATCCAGCTCGACAGTCCGGCGCGCTCGATGTTGTTGCGACCAGGCTGGATCAGACGCGGATCGGCTTCATAGCCACGAATCCACAGCGGTGGTCTGGCCAAACCGGCCTCCGCGCGCGCCTGGGCGTCGGCGTGCAGGCGATTCCACAGCGCCGGCACATGCCCCAGCCAGGCGCTGAAGCCCCAGCGTTCGCGCTTGAGATTGGGTGCGATATCTGCCGCCATCATCGCGCCTTCCACCAGGAAGGTACCCACACCGCACATGGGGTCGGTCAGCGCACCACCAGCGGCGGCGATGCGCGGCCAGCCGGCGCGGATCAGGATGGCGGCGGCAAGGTTTTCCTTCAGTGGTGCAGCACCTTGCTGCAGACGATAGCCGCGTTGATGCAGGCTATGACCGGACAAGTCCAGCGAGAGCACGGCCTGCCCCTTGTCCAGGCGCAGGTGCACCCGCAGGTCGGGGTCAAGCTTATCGATGCTTGGCCGCTCGCCCGATGCGCTGCGCAGCCGGTCGACGATGGCATCCTTGACCTTGAGCGCACCGAAATGCGTGTTGTCGATCCCCGAACCACGCCCGCTGAACTCCACGGCCAGGCTGCCGGATGGCAGCAGGTGCTCGGCCCAATCGACGGCGTGCACGCCCTGGTAGAGCGTCTCGGCATCGACCGTCGGGAAGCGACTGATCACCAGCAGTACGCGGTTGGCCAGGCGTGACCACAGGCAAAGCCGATAGCCCACCTCCAATGCGCCATACCCGCGAACGGCAGAAGTCTGTTCGCGCCCCTCCTCCAGACCAAGCGCGGTGGCCTCCTCAAGCAAAAGGCCTTCGAGCCCCTTGGGGCAGGTCAGGATCAGTTCATGGCGATCGGTCATGGCGTTTCCAGAAAAAAGTGCTGCGGGCCGCTACGACCCTTTCGTCGGAACAAACGCAGCAACGAACAAAAAATGAATGGCAAGAAAAAGATGGCTGGCAATTAGGCGGGGCGGCCAGGCGTGCACTTCAGATGCCTCGCCGACTCCGGCTTATGGGCAGAACCATAGATTCGTTACCTACTTATGACAAAACGATCATTCCAGCCTCAGGGGCATTGGGTTAGAACTCACCTCAGGCCGTCATCGCAAGGATGTCGGCGAGGCGCGCCACGCCGGCAGCGCGCCTCAATCGGCAGTCTATCTGCCCGGTCTCGCCATGAGGCCACAGGAACACCAGTCAACCACTGAGGGCAATACCCAATGAGAAGACTCAAGCGTGATCCGATGGAACGAGCATTTCTGCGCGGTTATCAACATGGCATACATGGCAAATCTCGCGACCTCTGTCCCTTCTCCCATCCCCAAGTTCGCCAAGCCTGGATCAACGGCTGGCGGGAGGGTCGCGGCGACAACTGGGATGGTCTGACCGGCACGGCCGGTCTGCATAGACTCAACGAACTTCACGCGGTCGGCTGATTTACCGATCCACCCGACTTGATACGGCACGCCCTACCCGGGCGGCGGGCTAGAAGCCCAGGGGCTCCAAACAGGAGCCCCTTCCCACCACCTACTTCGCCTGCGAACGCAGCGCCGCGATGGCATCCACCGCCTCGCGGATCAGACCCGGTCCCTTGTAGATGAAGCCTGAGTACAACTGGACCAGGCTGGCACCCGCCTCGATCTTCTCGGCCGCGTGACGACCCTCGGTGATACCGCCTACGGCGATGATCGGCAGTCGCCCACCCAGCGTCTGCGCCAGCACTTTCACCGTATGGGTGCTCTTGTCCCGTACCGGCGCGCCGGACAGGCCACCTGCCTCATCGGCATGCGCCAGGCCGGCGACGCCTTCGCGGCCGAGGGTGGTATTGGTGGCGATGATCGCGTCCATTCCCGCCTGGAACACGGCCTCCCCCACCAGCGCGGTTTCTTCATCGGTCATGTCCGGCGCGATCTTGATGGCCAGCGGTACACGCTTGCCATGCATGATCTCCAGATCTTCACGACGCAGCCGCAACGCGTCGAGCAACTGCTTGAGCGAGTCGCCGAACTGCAGGCTGCGCAGGCCCGGAGTATTGGGCGAACTGACGTTCACAGTGACATAGCTGGCGTGGTGGTAGACCTTGTCCAGGCAGAGCAGATAATCCTCATCGGCGCGCTCGACGGGGGTGTCGAAATTCTTGCCGATGTTGATCCCCAGCACGCCTTTGAACCTGGCTGCTTCGACACGAGCCAGCAAGGCATCGACACCGTGGTTGTTGAAGCCCATGCGATTGATGATCGCCTCGGCCTCCGGCAGGCGGAAGATTCGCGGCTTCGGGTTGCCGGGCTGCGGGCGCGGCGTCACGGTGCCGACCTCGATAAAGCCGAAGCCCAGCTGCGACAGCCCGCGAATGGCCTCACCGTTCTTGTCCAGCCCCGCGGCCAGACCTACCGGGTGGGGAAAGTCCAGCCCCATCACCCGCACTGGCAGGCTGGCCGGCGGCTTGCTAAGCATCGCATTCAGCCCGAGACGGCCGCCCGCGCCAATCAGCTCGAGGGAAAGTTCGTGGGAAGTTTCCGGAGATAACTTGAACAACAGCTGGCGGGCCAGGTTATACATACGCAGCCTAAAGTCTCGGTAAAGGTGGACGCGGAGTATAGCAGCCCGAGGTCCGTACAGCCGCAGCGGCGGGTGATGAAATACGGGCGTCGCCAGCAGTCGCCGAGCGCGTCATTTCAGCCGCCGCAAGCCCAGCAACTGACCCTGTTCGGCAAACTCGAGCTCGAAGGAACCATATACGCCTTCGTGGGTCAGAAACGGGCGCAGATGATGCGCAGGCAGGCTGACCCGCGTGCCATCGCGGCTTCGGATCAGGATGCGATTCGCATGGCCTTGGTATACCGCTTTCATTCGTTCGGCGGATAGCGCGATATCCAGCACCAGATTTGGCATGGAGGCTCCTCAGTGATCTACCCAGCGATATTGCCACATCGACACGCCATGATTGGCCGCCCCAAGTGCGTGTGGCATCGGCACGCGCGGTGCAAAGCCCGTGCGCAAATGCCACAGGTCTGCCACACTTCGGCCGTAGCCCTGAGAGCTCAAGCATCATGATGAGCCTGCCCGAGCCCATGCCTTCATTGACATCTCAAATCGCCAGACTTGCGCAACGCCTCGGGCTGCGCTCGAAGTCCGCGCTTCCCGTCCAGGAACGCGCCAGCGGCCTGCAGTTGCCATTCGCGCACCTGCCCGAGCCCGAACCGAGCATCTTCTGGAACGATGGTCCGTGCCTGCAACGCCTCCTGGAGCTGCCGCGCGGTGCGCTGTCCGGTCCGGTTCAGGAAGACAAGGCCCGTGCCCACGCTGCCCTGACCCGGCTGGTAAGCAAGCTCAGCGTGCAGACGCTGGTCGACCTGCGCCAGGTCGACGGCTTCGGTGCGCAGCGCAAGAACGAGCCCAGCTACCCGACGTTCGAGGCCTTCGCCAGCACAGCGGCGTGTCGGCAGGTTCGCATCATCAGCTACAAGGACTTCGCCCGCGCCCTTGGCACTGCCCTCCCCGGCTTCGACACAGGCGCAACGATCGAGCTGCGCCAGGCCAGCTGGCTCGGCGAACGCCTCTACTGGGCCGGCGATCATCACCTCGAAGCGTTCGCCTCCGCCGTAGCCTATGCTCGCCTGCGCGGGCTGGAAGTATCACTGCCCGCCAACGTCACCGAATATCGACTCGACCGTCCCGGCCTGCATGCGCTGGATGCGGACTACCATGCCGTTACCATGCCTGCGCAAGCCTGGAGCGATCGCGAATTCATGGCGCTGCTGCTGGACAGCCATGTCCCCTACGCCCGCCTGACGCTGTTGCGCGACACCAGCAACTCGGAGCTGCTCCTGCTGGAGAGACGCGACCCGACTGCGAACGCCATCGGCGAAGGGCTCAAGCTGGCCGGCGCGCCGGATCTGATCCGTTATCTGCGTGACCTGCCGCAGATTACCCGCTTCAAGGTCGGCCAGCCGTCGCAGGACTGAACCGCACCACGGTGCGATTTCGAACGCAGCTCACATAGAAAAGCGCACCGCTGCCGCGGTGCGCTTTTTATGTTGGGCCAAATGTACGCCCCCTGCGACCTGTGCGCAGGGGGCGCAGCGGGTTCAGCCATGCCCTACCGATTGCGCCAGCCCCTGCAGCTCCCTACTGGCAACGGCATAGATCGCATAGTCATTGCCGCTGGCGCTGCGCAGTTCGGCAAGCATCGATCGCCACCGCTCCAGCGGAGCCGGCCGCAGGGCCAGCCAGCTATCGACTCGCTCGCCGATCGACTCCGGTCCGTTGTCCATCTGCAGCACAGACACCGTGATGCTGCGCTGCTGCGAATCGAGGTCGTCGCGGAAGCCTTCGCGGGCCATCGCCTGCCAGTTGTTGGACACCGGCATGTTGGTCAGCTGGTGCAGATACCACGGCAGCTCCAACGCCCCGCCGACGGCGAAATACGCCGCGGCCACGTGCGCCGGAACCTGCCCGGTTTCGTCGGCGGCCTCGAGGATCGGCAGCAGCGTGTACAGATGGTTCGTGCCGGCAACCATGCGCGCCAGCAGCTCGGGCACGCCAGCTTCGGTGTAACGCCGATAGCGCTCCTGCCAATGGTCGCGGGTCGAGCCTTGCAACAGCTCGTCCAGCTTCAATCCCAAGGCTGCAACCCGCGGACCGAAATGCGCTACATCCCGCGCGGCATCCAGTTCGCTGCGCCGGTTACGCAGGAACCAGCGCGTCGCACGCCGACCGAGACGCATCAGCTCATCCATCAGGCTGAGCTGCAGCTCGGCAGGCACCTTGTGGTCCAGCGCCTCGATCTGGCGGAACCAGTGCGGCAGATGGAAGATGTCGCGCACGATGACATAGGCTCCGGCCACATTGGCAGCGCTCATGCCCGTCGCTTCGTGCAGCCGCTGAACGAAGGTGATGCCCATGTTGTTGACCAGATCGTTGGCGATCTGGGTGCTGACGATCTCGCGCTTGAGGCGGTGCTGCAACATGGCACCACGGAAGCGTTCGACCAGCTGTTGCGGGAATGCGGTTTCCATCTCCCGCGCGAGGTAGTCATCGTCCGGCACACGGGAATCCAGCAGCGCCTTCTTGAGCTCGATCTTGCTGTAGGAGATCAGCACCGACAGCTCCGGACGGGTCAGCCCCTTGCCGATATTGGCGCGCTCGGCGAGCGCCTCGTCAGAAGGCAGGAACTCCAGCGCGCGATCGAGCTGTCCGGAAGCCTCCAGCGCATTGATCAGCCGCACGTACTCGGAGGCCCGCTCACGGGAGCGATGCTGCGCCTGGGACAGTGCCTGGGTCTGCTTGTAGTTGTTCTGCAGCACCAGATCCGCTACCGCATCGGTCATGTCGAACAGCAACTGGTTGCGCTGCTTGGCTGTCATGTCCCCCGCGCTGACAACCTCGTTTAGCAGAATCTTGATATTCACCTCATGGTCGGAGCAGTCGACCCCACCGGCATTGTCGATGAAGTCGGTGTTGCTCGAGCCGCCATGCAGCGCGTACTCGACGCGTCCCAGCTGGGTCATGCCGAGGTTGCCACCCTCACCCACCACCTTGGCGCGCAGATCGGCACCGTTGACTCGCACCGCATCGTTGGCCTTGTCGCCGACCTCGGCGTGGCTTTCGCCGCTGCTCTTCACATAGGTACCGATGCCTCCGTTCCAGAGCAGATCCACCGGCGCCTTGAGCAGGGCGTGAATCAGTTCGGCCGGCGTCAGCTGATCCGCCTCGATGGCGAAACGCTCCTTCATCTGTGCGGTGATCTGCACCCGCTTGGCCGAACGCGGGAAAATGCCGCCGCCCTCGGAGATCAGCGACGCGTCGTAATCGGTCCAGGATGACCGCGGCAAGTCGAACAGGCGTTTGCGCTCGGCAAAGCTGCGTGCGGGGTCGGGATTCGGGTCGATGAAGATATGCAGATGGTTGAAGGCTGCCACCAGTTGCAGGGTTTCGGACATCAACAGACCATTGCCGAACACGTCGCCAGCCATGTCGCCAATGCCGATCACGCTGATCACATCGGTCTGCACGTTGATGCCGCGCTCACGGAAATGACGCTGCACCGATACCCAGGCACCACGGGCCGTGATGCCCATCTTCTTGTGGTCGTAACCCGCCGAGCCGCCCGAGGCGAAGGCATCGCCAAGCCAGAAGTCGTACTCGGCGGCAATGCCGTTGGCAATGTCGGAAAAACTCGCCGTACCCTTGTCCGCGGCAACCACCAGATAGGGATCATCGCCGTCGTAACGCAGCACGTTGGCGGGTGGAACCACCTGGCCGTCGCGCAGGTTGTCGGTGATATCCAGCAGCCCGCTGATGAAGATGCGATAGCAGGCGATGGCTTCGGCCTGAATATCGTCACGCGAGCCGGTGGTCGGCAGCCGCCGCGGCACGAAGCCGCCCTTGGCCCCACCCGGGACGATGACCGCGTTCTTCACCTGCTGCGCCTTGACCAGGCCGAGTACCTCGGTGCGATAGTCCTCCTCGCGATCCGACCAGCGCAACCCGCCACGGGCCACCTTGCCACCGCGCAGGTGTACGCCCTCGACCCGCGGTGAATAGACGAAGATCTCGTACATCGGTGCCGGCCGCGGCATTTCCGGAATGGCCCGGGGATCGAGCTTGAAGCTGAAATACGGCTTGGGTTTGCCGCTGGCGTCCGGCTGATAGAAGTTGGTACGCAGCGTTGCCTGAATCAGGGCCAGGTAGCGCCGCAGAATTCGGTCCTCGTTGAGTACCGCCACGTCATCCAGGGCGCTGAGGATCGCCTGCTCCAGGCGTTGCTGCTTGTCGGCCAGGTCTTCGTCACCCAGCTTGCGCGCCAGGTAGAAGCGCATCTTGAACAGTCGAACCAGCTCACGCGCGATGTCGGTGTGGTTGAGCAGCGCGCTGGCGATATAGCCCAGATCGAAGCCCATGCGGATCTGCTTGAGATAGCGCGCATAGGCCCGCAGCAGCGCGACCTCCCGCCAGGCGAGGCCCGCCGTCAGGACCAAGCGGTTGAAGGCATCGTTCTCGGCGAAACCGCCATAGATGTGGATGAAGGCGTCCTGCAGCGCCTCGTTGATCTCCAGCAGATCGATTTCCAGGCCTTCGGAATAGGTGAAGGCGAAATCATGGATCCAGTAGTCGCGGCCGCTGCTGTCGCGCAGCTGGAACGGAAACTCACCGAGCACGCGCAGGCCCAGGTTCTCCATGATCGGCAGGATGTCCGACAGCGGCAGCGGCGTATCCAGGTGGTAAAGCTTGCAATGCAGGCGGTTCTCTTCCGCGGTGATCGGCTGGTAGAAACTCATCACCAGCGGACGCTCTTCGCTCAGATCGAGCACATGCTGCATGTCGACGGTGGCCGATTGCGGCGAGAAGCGCTCGCGGTAGCCGGCCGGGAAGCCCTTGGGAAACTGGCTGAGCAGGTGCGTGCCCTTCGCTTCGCCGAAGCGCTCGACCACCAGGCCCTGGTAATCGTCCTGCCAGGTACGGCAGGCCTGCAGCACTTCCTGCTCGAGACGCGCCGGATCGACCTGCAGCGCTCGGCTGGGGTCCAGGCGCAGAATGAACTGCACCCGGGTCAGTACGGATTCGGAGAAATAGGTGGAGAACTCGCAGTCGCTCGCCTCGAGCCGCTCCTGCAGAACCTGCTGGATCTTCAGTCGCGTCTCGGTGGAATAGCTGTCGCGCGGCACGTAGACCAGGCAGTAGCAGAAGCGTCGGTACGGATCGAAGCGCAGGAACAGCCGCAGGCGATTGCGCTCCTGGATCTGCACGATGGCGATGGCATTTTCGAACAGCTCGTCGATGGGCGCCTGGAACAGCTCGTCACGCGGCAGCACTTCCAGAACCTGCACCAGCTCCTTGGCCAGGTGCGCCGAGTTGCCGAAGTTGGCACGCTGTACCACCGTCTCGACCTTGCGCCGGATGAAGGGGATGCGCCGCACGCTCTGGGTGTAGACCGACGAGGTGAACAAACCGAGGAAGCGGCACTCGCGCACCACTCGGCCCTGCTCGTCGAATTCGCGCACCGAGACGAAGTCCGGATAAGCCGGGCGGTGCACACGGCTGGGCATCGCCGCCTTGGCGAACGACAGCAGAAGCGGCTCGCGCAGATAGCTGACCGACTGGCCGGTAAGCGATTGCTCCTCCTGCGACAGCCCGGTGCGCATGCTGCGCGAGAGCCCCAGCAGCGAATTCTCGTCATAGACGATCTGACCGCCGTCGCCCTGCTCCAGCACGGAGAACTCCTCGTAACCGAGGAAGGTGAAATGGTCATCGGCCAGCCAGCGCAAGAAGTCACGGATCTCGTCCAGCTCATCGGCATCGATGCGCAGGTTAACCTGCTCCAGCCGCGCCTGCAGGTCGCCTACCTTGCCTTTCATGGCCGCGAAGTCACCCACCACCTGACGCACGTCGGCCAGCACACCGAGCAGCGACTGCTCCAGCTCGCGCAGGGCCGAAGCGCTGGCGCAACGGTCGATCTCGACGAAGATGAGCGATTCGGCGTGGCTGTCCGGGGCGCGCTCGTCCTTGGGCAGCAGCTCCAGCAATGTGCCGTCGGCTGCGCGGCGCACCTGCAGGACGCTGGTTTGCAGGGTATGGATGCTGTAACCGCGGCGGGTCAGCTCCATGCGCACCGAGTCGACCAGGAACGGCATGTCCGGATGCAGCACCTCGACCACGCTGTGGGTGGATTGCCAGCCATGCTTTTCATAATCGGGATTGAAGACCTGCACTTCCGGCACGGCGGGGTCGAAGCGCTCGAGCAACCGCCAGCTGGCCAGCGTCGAGCCAACCAGGTCGCTCATGCGCCGCTCGGTCAGCTCGGGCAAGGCGACGATGCCGAAGAACTGTTCGGCGAACAGATTCAGTTGGGGCAGGATTTTCGGGTCTACGTGTTGGGCCAACGCTGTCTGCAATTGCTGCTGAAAGTCGGCCTTGCTGGCCGCTGAAAAGAACGCCATGTATGGCTCCGCTTGGCTTGCTGGGGAAAGGCTCGTCGGTAGTGACTGACGGCACAGGACGAAGGTTCAAGGTTAGTCTAGACGAGGGTTAATGCAGTAAAGTGGCGCATCCCTTGCGGCCCTCTGCGACCGTCTGTAGCAGCCGATGACGGCCACGCTGGCATCGGCGTCAACAGCCGGGGCCGGCCGCCCACCAGGAAGAACCGAAACGATGGACCACCGTGAATCGATAGTCGCGCTGCGGCAGTTCCTGTCCACACAGATCCTGGGCCAGGAACGGCTCATCGAACGCCTACTGATCGCCCTGCTCGCCGACGGCCACATGCTTGTCGAAGGGGCGCCGGGGCTGGCCAAGACGCGGGCGATCAAGGAGCTCGCCGAAGGACTGGAAGCGGAGTTTCATCGCATCCAGTTCACCCCCGACCTGCTCCCCGCCGACATCACCGGCACCGAGATCTATCGTCCGGAAACCGGCAGCTTCGTTTTCCAGCAAGGGCCGATCTTCCACAACCTGGTGCTGGCCGACGAGATCAACCGTGCGCCGGCCAAGGTGCAATCGGCACTGCTCGAGGCCATGGCAGAGCGCCAGGTCAGCGTGGGCCGCAGCACTTACGATCTGCCGCCGCTGTTCCTGGTGATGGCGACGCAGAACCCCATCGAGCAGGAAGGCACCTACCCGTTGCCCGAGGCGCAGCTGGATCGCTTCCTGCTGCATGTGAAAATCGGCTTTCCCGATGCCTCGGTGGAACGCCGCATCCTGCAACAGGCCCGCGGCGAAGCCATCAATGGCGAGGCGGCGCCGGAGCATCGGGTCAGCCAGCAGGCGATCTTCGCCGCACGCAAGGACATCCTCGGTCTGTACATGGCCGATGCGGTGGAGGAATACCTGGTGCAGTTGGTGATGGCGACCCGCACGCCGGCCAAGTTCGATGCCGAGCTGGCCGAGTGGATCGCCTACGGCGCCAGCCCCCGCGGCTCGATCGCGCTGGACCGCTGCGCCCGTGCCCATGCCTGGCTAGCCGGCCGCGACTTCGTCAGCCCCGAGGACATCCAGGCGATGCTCTTCGATGTGCTGCGCCATCGCCTCATCCTGTCCTTCGAGGCGGAGGCGGCCGGCATCGATCAGGATCGGGTCATCCAGCGCATCCTGGACGTGGTCGCGGTGGCCTGATGCAACCGCAGGCATCGGGCACCGGGCAGCCGCCCGAACAGGACAACGGTGTCCGGGTGAGCCTGTCCGAACTCATCGACATTCGTCACCGTGTGCGCGAGGTCCCGCTGTTCTCCACGCCACACCGGCGCAGCCCGCTGGTGGGGCTGCATCATTCCAAGCTGCGCGGCCGCGGCGTGGATTTCGATCAGGTGCGCGTCTACCAGGCCGGCGATGACGTGCGCACCATCGACTGGCGGGTGACTGCCCGCACCCAGGAGCCGCACACCAAGCTGTTCCACGAAGAACGCGAACGGCCCATCTACATCGTCGTCGAACAAAGCCCGCGCCTGTTCTTCGGTAGCGGCCGGCAATTCAAATCGGTACTGGCGGCCCAGGCAGCCGCACTAATCGGCTGGGCCGCGCTCAGCCACAACGATCGCGTCGGCGGACTGGTGTTCGGCAGCGAGCAGCAGGAGATCAAGCCGCGCCGCAGCAAGCAGAGCCTGCTGCAGCTGCTCGATCGCATCACCCGCTCCAACCGGCAGCTGCGACCGGACAGCCCACTCGACCCGGAGGCCTTCAGCCTGGCGCTGCGCCGCGTACGCGAAGTGCTGCGGCCCGGTAGCCTGTCGGTGATCCTCTGCGACGAACGCACCCTGAGCGACGCCGCCGAACAGCAGCTCAGTCTGCTCGCGCGCCATGTCGATCTGTTGCTGCTGCCAGTGTTCGACCCCCTCGATCGTGCATTGCCCGCAGCCGGGCTGCTGCGCTTCAGCCAGGGCAACGCACGGCTGGAGCTCGACACCCACGACGCTACCCTGCGCCAACGCTACCGCGAGCTGGGCGAGGCGCGCAGCGCGCGTTGGCAGCGCCTGGCCGATCGCCTGCGGGTGCCGCTGATGCCGCTCGATACCCAGCATGATCTGGTCGAGCAGCTGCGCGAACACCTGAGCGTTCGTCACCCGAGCGCGCGGCCATGAACCCGCTTGACCAGCTCGCTCCCCTGATCGATCCGGAGCCCATCTCCTGGTGGCCGCCGGCACCCGGCTGGTGGCTGCTTGGGCTGGCGTTGCTGCTCGGACTCGCTGCGCTCTGGCGGTTTCGCCATCGACTCGTCAAACGCAAGCCGCGCGTGCGCCCCGAGCCGGTACTGGACCCGCAACGCCAGGAAGCGCTGGCGGAACTGGCCCGCCTGCACAAACCCTATGGCGGCCAGCCCGCCAGCCAGTGGTTGCAGCAGCTGAACGCCCTGCTCAAGCGCCTCTGCCGCATACGCTACCCTGCCGACCATCCGCACACGCTCAGCGGGCGGGCCTGGCTGGCATTTCTCGACAGTCGCTGCCCGGCGGCCGGTCTGACGCGCTGGATGGTCCTCGTCGAAGGCGCCTATCGGGCCGAATGCCGCCTCGACGACAAGGCCATCGACGGCCTCGAGCAATCCGTCGACATCTGGATTCGCAAACATGTTTGAGTTGGCCTGGCCCTGGGTCTTCCTGCTGTTGCCGCTGCCCTGGCTGCTGCGCGCGTTGCTGCCGCCAGCCGATAGCGGCGAGGCCGCCCTCAAGGTCAGTTTCCTCGATGAACTGCAGCAGCTGGCCGGCCGTCGTGCGCGGGTCGCGTTGCCCGCCTGGCGCCAGCAACTGCCCTATCTCACGGTCTGGCTGTTGCTGCTGTTCGCCGCAGCGCGCCCACAATGGCTGGGCGAGCCGCTGCCATTGCCCACCAGTGGCCGCGACCTGCTGCTCGCAGTGGATGTCTCCGGCTCGATGGATTACCCGGACATGCAGTGGCAAGGCGAGGAGCTCACCCGACTGGAGCTGGTCAAGGTGCTGCTCGGCGACTTCATCGAGCAGCGCCACGGCGATCGGGTCGGTCTGATCCTCTTCGGCAGCAAGGCCTACCTGCAGGCGCCGCTGACCTTCGACCGACGTACCGTGCGTGTCTGGCTGGACGAGGCGCGGGTCGGCATCGCGGGCAGCAATACCGCCATCGGCGATGCCATCGGCCTTGCCGTCAAGCGCCTGCGCGAGCGCCCGACCAACAGCCGCGTGCTGGTCTTGATTACCGATGGCGCGAACAACGGCGGCGAACTCGATCCACTGCTGGCCGCGACACTTGCCGCAGAAGAGAGCGTGCGCATCCACACCATCGGCATTGGCGCGGTCCCGGAAGAAGGGGGCGTGCTCAGCCGTTTCGGCTTCAACCCGGGGCTGGATCTGGACGAACCGACGCTGCGCGCCATTGCCGAGCAGACCGGCGGCGAATACTTCCGCGCCGCGTCCAGCGCCGAGCTCAGGGCCATCGGCGCAGCGCTGGACCGCCTCGAGCCTGCCGCGCAGCAGCCGACCCAGGCACGCCTGGCCGAAGCGCTTTACATCTGGCCCCTCAGCGCTGCGCTACTGATCAGCCTGCTGATGGTCGCGGCCAGTCTCTGGAGCGCGCAGCTGCAACGCCTGGCATGGCGACGGGAGCAGCGGCGATGAGCGAGCTGCTGCCCCACCTGCTTCGCCCCTGGTGGCTGGCCATCGTGCCGCTGCTGGCCTGGCTGCTCTGGCGCCTCTGGCATCGGCAACTGCAGGTCGGCCGGTGGCAGCGGCTGCTGCCGGAAGCCTTTCACGCGGCCTTGCTGACCCGCGGCCGGCTGCGCCACAGTCGCCTGCCCTGGCTGGTGCTGGGGCTCGCCTGGCTGCTGGCGGTCATCGCGCTGCTCGGCCCGAGTTGGCAGCGCTTCGAGCAGCCCAGCATCAAGCGCAGCGACCCATTGGTGGTCCTGCTGGAAGTCACGCCTTCGATGCTGGCGGCCGACGTCGCCCCCACCCGCCTCGAACAGGCCAAACGCAAGCTGCTGGACCTGCTGGAGCGGCGCCAGGACGTGCAGACCGCCGTAGTGGTGTTCGCCGGCAGCGCACATACCCTGGTGCCGCTGTCCGACGATCTGGCGACCACCCGCAACCTGCTGGCGGCCGTACACCCGGCACTGATGCCCGAGCCCGGCCAACGTGCAGACCTGGCCGTTGCCAGGGGGCTCGAACTGTTGCGTCAAACGGGCCTCGGCCGCGGGCGCCTGCTGCTGATCGGCAGCAGTCTGGACCAGCACGAGCGCAGCGCCATTGCCACGCTGCTGCAAGGGCAAGGCGAGCGGCTGCTGATGCTTGGCGTGGGGACCGAACAGGGTGCCCCGATTGCCGGCGAGAACGGCAGCTTCCTCAAGGATACGAACGGCGCGATCCTGATCCCGCGGCTGGACAACGCCGGGCTGCAGCGCTTCGCAACCGAGCTCGGCGGGCGCTACCGTCAGGCACGCCTCGGCGATGAAGACCTCGCGGCGCTCGGGCTGCTGGACCAAGCCGGCACACTGCAGCGCGACGACGAAGTGACCCGCCTGGAGGCCTGGCTCGACCAAGGCTATTGGCTGCTGCTGCCCTTGCTCCTGCTGGCCGCGCTGGCTGGCCGTCGCGGCTGGCTGTTCTGTCTGCCATTGCTGCTGTTGCAGCCACAACCGGCCAGCGCATTCGAATTCGAAGACCTCTGGCTGCGCCGCGACCAGCAAGGCCAACGCCTGCTGGAGGCGGAACAACCGGCGAAGGCCGCCGAGCGCTTTGCCGACCGGCGCTGGCAGGCGATGGCGCTGTATGAGGCCGGTGACTACACCGGTGCCGCCGAACGCTTCGCCGAAGGCAGTACGGCTGCCGACCACTACAATCGTGGCAACGCCCTGGCACGCGACGAGGCCCTGGAAGCTGCCATCGAAGCCTATGAACAGGCGCTGGAGCTGCAGCCCGACCTGCAAGCGGCGCAGCGCAACAAGGCATTGGTGGAGGAGCTGCTGCGCCGCCGTCAGGAGCAGTCCGAGCCAGAGCCTGAGCAGCAGGAACAGGAACAGACGGAGCCGGACGAGCCGCAGCCACAGTCGCAACCACCGGAGTCCGGCTCTGCCAGCAGTCCGTCGACAGAGGACGCACAGGGCGAGCCGGCCAGCGAAGCCAGTGGCGCCCCGCAGGCATCCACAAGCGAAGCGACGGACGAAACCGGCGAATCGTCCGCTCAGGCACAGCACGAGGGCCTGCCCGATCTGGAACGGCAACAGGCCACCGAACAATGGCTGCGGCAGATTCCGGACGATCCCGGCGAGCTGTTGCGGCGAAAGTTTCTCTACGAACAACGCAAGCGCCAGGGAACCAATCGATGAAGCGCCTGATGGCTTTTCTCCTGCTCTGCATCCTGGCCGGCCAGGCGACCGCCGCCGGCCTGTTCGCCCGTGTGGATCGCACCCAGCTGAGCATCGACGAAACCCTCGAACTCAGCCTGGAAAGCCAGGGCGGCGCCGTCTTCGGCAAACCCGATCTGGAGCCGCTGGAGGAACTGTTCGAGGTCTTCGACACCCGCCAGGTCAACCAGCTGTCCAGCAGCAACGGCGAAGCCCGGGCGATCACCCGCTGGCTGATCACCCTGCGCCCACGCCAGACCGGCTACGTCGTCATTCCGCCGCTGCAGCTGGGCGACTGGCGCAGCGAGCCGATTACCCTGCTGGTCCAGGAGTCGCTCAAAAGCAGCGAAGGCGATCAGCTGGCGCCCATCTTCATCGACTCCAGCGTCGATCAGGAAAGCGTCTACGTGCAGGCCCAGGTGATTCTCACGCTGCGCATCTACCATTCGGTCTCGCTGTACGACGACAGCACGCTTTCTCCGCTGCAGATGCCCGAAGCGCTTGTGGAGCGCCTCGGCGAGCCGCGCACCTACGAGAAGACCATCAACGGCGTCCGCCACGGCGTCATAGAGGTGCGCTATGCGCTGTTCCCGCAGAAATCCGGTGAACTGACCATCCCCGCTCAGCTGTTCAGCGCCACCACCGTCACCAACGGCAGCAGCTCGGTATTCGGCTCGCGCGGCGGCCGGTCCACCCAGGTCCGCTCGCCGAGCATCCCGCTGACGGTCAAGACCAAACCGGCCGACTATCCAGCCGGCGCGCCCTGGCTGCCGGCGCGCAGCCTGACGCTGGTCGAAGCCTGGAGCCCGGAGCCGCAGCAGGCCCAGGCCGGCGAATCGCTCACCCGCAGCCTGCTGCTCAAGGCCGAGGGGCTGACCAGCACGCAGCTGCCGGCGATCGGCTCCACACCGAGCGCCGAACTGCGCCGTTACCCGGACCAGCCCAGCCTGGCCAACGAGGTCAGCTCAGCCGGCCTGGTCGGCAGTCGCGAACAGCGCGAAGCCTTGATCCCCACCCGCAGCGGGCCATTGCAGTTGCCTGCTCTCGAAGTCGTCTGGTGGAACACCGTCGAAGATCGCCTGGAGCGCACCACGCTCGAGGCGCGTACGCTGGATGTCGCGGACAATCCGAATCTCGCCCCGCCAGCGGCCGAACCACCGGTGCTGTCAGCAGTACCCGCCGAACAGGCCGTGCTCTGGCCGTGGCAGCTGAGCACAGCGCTGCTGGCACTCAGCACGCTGATCGGCTTCGGTCTGTGGCTGCATGCACGGCGCCAGCCTGCGGTGCAGCGCGCGCTGCAACCCGGCCCTACTCCGCGCAGCCTGCTCGACGATCTGCGCCGCGCCTGCCAGGCCAACGATACACAGGCCACCCGCCAGGCACTGGACGCCTGGGCGCGGCAGCAACCGGAAACACTGGCGGACATGGCCGCGCGTTTCGTGCCGCTTTCCGACGCCCTGGACGGCCTGAATGGCGCGCTGTATAGCGAAGCCGGCCAACGCTGGCAGGGCGATGCGCTGTGGCAGGCGATCCAGGCGCTGCCACCGGCCAGCAGCCCGGATCTCGACCAGGAACAGGGTGCATTGCCGCCGCTCTATCCACGCTGATGGCCGTCCTTGGGCGGCACTGGCGAACCCCAGTGACCGCTCGCGGCATGCACCATTTTCTCGCTGGCATATGGCTTGCTTCAGGGTTGGCATAACCAATCTTGCGCACCGCGCCATCGGAAAAAGGCCATCAAGCATGACCGACCCTCTCTCGCCGCCCCGACACGATGCACTGACCTGGGTCGCCGGCAGCGATGCACCGGAAAAGAGCTCGATCAATCTCGGCTTTCTGCCGCTCACCGATGCCGCCTCGCTGATCGTCGCCGCCACCCAGGGTTTCGCCCAGCCGTTCGGACTGACGCTCAACCTGCAGCGGCAGAACTCCTGGTCGGCCCTGCGCGACAAGCTGATCGGCGGCGAGCTGGACGCGGCTCACGGACTCTACGGCCTGATCTATGCGGTGCATCTGGGCATCGGCGGCAGCCCGGCAGTGGACATGGCCGTGCTCATGGGCCTGGCGCAGAACGGCCAGAGCATCAACCTGTCCGCCCCGTTGAAGGCCGCAGGCGTGACCGATGCCGAGGCACTGCGCGCCAGCGTGCGCCATAGCGGTGCACGCCTGACCCTGGCACATACCTTCCCCACCGGCACCCACGCGCTCTGGCTCTATTACTGGCTGGCCGCCCATGGCATCAATCCGCTGCGGGACGTGAAGACGCTCGTGCTGCCGCCTTCGCAGATGGTGGCGCACCTGCGTGCCGGTCGCATCGATGGCTTCTGCGCCGGCGAACCCTGGGGAGCACAGGCCATTACCGAAGGCGTCGGCTTCACCCTGGCGACCAGCCAGTCGATCTGGCCTGACCACCCGGAAAAGGTGCTCGGCTGCACCCGCGCGTTCGTCGAGGAGTACCCCAACACCGCCCGAGCACTGGTCATGGCCGTGCTGGAGGCGAGCCGCTTCATCGACCAGAGCCAGGAGAATCGCCGCAGCACCGCACAGCTGATCGCCGGGCGCGACTACGTCGATGCACCGCTGGCGGCCATCGAGTCACGCTTTCTCGGCCTCTACCAGGATGGCCTCGGCAATGCCTGGCAGGACGAGCATCCGCTGCGCTTCTTCGGTGAGGGAGCGGCGAACCTGCCCTATCTCTCCGACGGCCTCTGGTTCATGACCCAGCTACGCCGCTGGGGCCTGCTGCGCGAAGACCCGGACTACCTGCAGGTGGCCAACCAGGTGCAGCAGATCGAACTGTATCGCCAGGCCGCCGGCGCGCTGGGCATCGCCCTGCCTGACACAGCCATGCGCAGCGCCACGCTGATGGATGGCAAACACTGGGACGGCAGCGATCCGGCCACCTATGCCCGCAGTTTCGCGCTGCATGCCATGGCAAGCCCTGCCATGGCTGCGCTTTGAGAAGGACTCCGGCATGCTGCGTATCCTCCTGATCGACGACACCCCGCGGAAGATCGGCCGCCTGAAGAGCGCGCTGATCGAAGCCGGCTTCGAGGTCATCGACGAATCCGGCCTGACCATCGACCTGCCCGAGCGGGTCGAGGCGATCCGTCCCGACGTGGTGCTGATCGACACCGACTCACCCGGCCGCGATGTGCTCGAGCAGGTGGTGCTGGTCAGCCGCGATCAGCCACGCCCCATCGTCATGTTCACCGATGACAGCGACCCGGACGCCATGCGTCAGGCCATTCGCGCCGGGGTCAGTGCCTATATCGTCGAAGGCATCCAGGCCCAGCGCCTCAAGCCGATCCTCGACGTGGCAATGGCCCGCTTCGAAAGCGACCAGGCAATACGTGCGCAACTGCAGGCCCGGGAGCAGCAGCTGGTCGAACGCAAGCGCATCGAGCTGGCCAAGGGCATGCTGATGAAGATGCGAAACTGCAAGGAAGAAGAGGCCTACACCCTGATGCGCCGTCAGGCGATGAGCCGGCAGCAGAAGCTGATCCAGGTCGCCGAGCAGATCATCGCGATGAACGAGTTGCTCGGCGAATGACCGCGCCCGGTCACGGTGCGCCAGGCAGGCCACTGCACCAGCGGCGGGCAGGCGCTACAGCGAATCATCGTGCGCCACCGCTGCCGAGAAACGCCGCTGCGCCCCAACCTAGTGGCATCGCACTGGCCGGCGAGCGTCAAGCGCGGAACTGGCAAGCCGCTTGCTTGGCTGGATAGGCCGAACCAACGAAGGTGTCGGCACAGACAAAGGCGTCCTCGACTGCATGTACGCATGCGGATCGGACGCCTTTTTGTTGCGCGCTTCGCGCCCAAGGCTGGGGAGTTTCAAGATGACCATAACCGCGACCGTGGCGATCACCTGCGCCCTGCTGCTGCTCGGCCATTACCTGAACCGCATGGCCACTGCCAGCCACGCCCAGCGCGTGCGCGATCTGCGCGTACGGGCACTGCTGGAAGACCTGGAAATTCTGCGCCTGCTGCAACAACACCGCGGCCTCGGCGCGCAGCACGAGGCCGCCGCCGTTGCACTGCGCGATGCCGTGGCCGCCAGTCTGACCCAGCGGCTGCAACAGCGCAGCGCTATGCCCGATCCACACGCGGTCGCCGCTGACTGGGCGCAACTGCGCGACACGCCGGCCGATTTCGATGGCCATAGTCGCCTGATCGATAGCCTGATCGCCGCCATCGACGAGCGCGAGCCACTGGGTCAGGCCTGCCGTACGCTGGAGGATGTGGCGCGCCTGCGAGGGCTGTGCGTGCTTGCCTCGAACCAGGGCGGTTGCACCCCAGGCCTGCAAGCCCGCCTCATGTCTCTATGCCGACGCCTCGGCGGTGACCCGGACGTGGAGCTGAAACGCCTGATCGGCAAACTGGAGCGCGGCGTGATCCACGCACAACAGCCGAGGCTCAGCCCGCCGCAGTGCTTCGCACTGATCACGCCGTTGATCGACGCGCGCCTGCGCTCGATCCAGCAACGTCTGCAGCATGACAGCCTGAAGGGGCTGCCAGCCGCGCATAAGCCGGGATGATGGAATCATGGCCACGCTGTTCGGCGACCGTGGCGGTGGCCGTGGAACCGGCCCAGGCCATGAGCGGTGGTCTTCTGTAAAACGGCCTTGTCCATGAAGTACCGCCTTTAGCTGGTCCATTCGCAGTCAATACCGCTCCCGCGCCTGCCCCGGGCAAGTGACGCAGCGCTAGAATGCCCGCCTTCATTCGACGACCGAGCACCTCATGGCGCGCCTCAACCTTCAGTTTCCGGAAGACCAGTACTGCTTCTCCACCCAACTCACCGTGCGGATCACCGATATCAACGCAGCCAACCATCTGGCCAACGACTCGATGATTTCGATGATCTCCGAAGCGCGGGCGCGCTTTCTGTTCGCCTACGGGGTGCCGGAGACGCGCCAGGACGGCAGCGGCATCATCGTCACCGACCTTGCCACCACCTACAAGGCCGAAGCCCACGCCCGCGATGCGCTGCTGTTCGAGGTCGGCGTGATGGATTTCAACAAGTACGGCGGGGACATCATCTTCCGCATCACCCGGCCGGCCGACGGCGTGCTGATCGCCATGGCCAAGTCCGGCTTCGTGTTCTACGACTATGGGCAGGCGCGGGTGGTAGCGATGCCCGAGGCATTCGCCGCCAAGTTTCCACGGGTCAACCGGATCGACTAGGCGCGCTCCAGCGCCTCGAGCAAGCGCTGCACATCCTCGCGATGGCACAGCTCGGTGCCCGGCCGCATCACCGTCGCGGCACCGGCCGCGATGCCCTGGCGCACCGCCGCGTCTACCGAACGCCCATCCGCCAGTGCCTGCACGATGGCACCCAACATGCTGTCGCCCGCCCCCACTGCGCTGACCACAGGCACCTGCGGCGAGCGCAGACGCTCCAGCCGTTCGCCATAGGCATACAGCGCACCCTCGGCCCCCAGAGACAGTACGACGATCTCGGCGCAGCCCCGGGCGATCAGGCTGCGCAAGGCCTCTTGCTGCTCGGCCTCGCTGGTCAGGGCGCCGCCCATCAGGGTGGAAAGCTCCTCGAGACTGGGCTTCATCAGGTACACACCGCCATGCCGGGCCGCATGGCATAGCGGCTCACCGGAGAGGTCGACCACCAGCCGGGCACCGAGCCGCAGGGTCAGGGCGCGCAGGTCATCGAAGAAGGCCAGGTCCGTGCCGGGCGGAAAGCTGCCGCTCAGCACGACATATTCTGGCGCCGGACGCAGCGCCGCCAGCGTCTGCAGGCAGCGCTCCAGCTCCTGCGCCGACAGCACCGGACCAGGTAGCACGAAGCGGTACTGCAGGCCCGATTGCAGCTCATCGACGGTGAAACTCTCCCGCGTATCGCCGGCGATGGGCACGGGGCGATGCACCAGTCCGAGTTCGTCGAGCGACCGCCGCAGCAGATCGCCGAACGGCCCCCCGGCCGGGTAGACGGCGACCGCCTTGCCACCGAGGGTCTTCACCACCCGCGCCACGTTGATGCCGCCACCGCCAGGGTCATGGCGAGGCGCAGAACAGCGCAGCTTCTGGGTATCGGTGACCCGGGCGGTGCTGACCGAAAGGTCCATCGCCGGGTTGAGGGTCAGGGTCGCAATCAGGGGCATCGCTCGCTCCTTGGCAAGTGCTGCCCAAGCCTACCAGCAACCGCGGCGACTGCACCGCCCTGCCCCGATTTGGCCCACCGCTGCGCACTCGTTGTGCAGCTGCCGCACCCGCCACGTGCAACTGGACCGCCGGGAGCCACGCGCGACGGGCCTTCGCGATGGCTGGCACGCTAGATGCTTTGTTCTGGCACGCAGGCCAACGGCGGTCTGCCCATACGACAAAGGCGTCACAACATTCCTGCTCCGGCAGGCGTGCTGCGGCGCCTTTTTGTTTTCCGCCTCGCCGATGGGGCGGATCGAGCAGCCCTGGCGGCCAACGCCGCGCCACGTAACGCCCTGGAGTCGATCCAATGAGCACAAGTTTCTGGAAAGCCGGCCACGCGCCTACCCTGTTTGCCTCCTTTCTCTATTTCGACCTGAGCTTCATGGTCTGGTACGTGCTCGGCCCGCTCGGCGTGCAGATCGCCGCCGACCTGGGCCTGACCACCCAGCAACGCGCGTTCATGGTGGCGACGCCGATCCTCGCCGGCGCCGTGCTACGACTGGCGCTTGGCATCCTCGCCGACCGCACCTCACCGAAGACCGCCGGGCTGTTCGGCCAGAGCGTGGTCATCGTTGCCCTGCTAGTGGCCTGGTTGCACGGCATCAACAGCTATGAGCAGGCGCTGCTGCTCGGCCTGTTCCTCGGCATGGCTGGCGCCTCCTTCGCCGTGGCGCTGCCGCTGGCCTCGCAGTGGTATCCGGCGGAACATCAGGGCAAGGCCATGGGCATCGCCGGCGCGGGCAACTCCGGCACCGTGCTGGCGGCCCTGTTCGCCCCGGTGCTGGCGGCGATCTTCGGCTGGAACAATGTGTTCGGCCTGGCCCTGATCCCGCTGGTACTCACGCTCATCATCTTCGCCAGCGTGGCGAAGAACGCGCCCAACCGCCCGGCACCCAAGTCGTTGGCGGACTACATGAAGGCACTAGGCGACCGCGACAGCTGGTGGTTCATGTTCTTCTACAGCGTGACCTTTGGCGGCTTCCTCGGCCTGGCCAGCACCCTGCCCGGCTATTTCCACGACCAGTACGCCTTCGACCCGGTCAAGGCCGGCTATTACACCGCCGCCTGCGTGTTCGCCGGCAGCCTGCTGCGCCCACTCGGCGGTGCCCTGGCCGACCGCATCGGCGGCATTCGCGCGCTGCTGGTGATGTACACGGTCGCGGCCATCTGTATCGCCGCAGTCGGCTTCAACCTGCCCAGTTCCACGGCCGCCCTGGCGCTGTTCGTGGTCGCCATGCTCAGCCTCGGTGCCGGAAACGGTGCGGTGTTCCAGCTGGTGCCGCAGCGTTTCAACAAGGAAATAGGCGTGATGACCGGGTTGGTCGGCATGGCTGGCGGTATCGGTGGCTTCCTGCTCACCGCCGGGCTGGGCGCGGTCAAGCAGTCCACCGGCGATTACCAGTTCGGCCTCTGGCTGTTCGCCAGCCTCGGTGTGCTCGCCTGGTTCGGCCTGCATGGCGTCAAGCGTCGCTGGCGCACCACCTGGGGTTCGGCCGCCGTCACCGCCGCGCGGGTCTGATGCCGATGCCGCAGGGCGCGATTATTGCTGCGCCGCCGTACCGAGCCTTTCGAGAACGATCATGCCCCTGCGATTGAGTTACGGCGAGGCCAGCGCCGCCGGCCCGCGGCCGGAAAACCAGGATGCGCTGCGCATCGTCACGCCGGCGCCTGGGTTGGCCACCGGCAAGGGCTATCTGTTCGCCCTGGCCGATGGCGTCAACCAGTGCGCCGATGGCGGGCTCGCGGCCCGCGCGACACTGCAGGCGCTGGCCTTCGACTACTACGCGACACCGGAAACCTGGGCCGTTGCGCAATCGCTGGATCGCGTGCTGGTGGCGCACAACCGCTGGCTGCAGGCCAACGGCGGCAACCAGCCGCTGCTGACCACGCTCACAGCGCTGGTACTGCGCGGCCGACGCTTCACCCTGGCGCATGTCGGCGACTGCCGCGCCTATCGCTGGAACGGCGCCGAACTGGAGCGACTCAGCGAAGACCACGTCTGGGAACAGTCGGGCATGCAGCATGTCCTCAAGCGTGCCCTGGGGCTGGATCAACACCTGGTGATGGACTACCTCGACGGCGAGCTGCAGGAAGGCGAAAGCTACCTGCTGCTGAGCGACGGGGTCTGGTCGTGCGTCCCCGAGCGCGACATCGCGCATATCCTGCACGATCAACCCGACCTCGGTGCCGCCGCCCGGGCGCTGGTCAGCCTCGCGCACCAGAGCGGCAGCCAGGACAACGCCAGCGCCCTGCTGCTACGGGTGGACGCGCTGCCCGAGGCGGTGCTCGCCGATACCCTGGCGCAGCTCGATCACTGGCCGCTGCCACCGAAGCTGCGCGCCGGGCAGACCTTCGAGGGCTGGCAGGTAACCGCGCTGCTGCATGAGTCGCGGCAGTCGCTGATCTACCGCGTACTGGATGGTCAGGGCCAACCGTGGCTGTTGAAGACGCTGCCGCCCAGCCGGCAGGACGAGTTGGACGCCGGCCCCGCCCTGCTGCAGGAAGAGTGGTTCATGCGCCGCGTCGCCGGGCGGCACTTCGCCGAGCTGCATCCCCTGCCACAGCGCCAGCATCTCTATTACGTGCAGCGCGAGTACCCCGGCTGCACCCTGGCGCGACGCTTCGCAGAAGAAGGTCCGCTGCCACTTACCGATCTATTGCAGATCGCCCCACGGTTGATCCGCGCGGTGGGCATGCTGCATCGGCGCAACATCCTGCACCGCGACATCAAGCCGGAAAACCTGCTGCTGGGCGAAGACGGGGAACTGCGTCTGCTCGATTTCGGCCTGGCGTTCTGTCCCGGATTATCCCGCGACCTGCCCAACCACCTGCCGGGCACGCCCAGCTTCATAGCCCCGGAGGCCTTCGCCGGTGCCGAGCCAAGCCCCGCGCAAGACCTCTATGCGACTGGCGTGACGCTCTATTACCTGCTGACCGGGCACTACCCCTACGGCGAGATCGAGGCGTTTCAGCGTCCACGATTCGGCCAGCCGACGGCAGCCAGCCGCTATCGCCCCGACCTGCCGAGCTGGCTGGAGGAAAGCCTGAGCCGCGCGGTGGCGGTCGATCCACGCCAGCGCTTCGAAACCGCCGAGCAGTGGTTGCTGGAACTGGAACAGGGCGAACAGCGCAGCGCCAGTCTTCGACCACGCCCGCTACTCGAACGCGAGCCGCTGAAGGTCTGGCGCGGCATGGCACTGCTGTCGCTGCTGCTCAACCTGTTGCTGGTCGTACTGCTGATGAAGAGCGCCTGATTCAGCGCCGGGTGATCAGGCCCTGACGCGCGACGCGGGTCAGCTCACGCACGCATTCTTCCAGGCGCTCTGCTGTCGGCGCCTGGATCACGGCCAGGTCGAAGCTGTCGGTGGCGAAACGCGCCAGCGACTCGTCGGCCGTAGCGAACTGGATAAGCAGGGCGCGGGATTTGCGATGGCGTCGCGGCCAGCCTTCCAGGTAGCGCAACAAGGAGGGCTGGTGAGAACCACCCAGGAGGATCTTGGGATTGCTGGGAGTGAGGCCGCTGGTGATAGGGGCCAGGCGCAGCTGAGCGTGCTTTGCATTCATTGATTCGACTTCCGCCTCGAGAATTCCGCTGGGCAGCGGTGGGAGGCGACACCGGAACCAGCGCTTTAGCGGTATTTCGAAGCCTTCGGCTCCAGGCGCCCCGCAAGTAGCTGACTAAATCGGCGCATGGGCAAGACTTTAGAAAAGCCGGCCACCCCCTGTCAACGCTCCGTCCTCGGAACGAGCCAGGGCTTCCCGCACCATGACAGCGCAAGCTGCCGCATATCGGTGCAGCATTCGCCCGCCGAGGGGAGCCATCAGTTCGCGCAAAGCGTTGAAAAGCGGCGTATTTCAGAATTGGCACAGGCTCTGCAAAGCAAACGTCGAAGATGACATACGACCTGACCCTCAACGTGGAGCGGCAGGTTTCCCGACTGAGCGGGACACGGACAAAGGCGTCCTCACCGGAGAACCGGTGGGACGCCTTTTTGTTGCTGAAAAGAATTCGAGCAGGCCAGACGGCGAACCGGATGGCACGGAGAACGGGCATGAAGAAACTCAAACTGGTGATGATCGGCAACGGCATGGCCGGCGTGCGAACCCTCGAAGAGCTGCTCAAGCTGACCAACGAGCTCTACGACATCACGGTGTTCGGCGCCGAGCCGCATCCCAACTACAACCGCATCCTGCTCTCCCCCGTGCTGGCCGGCGAGCAGCAGTTCGAAGAGATCGTGCTCAACGACCTGGACTGGTATGCCGAGAACGGCATTCGCCTGATGCTCAAGCGCAAGGTGGTGAAGATCGATCGCGCCCGTCGCCGGGTCATCGCCGACGACGGCAGCGAGGCCGAATATGACCGCCTCCTTATCGCCACCGGCTCCAATCCGTTCATCCTGCCCATTCCCGGTAACGACCTTCAGGGAGTGATCGGTTACCGCGACATCGCCGATACCCAGGTGATGATGGAAACCGCCAAGACCCACAAGCACGCGGTGGTCATCGGCGGCGGCCTGCTCGGCCTGGAGGCCGCCAATGGCCTCAAGCTGCGCGGGATGGATGTGACCGTGGTGCATATCGGTGACTGGCTGATGGAGCGCCAGCTGGACAAGACCGCTGGCACCCTGCTGCAGAGCGCCCTGGAGAGCCGCGGCCTGAAGTTCCTGCTGCCAAAGCAGACAGCCGAGCTGATCGGCAACGACGAAGGCCGCGTCAAAGCCGTACGCTTCGCCGATGGCGAGGTGATTCCCGCTGACCTGGTGGTGATGGCCGCCGGCATCCGCCCCAACAGCGAGCTGGCCGAGCAGGCAGGCCTGCCTTGCAACCGCGGCATCCTGGTCAACGACACCCTGCAGACCTACGATCCGCGCATCTACGCCGTCGGCGAATGTGCCAATCATCGCGGCACCGCCTATGGCCTGGTCGCTCCGCTGTTCGAACAGGCCAAGGTCTGCGCCAACCACCTCGCCATGCTCGGCTTTTCCCGCTATCTCGGCTCGGTGACTTCGACGAAGCTCAAGGTTACCGGCATCGATCTGTTCTCGGCCGGCGATTTCATCGGCGGCGAAGGCACAGAGACCATCACCCTCTCCGACCCCATCGGCGGCGTATACAAGAAACTGGTGATCAAGGATGACGTGCTGGTCGGTGCCTGCCTCTACGGCGACACCGCCGACGGCGGCTGGTACTTCCGCCAGGTGCGCGAGGGCCAGAACGTCGCGCAGATCCGCGACCATCTGATGTTTGGCGCGGCCGGCTTAGGCGAGGGCGCCATCGGCGATGCCGGCCATCAGGGCCAGAGCAAGGCCATGTCCATGCCGGACGACATGGAAGTCTGCGGCTGCAACGGGGTGTGCAAGGGCACCATCGTCAAGGCGATCCAGGAGCACGGGCTGTTCTCGGTGGACGAGGTGAAAAAGCACACCAAGGCCGCCAGTTCCTGTGGTTCCTGCACCGGGCTGGTCGAACAGATTCTGATCAACACCGTGGGCGGCGCGGCCGACGTCAAGCCGAAGAGCGAGAAGGCCATCTGCGGCTGCAGCGACCTCAACCATGGCCAGGTGCGCAAGGCCATTCGCGAGCACCACCTGATCAGCATCCCGGCGGCCATGGCCTTCATGGAATGGCGCACGCCGAACGGCTGCGCCACCTGCCGTCCGGCGCTGAACTACTACCTGATCTCCACCTGGCCGGGCGAGGCCAAGGACGATCCGCAGTCACGTTTCATCAACGAGCGAGCCCACGCCAACATCCAGAAGGACGGCACCTACTCCGTGGTGCCGCGGATGTGGGGTGGCGTCACCAATGCCGCCGAGCTGCGACGCATCGCCGACGTGGCGGACAAGTACCAGGTGCCGATGGTCAAGGTCACCGGCGGCCAGCGCATCGACCTGCTGGGTATCCGCAAGGAAGACCTGCCGGGCGTCTGGAAAGACCTGGACATGCCCTCCGGTCATGCGTACGGCAAATCCATCCGCACCGTGAAGACCTGCGTCGGCAGCGAGTTCTGCCGCTTCGGCACGCAGAACTCGACGCAGATGGGCATCGACCTGGAACACGCGCTGTTCAACATGTGGTCGCCGCACAAGGTCAAGCTGGCCGTCTCCGGCTGCCCGCGCAATTGCGCCGAATCCGGCATCAAGGACGTGGGTATCATCGGTGCGGACTCCGGCTGGGAGCTGTACATCGGCGGCAACGGCGGCATCAAGACCGAGGCCGGCGAGTTCTTCGTCAAGGTGAAGAGCGCCGAGGAGGTCATGGAATACAGCCTGGCGTTCCTCCAGCTCTACCGCGAGGAAGCCTTCTACCTCGAACGCACCGTGCACTACCTGCAGCGCGTCGGCATGGATCACATCAAACAGGCCGTGCTGAACGATGCCGAGCGGCGCAAGGCGCTGCACCAGCGGCTGCTGTTCTCGCTTTCCTTCGAGCAGGACCCGTGGCAGGAGCAGCTTTCCAAGCCGCAGCTGAAGAAGGAATTCGACCGCATCGCCGTCAAGCAGCTGGAAAACGCCTGAGCACCGACCTGGAGGGACACCGCATGAACTGGCTCGATATCTGCGCACTGGATGAGATCAACCCGCTCGGCTCGCGCATCGTCGCTGGCCCCAAGGGTGACATTGCGATATTCCGCACCGCGGACGATCAGGTCTTCGCCCTCGACGATCGCTGCCCGCACAAGGGCGGGCCGCTGTCGCAGGGGATCGTCTACGGCAAGCAGGTCGCCTGCCCGCTGCACAACTGGCAGATCGATCTGGCCAGCGGCGAGGCCTTGGCCCCGGACGTCGGCTGCGCCCATCGTCACGCGGCGCGCGTCGAGAACGGGCGTGTACAGCTTTCGCTGAACCCACGCAAGGAATGCGCGGCCTGAACACGCGCAATTGACCAGCACCTTTTTCCAGGAGACGACGCCATGCGTATGACAACCGCCTCGACCTGCTGCTACTGCGGAGTCGGCTGTGGCGTGCTGATCGAGCACGACGGCGAGCGCATCCTCGATGTGGCCGGCGACCCCAGCCATCCGGCCAACCTCGGCAAGCTGTGCAGCAAGGGCTCGACCCTGCACCTGACCGGCGACCTGGGGGCCCGCGCGCTCTACCCTGAGCTGCGTCTGGGCAAGGGCCTGGCCCGCGGTCGCACCGACTGGGCCAGCGCGCTGGAGCATGCGGCCAGCGTATTCGCCGAGACCATCCGCGAACACGGGCCGGACAGCGTCGCCTTCTATGTCTCTGGCCAGCTGCTGACCGAGGACTACTACGCCTTCAACAAACTGGCCCGCGCCCTGGTCGGTACCAACAACCTGGATTCCAACTCGCGGCTGTGCATGTCCTCGGCGGTGGTCGGCTACAAGCGCAGCCTGGGCGCCGACGCCCCGCCCTGCTCCTACGAAGATATCGAGCAGGCCGACTGCCTGCTGATCGCCGGCAGCAACATGGCCTACGCGCATCCGGTGCTGTTCCGCCGTCTGGAAGAAGCCAAGGCGAAGCGACCGGAGATGACCATCATCGTCGTCGACCCGCGGCGCACCGACACCAGCGAGCTGGCCGATCTGCACCTGCCGATCCTGCCCGGCACCGATGTCGCGCTGTTCCACGGCCTGCTGCATATCCTCATGTGGGAAGGCTGGATCGACCGCCGCTTCATCGATGCGCATACCGAGGGCTTCGATGCGCTGAAAAGCCTGGTGCGCGACTACACCCCGGCGATGGTCGCGGACCTCTGCGGCATCTCGGTAGATGATCTGCAAACCTGCGCACGGCTGATCGGAAGCGCGCCAGCCTTTCTCTCCCTGTGGTGCATGGGTCTGAATCAGTCTACCGCCGGCAGCGCGAAGAACAGCGCGCTGATCAACCTGCACCTGGCCACCGGACAGATCGGCAAGCCGGGCGCCGGGCCCTTCTCGCTCACCGGCCAACCGAATGCCATGGGCGGCCGCGAAACCGGCAGCCTGTCCAACCTGTTGCCCGGCCACCGCGACGCGGCCAATGCCGAACACCGTGCAGAAGTGGCGGCCTACTGGGGTGTCGAGCAGCTGCCCGAACAGCCTGGATTGCCCGCCATTGGGCTGTTCGAGGCGGTGCGTGCAGGCAAGATCAAGGCGCTGTGGATCGCCTGTACCAACCCGGCGCAGTCGCTGCCGGACCAGCAGAAAGTCCATGAGGCCCTGGCCACCTGCCCCTTCGTCGTGGTGCAGGAAGCCTTCTTCACCACCGAGACCTGCCGCCACGCCGACCTTCTGCTGCCGGCCGCGAGCTGGGGCGAGAAAGAAGGCACGGTGACCAACTCCGAGCGCCGCATCAGCCATGTACGTCGCGCCGTGCCGGCGCCCGGCGAAGCCCGCGCGGACTGGGCGATCACTTGCGATTTTGCCCGACGGCTGGAACGTCACCTGCGTCCCGGCGCGCCGAGCCTGTTCGCGTTCGAGAGTGCCGAAGCGCTGTTCGAGGAGTACAAGCCGCTCACCGCCGCCCGCGATCTGGACTACAGCGGCCTGAGCTACGCACTGATCGACACCCTCGGTCCGCAGCAATGGCCGTTTCCGCCAGGCAGCGAACTGGGCACCGCGCGGCTGTATGGCGACGGTGTGTTCCCCACTGCCACTGGTCGTGCGCGCTTCGTTGCCGAGCACTACCAGGCGCCGAAGGAAAAGCGCGAGGCACGCTATCCGCTGACGCTCAACACCGGTCGGCTGCGCGACCAGTGGCACGGCATGAGCCGCACCGGCACCGCGGCGCGGCTGTTCGGCCATGTCGAAGAGGCTCTGCTCTGCATGAACGCCGAGGACATGCGTCGCCGGCGTCTGCTGGACGGCCAGCTGGTGAAGATGAAGAGTCGGCGCGGCAGCCTGATCCTGCCGGTGCAGAAGGATGACAGCCTGCGCGCCGGCCAGGCGTTCCTGCCGATGCACTGGGGCGATCGCTTCCTCAAGGGGCTGGGCAGTAATGTCCTGACCCTGGCCAGCGTCGATCCGCTGTCGAAGCAACCGGAACTCAAGCATGCCGGCATCGAAGTGGAACGAGTCGAACTGCCGTGGCAGTTCTTTGCGCTGGTCGAGGGCGACGTGCAGCGACGTTTCGAGGCGCTGCGGCCATTGTTCGAAACGTTCGACTACGCCAGCTTCAGCCTCGGCGGTCGCGAGCGTTCGGCGCTGCTGATCCGCGGCGCCCGGGATGCGGCGCCAACGGCAGTCGAGCTGGATGCCATCGACCACCTGCTCGGCCTCGATGAAGGTCCGGTGCTGGCCTATGACGATCCCCGCCGTGCTGTCGGCAAGCGCGTACGCATCGAGGACGGCCGCATCGTCGCCCTGCGCCTGGCCGGCGAAACCGCCGCCCGGCAGTGGCTGCGCGGGCTCTGGGAAAGCGGCAGTGCGGACG
Organism: Stutzerimonas sp. Brlt_14; assembly: GCF_051948915.1. NCBI lineage: Bacteria > Pseudomonadati > Pseudomonadota > Gammaproteobacteria > Pseudomonadales > Pseudomonadaceae > Stutzerimonas > Stutzerimonas sp. Brlt_14. Next base: position 77,442 of record NZ_JAYJLM010000001.1, read on the forward strand.
CCGAACTGCGCCGCTGGCTGCTGGCGCCGCTCAGTGCGCCACCGGGCAATGCCAAGGTCGGAACCGGCCGCACGCTGTGCAACTGCCTGAACGTCAGCCAGAGCGCGATCTGCGCTGGCATCGAGCGCGGTCTCGATCTGGCCGGCCTCAAGCAGGAACTCGGCTGTGGCACCAGCTGCGGCTCCTGCGTGCCCGAACTCAAGCGCCTGCTGGCCCACCAGCCGGAACGCGCACTTCTCTGATACCAACCAAGACGAGGATTACCCCATGAGCGCAAAAGTCTGGCTGGTAGGCGCCGGCCCTGGCGACCCGGAGCTGCTGACCCTCAAGGCCGTACGCGCACTGGGCGAGGCACAGGTGGTGATGATCGATGACTTGGTCAACCCCGCCGTGCTCGAACACTGCCCGAACGCTCGCATCATCCCGGTGGGCAAGCGCGGCGGCTGCCGCTCGACGCCGCAGGCCTTCATCCACCGGCTGATGCTGCGCTACGCCCGTCAGGGCAAGTGTGTGGTGCGCCTCAAGGGTGGCGATCCGTGCATCTTCGGCCGTGGCGGCGAGGAGGCCGAATGGCTGGCGGCGCGCGGCATCGAGGTCGAGCTGGTCAACGGCATCACCGCCGGCCTGGCCGGCGCCACGCAATGCGGCATCTCGCTGACCCAGCGCGGCGTAGCGCGTGGCGTAACATTGGTCACCGCGCACACCCAGGATGACAGCAGCCTCGAATGGCAGGCGCTGGCCAAAAGCGGCACCACGCTGGTGGTGTACATGGGTGTAAGCAAGCTGGAGCAGGTGCAGGCCGGGCTGCTGGAAGGCGGGATGAACGCCAGCACGCCGGTGGCCATGATCGAGAACGCCTCGCTGCCCCAGCAGCGCGAGTGCCGCTCCAGTCTCGCCGGCATGTGTCGCGACGCCCACGCCTTCGAGCTGAAGAGCCCGGCCATCCTGGTGATCGGTGACGTGGCCGCGCAGGCCATTGCGCAAATGCTGAGCCAGACGGCCTGATCCTCCGGGGCCCGGAGCGTTGGCCCCTTCCCTTTACTTCCACTCAAAAAAAAACCGCGGCCCAAGGGCCGCGGTTCTTCGCTACATCCCGGCTCCCCCCTGCTGACGCAGCTTCTCCGGTTTGATCAGGAAGCGCGCCAGGGCCGGCAGCAGCCAGATCGCACCAACCATGTTCCAGAGGAACATGAAGGTCAGCATCAGACCCATGTCGGCCTGGAACTTGATCGCCGAGAACACCCAGGTCACCACACCGATCGCCAGGCAGACGCCGGTGAAGATCACCGCCTTGCCGGTGGATTTGAGGGTCTGGTAGTAGGCTTCCTGCAAGGTCATGCCCTGACGCAGGAAGGATTCCAGGCGGCTGTAGATGTAGATGCCGTAGTCCACACCGATTCCCACGCCCAGCGCGATCACTGGCAGCGTGGCGACTTTCACGCCGATGCCCATGAACGCCATCAGCGCGTTGCCGAGGATCGAGGTCAGCACCAGCGGCAGGATCACGCAGAGCGTCGCGGCCAGCGAGCGGAAGGTCAGCAGACACATGATGCTCACGGCCATGTAGACGGCGATCAGCATGGTGGTTTCCGATGCCGCGATCACCTCGTTGGTCGCCGCCTCGATCCCTGCGTTGCCGGCTGCCAGTACGAACTCAAGGCCCTCGCGGTTGTTCTCCTCGGCGAAATCCTTGGCCGCGGCGACCACGTGCTCCAGCGTCTCGGCCTTGTGGTCGTTGAGGAATACCAGTACCGGCGCCAGCGAGCAGTCGCTGTTGTACATGCCTTCGGCGCGGGCGATGGAGTTGTTCAGCACGTGCTGGTTACGCGACAGCGTTTCCCATTTCAGGCTGCCCTCGTTCATGCCCTTGATGCCCTGGCGCGCCACCGACACCATCGACACTGCCGACTGCACACCCTCGGTGTTCTGCATCTTCCACATCAGCTCGTCCATGGCGGCGAGCGTGTCGTAGTGCGAACAGCCTTCCGGTGCGGTCTTGACCATCACCACCAGCACGTCGGAACTGGTCGAGTAGTTGCGGATGACGAAATCGTTGTCCAGGTTGTAGCGCGAATCCGGGTGCAGCTCCGGCGCGCCCTGGTCGAGATCGCCGATCTTCAGGTTCTGGCCGTACCAGAGCCCGCCAGCCAGCGCCACCACGGCGATGGTGATGGAAATCGGTGCCACGGTCGGGCTGGCGAAGTTCGACAGCGCACGCCAGAACGGATGGTCGCGCGAGGCCTCTTCACGGGCCTGCTTGATCGCCTTCTGGCTGATGCCCATGTAGGAAATCGCCACCGGCAGCAGGATCAAGTTGGTCAGGATGATCACCGCCACGCCCAGCGACGCACCGATGGCCAGCTCGCGGATCACGCCGATGTCGATCAGCAGCAAGGTAACGAAGCCCACCGCATCCGACAGCAACGCCACCATGCCTGGGATGAACAGCTGGCGGAACGCCATGCGCGCTGCCGTCACCGGGTCTTCGGTGAAACCGGAGGCCATGGCGATGCCGTTGATCTTCTGCACGCCGTGGGAAATGCCGATGGCGAACACCAGGAACGGCACCAGCATCGAATACGGGTCAAGCCCGAAGCCGAGGGTGTGCAGCAGGCCGAGCTGCCAGACCACCGCGATCAGCGTGGTGATCAACACCGCGATGGTGCTCTTCAAGCAACGGGTGAACCACAGCAGCAGGACGAAGGTGATACCGATGGCGACGATGAAGAACAGCGCCACGCCCACCAGCCCGTCGATCAGGTCACCGACCTTCTTGGCGAAGCCGATGATGTGCACCTTCACGTTCGGGTTCTGCGCCTGGTACTTCTCGCGGATTTTCTCTTCCAGCTCGTGGGAGAACTTCTGGTAATCCAGCTTGATCTGCCGCCCCTGGTCTTCCGGATCCGGATAGGACTCGAGCAGCGGCACGTCGATGATGCTGGACTTGAAGTTGTTCGCCACCAGGCGGCCGATCTGCCCGGACTTGAGGATGTTGTCGCGCAGGTCCTCGAGGCTCTCGGGCGAGCCGTCGTAGGTCTGCGGGATCACCTCGCCACCGGCGAAGCCTTCCTCGGTGACCTCGGTCCAGCGCACGCTGGGGCTCCACAGCGACTTCATGTTGGAACGGTCGACGCCGTGGATGTAGAACACCTCATCGTGGATCTGCCGCAACGTCTCCATGTATTCCTTGGAGAAGATGTCGCCCTCCACCGCTTCCACGGAAATCCGTACGGTGTTGCCGAGGTTGGCCAGGTCGTTCTGGTGCTCGAGCATCTTCTGGATATACGGATGCCCCAGCGGAATCATCTTTTCGAAGCTGGTCTGCGGCCGAACCTGGGCCGCCTGGTAGAACAGGAACGCGCTGATCAGCAGGCAGAGGACGACCACTGCCGGCCGGTTGTTGAAGATCAGGCGCTCGAGGAACGACGCCGGCTTCTGTTGGTGCTTGGTCATGCAGACTCTCCCGGCTTTATTGTTTTGGGGCCAGATCCGCGCCCGATGGCGAGGCGATGCGAACACCGCCCTGCCCTACCAGGATCAGGTTGCCTTGGGAATCGGAGGTGACGCCCGACAGCGAACGGCGATCGGGACGGTTGACGAGCTTGAAGCTGCGACCCTGATCGTCGCTGGTGAGCACGGCTCCGCCATGGCCGACCACCGCGATACGGCCATCGCGCAACAGGCTGCCATCGGCGAGCCCGGACTCTAGCGCGTGGCCGCTGCCGTTGCGCAGTTCAATGCCCTCCCAGCTGTCGCCGAAATCGGCGGAGCGGAACAGGTGGCCACGCAGGCCGAAGGCGATCACCACACCGGGCTCCGAGCCGCCGACCACGCCGAAGAACGAGCCCTGATAAGGCGACTCGACCTTCTCCCAGGTTTCGCCCATGTCGGCGGAGCGGAACATGCCGCCCATTTCGCCAACCACGAACAGGCCGGAGCCTTCGATATGGGCAATGGCATTCAGGTGGAAGCCGTCTTCGTTCTCGAGCCGGTCGCTGATGTCGTCCCAGCTCTGGCCGCCGTCGATGGTTTCGATCAGCGCACCATAGGCACCGACCGCAATGCCGTGCTGGGTGTCTTCGAACCACACGTCGAGCAGGGGTGCTTCACGCTCGCGATCTTCGTACTGCACTTGCCAGCTTTGTCCGCCGTCGCTGGTCGACAGGACCAGGGCATCATGGCCGACCGCCCAGCCATGCTTGTCGTCGACGAAATCGATGGCCGTCAGCAGCTGACGGGTCGGCACCTTGGCCTGGGTCCAGCTGTTGCCGCCATCGTCGGAATAGAGGATATGGCCACGATCACCGGCCACGACCAGGCGATCACCGGCTTCGGTGATATCGAGCAGAAGGTTGGATGCGGCTTTCGCCGACTCGATGGAGTAGCGGGTCTGGCCATCGGTAGCAGCCTGGACCGGCGCCGTTGCCGACAGCAACAGGAGCGAAACGGCGCCGCATAGCGAGAGCATGCCGGCAACCGATGAGTGAAAACGCGACGCCCTCGCCTGGCATGGAACCACGGCGCGGCCGAATAGTGTGCGCCGCTGAACGGGCTCACTCATACATACCCCCTTTATTCTTATTAGGTAAGGCCTGCACTACAGGCGCAGCCATCCTAGCCAGCTTCCGCGGACAGGCACAATTGGCCGGACGTTATGAATTGTTAACTCTCGCGCAATGATTGACGCGTGATCACTGAGGCTGATTGGGCCAGTGGCCAGTATGGCAACTGACTGGGTCGCCGTCGAAGTGACGATCGGACGCGGCGCGCCAGGGGATGGTCACGACAGCGGGGATGCGATACGTCGATTGCGCTGCCGAGTCTTGAGCGGGCTATGGGGTGCGGGTGGGGCTGAAGCCCCACCCTACCGGCAAAGACGGCCGATCGCGGGCACGATCGGCCTTCGGACTCAGGCGAGGCTCTTGCTCACCACTTCATAGACATCGCTGGACAGTTCGCCGGAGGCCAGGATGCGCTCCAGCTCACCCTTCATTAGCGCCTGACGGGCGCCGTCGTACTTGCGCCAGCGGGTCAGCGGCGCCAGCAGACGCGAAGCGATCTGCGGGTTCAGGGCGTTGAGGGTGATCACCTGATCGGCCAGGAAGCGGTAACCGGCGCCATCGGCGCGGTGGAAGTTGATCAGGTTCTGATTGGCAAAGGCACCGATCAGCGCGCGCACCTTGTTCGGGTTCTTCAGGGTGAACGCCGGATGCTGCATCAGCTGCTGCACGCGCTCCAGCCCGCCGGGCAGCGGGCTGCCCGCTTGCACGCTGAACCACTGGTCCATCACCAGCGGGTTGTCCTTGAAGTGCTCGGCGAAGGCCTGCAGCGCCTTGTCGCGCTCGGCCTCGAACGGCGAGTTGACCAGCACCGCCAGGGCCGTCAGACGCTCGGTCATGTTGTCGGCATGCTCGAACTGCTCCAGGCAGGCTTCGAGCACCTCGGTCTTCTCGCTCAGCATCAGGTAGGACAGCGCGATGTTCTGCAGGGCGCGGCGCGCGAAGTGCTCCGCGGAGGCAACATAGGCCGTGTTGCGGGAGGTCTCGCGATTGGCCTGATAGCGGTGCCACAGCGGCTCGAACAACGCATCGGCGATACGCTTGCGGGCAAACTCTCGGGCGGCATGAATGGCATCCACGTCGGCCACTTCGCTGATCTCGGTGAGGTAGGCTTCGCCTGGCAGCGAGAGCATCTCGGCAACCATCGCTGCATCCAGCGTCTCGTTCTGCAGCAGACTGCGCATTGCCTCGATCAGACGCTCGTCCAGCGCCAGTGCTTCACCGCGCTGTTGCTGGCCGATCAGCTCCTGCAACACCTGCACCGACAGCTGCTGACCCGCTTCCCAGCGATTGAAGCCGTCGGAATCGTGCTGCATGAAGAACATCAGCTGATCGCGGCTGTACGGATAGTCCAGCTTCACCGGTGCGGAGAAGCCGCGCAGCAGAGACGGCTGCGGACGCTCGGGTACGTCGACGAAGGTGAAGCTCTGCTCGGCCTCGGTGACCGCCAGTACCCGGCTGGTGCCCTGGGCCTGCGCCTCACCTTGCAGGCGCAGCGGCAAATCGCTGCCATCGGCAGCCAGCAGGCCCAGCTCCACGGGAATCACGAATGGCTCCTTGGTCGGCTGGCCCGGCGTCGGCGGGCAGCTCTGGCGGAATGTCAGGCGATAGGTCTGCGCCGCCTCGTCGTACTGCTCGCTGACCGACAGGCGCGGGGTGCCGGCCTGGCTGTACCAGCGCTTGAACTGCGACAGATCGGCGCCGTTGGCATCTTCCATCGCCTTGACGAAATCATCGACGGTCACGGCCTGGCCATCGTGTCGCTCGAAGTACAGGTCGCTGCCCTTGCGGAAGCCTTCCTTGCCGAGCAGCGTCTGGATCATGCGCACCACTTCGGCACCCTTCTCGTAGACGGTCAGGGTGTAGAAGTTGGAAATCTCGATAAAGGATTCCGGGCGCACCGAGTGCGCCATGGGGCCGGCATCCTCGGCGAACTGATGAGTGCGCAGGTAGGCGACATCCTCGATGCGCTTGACCGTCGGCGAATTCATGTCGGCGCTGAACTGCGAATCGCGGAAGACGGTGAAGCCTTCCTTGAGCGACAGCTGGAACCAGTCGCGACAGGTCACGCGATTGCCCGACCAGTTGTGGAAGTATTCGTGGGCGACGATGGCCTCGACGCGCTGGTGTGCGGCATCGGTCGCGGTTTCGGCGCGGGCCAGCACGGCGCTGGAGTTGAAGATATTGAGGCCCTTGTTCTCCATGGCGCCCATGTTGAAATCGTTGACCGCGACGATCATGAAGATGTCCAGGTCGTACTCGCGACCATAGGCCTCTTCGTCCCACTTCATCGACTTCTTCAGGCTGTCCATGGCGTGCTGGCACTTGTCGATATTTTCCGGCTCGACGTAGATGCGCAGCGCCACGTTGCGCCCGCTCATGGTGGTGAAGCTGTCTTCGACGCACCAGAGGTCACCGGCCACCAGGGCGAACAGATAGGCCGGCTTCTTGAACGGGTCTTCCCAGGTCGCCCAGTGGCGGCCGTTTTCTTCGCTGCCGCTGGCGATCGGGTTGCCGTTGGAGAGCAGCACCGGGTAGGCCTTCTGCTCGGCACTGACGGTGGTGGTGAACTTGCTCATCACGTCCGGGCGGTCGAGGTAGTAGGTGATCTTGCGAAAGCCCTCGGCCTCGCACTGGGTGCAGAACATGCTGCCGGACTTGTACAGCCCTTCCAGCGCGGTGTTGGTTTCCGGGTGGATCACCACCGAGCTGTCGATGACGAAGCTGTCGCTATCCGGCTGCAGGGTCAGGCAATCTTCGCTGATCTGGTAGTCGCCCAGGCTCAGGGCGCGGTCATTCAGCGCAATGGCCAGCAGCTCGAGCTGCTGGCCATGCAGCTCCAGCGGCGGCAGCTTGCCTGCCGGGCGCTCGGGGTTGCGGCGCATCACTAACTGGGCGTGCACCAGCGTGCGATCCTCGTACAGCTCGAAGGTCAGGTGGGTTTCATCAATCAGGTACTCGGGGGCCTGGTAATCCTTCAGATGAATGACTTTCGGTTGTTCGGTGCGCATGGAAACCTCGTCGACTGAGCTTCAAGCGGCAAGCTTCAAGCGGGATATGGCGATGGACTGCCAGCCCGGGGGCCGGCGTGCGAATGAGTTCGAGCTTAGCGTCTGTCGCGGCGGACTTGTAGGGTGGAGAACGGCGAAGCCTGCTCCACCCCTTGTTCCAGGCCGCTCGTCATTGAGCCTGGCGCCCCATGACCGCGGGCAAGCGAAACGTCATCCACCCTACGCGGCGGCGCTGGCGGCCACCTGATAGGCGGTGAACTTGCGGATATTGATCACGCCGGTATCCAGGATCAGGTATTGACCCTTGATGCCCAGGAGCGTGCCCTCGACCACCGGGGTCTTGTCCAGATCCAGGCTCACGACCTTCGTCGGATAGGCCTCCACTGGATAGCGGATCTCCACCACCTCGGCGTCGGCCACCGGCTGGATCGCCTGCAGACCATAGCGCTGCTGCAGATCCCGCACCCCGTCGGCGCAGGCATCGAAGATCCGCTCGCGCATCTCGATCAGGTCGATGGGCTCGGCGTCACCCTTGAGCAATGCTCGCCAGTTGGTGCGATCGGCAACCTGACTGCGCAGCAGGTCTTCGACCATGCCCGACTGCTGGCGGGTGGCGACCCGCATGATCGGCAACGCCTGGCTCGCGCCCTGGTCGAGCCAACGCGTCGGCAGCTGGGTGGCGCGGGTGATGCCCACCTTGATGCCAGACGAGTTGGCCAGATAGACCACATGATCGGTCATGCAGAAATCCAGGCCCCACTGCGGATCGCGACAGGTGCCTAAATCGTGGTGGCACTTCTCCGGGCTCATGATGCAGACATCGCACTGCGGCAGTTTCTTGAAGCAGGGATAGCAGTAACCCTGGCTGAAGCTCTTGTTGGTCTTGCGCCCGCAATGGGTGCAGTGGATGGCGCCCAGGTACTCCAGCCGCAGCGTCCTGCCGATCAGCGGATTGACCGGCACCAGTCCTTCACCGAAGCGAAAGGCATACTGCACCGGCACGCCCGATTCGAGCTGAACCGACATCTTCTCCAGCGCGCCGCGTCCGAGCTCCAGCATCAGTGGCGGGTTCCGGAAGCCGGTGCGAACAGGCTGGTGTCGATGGCGGCCTCGGCCTTCTTGCTCTTGGAGCCGCATTCCTGGCCACCCATGTAGCCGGTGCGCTCTTCTTCGGGAAGATTCTTCATCTCCCAGGCGATCACCGCCTGCATGCAGGTTTCCTTCTGCTCGGGGGTCAGCTTGCGGCCGTCAGCCCATTTGCCCAGTTCGAGGGCCTGCTTGAGGCTCGCGTAGATTTCGGGGGTGATGCTTTCGGCGGTTTGGATAAAGGTCGACATGGCCAGCTCCGAGGGAAACGAGCGGCCATTCTACCGGGCTGTCGCGCTTTAGGGAAAAGCGCGACAGCCCGCTAGCGCCGCCGCGCCAGGGTGCCGCCGATCACGCCGGTCACGCATCCGGCGACCAGCCCGCCGACATGCGCCGCGTTGGCGATGGCCAGCGCGCCGAAGCTGAGCACCTCGATGACGCCGGTCAGACAGATCACCAGCCACACCAGCATCAGCACCACCACCCCAGGGGGCAGCCGGTAGGCCTCGTTGGGGGCGAGCTTGTGATACAGCCAGCAATGGCCCAGCAGGCCGTAGAGCACGCCGGACAAACCACCGAAGATGCCCGGCCCGCCGAACAGATACTGCGCGAAATTGGAGATCAGCCCGAACAGCAACGTCAGCGCCAGCAGCATTGGCGCACGCTGACGAGCCTCGATGCGCCGGCCCAACTCCCAGTACCACATGCTGTTCATGGCCAGGTGAAGGATGCCGAAGTGCACGAAGATAGGCGTGATCAGCCGCCACCACTGGCCGGCCGCGAGACTCTGCTCCAGCGTGGCGAAGTAGGCGTACTCGCCGTCGATGCGAAAGTCGACGAAGTTCAGCCAGCGGATCGTGGCAAAGTTCTCGCCGAGCAGGGTGATCCCCGCCACCGCCAGGGTGATCAGCAGCACCGCCGCGGTAAGCGGGCTGGCACGCAGGGCAGCGACGAAGCCGCCGCGCCGCCGGGGCTGCTCGACCAGCACGCTGTCGTCGCCCTGGGGGTAGCGCGCATACAGATCGCGCACCTGCTCGACCACCTCGCTCGGTACCCGCAGCACCTGCTGGTCGCCCTCTTCCGAAACCCGGCAAGGCACGCGCAGGCGGCGCAGCAGCGCGATGAAGCCGCTGAGGTCTTCCGACAGCGGCAGGCGCAGCGCTTCGCTCACCGCGACACTCATGGACGGAACACCGCGCAGACCTCGACCCAGGCGAACTTCGCCGGGTCCAGGCGCGTTTCCTGGTCCAGCCGATAGGCCACCAGCTTGCCGTTTTTCACCGCACTGTAGTCCAGGCAGGCCAGGTTGCCGCGCAGCGGCCCCGGCTGGCCGCGGCGCCAGTAATGACCGACGAACAGCAGCGGCTCGTCCGGCCCGTAAAGGAACAGCCGATCTTTTTGTTGCGGCGACAGCGGCAGGCGCGCCGCGTGCTCCGGCAGGCCATCGGGCTGGAATACCACGTCGCCGTAGGTCTGCGGGTTCTCTTCCCAGAACTTGGTGCGGAAGAAGGTGCGCACGAAGCCTTCCTCACTGGTCAGGGTCATCCCCTCGGGCAGCGGCATGTCGGTGCCGCGCAGCAGCCGATCCAGCGCCTGGCAGATGAAGGTGCCCGGCAGGCCGGCCTCGCGCAGGATCGCCGGGTTGATCCGGCCATCGTTCAGCAACGGACGCAGGCGCGCGATCACGCGGCTGTCCCAGCAGGCGTGTACCACGCGAAAACGCTCGGTTTCGAGAAACAGCGGCAAGTCGTAGAACCACTCGCGAAAGGCCTTCCACTCCTCGGGGTAGTGCTCGAACTGCTGGAAGGTTTCCTGCAGCAGCCGAGCGAAGCGTGGCGAGTGTTCGCGCACGAAATCGCGACCGCTGCCCGGCGGGGCCGGCATGTACCAGCCCAGCGCGTTGAACTCGTGGTTGCCCATGATGCAATGGGCCTGGCCGTGGTCGACCATCGCATGCACTAGGTGCAGTGCCTCGCGGATGTGCGGCCCACGGTCGATGATGTCGCCGAGGAAGATCACCTGCCGGCGCGGATGACGCCAGACACCGCCCTGCAGGCGATAGCCCAGCTGATCCAGCAGCCGCGCCAGCGCATGGCCACAGCCGTGGATATCGCCGATCAGGTCGTAGCCACGCTCGGGATCCAGCTGCATCAATCGCCTCCGCCGAGGCGACTGCCCCAGCCCAGCTTGGTCCGGCAGACTTCGTAGTAGTTGTGATCCAGCGGGTGGATCAGGTGCAGCTTCTGCGGCTTCTTGCGCACGGTCACGGTGTCGCCAGGCGCGCAGGTGAAGTGGTTCTGGCCGTCGCAGGACACCTGCGGGTAGATCTGCATGTTCGGCGATACCACGATCTTCAGCTCGCTGTTGCCGTCCACCACGATGGGCCGGCTCGACAACGTGTGCGGGTACATCGGCACGATGACGATGGCATCCAGGCGCGGATGCATGATCGGCCCGCCGGCGGACAGCGAGTAGGCGGTGGAACCGGTGGGCGTCGCCACGATCAGGCCGTCGGCCTTCTGGCTGCAGACGAACTGACCGTCGATGTACAGCTCGAACTCGATCATGCGCGTCGACTTGCCCGGGTGCAGCACCACGTCGTTGAGGGCATCGCCCTCGCCGATCGGCTCGTCGAAGCGACGCGCCTGGGCCTCGAGCAGGAAGCGGTTCTCAAGGGTGTACTGGCCGTTGAGCACCTCGGCAACCTTCTCTTCCAACTCATCCGGGCGGATGTCGGTGAGAAAGCCAAGGCTGCCGCGGTTGATGCCCAGCACCGGCACGCGGTGCCGGGCCATTGCCCGGGCGGCGCCGAGCAGGCTGCCATCACCGCCGACCACGATCACCAGGTCGCAGGATTCGCCCAGTCGCTGCCGCGACGAAGTCTGCATGCCGTGCCCGGGGAGCACCTCGGCGATGTTCTCCTCGAGGATCACATGCAGATGGCGTTCGACGAGAAATCGCTTCAGCCGGCGGATGGTATCCAGCACCTGGGAGCTGCCCAGGCGGCCAATGATGCCGATATTGCGGAATTGCTCCATTGAAGTTCCCTGGTGTGGCTGGCAGAAGTTGCAGGCGTTCGCAGCGCTTGAACACCAACATGCACTTGCGAGGCCGCCGCAGCGGATCGACGCGGCCTGCACCGACTGTGGTTAGAGCCTCGGTCAGGCGCGGGTGTTCAGCGGCACCGGATTATCGGCGAAACGTCGAACCGGCGGCAAACCGACGGCTATGCTGCTGACATGAACCCTATCAGTCTTGCCGAGCTGTCCAGCGTCCTTCGCCATCCGCAGGTGCGTGATCTCGCCTGGACGCTGCTGTCGCCGCCCCTGCTGAGCGAAACACCTCCCCGCCAGCGTCACCCCCTGAGCGCAAGCCGCTGGCACAGCGAGCCGGGGCTGCTGGCCGACTGGCTGCTGTGCCAGGATGCCGAGCCTTCGGTCCTCGAGGCCTGGCTGTCGCAGCGCAGCAATCGGCGCCTGGGGTTGTACTACGAACGGCTCTGGCAGTACGCGCTGTGCCAGGCGCCCGACCTGCAGCTGATCGCGGCCAACCTGCCGATCCGGCAGAACGGCAGCACCCTCGGCGAGCTGGACCTGCTGTTCTGCGATGACCAGGGCGTGCACCATCTGGAGCTGGCGATAAAGCTCTATCTGGGCTTCGGGCCCGGTGACGGCAGCCAGCACGACCACTGGCTCGGCCCCGGCAACCACGATCGCCTGGACCTGAAGCTCGCCCACCTGCGCCAACACCAGCTGCCCTTGTGCAACCAGCCGGCCGCCCGCGCCGTGCTCGCCGAGCTTACCGGGCGGGAGGTACAAAGCAGCTTCTGGCTCAGCGGCTACCTGTTTCAACCCTGGCCAGAGGGCTGCGCCCCGCCCCATGGTGCCAACCCGCACCACCTGAGCGGCCGCTGGCTGCGCCAGGCCGACTGGCCGGTGTATCAGGCCGCGGCGGCCGGCACCATCTGGCAGCCACTTCCGCGTGCCGCCTGGCTGGCTGCTGCCCGCGTGCCGCAACCGGACCTGTGGACCTCGGACCGCCTTGCCGAGTGGCTGGCCGGCGATCCGGCACGCGCGCGGGCGCAACTGCTGGTGCGTCTCGAACCCCACGCATCCGGCGACTGGCTGGAGCAGGAGCGGCTGTTCCTGGTGGCGGACGACTGGCCGCACAACGGTGAATCGGCACGCGCGTCATCGGCGTGACACAATTGCCGGCTAGGATTTCCGCTCGATTCACCCTTGCAGACCAGCACGAATTCGCATGCCCATCGACGCCCAACGCCTATCGTCCGGCGAGCCTCTGAGAGCCTGGAGCATCTTCCTGATATTCCTGCGCCTGGGGCTGACATCCTTTGGCGGCCCGGTGGCGCATCTGGGCTACTTTCGTGACGAATTCGTCCAGCGCCGCCGCTGGTTGGACGAGCGCGGCTACGCCGATCTGGTCGCGCTCTGCCAGTTCCTTCCGGGCCCGGCCAGCAGCCAGGTCGGCCTGGCAATCGGGCTGCTGCGCGGCGGCTACCGAGGTTCGCTGGCGGCCTGGGCCGGCTTCACGCTGCCCTCGGCCGTCGCGCTGACGCTGTTCGCTCTGGGCATTGCCCGCTGGGGCGACGCCCTGCCCAGCGGGTTCATCCAGGGTCTGAAAATCGTGGCAGTGGCGGTCGTCGCCCAGGCGGTTTGGGGCATGGCGCGAACGCTGTGCAGCGATGGCCCGCGGCTGGCCATCATGCTCGCCGCGGCGAGCGCCGTCTTGCTGCTGCCTTTCGTCTGGAGCCAGGTGGCGATCATCGTCGTGGCGGGCTTGATCGGATTGCTGGCGTTCCGCCCGGCGTCAGGCGAGGTGCACCCCGACCTGCCCGTACGCATCAAGATGCGCACCGCGCTGTCTGCCCTGGCTGCGTTCTTTGCCCTGCTGATCCTGCTTCCCGTGCTGGCCGGCGTCAGCGGCAGCCAGGCGCTGGCGCAGGTCGATGCGTTCTATCGCACCGGTGCGCTGGTGTTCGGTGGTGGACACGTGGTGTTGCCGCTACTGCAGGCCGAGGTCGTGCCGTCCGGCTGGGTCGACAACAACGCCTTCCTCGCTGGCTATGGCGCCGCCCAGGCCGTACCTGGACCGCTGTTCACCTTCGCGGCCTTTCTCGGCGCCTCGATGAACAGCGGCCCAAGCGGCTGGCTCGGCGCAACCATCTGCCTGCTCGCGGTGTTCGCGCCCTCCTTCCTGCTGGTATTCGGCGCATTGCCGTTCTGGGAGCGACTGCGCGGCAATCGCCGCAGCCAGGCGGCGCTGGCGGGCGTCAATGCCGCCGTGGTCGGGTTGCTGCTGGCGGCGCTGTACGACCCGGTCTGGACCAGTGCGATCAAGGCCGCGGAACACTTCATCCTGGCCGTGCTGGCCTTCGCCGCGCTGAGCTACTGGAAACTGCCACCGTGGTTGGTGGTGATCGCCGGTGCGCTCGGCGGCGGCCTGCTCGGCCTGACGAGCTGAAACCGCTCAGCTTTCCATCGCCAGCAGCACCGCACTGGCCACCAGAAATCCGCTGAACAGCAGGCGCAGCAGATGCTCCGGCAGCGCATGGGCGAGGCGCACGCCCAGGCTGATGCTGAGCAGCCCGCCAACGGCTAGCGGCAAGCCCAGCAGCCAGTTGACCTGGTGATGCAGCGCGTAGGTCACCAGGGTAACGCCGGTGCTCGGCGCTGCCAGCGCCAGTGACAGCCCCTGGGCAACCACCTGCGAAGTGCCGAATACGCTGGTCAGAATCGGTGTGGCGATCACCGCACCGCCCACGCCGAACAGCCCGCCCGCCGCCCCCGCCCCTGCGCCGAGGACGCTGAGCCATGGCCAGGAATGACGCAGCTGACCGTTACCGGGCGCAGGCCGCAGAAACACACGCAGCAGGTTGTAGGCCGCCAGGGCCAAGAGAAAGCCAACGAACGCCAGGCGCATGCGGCCGGCGTCCAGCGAGACTGCCACGCCCGCGCCGAGAATGGCGAAGACAAAACTGGCTCCGGCCAGCGCTGCGGCGTGGCGCCAGTCGATGCGGTTGCGCTGATGGTAGCGCCAGATGGCGAGCAGCACGTTGGGCACTACCATCACCAGCGCCGTACCCTGGGCCAGTTGCTGGTCCAATCCGAAGAGCACGCCCAGCACCGGAATCGCGATCAGCCCGCCGCCAATGCCGAACAGTCCGCCAAGCGTGCCCAACGCCAGTCCCAGCAGAATGTTCAGCCCGATGTCCAGCAGCATATGCGCGTTCCATTATCAGAGAGACGCGAATGCTACGCCGCTACGGCTGGCATCGATACGCACAGCCGCGCACAATGGCTTTGCACTTTACGCACAAGCCGAGTCGACAATGCTGCCAGACGCCCTTTCCGCTCAACTCGAACTCTTCCTCGACGTGCTGGAATGCGGCAGCTTCTCCGCTGCTGCGCGCCGGCATGGCCTCACGCCCTCTGCCGTGGCACGGCGTATCGATGCACTGGAGCAGGCCCTCGGCGGTCAGCTGTTCAGCCGCAGCACCCACGCCGTGCGGGCGATGCCTGCGGCACTGGCCTTCGCCGAGCGCGCCCGGCGCATCGTGCAGGAACTGCATCTGGCGCGTGCCGAAGCGACGTCGCTGGACAGCGCACCGGAAGGTCGGATCCGCATCGACGCCCCTGCGCCATTCGGGCGTCGGCACCTGGCGCCGGCGCTGGCTGACTTCCTGCAGGCCTATCCAGGTGTCGATATCCAGCTGCGGCTGATCGACAGCTTCGTCGATCTGCAAGGTGAACATCTGGGGGAGGTGGATCTGGTGTTGCGCATCGGTCCGCTGGCCGACACGCGGCTGGTCGCCACGCCGCTGGCGCCGATGGTGCGGATCGTCTGCGCCAGCCCGGCCTACCTGGAGCGTCGCGGCGTGCCGCTGACCCCCGAGCAGTTGCCTGAACATGATGGCCTCGACTGGGATGCGCTGGCCCCGCCGCACGCCTGGCGCTTCGAACGAAACGGCCGATCGCAGCTGTTGCGCCCGGGGCGTCTGCGGATGGTGGCCAATAATGCTGAAGCGCTGCTGGCGGGAGCGCTGGCCGGGCTCGGCATCGCCCACCTGCCGACCTGGCTGATCAGCGAGTACCTGCTGCGCGGCGAGCTGTTGCCGTTGTTCTGCGAAGGCGGGTTGCCGCAACCGGAAGCCAGCGGCATCTATGCCCTGCGCCTGACGCGCGAGGCCGACTCGCGGACCCGACTGCTACTGGAGTTTCTCAAGTCCCGCTTCGGCCCGGTCCCGCCGTGGGACCAGGCGCTCAACAGCGGTCTGAAAAGGGAGTGACGGTCACAGACTCTGGCTTTCGATTTCCTGGGTGACGCCCCAGCCATCGAGTACCCCACCCAGGGGTTCGACAAGGTCCTCAAGATCCTGCTCGAAGTCGCCGATGCCGTCGAACGTCGCGTACATCACTTTGCTGACCTGCAGATTCCAGCTTCCGTCCTCACGCGGAAAGACTTGGGTGTTGATGGTTTCACCGCGAAAGTTCTCGGCGGCGGTCTGGGCGCGGTCCCGCTCGGGGAAGACCGCATAGAACTCGATGGGATGCACGCGGGCGAAATCGAAACCGCCCTCTTTCATCCGGCGCAGAACGGTGCTGCTGACATCCTCATGGAAGGTGGTGCTCATGATTCAACCTCCTCTCATACCTGGATGAAGTTGCCACGAGCTCAGCGGGAGATCGGCTCCGTCGTCGAGACATCGGGCAAACGGGAGTCGCAACAGCTAGTCGAAGAGACGCGGTGGACGGTGTCCACAGTGACAAGCTAGCAGGCCACGCGTCTGACTGCACGGGCTGGATGGCTCGACGCCACCGCGCGCCAGAGTCGCGGGCTCCATCAGTAGAACCCGCCGAACCTGCAGCAGTTCAACCGGGCCGGCAATGCAAAACGGCCCGCGCCGTTGCCGGGCGGGCCGTTCAGGGCGATGCCGCCGTGCTCGCTCAGTCGTTGCTGGGCTTGGCAATCGCGTGCAGCAGGTACTGCGGCAGCGCAAAGGCGCCAATGTGCACGTGCGGGTTGTAATAACGGGTCACAATCCCGCTGCCGCTATAGCGCTGCATCAGGGTTTCCAGCGGCAACTTGCGACTCTCGGCGTTACAGGCGCCCCAGGCGAAGCTCATCGCACCGCCGATGTAGGTCGGCACCGCGCCCAGGTAGAAGTGCCAGTCGGCGAACAGCCCCTGCATGCGTTTGGCGGTGGTCTGCAGCTCGCCCAGCTGCATGAATGGCGTGCCGTTCTGCGCGACCAGGATGCCGCCCTCGTTCAGGCAACGGCGGCAAGCCTGGTAGAAGTGCTCGGAGAACAGCGCCTCGCGCGGGGCGATGGGATCGGTGGAATCGCAGATGATGACATCGAACCGCTCTTCAGTGGTCGCCACGAAGTGCATGCCGTCATCGAACACCAGGTTCAATCGCGGATCATCGAAGGTGCCGGCCGAGTGATTCGGCAGGAATTCCTTGCACAGCTCCACCAGGGTGCGGTCGGTCTCGACCATGGTGATGCTCTCGATATCACGATGGCGCGCCACCTCACGCAGGATGCCGCCGTCGCCGCCACCGATGATCAACACCCGGCGTGCCAGGCCATGGGCCAGGATCGGCACATGGGCAAGCATTTCGTGGTAGATGAACTCGTCGGCTTCGGTGGTCTGGACCACGCCGTCGAGGGCCATGACGCATCCCATGCGGGCGTTTTCGAAGATCACCAGATGCTGGCGTTCGGTGCGCACTTCATGCAGCAGCTTGTCGATCTGGAACCGCTGCCCGTATCCCTCGTAGAGAGTTTCCTGAAAGTCGCTCATGGGTGTCTCCCTTGGCAGCCATCGCGCGCAAGGCCGCGACGTCTGCAGGCTGGCTGAGGACGGGCGATCGCATCGCCCACCGAAAAGAGGCGCATTCTACGTTGGCCAAGATGACAGGGGGAACCGCGAGGGTTTGAAAGCACACTTCGGGGCGACAAAGCGGCGCCCAGGCGCTAGGGTCTGGAAATGACCGAAACCATCCACCTGCTCTACCTCGAACCCTGGGACTGGCAACAGTTCCACCGCCACTTCGCCCTGCGTCTGCTGCCGGGCGTGGAGCGCCTGGACCTGCGCGGCTATGCCCGTACGCTGCGCCTGGGTGATGCCCGCGGCTGGCTCGGTGTGAGCGCGGCGGACGACCGGCCGGCGCTCGAGCTGACCCTCAGCGACTCGCTGCGGCACGCCAGCCAACCGCTGGTGGCGCGGGTGCGCAAGATGTTCGACCTGGATGCCGACCCACAGGCGATCGCGGCGCATTTCGCCGGCGACCCGGCACTCGGCCCGCTGGTCTCGGCACAACCCGGCCTGCGTCTGCCGGCGGCGTACGACCCGTTCGAGCAGGCCGTGCGCGCGGTGGTCGGCCAGCAGGTCACGGTGAAGGCGGCGGTGACCATCACCCGCCGCCTGGTGGAGCGTCTCGGCGAGCCGTTGGCACAGGCTCCGATCGGGTTGGAGGTGCTGTTTCCCACCGCGCGGGCGATCGCCGACGACCCGCTGGAGAACATCGGCATGCCGGCCAAGCGCGCTCAGGCGCTGCGCCGCCTGGCCGGCGCGGTGGCCGAGGGCGCGTTGCACCTGCATGTGGAGGATGGCGCCGATACGCTGGTCCGTCGGCTGTGCGAGGTGCCCGGCATCGGCCCCTGGACGGCCGAATACATCGCGCTGCGCGGTTTTGGCGTGGCGGACGCCTTTCCCAGTGCCGATCTGGGTTTGCTCAAGGCGCCGCTTTGGGGAGCGGATGGCCTGACCGCCAAGGCGCTGGCCGAACGTGCCGAAGCCTGGCGCCCATGGCGGGCCTACGCAGCCATCCACATCTGGGATAACTACGCCCGGGGCGGCTGAGGAAACGGTTACGGCGGCGCGACGCGCGCCAGCACCTTCGGCGCAACGGCCAGCGGCCGGGCCAGGATCAGCCCCTCGCCCGACTGCGGAAAGATGCCGGTCAGCGCGGTGATATTGACCTGATGGGTGACCAGCACCGCTACCTCGCCGGGTTCCAGCTCGGTGAGGGCTTCGCGCAGCGCGGCGGTCTGCAGTCGCTCGCTGGTCGGCGAGGCGAAGAAGGAATCCAGCGCCGGTAGCGGCTCGACCGGCGCGAGTGCCATCTGCTGCGCCGTGTCCAGTGCACGGCACCAGCGACTGCTCAACAGACGTACCCTGGTCAGGCCTTTCTCGCGCAGCAGCTCGCCCCAGCGTCGGGCTTGCGCCCTGCCATGCTCATCAAGATTGCGTTGGGTGCTGCAGTCATCGAGGACGAAGCCTGGCGGGTCGCCCAGCCCCGGCGCATTCGCGTGGCGCAGGAGCAGTAGTGCCCGCCCTTCGCGTAACGCCTGCCAGGCGTCACCATCATCGGCCTGCAGCGGGCCTACGACGAAGAGTAGCGCGACGAGCGCCAGGCCGATGCCACGCATGCTTCACAGCCGCGCCTTGCCAAACGGCCCGGCCGCGACCGCCCACATGATCAGGCCGACCACCGGCAGCAGTACGATCACCAGCGTCCAGATGATTTTGCGACCAGCCTCGATGGGGCTGCGCCAGACATGCGCGATGGCGAGCACATCCAGCACCAGCACCACCAGGGCCAACGGAGCGCTGAGGCTTTCCATCGGTGTTTACCGCAAGGGCCCACGGTCGTCGGGGCGATTGCCGCGCGGTCCCATGATTCCCCAGATGATAAGACCGAGCACGGGCAGGATGACGATCAAAAGAACCCAGAGCACTTTCTTGCCGCTGGTGCTGTCGCTGCGAACGATGCTGATGATTGCCCAGATATCCAGTATCAGGATGAGCAGGCCGAAAATTCCGCCGAATGCATCTCCCATGGGTACGCTCCTGTTTGGGTGGGTACCTAAATTAGGATGCCGGCGCGGCGGCAGGGTTCAGTTCCCGTGCCAGAGCGGCTCAGCAGCGCATTGGTACTAGCTGCTGGTTCATGGTTAACGAGCACGCCGCTGGCGCGCGCGGGCAGGAGGCCAGCTCCTGCTTTTGCTCGCTGGCCGTATGTTCGGTGAGGGTGAGCGCTGGATCGGCCGCTCAGTCGTCCAGGCGCGGGAACTGATCGGCGATGCGTTCGCCGGTGAACTGCGCCGTCCAGCCGTCCGGATTGTTGAACAGGCGAATGGCGACAAAGCTCGGCTGCTCGCCCATGTCGAACCAGTGGCGGGTGCCGGCAGGCACGGAGATCAGGTCGTTCTTCTCGCACAACACGGCGTAGACCATGTCCTCGATATGCAGGGTGAACAGCCCGCGGCCAGCGACGAAGAAGCGCACCTCGTCCTCGGCGTGACGATGCTCGTCAAGGAATTTAGCGCGCAGTTCGTCCTTCTGCGGATGATCGCGGGACACACTGATGACATCGACGGTCACGTAGCCGCGCTCGGCCATCAGCCGATCGATCTGCGGCCGGTAGGTGGCGATCACGTCCTCCTGGCTGGCGCCGGCGGCGACCGGCGCGCTGGCGTCCCAGCGCTCCAGTTGCACACCGACCTCGGCCAGGGTCGCGGCGATGTCCTCGAGGTGGGTCAGGACCTTGAGCGGCTGCTCGGGGCGGGATTCGTGATAGACACTGAGGACACTCATGTTCGGCTCTCCGAAGGATTGCCCGGCCGATCACAGCCGGCCAGGCAGGAATTCATCTGTTGTGCAGGGCGCCCATCTTCAGTTCGCATTCGAAAAGGAACTCGAACGCCTCGATCTGGCGCAGCGCGTCGCTCGTCTTCTCGCCCCGGGTGTACAGACCCATGGCCGCGGATCAGCCAGCCGACGCAATAGCGGTGCCGGTCAAGCCAGGACTGCCGCCTGGAAGCCAGCGCTGCGTGGCGGTCACGCCCTATCCTCCTGCAAACGGAAGGCAATGATAACGGCTGCTGCCAGCGCCGCCAGGCTGGCGATGGCAAACGACCAGCCCGGGCCGAGCCCGGACCAGGCATATCCGGCATACAACGCCCCCAGCGCGCCGCCGATTCCGGACAGGCTGGCATACAGCGCCTGCCCCTGACCCTGCTGGCGATGGCCGAAGCTGCGCTGGACGAAATGGATGGCCGCCGCATGGAAGCTGCCGAAGGTCGCCGCGTGCATCAGCTGCGCGATCAGCAGTACGCCGAGATGATCGGCCAGTTGCCCGAGCAGTAGCCAGCGCAGCGCGGCGATCAGGAAGCTCGCCAGGAGCACCTGGCGCAGCGAGAAACGCTCCAGCAGACGCGCCATGACCAGAAACAGCAGAATCTCCGCGACGACGCCCAGCGCCCACATCAGACCGATAAAGCTGCGGCTGTAGCCGAGCGCTTCCAGGTGGATGCTGAAGAAGGTGTAGTACGGGCCGTGAGCCAGTTGCATCAGGGCCACGCAACCGTAGAAGGCCAGTACGCCGGGGCGCCGCAGCTGGGCGAGAAAGCCGCCCTGCCCGGCCGACTCGGCGCGCTGGCGCGGCTGCGCGTTCGGGACCCAGACGCTGCTCAGCACGATGCCCAGCATCACCGCAGCGACAGCGGTCGGATACAGGTCCAGACTCAGCCGCTGGAACAGCAGCCCAAGCCCCACCACCGCCAGGATGAAGCCGATGCTGCCCCACAACCGTACCTGGCTGTAGCGCTCGGGCTGCTCGTGCAGATGCGCCAGGGTGATGACCTCGAATTGCGGCAGCACGGCATGCCAGAAGAAGGCATGCAGGGCCATCACCAGCGCCAGCCAGGCGAAGCTCTTGTCGAAGAAGATCAGGCCGAAGGACAGCAGCGTGCACAGGGCGCCGAGGCGGACGATCTCCAGCCGGCGGCCGCTGACGTCGCCCAGCCAGCCCCAGAGATTCGGCGCCAGACAGCGCATCAACATCGGAATGGCGATCAGCTCGCCGATGCGCTCCGGCGAGAACCCCAGATGGGCGAAGTACAGGCCGAGAAACGGCGCCGTCGAACCGAGCAGCGCGAAGTAGAAGAAATAGAACCCGGAGAGGCGCCAGTAAGGGAGCGAAGCGGTCATGGCAACAGGCGTTCAGTTTGCAGCGCGCGGCGTCAACGCCGGCGCGCCGCGCTCCGAATGGCCGCTCAAAGCTGACCCAGCACCGGCGTCGTCACCTGCACATCGGCATTCTGTGCGCGGTGGCGCAGCAGGTGATCCAGCAGCACGATGGCCATCATCGCCTCGGCGATCGGGGTGGCGCGGATGCCGACGCAGGGGTCGTGGCGACCCTTGGTGATCACGTCCACCGCCTCGCCGTTCACGTCGATGGAGCGACCGGGCGTGGTGATGCTGGACGTCGGCTTGAGCGCCAGATGGGCGACGATCGGCTGACCCGAGGAGATGCCACCGAGAATGCCGCCGGCATTGTTGGACAGAAAGCCCTGCGGGGTCAGCTCGTCGCGGTGCTCGGTGCCGCGCTGGGCCACCGACGCGAAACCGGCACCGATCTCCACGCCCTTGACCGCGTTGATGCTCATCAGCGCATGGGCAAGCTCCGCGTCCAGGCGGTCGAAGATCGGCTCACCGAGGCCCGGCGGCACACCCTCGGCGACCACGGTGATCTTTGCGCCCACCGAATCCTGGTCACGGCGCAGCTGGTCCATGTAGGCCTCCAGCTCCGGCACCTTGTCCGGGTCCGGGCTGAAGAAGGCGTTCTGCTCGACGCTGTCCCAGGTCTTGAACGGAATCTCGATCGGCCCGAGCTGGCTCATGTAGCCGCGCACCTGAATGCCCAGCGTCGCCAGGTACTTCTTGGCGATGGCACCGGCGGCGACACGCATGGCGGTCTCGCGCGCCGAGGAGCGGCCACCGCCGCGGTAGTCACGCAGGCCGTACTTGTGGTGATAGGTGTAGTCGGCGTGGGCCGGGCGGAACAGGTCCTTGATCGCCGAGTAGTCCTTGGACTTCTGGTCGGTATTGCGGATCAGCAGGCCGATCGGACACCCGGTGGTTCTGCCTTCGAACACGCCGGAAAGGATTTCCACCTCGTCGGCTTCCTGGCGCTGCGTGGTGTGCCGGCTGGTGCCGGGCTTGCGACGGTCGAGATCGCGCTGCAGATCGTCCAGCGACAGCTCCAGCCCGGGTGGGCAGCCATCGACGATGGCCACCAGCGCAGGCCCGTGGCTTTCGCCGGCAGTGGTGACGGTGAACAGCTTGCCGTAGGTATTGCCGGACATGCAGGACGCTCCGCGATCGACCGAAAAAACAGGGGCCGGAAGTATACCTGAGGGCGCCGCGGTTTCACTGCCTGTCTTCGGCGCGCATACTGGCGCAGCGGCGAACCTCGCACCGATCCTCGCGTCAAACCCGCTCCGTAACCGGCGAAGCCTTCCATGCGTGCCCTGCTGATCCTACTGCTGCTGACCATGCCCCTCTCATTCGTACATGCGCAGACCCTGCTCACGCAGACGCTGAACCTCGACACCGGCCATGGCCTGCTGCAGGGCACAGTGCTGCTGCCGAAAAGCGAGCGGCCGCTGCCGGTCGCCCTGCTCATCGCCGGCTCCGGGCCGACCGACCGCAACGGCAACAACCCGGCCGGCCACAACGACAGCCTCAAGCGGTTGGCCCAAGGCCTGGCCAGGCAGGGCGTGGCCAGCCTGCGCTACGACAAGCGCGGCGTCGGCGCGAGCCTGGCCGCCGCACCGGACGAGCGCGACCTCAGCGTCGAAGCCTACGTCAGCGATGCGTTGGCCTGGAGCGAACGGCTCAAGGGTGACCCGCGCTTCGGCGAGCTGATCCTCGTCGGCCACAGCGAAGGTGCGCTGATCGCCAGCCTTGCGGCGCCTCGCTCAGGTGCCGCGGCGCTGATCAGCATCGCCGGCAGCGGCCGGCCGATCGACGCGGTGCTGCGCGAGCAGCTGCAGGGACGCCTGCCACCGGCATTGCTCGCCACCAGCCATTATCTGATCGACGAACTGAAGGCCGGTCGCACCCACGCGGACATTCCAGAGCCTCTGCAGGTGCTGTTCCGCCCCAGCGTGCAGCCATATCTGATCTCCCTCTTCGCCTATGATCCGGCCGAGGCCTTCGCGGCGGTGAACGTTCCGGCGCTGATCGTTCAGGGCCGGCACGATATCCAGGTGGGCATCGATGACGCCGAGGCCTTGCACCGCGCCAAGCCCGACGCCGAACTCGCGCTGATCGACGGCATGAATCATGTGCTGCGCATCGTGCCGGCCAGCGCTGCGCAGCTCGCGTCTTACGACGATCCCGATCTGCCGTTGGCCCGCGGCCTGCTCGAACGAATCCAGCGCTTCCTGAACGATAATGGCATGCTGCCAGCCTCCAGTTAGGCGCCGCGCCGCCGATAGCCCCGTGACGATGGCCGAGACCAGTTCTGAACGAGCCGCCGCGCAGGCCCAGGAACGCGCAGATGACCGACACCGAAATCACCCAGAGCACAGAGAAAGAGCCACCGGCGCCGCCGAAGCATCCGTGGGCCGAACTTCGCCCCGATCGTTTCCGCCTGCTGCGCCTGGCGCCGCTGCCCACCGAACGCGACGGCGGCGCGCGGCCACTGCGCTTCGTCGAGCTGGCGCAGCTGGAACGCCACACGCCAGAGCAGAGCCTGCTGCGGATGTTCGTCAACATCCCGGGGCAGGCGCGCTCGCGCAAGTACAACGTGCTGGAGGTATGGGCCGACCATCGCAGCAAGGAACTGCGCTTCGGCCCGGACAGCGGCTTGCATCTGGAACCCGCCAATCGTGGCCTCGGCCGTTTCCTGCTGGCACAAGGCGCGGCCTGGGCGCAGAAGCGTTGGGGACATTATCTGGTCGAGGGCGGATCGCTGCCCAAGGATGTGACGAGCGACGACCAGCGCCTGCGGCGTGACCACTGCCTGCGCACCCAGGGGTTCGATGTGGACTACCCAAAGGACCAGGCGGGCAAGGCGACCTACGGCGCGCCGCGCGCCAGCAGCCTGAGGCCGGACTGGAACAGCGAGAAGGTCCAGATTGTGGAGCTGCAGGATGCGGCGGCGATGCTGGAACAGGCCGACCGCAACCTGCAGGCGCAGGAAAACCAGATCCGCGACCTGCAGGAGCGTATCGCCCGCTTCCGCCGCGAGGACGGTGCGCTGCGATTCACCATTGTTTGCCTGATTGCGCTGGCGCTGTTCCAGGCCGGCCTGCTGATCTGGATGGCGACCCGCTAGCCGCTTACCACCAGTGCTCGACCTGCACGCCGAAGTTCGAACCGTGGCGAGCGTTGCCGAACGCACCGGTATCCGACAGCGCCGAGCCTTCGGCCATCACGTTGGCCGCCCGTTGCGCCGCGTCGTTCCAGCTGGCGTAGGTGTAGTACAGGCGGAACTCCGGCCGCGCCCAGAAGCCAGGACCGGCGGGTGACCAGGTCGGCGCGATGGTGAACTTGCTCAGCTTGCGCGTGCCATCGGTGGCATCGATCTGGTCGTGACCGACCTCGGCGACGAGCTTGAACTGCTCGCTGAACGCATAGACCGGACGCGCGCCCACCGACCACCAGTCCTGGTCGCCGCCGTCGTCGCGCTTGTCTTTCTGGTATACCACCTGGAACTGGCCGCCGAAGCGCGGCGTCAGCTGCCAGTCGAAATACTCCACCACTCGCCAGCTCTTGGCGCTGTTGTCCAGGGTGACGTCGCCGGTATAGCCGAGGCCGGTGCCCGGGCCCTCGCCATACTGCAGCGCCAAGGTGTTCTTGCCGCCGAGGAAGTCGGATTGCACATGCTGCACCGTCACGGCCCAACCGCTGTTGGCATCGTCACGGCTGGGCTTGTCGAGGTAGCTCAGGCCGAACTCCAGCTCACCGCCAGGGTTGCTGTCGAAGCCGCCAACGTTGAAGTCGTGGCGGGTGACGTAGTCCTTCTGAAACACGCTGTCCTTGCGCGAGAAGGCGTAGCTGTACTTCAGCCCGCCAATCTCCATGTCCTCCACGCCGGCACCGGTGGCGCTCTGGTTCCAGTAGTAGAAGTCGGAGATATGGATGTCGTTGCGCTTGTAGAAGCGCCGCCCGGCCCACAGCGAGCCGTTGTACAACGCCGGCACCTTGCTCCACTCGGCATAGGCCTGGACCATTCGCGCCCAGCCGTGATCGCCGGTGAACTCAGGGGTATGGTTGTACTGGTTGTAGAGCGCCGCCATGCCTTCCAGGCTCAGTACCGAGCCGTCGGCGAAGGTGTAGAGGTCCTGACGCAGATCGAGCTCGGCGTACTGCTCGCACTCGTTACCCAGGCGGTACTTGCTCGGCGCGCCGGGCAACTGGAAGCAGGACTGCGAATCGCTGTTGACCGATTCGCCGACCCCGCTGCGCATGTAGCCGGTGAACTCCAGTGCATGGGCGCCCAAAGGCAGCGTCAGACCCGCAATGGCGCTGGCAACGCCCAGGGCTGTCAGTGTTTTTTTCATATCCACTCCGCTTTTGTTGTTATTGATCGCTGGATCGAGCCTGTTCGGCTCCGTTGGTTCCTGTCTCCGTTATCCCCAGCCTGCTGGCAAGGCAGGCCGGTACCTCACTGCACCGGCCCCGCTCCGTTGGAAACCAGCCGGGTGACCTTGCTTTCGCGCGTGGCTGCAGGCTGCGCCAGGCCCAGCCGTTCGCCGCTCTGGGCGTCGAACAGCAGGACCTTGCGCGGATCGAACTGCAGGTTGAGCGTCTCCCCCACCCGCGGCGCCTGATCCGGCGCCAGCCGGCAGCAGGCCTTGACCTGATTGAGCGCGAAGACGACCAGCGTATCGGGGCCGGTCGGCTCCACCACTTCGATATCCACCAGCAGCGAAAGGTCCGCCGCAGAGCCATTCGACAGGCCGATCTGTTCGGGGCGAATGCCCAGAATGAGCTCCCGGTCACGCAGACCTTCGTCACTGGTGATCGGCAGCGGCAGCTCGCAACTGCCCTGCTCGCTGTTGAGCACGCCCACCCAGCGGCCGTCACGCTGACGAATGCGCAGCGGCACGAAGTTCATCGGCGGCGAGCCGATGAAGCTCGCGACGAACAGGTTGGCCGGGTTGTTGTAGATCTCGTGGGGGGTACCGAACTGCTGGATCACGCCGTCCTTCATCACCGCGACCTTGTCGCCGAGGGTCATTGCCTCGATCTGGTCATGGGTGACATACACCGTGGTGGTTTTCAGCCGTTGGTGCATCAGCTTGATCTCTGTGCGCATCTCCACCCGCAGCTTGGCGTCGAGGTTCGACAACGGCTCGTCGAACAGATAGATCTTCGGCCGCCGCGCCAGCGCCCGACCCATGGCCACGCGCTGCTGCTGACCGCCAGACAGTTGCGACGGCTTGCGTTCCAGCAGCGGTTCGATCTGCAGCAGCTTGGCGACCCGTGCCACCTCCTCCTCGATCTTCGCCGCCGGCACCTTGCGCATCTTCAGGCCGAAGGCGATGTTGTCGCGCACGCTCATGGTCGGATAGAGCGCATAGGACTGGAACACCATGGCAATGTCCCGATCCTTCGGGCTGGCCTGACTGATGTCCTCACCGTCGACGAGGATCTCGCCGCCGGTGATGTTCTCCAGCCCGGCGATGCAGTTCATCAGGGTGGATTTACCGCAGCCGGAGGGGCCGACGAGAATCAGGAACTCACCGGCGTCGATCTTCAGCGCGATGTCCTTGAGCGTTGCGATCTGGCTGTTGCCATAATTCTTTTGAACGTTGCGCAGTTCCAGGGAAGCCATCGTTGTTCTCCTCAACCCTTGACGGCGCCGGCAGTGAGCCCGCGCAGGAAGTACTTGCCGGCGATCACGTAAACCACCAGCGTGGGCAGGCCGGCAATCATCGCGGCGGCCATGTCGACGTTGTATTGCTTGGCGCCGGTGCTGGTATTGACCAGGTTGTTCAGCGCCACGGTGACCGGCTGGGTATCGCCGCTGGCGAACACCACGCCGAAGAGGAAGTCGTTCCAGATCTGGGTGAACTGCCAGATCAGGCAGACCATGATGATCGGTACCGACATCGGCAGCAGAATGCGCCCGAAGATGGTGAAGAAACCGGCGCCATCCAGCCGCGCCGCCCGCACCAGCGCTTCCGGCACGCTGACATAGAAGTTGCGGAAAAACAGTGTGGTGAACGCCAGGCCGTATACCACGTGCACCAGCACCAGACCGGTGGTGGTATTGGCCAGGCCCAGCTTGCCGAGGGTGAAGGACGCCGGCAGCAGGATCACCTGGAACGGCAGGAAGCAGCCGAACAACAGCAGACCGAAGAACAGCTGCGAGCCGCGGAAGCGCCACATCGACAGCACGTAGCCGTTGATGGCGCCCAGCGCGGTGGAAATCAGCACCGCCGGGATGACGATCTTCACCGAGTTCCAGAAGTAGCCACCGACGGCATCCCAGGCTGTCAGCCAGCCCATGGCGGTGAACGCCTCCGGCCAGCTCAGCAGGTTGCCGGTACGGATGTCTTCCGGGGTCTTGAAGCTGGTCAGCAGCATCACGATCAGCGGCACCAGGTAGACGGCGCAAGCCAGCAGCAGCGTAGCGTGGATGGTCAGGCGCCCGAGCGTCAGGCGCGGTTGCGCGAAATCAGACATGGCGCTTGCTCCTCAGCTCGGAGTACAGGTAGGGCACGATGATCGCCATCACCGCGCCGAGCATCAGCATGGCGCTCGCCGCACCCAGGCCCATCTGGCCGCGGGTGAAGGTGTGGGCGTACATGAACATCGCCGGCAGATCGCTGGAATAACCCGGCCCACCGGCGGTCATCGCCGCCACCAGGTCGAAGCTCTTGATGGCGATATGGGCGAGGATCATCAACGCACTGAAGAACACCGGACGCAGGCTCGGCAGCACGATGCGCAGGTAGATGGTCGGCAGGCTCGCACCGTCCACCTGGGCCGCGCGGATGATCGACTGATCGACGCTGCGCAGACCGGCGAGGAACAGCGCCATGACGAAGCCCGAGGCCTGCCACACCGCCGCGATCACCAGGCAATAGATGACCCGATCCGGATCAACCAGCCAGTCGAAGCGAAAGCCTTCCCAGCCCCAGTCGCGCAGCAGCTTGTCCAGGCCCAGGCCGGGATTGAGCAACCACTGCCAGGCGGTGCCGGTGACGATCATCGACAGTGCCATGGGGTACAGGTAGATGGTGCGGATCAGCCCCTCGCGGCGGATGCGCTGGTCCAGCAGCACGGCTAGCACGACACCGATGATCAGGCTGATGGCGATGAACAGGCCGCCGAACACCAGCAGGTTCTGGCTGGCCACCCACCAGCGGTCGTTGTCCCACAGGCGCTCGTATTGCTGCAGGCCGACCCACTTGTAGCTGGGCATGAAGCGCGAGTTGGTGAACGACAGCAGGAAGGTCCAGCCGATGTAGGCGTAGAAGCCGACCAGCACGATCAGCATGCTCGGCGCCAGCACCAGCTTGGGCAGCCAGCGCTGCAGGGCATCGAGCGGCGAGACCTTGGCGGGCCTGGCGGGAAGCGCGATGGAGCTCATGGAGGTGATCCCTCGTCAGAATCCGGGATGTCGTCGCCCGCGGCACGGGCCTTGGCCTGTGCCGGGACAACGGTTCGGGAAATCGGGCGGACGCGGTCCGCCCTTGGCGTCACTGCACGGCCTGGATCGCCGCCGCCAGCTGCCTGGCCGCCTTTTGCGGATCGGCCTTGGGGTCGTTGAAGAAGTTGGTCACGACATCGAACACCGCGCCCTGCACGTAGCTCGAAGCGGCCATGCCGTGGGTCAGGCTGGGTTGCAGGCCGCTGCCCTGGGCCGCCGCCTTGAAGTCCTTCATCGACTGCTGGGCGCAGGCGTCGAACTCGCTCATGTCCTGGTCCTGGCGAACCGGGATGGAGCCCTTGTTCTGGTTGAAGAACGTCTGGAACTCCGGCTGCAGCACCGCGCGCGCCAGGTCTTCCTGGGCCTTGCGGTTCTCATCGCTGCTCAGCTTGAACATCGCCAGCGAATCGATGTTGAAGGTGAAGCTGCCCTGAGTGCCGGGAAATGGCAGGCACTGGTAGTCCTTGCCCGCGACCTTGTTGGCGGCCGTGAACTCGCTCTTGGCCCAGTCACCCATGATCTGCATGCCGGCCTTGCCGTCGATGACCATGCCAGTGGCACGGTTCCACTCACGGCCTGCGGCATCGGCGTCGAGGTAATCACGCAGCTTCTTCAGCGCGGTGAAGGCCTGGACCATCTTGTCGCCGGTCAGGGTGTCCTCGTCCAGCTCGACGAATGCCTTGTGGTAGTCGTCCGGCCCGAGAATGCTGAGCACGAAGCCCTCGAACACGGTGCCGTCCTGCCACGGCTGGCCACCGTGGGCGACCGGCACGAAACCGGCTGCCTTGAGCTTCTCGGCAGCGGCAAAGAACTCGTCGAGGGTCTTCGGCGGCGTGGCACCGGCCTTCTCGAATACCTCCGGGTTGATCCACAGCCAGTTGACCCGGTGCACGTTGACCGGCACGGCCACGTAGGAGCCGTCGTACTGCATGATCTTGCTGACCTGCTCGGGCAGCAGTTCGTCCCAGCGTTCGGCCTTGGCGGTGTCGTCAAGGTTGGCGAGCAGGCCGAGTTCGCCCCACTCCTGGATGTCCGGGCCCTTGATCTGTGCGGCGGACGGCGGGTTGCCGGAAACCGCGCGGGTCTTCAGCACGGTCATGGCAGCCTCGCCACCACCGCCGGCGACGGCGAAATCCTTCCAGGTGTGGCCTTTCTGCTCGACCATCTTCTGCAGGGTGTCGGCGGCGCGCTTCTCGCCGCCGGAGGTCCACCAGTGCAGGACTTCGACCTCGCCGGCGTGGGCGAGCAATGGCAGGGCAAGGGAAACGGAAAGAGCGAGACGATGGATCGCATTCATGGAGGAGTACCTTCTTGTTTTTATCCGGCAAGTCGTGGGTCGCTTGCGATGGACCGAGTCTATGCCCGGAAAAATGGACACTGGGTAACGAAGGGATGGCCGATGGTCACCAACCGGTTACAAAGACACGCCACAGGTAACAGGCACGCCCGGCGGGCTTCAGCTCGGTAGTGTGAGGGTCACCCTCAGCCCTCCCTGCTGCAAGTTGCGCATGCTCAGCTCGCCGCCGTGGGCGTGAGCGATGTTGCGCGCGATACCCAGCCCCAGGCCGTAGCCCTGCTGCTGGCCGGAGAGCCGTACATGGGGTTCGAAAACGTGCTCCAGGCGCTGCTCCGGCACGCCCGGCCCCTCGTCGTCAACGTGCAGCACCAGCGCCTCCTTGCCATCCTCGACGTGCAGGTGGGCGCGCTCGCCATACTTCAGGGCGTTGTCCAGCAGGTTGCCGATGCAGCGCTTTAGTGCCAGCGGCTTGCCGGGGTAAGTCGCCAGCGCGCGTCCATCCAGGGTCACGCGGGTCTGGTCGCAGGCCTGGTAGGGCTCCACGATGTGTTCGAGCAACAGATTGAGGTCCACGGCCTCGATGTTCTCGTGGATATCGGTGTCCTTCACGCACTGCAGGGCGCCCTTGACCAGCAGCTCCAGTTCGTCGAGATCGCGGTTGAACTTGACTTGCTGGGCCTCGTCCTCCAGCAGCTCGACCCGCAGCCGCAGCCGTGTGATGGGCGTACGCAGGTCGTGGGAGATGGCGCTGAACAACTGGCCGCGCTCGGTCAGATAGCGACTGATGCGCTCGCGCATGTTGTTGAAGGCGCGGCTGACCTCGACGATCTCGCTGGCACCGATCTCGGCCAGCGGCCGCACTTCCCCTCCCACCGACAGCTCCCGCGCCGCCTTGGCCAGGCGTTTCAATGGCCGGCTCTGCCAGCGCACCAGCAGGCCGATGAACAGCAGCAGGAAGGCGCTGGTCAGCACGATGAACCACAGCTGCTGCACCGGCAGCCCCTCGTCTTCCAGGCTGACGTAGGGTGCCGGCATCAGCGAGGCGAGATAGAGCCATTCCTGCGGCGCGATCTGGATCTGCGTCACCAGCACCGGTGGCGCCAGTGGTTCGAAGCCCAGCGCGTAGTGGGCCCAGGAGCGCGGCAGCTCCTCGAGCTTGATGCCGCTGTTGAAGATGCGCAGATCGTCCGGGCTGACGAACTCGATGGTCAGGTCCACCGCGCCACCCAGACGCTGGCGCAGCACCTGCTCCACCTCGTGCAGCACCGCACGCTTGCGTGGCGTCTCCGGCAGGATCTTCATCTCCAGCGGCTTGTCGTTGAGCGAGACGAAGAAGCGCGTGCCGCCCATGCTGCGCAGCTGGTCGAGCACCAGCGGTCGGTAGCCCAGCGGCAGCGATCGGAAGTAGCTGACGCTCGCCCCCATCGACTGCGCCAGGCTGCGGGCGCTGGCCAACAGCCCTTCCATCTGGCTGGCGCGCAGCTGCGATAGCCAGATCAGGCTCGACAGGCCCTGCGCCAGCAGCACCGCGAGCAGGGTCAGCAACAGCATGCGCCCGAGCAGCGAGCGCGGCACCAGCCGCAGGCGCCGCCGCTCAGTGCGCAGATTCATGGTGCGGCGTCACCTGGGTAGCCAGCAGGTAGCCGCAGCCGCGCACGGTGCGGATCAGCCGGGGCGACTTGCCGGTGTCGCGCAGGCGCTGGCGCAGACGGCTCACCGCCATGTCGACGATGCGCTCCAGCGGCATCACCTCGCGCCCGCGGGTGGCGTTGGCAATGGTGTCGCGGTCGAGGATCTGCTGCGGATGATCGAGAAACAGCTTGAGCAACGCAAAATCGGCACCGGACAGAAAGACTTCCTCGCCATCGGCGTGAAACAGACGGTGGCTGATCATGTCCAGCCGCCATTCATCGAAGGCCAGCACGTCGCTGCCGCGCTCCTGGGCGAAGCTGACCCGCCGCAGCAAGGCCTTGATCCGCGCCAGCAGCTCGCGTGGGCTGAACGGCTTGCCGAGGTAATCGTCGGCGCCCAGCTCAAGACCGACCACCCGGTCGGCCTCGTCGGAACTGGCGGTGAGCATGATGATCGGCATCGAGGCCAGCCGCTCGTGCTGGCGAATCCAGCGGCAGAGGCTGAAGCCGTCCTCGTCGGGCAGCATCACGTCGAGTATCACCAGATCGGCCGGTTCGGCGCACAGCGCGCTGCGAAACTGCACGCCGTCCGGCACGCCGCGGACCTGAAAGCCCGAGCGGCTGAGATAGGTCTGCAGCAGTTCGCGGATTTCCTGATCGTCGTCGACCAGAAGGATGTTCTTACCTGCTTGGCTCACGTCACGTCCCTTTTCTTGTTGTTATCCGATCGCCCGTCGCCTTTCCCTGCCAGCCGCCTAGACGCCCTCCAGCAGCGATTGCAACGCCACGCCGGCGCCTTCCAGGCCCGGATAAGGCGCGGTCACCAGCCATACCGGCAGGCGATCGAAATAGCCACTCATTTGGCCCTTCTCGCACAGGGCATCGCAAAAGCCGCTGTGCATGAAGAACTCGGCGAAGCGCGGTACCACGCCGCCGACGATATATACCCCGCCGCGTGCACCGAGCGTCAGCACGTTGTCGCCGACGATGCGCCCAAGCCAGCGGCAGAACTGCTCCAGCACGGCCACGGCGTACGGCTCGCCAGCCAGCGCGGCCTTGGTGATCCCAGCCGGGGAGTCGTGTTCGGCCGCTCGGCCATCCAGCGCGCAACAGGCACGATAGAGCGTCAGCAAACCCGGCCCGCTAAGCACGGCTTCGGCATTCACGTGGCCCTGTGCGCGGTGCAGCTGGGTCCAGATCGCCGCCTCGCGCTCGCTGCCGATCGGCAGACAGATATGCCCGCCCTCGCCCGGCAACGCGCGCCAGCCGCCGCCCACCAGCGGCAGCAGCCCGGCAACCCCCAACCCGGTGCCGGGGCCTATGACCAGACGCGGCCGGCCGGGTTCAGGCTCGCCCTCGCGGACCGTGACGCGCTCGTCATCGCGCAGCCGGGTCATACCCAGGGCCATGGCGGTGAAGTCGTTGATCAGCAGCAGATCCTTCAGGCCCAGTTCGCGGCAGAACGCCTGTCGGCTCAGCTGCCAGTGGTTGTTGGTGAAGCGGAAGTGATCGCCGCTCACCGGCCCGGCACAGGCCAGGCATACTGCTTCCAGCGCATCCAGCGGCTGGCCCACCTCGTCGAGGTAGGCGCGGATTGCCAGCTCCGGACGCGCATGGTCTGCCGTGGGCAGCACGCGAATCTGCTCGATCCGCTGATCGCGCCACAGCGCGAAGCGTGCATTGGTACCACCGATGTCGCCAACCAGCGCTGTCTTCACTTGAGCGCCTCCAGACTCTCGGTGAACGCGCTGGCGCCCTGCTCTGCCGTGCTGAAGGACGCGCGCATGAAGGCGAACAGCTCGCGACCGCAACCGATACCCATGTCTTCCGGGCGGATGGCCGGCTGGCGCGTCGCCCATTCGGCCGGGTCGACCAGCGCCCGCAGCTCGCCGGTCTCGCCATCGACGCGGATGATGTCGCCATCACGGACCAGCGCCAGCGGCCCACCGTCCAGCGCCTCCGGGCAGACATGGATGGCCGCCGGCACCTTGCCGGAGGCGCCGGACATGCGCCCGTCGGTAACCAGCGCCACCTTGTAGCCGCGGTCCTGCAGCACGCCAAGGAAGGGCGTGAGCTTGTGCAACTCCGGCATGCCATTGGCCTTCGGCCCCTGGAAACGCACCACGGCGATGAAATCGCGCTCCAGCTCGCCGGCCTTGAAAGCGGCTGCCAGCTCGCTCTGGTCGATGAACACCCGTGCCGGCGCCTCGACCACACGATGCTCCGGCGCCACGGCCGAGATCTTGGTCACGCCGCGTCCCAGGTTGCCTTCCAGCACACGCAGGCCGCCCTCCGGCGAGAAGGGCCGCTCTGCCGGGCGCAGGATGGTTTCGTCCAGGCTCTGAGCGGGCCCATCGCGCCAGACCAGCTTGTCACCGTCGAGGAACGGCTCCTGGATATAGCGGCGCAGGCCCTTGCCGACCACCGTGTGCACATCCTCATGCAGCAAGCCGGCGTCGAGCAGCGTGCGCACCATGAAGGGCACGCCGCCGCAGGCATGGAAATGGTTCACATCGGCCTGACCGTTGGGGTAGACCTTGGCCAGGGTCGGCACCACCTCGGAAAGGTCGGCCATGTCCTGCCAGGTCAGCTGGATGCCGGCGGCGCGGGCGAATGCGGGAATATGCAGGGTGTGGTTGGTCGAACCGCCGGTGGCGTTGAGCGCGACCACCGAGTTGACGATGGACTTCTCGTCGACCACCTGGCACAGCGGCGTGTAATTGCCAGCCTGATGGGTCAGGCGGGTGACCTGCTGCGCGGCTTCGCGGGTCAGCGCATCGCGCAGCGGCGTGTAAGGATTTACGAACGAGGAGCCCGGCAGGTGCAGGCCCATGATCTCCATCACCACCTGATTGGTGTTGGCGGTGCCGTAGAAGGTGCAGGTGCCCGGGCTGTGGTAGGACTTCATTTCCGATTCCAGCAGCTCCTCGCGGCTCGCCTTGCCTTCGGCGTAGCGCTGGCGCACCGCGGCCTTTTCCTTGTTGGGGATGCCCGATGGCATCGGCCCACCCGGTACGAAGATCGTCGGCAGATGGCCGAAGCGCAGCGCACCGATCATCAGCCCGGGGACGATCTTGTCGCAGATGCCGAGCATCAGCGCGGCGTCGAACATGTTGTGCGACAGCGCCACCGCGGTGCTCATGGCGATCACTTCGCGACTGGCCAGGCTCATCTCCATGCCCGCCTCGCCCTGGGTCACGCCGTCGCACATTGCCGGCACGCCGCCGGCGAACTGGCCGACCGAACCGATCTCGCGCAGCGCCTGGCGGATCATCTCCGGAAAATGCTCGTAGGGCTGATGCGCCGAAAGCATGTCGTTGTACGCGGAAACGATTGCGACGTTCGCCGCGTTCATCAGGCGCAGGCTCTGCTTGTCCTGAGTGGAATTGCAGCCGGCGACGCCATGGGCGAAGTTGGCGCATTGCAGCCCGCCTCGCTGAGGGCCCTCGCTGGCAGCGGCGGCCATCATCGCGAGGTAACGCTCACGCGTCTTGCGGCTGCGCTCGACCAGGCGCTCGGTGACTTCCAGAACTCGCGGGTGCATGCGTCTCTCCTGCTGCGGAATTTTGTTCTTCGACAACCATAAACCATCCGGAGTCGGTTGGCGTTCGGACAGGACGCAAGGCCAATGGTTGCGCACGACATGCGACTGCAGAGCTATGCCCCCAGCGGCCGGCTGCAGCGAGGCCGCCGGCGCCCCGGCGACATGCCTGGGCTCAGGGGGTCGATTGCTCCTCGTCGGAGTCGATATCCGCGGCTTGCGCTTCGAGCAGGTCGTCGAAGTCGGTCTTGAGCCCCTGTTCCATGCCATCGAGTTCGGCCAGCAGGCTACGGAAGCTGGTCTGCTCGCGCGCGGGCGCCTGCGGCTCGTCCAACGTCTCGTCGGCGCGGGCTTGCAGGGCGACCGGCACGGCCGCATCTTCGTCGAGCAACGGGCGCAGCTCGGGCTCCATTTCCCGCAGCACGGCCAGCGGCGGCAATTCGTCGAGGTTCTTCAGATTGAAATGGTCGAGGAATTGTCGGGTGGTGGCGAACATCGCCGGGCGCCCCGGCACGTCACGATGGCCAACCACGCGAATCCACTCGCGCTCCTGCAAGGTCTTGACGATCTGGCTGTTGACCGCAACGCCGCGAATGTCCTCGATCTCGCCGCGGGTGATGGGCTGGCGGTAGGCGATCAGCGCCAGGGTTTCCAGCAGCGCCCGGGAATAACGCTGCGGACGCTCCTCCCAGAGCCGCCCGACCCAGGGCGAGAAGCGCTGGCGCACCTGCAGACGATAACCGCTGGCCACCTCCTTGAGTTCGAAGGCCCGCCCCTTGCAGGACTTGTCCAGGACTTCGAGGGCCTTCTTCAGCTGCGCCGACGAAGGTCGTTCATGCTCCTCGAACAGCTCGCCGAGACGCTCCAGGGAGAGCGGCTTGCCGGACGCGAGCAGAAAGGCTTCGAGCAGCGAAGCGAGATCCTTGGGATCGGACAGGTCCACGGTTGACTCCTGCAAATATCTATTCGGTTCGACTGCGCACATGGATAGGCGCGAAGGGCTCGTTCTGCACCAGCTCGACCAGCGATTCCTTGATCAGCTCGAGTACGGCCATGAAGGTCACCACCACGCCAAGGCGCCCTTCTTCCACATGGAACAGCGCCACGAACGGGACGAAACCGCCCCCCTTCAGACGCTCGAGCACCTCGCTCATCCGCTCGCGGGTCGACAGCGCCTCGCGGGTCACCTGATGGCTCTCGAACATGTCGGCACGGCGCAGCACCTCGGCCATGGATACCAGCAGTTCCTCCAGGCTGACATCAGGCAGCAGCTTGCGCGCCCTGGCATCCGGGGCGTCGAGGCGTGGCACCTGCAGGTCGCGACCGACCCGCGGCAGCTCGTCCAGATCCTCGGCGGCGGCCTTGAAGCGCTCGTACTCCTGCAGCCGGCGGATCAGCTCAGCGCGCGGGTCGTCTTCCTCTTCGGCGGCTTCGGCCGAGCGCGGCAACAGCATGCGCGACTTGATCTCGGCGAGCATGGCGGCCATCACCAGGTACTCGGCGGCCAGTTCCAGACGCACCGACTTCATCAGCTCGACGTAGCCCATGTACTGGCGGGTGATTTCCGCCACCGGGATGTCGAGGATGTCGATGTTCTGCTTGCGGATCAGATAGAGCAGCAGGTCAAGTGGGCCTTCGAACGCTTCGAGAAAGACTTCCAGCGCATCCGGCGGTATGTACAGGTCCAGCGGCAGCTCGGTCACCGCCTCGCCATAGACCAGCGCCAGGCGCAGCTGCTCGCCGGGCTGAGTCGATTCGGGGCTCTGGAGTTCGGTCTGCATGGTCTTCCTCGAAGCTGCGCGGGCGCGTCAGCGGTAATTCAGGCCCATCGCCTGACGCACGTCGATCAGCGTCTCACGGGCTTCGTCGCGGGCGCGCTCGGCTCCCTCGGCCAGGATGCTGCGTACCAGATCGGGGTTCTGCTCGTAATCCAGCGCGCGTTCCTGCAGCGGCGCAAGATCGGCCTTGATCGAATCGATCAGCGGTGCCTTGCATTCCAGGCAGCCAATGCCGGCGCTGCGACAGCCCTGCTCGGCCCACTGACACACGGCCTCCTCGGAATGCGCCAGATGCATCTGCCACACCGGGCAACGCGTCGGCTCGCCGGGGTCGCTGCGGTGCACGCGCGCCGGGTCGGTGGGCATGCGACGGATCTTCTCCTCGATCTCGGTCGGCGTATCCCGCAGATAGATGGCATTGCTGTTGGACTTGGCCATCTTGCCGCCGTCGAGCCCGGACAGCTTAGGCGCCTCGCCGAGCAGCGCCTGCGGCTCGGGCAACAGCAGCTTGCCGCAGCCCTCCAGGTAGCCGTACAGCCGCTCCTGGTCGCCGATGGTGATGGTCTGCTGCTCCTTGATCACTGCGCGCGCGGTATTCAGCGCCTCGACGTCTCCCTGCTCCTGATAGTTCTTGCGCAGGCTGACATAGAGCCTGGAGGTTTTCTTGCCGAGCTTGCGGATCGCCGCCTCCGCCTTGCTCTCGAAGTCGTCCTCACGGCCGTAGAGGTGATTGAAGCGGCGCGCCACGTCGCGGGCGAATTCGATATGCGGCAGCTGGTCGGCCCCGACCGGCACCAGTCCGGCGCGGTACAGCAGAATGTCCGCCGCCTGCAGCAGTGGATAGCCAAGAAAGCCGTAGGTGTCGAGGTTCTTGTCCTGCAGGTTCTGCTGCAGTTCCTTGTACGACGGCACCCGCTCCAGCCAGCCCAACGGACAGATCATCGACAGCAAGAGGTGCAGCTCGGCGTGCTCGGGCACCTGCGACTGGATGAACAGCGTGGCCGAGCTCGGGCTGACCCCGGCGGCCAGCCAGTCCACCGCCATGCTCATGACGTTCTGCGAGATTTCGCCGGAACTCTCGTAGTCGGTGGTCAGCGCATGCCAGTCGACGATGCAGAAGAAGCATTCGTACTCATGCTGCAGCCTGACCCAGTTCTTCAATACGCCGTGGTAGTGGCCAAGGTGCAGTCGGCCGCTGGGGCGCATACCGGAAACCACACGCCGCTGTGAATCCATGGAGCTCAAAAGAGTGTCCTTGCTTAATTGGCCTGTTTGGTAGGTTCAGTTGGTCAAGTCTGGCGCCCGTAGCTCCATCGCCGCACCTTGCCATAGCCGGCCATGACTCGTCGCAGCGCCTGGTCTCGGAGACATGT
Source organism: Stutzerimonas sp. Brlt_14 (assembly GCF_051948915.1). NCBI lineage: Bacteria > Pseudomonadati > Pseudomonadota > Gammaproteobacteria > Pseudomonadales > Pseudomonadaceae > Stutzerimonas > Stutzerimonas sp. Brlt_14. Next base: position 116,202 of record NZ_JAYJLM010000001.1, read on the forward strand.
TCATCGAACCTGCCTCAATCCACTCACCGCCCAGGCCAGATGATGTTGTACCGGCATACATGCCATTCAGGCTCAGGCCATGAAGGGTTCGGGATCGCCGCAGCCGACCCGCACCACCTCCGGCTGATCATCGACCAGGCTGACCACGGTCGAGGCCTCGAGGCCACCGTACCCGCCATCGATGATCAGGTCCACCTGGTGCTCCAGGGCGTCGCGCATCTCGTACGGATCGCTCATCGGCAGGTCTTCGCCCGGCAGGATCAGGCTGACACTCATCAGCGGCTCGCCGAGCTCTTCCAGCAACGCCTGGGCGATCGGCAATGCCGGTACGCGCAGCCCGATGGTGCGACGTTTGGGATGCAGCAGCATGCGCGGCACTTCGCGCGTCGCCGTGAGAATGATCGTGTAGGGCCCGGGCAGATGCGCCTTGAGCAGGCGGAAGGCGGCGGTGTCGACCTTGGCGAACAGGCCCAGCTGCGACAGGTCGCGGCAGGCCAGGGTGAAGTTGTGCTTGTCGTCGAGCTGACGCAGCCGGCGGATGCGCTCGATGCCGGCCTTGTTGCCCATCGAGCAGCCGATGGCATAACTGGAATCGGTGGGATACACCACCACCCCGCCCTTGCGGATGATCTCCACGGCCTGCTTGATCAGGCGCGGTTGCGGGTTGTCCGGATGGATCTGAAAGAACTGGCTCATGGGAACTCCCTGTTCAGCTGGCAGCAGGTAGGCGGCGCTCATGGTCGAAATGTCTCCAGAGTGGTGACAGATCCTCCGGCAGGTTGCGATACAGCCCCAGCTCCGACCAGTCGCCCGGTGCGTGGAAGTCGCTGCCCACGGTGGCCATCAGGCCGAACTCGCGCGCCAGGATCGACAGACCGCCAACCTGCTCCAGCGGCTGCATGCCGTTGACCACCTCAAGCGCATGGCCGCCCGCCGCGACGAAATCGACGACGAGGCGACGGCGCTTGCTGCGGGTGAAATCGTACTGCCATGGATGCGCCAGGCTGATCCAGGCACCCGCCTCGCGCAAGGTCCGAACCGTCTGCTCGAGGCTCGGCCAGTGCTGCTTCACGTCACCGAGCTTGCCGGAGCCGAGCCACTTGCGAAACGCCTCGGCACGATCGCGGACATGGCCGGCACGCACGAGGAACTCCGCGAAGTGGGGACGAGCCGGCGCGTTGCCGCTGTCGCCCAGTTCCTGCTGGATCGCCCGTGCACCCTCCAGCGCGCCAGGCATGCCCTTGGCCTCGAGCCGCTGGGCGATCTGTTCGGCCCGCCGCCAGCGCCCTTCGTGCAGCTGCGCGATCGCCTGCTGCAACGCTGGCGCATCGGCGGCGAAGGCATAACCCAGTACATGAATGGTAGCCCCGTTCCACAGGCACGAGAGTTCGATGCCGTTTACCAGCTGCACCCCCAGCGCCAACGCAGCCGCCCGAGCCTCGGCGAGGCCATCGACGGTGTCGTGGTCGGTGAGCGCCAGCAGCTGGACCCCGCGCCCATGGGCACGTTCCACCAGCTTGGTTGGCGCCAGCACGCCATCGGAGGCAGTGCTGTGGCAATGCAGATCGACGATCATCAGGTAACGCACTCCAGTGAGGTGCCGGCACCTCGCGAAAAACTGTCCGACAAGCCCGGTTCAGCAAGACAGCGCGGGCGAACGGCCGGCTAGTCTAACGCCGCGCCGGGGCTTTGGCTTGCACCAGCGGCACCCCGCGCCGCGAAACCTTCTGCTTCGACCGCCGATCCCGCTTGCCGTGCGATGCATCCTTGATCCAGGCAGTTTCCCGCCAGGCGCCGTTTGCTATGATGCCGCGCTGCTGGCCTGTGGGCGTCGACGCCCTGGCTGGCACACGCCAGCCCCACCCGGCGTGAATGCAATACTTTTTTTACGCCGCAACCCATGCGAACGAGGAACGACCATGCTGTACGCCGTTATCGCCACCGACGCACCGAATTCCCTGCAGGACCGCCTCGCCACCCGCCCGGCCCACCTGGCGCGCCTGGAGCAGCTCAAGAACGAAGGTCGCCTGGTGCTCGCCGGCCCGCATCCTGCCATCGACAGCAACGACCCGGGCGAAGCCGGTTTCAGCGGTAGCCTGGTGGTCGCCGAGTTCGATTCGCTGGAAGCTGCGCAACAGTGGGCCGATGCCGATCCGTACAAGGCCGCCGGCGTTTACGTGAATGTGGTGGTCAAGCCCTTCAAGAAAGTGCTGCCCTGAGCCGACACAGCGGGGATAGCGAATCCGCCCGGCTGCTGGTCTTCCACGGCCTCGTAAGGAAATAGGAGTTCCGATGCGTCAACGACCGCTTTCCCTGCTGCTTGCCCTGACCCTGCTGGCCCCTGCGCTGCAGGCTGAAGAAACATCAAGCGTTCCGACCCTGCCGGTTGACGAAGCCAGCGAAGCCGCACCGGTCGAAGCGCAGCAGACCGCCACCGAGCCCCACGCGGCACGCCTGGCCAGCGATACCACCGAAGCCCTGCTGCTGCGTCTGCGCGAGGAAAACCGCCGGCTGCGCATGCAGTTGCAAGCCGAGCAGTCGAAGGTTCTGCCGGCGTTGCTGAACGAGCAGCAGCAATGGTTCGCGGTGGGCGGAGCCGTTGGCGTCACCAGCTTCTTACTGGGCCTGCTGGTGACGCGCGGCCGGCGTCGGCGCCAGTGGCTCAATTGAGTAACAGGCAAACATGAGCGAATTGCTGCTTATCGATGATGATCAGGAGCTGTGCGAGCTGCTGATCAGCTGGCTCGCACAGGAAGGCTTCGTCGCCCATGCCTGCCATGACGGGCAGAGCGCGAAGCAGGCGTTGGCGCAGTATCAGCCCGCCGCGGTAGTACTGGATGTGATGCTGCCGGACGGCAGCGGCCTTGAACTGCTCAAGCAGCTGCGCAGCGAACATCCGGACCTCCCGGTGTTGATGCTGTCCGGTCGTGGCGAACCGCTGGACCGCATTCTCGGCCTCGAACTGGGTGCCGACGACTATCTGGCCAAGCCCTGCGACCCACGCGAACTGACCGCGCGTCTGCGAGCTGTGCTGCGCCGCAGCCAACCGGCAGCCGCGCCCAGCCAGCTCGAACTCGGCGACCTCAGCTACAGCCCCGCCCGCGGCGTTGCCAGTGTCGGCGGGCATGACGTCAGCCTGACGCTGTCCGAAGGCCGCATCCTTGAGGCCCTGCTGGCCCAGGCCGGCGAGCCGATCGACAAGCAGGCCCTGGCCCAGCACGCCCTGGGTCGCAAGCTCACGCTCTACGACCGCAGCCTGGACATGCATGTCAGCAACCTGCGCCGCAAACTGGGCCCGCACGCCGACGGCAGCCCGCGGATCGTCGCCCTGCGCAGCCGTGGCTATCTCTATTCGGCCTGATCACGCCCGGCTGATCGTCTTTACCGAGGCTTTACCCTGGGCTGACCGCCCTTGACCTTGCGCTGCGTAGACTGAACTCATCCGGTCACCGACCAGCCGCCAGCTTCTTCAATGCCGCGGCGGCACGACCGGTTACCCTACATAGGAGAGTTTCATCATGCGCAAATCACTCGTAGCCCTAGTGTTCGCAGCCGCCCTGCCGACCCTCGCCTTTGCCATGCCCGGTGGCATGCACGACGGCCCCCATGGCGGCAAAAGAGCCCCGCACATGTTCCAGGAGCTGGACCTGACAAAGGAACAGCAGCGCGAAATGCGCAAGCTCATGGGCGAACAGATGAAGCAGCGCCAGGCGATCACCCAGCGCTACCTCGACAAGTTGCCCGAAGCCGAGCGCCAGGCCATGCAGAAGGATCTGGACGCCAGTCGGGAAAAGACTCACCAGAGCATGCGCGCCCTGCTCAAGCCGGAACAGCAGAAAGCCTTCGATGAAGGCCTGAAGAAAATGGAAGAAAAGCGCGCCGAACGCGCCGAATTCCTTAAGTGGAAGGCCGAGCGCGATCAGAAGAACTGATCCGGCGGTCCATCTGATACCCCGCCCGGCAGCGTCCGCCCGTCATGTGATGGGCGAAGCGTGCCGGGCTTTTTGCCGTGGAGAGACCCGGTGCGATCACTGTTCTGGCGCATACTCGCAACCTTCTGGCTGGCCATTGCCCTGGTCGCCGGCCTGGCGATGCTGCTCGGCCATGCACTGAACCAGGATGCCTGGATTCTCGGTCGGCATCCCGCCTTGCAGGGCCTGGCCGAGACCTGGACCGAAGTCTACGAGCGCCAGGGCCCGCTGGCCGCTCAGCGGCTGCTCGAACAGCACCGCCATCGTGCACGGGTCGATGTACAGGTCCTGGCGGAAAACGGCCAGCCGATCATCCGCGGTACCTTCCCCGCCCGCGCTGCCGCCTTCGAGGCGCGCCATCAGGATCGCGAGCGTCCACTGCCCTGGCGACGCCTGACCGCCGACTACACCAGCCCGACCACCGGCGAAACCTACCTGTTCATCTACCGTATTCCGCATCCCGAACTGCAGGCCTGGCACCGCGGCAGCCTGGCCTGGCCGCTGAGTGCGCTGGGCATCGCTCTGGTGGTGCTGACCGGCTTCAGCCTGCTGCTGACGCTCTCCATCACCCGACCGCTGGATCGCCTGCGCCGTGCCGTGCACGACCTCGGCCGGACGACCTATCAGCAGCAGTCGCTGGCGCGCCTGGCGACCCGCCGCGACGAGCTCGGCGTGCTGGCCAGCGATTTCAATCGCATGGGTGCGCGCTTGCAGGCACTGATCGGCAGCCAGCGACAGTTGCTGCGCGACGTGTCCCACGAATTGCGCTCGCCGCTGGCGCGACTGCGCATTGCCCTGGGCCTGGCCGAGCGCGCCACGCCCAGCGAACGCGAGGTGATCTGGCCACGGCTGGCCAAGGAATGCGACCGCCTGGAGGCGTTGATCAGCGAGATTCTGGAACTCTCGCGGCTGGATGCCGAGCCCGGCGCGGCAATCGACGTCGATCTGCCCGATATGTTCGAACAGCTGAAGGACAACGCCCGTATCGTCGCCCCCACGCAACGTATCGACAGTCGCGTCGAACCCGGCATCCGCTACACGGGCTGGCCGGATATGCTCGAGCGTGCGCTGGACAATCTGCTGCGCAATGCCCTGCGCTTCAATCCAGAAGGGGTGCCGGTGGAGCTGCGCGCCCAGCGCGACGGCCAGGACCTGGTGATCAGCGTTCGCGACCATGGCCCCGGCGTGGCCGACGAGCACTTGCCCCAGCTCAGCGAGCCTTTCTTCCGAGCCCCGGGCCAGACCGCGGCCGGGCATGGCCTGGGGCTGGCCATCGCCCGACGCGCCGCCGAGCGCCACGGCGGCCAGCTGCAACTGGCCAATCACCCCGACGGCGGCTTCGTCGCCCGCCTGCGTCTGCCGCTGGCCGGCCCGGCGAGCAGAACCTCAGACGATCTGGCGTCTCACTGAGCGTTCCAACGCTGGACGAAGTCCTTGGGCTCCAGAACCGGCGCGCTGCGTACGCGGCCTTCCGGCGTACCCATATAGAGAAAGCCCAGCAGGCGCTCCTGCTCGGTCAACCCGAGGCCCTCGAGCACCCGCGGATCGTAGGAAAACTCCCCGGTGCGCCACACCGCTCCGATGCCCTGGGCATGCGCCGCGAGCAGCAGGCCATGAGCCGCGCAGCCGGCAGCCAGCAGCTGCTCGCCCTCGGGCACCTTCGGATGCGGCTTCACGCTGGCGATCACCAGTACCAGCATCGGTGCGCGCAGTGGCATGTTGCGTGCCTTCTGCAGCGCCTCCTCGGCGGCACCGGCATCCCGCTCACACAGGGCCGCGGCGAACAGCTCGCCAAGCTTGTGGCGGGCATCGCCTTCGATGATGAGGAAGCGCCACGGGTGTAGCTGACCATGATCCGGAGCGCGCAGCCCGGCACGGAACATCAAGTCGAGTTGATCGGCAGTGGGGGCCGGCTCGCACAGGCGAGTGACCGAAACGCGATTGAGCAGCAGATCCAGAGCGTCCATCCATTACCTCCTAAGGCGGTCGGACATTCTAGAGGCTGTTGCCGCCTTATCGCGAGTGATGGCTGGCCGACAGCCCAGCCGATGCCCCGGCTCAGGCTACCCGATCCGGCGACAGATGGGGCTGCAGCGGCGGCACCAGCGGCGGCAGGCCATGGGCGGCACGGGCGGCATCGCAGTGCGGGTTGTGCTCGCCATTCTCCCAGGAGGCCTCGAACTCGCGACAGGTGCTCGAACGCTGCTCGTACATGCTGCAACGCACGCCGCAGCCCACGTCTCCCAGCAGACCGACGCAGCGTGCCGGCTTGCTGTCGGTGCCGAGCATGGCGACATGGAACGGCGACACCTGAACGGTCAGATGGTCCGGCACTGCACCACCCGCCGATACGCATTCGCCAAAATAGAAGGACACACGAAAGTACGCGCAGCAGGCGCCGCACGTGAGGCAGGGATTGTCGATGGACATGGCAGGTGAACACCCAGAGACCGGAATGGGCCGGCGCCCGGGCGGCTATTCTATTCATGCCGATGGGCTTGGGAAGGGGCCGGGGCCACGCCGCGAAAACATTTTTCAATGAACCGCCGAGCGGTTTACTGCCACCGCGACGCGAGTAGAATGTCGGCCCCTCTTTCACCCGTGCCGAGCACCTTCTACATGGCCCTGCCGACCCTGCGCATCATCGGTTTCATCCTCGGCATTTTCCTCATCACCCTTGCCGTCAGCATGATCATCCCGATGCTGACACTGCTGGCCTACGAGCGCACCGACGACCTGCAGGCCTTCATCTGGGGCAGCCTGATCACCTTCTCCTGCGGCTTCGCCCTGGTCGCCCCGGGCAAGCCGGCCAATACCCACCTGCGCCCGCGCGACATGTACTTCCTGACGACCATCAGCTGGGTGGTGGTCTGCTGCTTCGCCGCGCTGCCGCTGATGCTGATCCAGCACATCAGCTATTCGGATGCCTTCTTCGAGACCATGTCGGGCATCACCACCACCGGCGCGACGGTACTCTCGGGCCTGGACAGCGCCTCCCCCGGCCTGCTGATGTGGCGGTCACTGCTGCACTGGCTGGGCGGCATCGGCTTCATCGGCATGGCCATCGCGATCCTGCCGCTGCTGCGCGTCGGCGGCATGCGGCTGTTCCAGACCGAATCCTCGGACTGGTCGGAAAAGGTCATGCCGCGCTCGCACGTGGCCGGGCAGTATCTGCTGGTGATCTACGTGACCTTCACCATCGCGGCCTTCATCGCCTTTCTGCTGACCGGCATGGGCGCCTTCGACGCCATCAACCATGCCATGTCCACCGTCGCCACCGGCGGCTTCTCCACCTCGGACGCCTCGATGGGCAAGTTCGGCCCCTCGGCCCACTGGGTCGCGGTGTTCTTCATGATCGTCGGCAGCCTGCCGTTCACGCTGTACGTGATGACCCTGCGCGGCCACCGCACTGCGCTGTTCAGGGATCAGCAGGTGCGTGGCTTCGTGCTCATGCTGGCCATCACCAGCGTGCTGTTCAGCGGCTGGTACTGGCTAAACAACGATGTACCGGCGCTGGATGCACTGCGCATCGTCACTTTCAGCGTGGTATCGGTGGTCACCACAACCGGCTTCGCGGTGGACGACTACACCCAGTGGGGCGGCTTCGCGGTCATGGCGTTCTTCTACCTGACCTTTATCGGCGGCTGCTCGGGCTCGACCTCAGGCGGCCTGAAGATGTTCCGCTTCCAGGTGGCCTATTCGCTGCTGCGCGCCAACTTCAAGCAGCTGATCCATCCCCGCGCGGTGATCCGTCAGCAGTACAACGGCCACAACCTCGACGAGGAAATCGTCCGTTCGATCCTCACCTTCTCGTTCTTCATCACGATGACCATCGGTGTGCTGGCGCTGTGTCTGGCACTGCTGGGCCTGGACCCGATCACCGCACTGACCGGCGCGGCGACCGCCGTGTGCAACGTCGGCCCCGGGCTGGGCGAGATCATCGGGCCGGCCGGCAACTTCTCCACATTGCCGGACACCGCCAAGTGGCTGCTGTCGATCGGCATGCTGCTCGGCCGCCTGGAAATCATCACCGTGCTGGTGCTACTGACCCCGGCCTTCTGGCGTCACTGATCAGGCCGCGGCGCCGGAGCCGCGCTTGAACAAGCGGCCACCCAGCGTCACCAGCCCCAGCACGACAGCGCCGACGAGGATGCCGAATGCGGCATCCAGCAGGGTCGGCAGCAACCCGCCCAGTACCGCACCGACGTAAGGCAGCCCAAGTGCTTCGTGGGCGCTGGTCTCGATGAAATGATGCAGTGCGCGGATGCCATGAGTAAGGATGCCGCCGCCCACCATGAACATCGCCGCGGTACCGATGACCGACAGCGATTTCATCAGCCAGGGCGCTACCCGCAGGATGCCCCGCCCCGTTGAACTGGCCAGGCCACTGGCCCGCTTGCTCAAGGCGAGACCCAGGTCATCGAGCTTCACGATCGCCGCCACCAGGCCATAGACGCCCACCGTCATCAGAATCGCGATGCCGACCAGGACCGTCACCTGCTGGTTGAACGAAGCCGCCGCTACCGTACCCAGGGTGATCGCAATGATCTCTGCGGAAAGGATGAAGTCGGTGCGCACCGCGCCGGCGATCTTGCGTTTCTCGAACGCCACCATGTCCACCGCTGGGTCGGCCAGCGCTCTCGCCGTCTCGGCATGTTCGCCGTCTTCCTTGTGCAGGAAGCGATGCGCCAGCTTCTCGAATCCCTCGTAGCAGAGAAACGCCCCGCCGAGCATCAGCAGCGGCGTGATTGCCCAAGGGGCGAAGGCGCTGATCAACAATGCCGCCGGCACCAGGATCGCCTTGTTGCGCAGCGACCCTTTGGCCACAGCCCAGACCACTGGCAGCTCGCGGTCAGCCTTCACGCCGGTCACCTGTTGGGCGTTGAGGGCGAGGTCGTCGCCCAGCACCCCGGCGGTTTTCTTCGCCGCGACCTTTGTCATGACCGACACATCGTCGAGCACGGTCGCAATATCATCGATCAGCGCAAGCAGGCTGCTGGCCAATTTCGTTCTCCATCGTGTTGATGTGCAGAGCGCCTTAGCTAAGGCTTCGGCTACGGATACAGGTTCCTAGCGCCGCGCGCGAGCGGCCAGGCGGTATTCTCCAGGCGTCACGCCGAACCAGCGCTTGAAGGCCCGATAGAAATTGCTCGGATCGGCGAAGCCGAGCAAGTAGGCGATTTCCAGCGGCGCCAGGTCAGGTTGCGCAAGATACTGCTCTGCCAGGTCGCGTCGCGTGTCGTCCAGCAACTGCTGGAAGCTGCCGCCCTCCTCCTGCAGGCGCCGCTGCAGCGTTCTTTCCGACAGGCACAGGGCCTGGGCGACCGCCTCGCGCCGGGGTTCGCCTTGCGGCAACAGACGGCACAGGATCTGTCGCGCACGGTGCATCACCCGGCTATCGGCGAAGCGCGACAGGTATTCCCCGGCGAAGCGGTCATGCAGTTGCGCCAGCGCCTCGTTGGCGGTCGGCAGCGGCGTGTTCACATCGGCCTCGCGGAACAGCAGGGCATAGCGCGGCGCGCCGAAGCGCAGCGGCGCCTGGAACAGCTGACGATAGGGTTCGAGATCGGCCGGCTGCGGCCCCTGAAAGCAGACCTCCAGCGGCCGCAGCGCGTCTCCGGTCAACCAGCGGCAGAAGGTCAGGCAACCGGCAAGCGAGCCTTCCGCGCTCTGCGGCGCAGGTGGCAGACGGTCGCCCTGAATGGTCAGGCTCAACCGATAGCCCTGGGCGCATGGCTGAAAGTCGAGATCGGCACCCTCGGCGATGATTCGCTGATAGCGCACCAGACGGGCGAAGCCCTCTTTCAGATTCCGACTGGACATCAGCGCGTAGCCCACCACATTCAGCGCCGCAGGTCGTACCTGCCGCGCCATGTTCAGGCCGACTGCCGGGTCGCCGGAAACCGCCACGGCGCGATGCCAGAGCCGGGTCATGTCGTCCTGCGCGAAACGCGCGTCGGGGTCCTGCAGTGCCGCATAGTCCAACCCGAGCTCGGCGAACAGCGTACGGCAATCGAGCCCGGCCGACTCCAGCGCCTGGACGATTCCCTGTGCCCAGCTCGAGGATGTGGTGCGTTCAGTCATGTTGTTGTTCTTCGAATGGTCGGGCGGCTGCGCACAAGGCTACTAAACTGGCCGTGATTGTCACTGACTCGCAAGATTCGCGCTCACTAAGCTGTCGGCGACAATAACAGGAGGTACGCCATGAGTACGCAAACCGCCGAACGCTTCACCCGCTTTGCCGATTTCTATCCGTTCTACCTGGCCGAGCACAGCAACCCGACCTGTCGCCGTCTGCATTTCGTTGGGAGCCTGCTGGTCCTGGCGATTCTCGGCTACGCCCTGATCAGCCAGCAGTGGCTGTGGCTGCTGGCGATGCCTGTGGCCGGTTACGGTTTCGCCTGGGTCGGCCATTTCGTCTTCGAGAAAAATCGTCCCGCGACCTTTCAGTATCCGCTGTACAGCCTTCTCGGCGACTGGGTCATGTTCAAGGACATGCTGACCGGCCGCGTCCGCTTCTGAGTGCGACGCCAGCAGCATATCCGACCAGCGTATGCGCACTTTCGACGCTCTGGTTTGGCGATGCGGCGCGGCTTGGTTATGATCTGTGGGCTGTCGCCCGGACCGGTCATCGCCGAGCTGGCTCCGCGACGGCGAGACTGAAACCCGCGCGATTCGGTCGGAGCCACCATCATCGATGCCTGGCGCCGATCCCGCCCGGTGGCAGTCTGCAAGGCGCATAGAAAAAGGCGTCGATAAATCTACCAGGGATCGTACGCATAATGACTTCCACCAGGGTTGAGCGCCGCAATGGCCTCGCCACTCGCCCGTTGCGCGAGTACTACTCCCGCGTGCTCGCCTATCTGATCTGCGCCGCGACCATTGCCGCTGGTACCTACATCCAGTACTTCTCGATGGACCTGCTGTGGATGGTGCCGTACGCCCTGCTCTATCCGCACCTGGCCTATCACCTGAGCTACCGCTTCAAGCGCGATCATCCGGAACGCACGGCACAGGTCCTGCTCTGCCTGGACGCCATGAACGCCGGTGCCGGCATCCTGTTGCTCGGCTTCTCCATCGTACCCAGCCTGATGTTCCTGCTGACCCTCAGCTTCAGCGCCCTGGTGAGCGGCAGCCTGCGCAACCTGGCCATGGCGCTGCTCTGCGTGGGCATCGGCATCGGCCTGGCATACCCCGTGGTGAGTCTGCATTACCAGGGCGTCACCCCGCCGCTGGTCTCGCTGGTCAGCATTCTGTTCACAACATTCTATGTCTGCGCCACCGCCTATTTCGTTCACCAGCAAGGCGTGCGCCTGGCGCTGGCGCGCAAGGAAATCGAACTGGAACAGGCCAAGGCCGCGCGCCTGGCCCGCAACCTGGCCAAGTATCTGTCGCCACAGGTCTGGGAATCGATCTTCACCGGCAAGCGCAGCGTTCGCCTGGAAACCCAGCGCAAGCGGCTGACGGTGTTCTTCTCCGACATCAAGGGCTTCACCGAGCTCTCCGAAGAGCTGGAAGCAGAAGCCCTGACCGACCTGCTCAACAACTACCTCAATGAAATGTCGAAGATCGCCCTCAAGTACGGCGGCACCATCGACAAGTTCGTCGGCGACTGCGTAATGGTGTTCTTCGGCGACCCGTCCAGCCAGGGCGCCAAGAAAGACGCGGTGGCGGCCGTTTCCATGGCCATTGCCATGCGCAAGCACATGAAGGTACTGCGCCAGCAATGGCGCGCGCGGGGCATCACCCGCCCGCTGGAAATCCGCATGGGCGTCAACACCGGCTACTGCACGGTGGGCAACTTCGGTGCCGACACCCGCATGGACTACACCATCATCGGCCGCGAAGTGAACCTGGCCAGCCGCCTGGAAAGCGCGGCCGAGGCCAGCGAGATCCTGGTCTCTCACGAAACCTATTCGCTGGTAAAGGACGTGATCATGTGCCGCGACAAGGGGCAGATCGCGGTCAAGGGTTTCTCCCGTCCGGTACAGATCTACCAGGTGGTGGACTTCCGCCGCGACCTGGGCGCGACCAATAGCTTCGTCGAGCACGAGCTGCCAGGGTTCTCCATGTACCTGGACACCAACGGCGTGCAGAACTTCGACAAGGAGCGGGTAATCCAGGCGCTGCAACAGGCCGCCGAGAAACTCCGCGACAAGGTCATCCTCTGATTTACTGATTGGCGGGCTGGCAGCGTGCGGTTACCGTGTCCGGTCCGCAGAGCCCGCTTTCGAGATCGCCGATGCTATCGCTGCGCAACTACCAGCACGACCTCATTGCCCACAGCCACGACCACCCGCAACTGGTGTTCGGCCTGAGTGGCCAGCTGGAGTTCGAGATCGCCGGACGCGGCAGCCGGATCGGCGAACGCGGCCTGGCAATCGTCCCTGCAGCCGTGCATCACGCCTGTGCCAGTGTGACCGGCAGCCATTGCCTGGTGCTGGATGTGCCGTCCGAAGGCTGGCTGCGCCAGCGCCTGGGCCACCACTGCGAAAGCAGCCTGCGGTTGCTGGACCGCCCGGACACGCTGCGTCTCGGCCCGACCCAGCAGAGCCTGGTGAGCTGGCTGGCGAGCAGCCCGATCAACGATTCGGTGATCGCCGAGCAGGGTGCCGTCCTGCTGCTGGCCAGCCTCAACGGCGTACATGGCGCCCCGTCCGACTCTACCGCATTGCCGCTGGCCGCCATCGACAGCTTCATTGACCAGCATCTCGCCCACCCGCTGCAGGTCGCCGATCTGGCACGCATCGCCGGTCTGTCCGTGGCACGGCTGCACGCGCGTTTTCTAGGCGAGACTGGCTGCACGCCCATGGAGTACATTCGCCGGCGCCGCCTGCAACAGGGCGAGGCGCTGCTGCACGACACCCGCCTGCCGGTTGGCGAGATCGCCGCGCGCGTCGGTTATGGCTCGCAAAGCGCCTTCACCGCCGCCCTGGTGCGCGCCCGAGGCTGCACGCCGCGCGCGCTGCGGCGAGAGTTGCGCGACAAAATCGATGATTGACGCGACAGACACCCGCTCGCCCGCGGCCTAGCATGGCCACTGATTCGTCAAGGTTCAGCTCGCCATGATCAGCTCGCTTCATATTCGCTGCGTAACGCGCGGCTCACGCCGGTTCCTCACACCATGACGCCGCGCAACGCCCTGCTGGCGATCCATCTCGGCGCGCTGATGTTTGGCCTGTCCGGCGTGCTCGGGAAACTGGCCGAGAGCTCGGCGCTGGTCATCACCTTTGGCCGTGCGCTGTTCGCCGTGCTTGCCCTGCTGTTGGTGGCACAGCTGCTGCGCCCCAGCGGCGCGCTGCCCAGCTGGCGTCAGCGTGCCGGTCTGGCGCTGGGAGGGCTGTTGCTCGGCGCGCATTGGCTGACCTTTTTCATTGCGGTGAAGATCGCCGGTGTCGGCATCGCCACCCTGGGTTTCGCCAGCTTCCCCGCGTTCACCGTCCTGCTCGAAGGCCTGCTGTTCCGCGAGCGCACCCGCGCCGTGGAGTTCGCCATGGTTGGCCTCGTCACCGCGGGCCTGCTGCTGGTCGCACCCACCTTCGATCTCGGCAACGGCCCGACTACCGGACTGCTCTATGGCGTGCTCTCGGGTTTGCTGTTCGCGCTGCTGTCGCTGCTCAATCGCGCCGTCACCCGTGGCCTCGATCCGGTGCGATCGGCGCTGTGGCAGAACCTGGCGATCTTCGCCGGCCTGCTGCCCTTCTGCGGAGCGGCGATCCCGACCATCCCGGCGCAGGACTGGCTCTGGCTCGCCCTGCTGGGAGTGCTCTGCACCGGGCTTGCGCACAGCCTGTTCGTTGCCAGCCTGCGGGTACTGAAAGCGCGAACCACCTCGGTGATCTTCGCTCTGGAGCCCGTCTACGGCATCGCCTTCGCCTGGTGGCTGTTCAACGAGCAGCCAACGCTGCGCATGCTGATCGGTGGCGCCTTGATCATCATCGCGAGCGTGATCACCAGCCGCCTGAAGAGCCCGGCGCCCACGCCCCAGCCAGTGAGCTGAACCTACGCGATCGCCCGGCCCGGTTCAGCGGTCGTTGTGCCCCAGCGACCGCTGCGGGTCGATCCGGTCGCGCACTCGCTGCTTGAGTTCCTTCGCCTCGGGGAAGCCGCCGTCGCGCTTGCGCTCCCAGATCTGCTCGCCGTCGCAGCTGATGTGGAAGGTCCCGCCGGTCGCGGGCACCAGGGACACCCGCCCCAGGTCGTCGGCAAAGGTCGAAAGCAGCTCCTGAGCCAGCCAGGCGGCGCGCAGCAGCCATTGGCACTGGGTGCAATAGGTGATGATAATTTCAGGCTTGGCAGGACTCATGCGCGGCGCCTCCGGCTGGTTGAGTGCCGCCTATAATAGCCGCCTCTCCCGTGCATACCTCTGGTTCGACCATGTTTCGCCTGCTCGCTTTCCTGCTCCTCGTTGTCTGCCTGCCAGCTGCCTTTGCCGAAACGGCCCAACCCAGGACCGGCCTGGTGCTGTCCGGCGGCGCCGCGCGCGGGCTGGCCCATGTCGGGGTGCTGAAAGCCCTGGAGGAACAGGGCGTGCGCATCGACGCCATCGCCGGCACCAGCATGGGCGCAGTGGTCGGCGGGCTCTACGCGGCGGGCTATAGCGTGGCCGAGCTGGAGCGACTGGCGCTCACCCTCGACTGGCAGCAGGTGCTGTCCGACGACCCGCCGCGCCAGGACATTCCCTACCGGCGCAAGCAGGACGACCGCGACTTTCTCATCAAGCAAAAGCTCAGCTTTCGCGACGACGGCAGCCTCGGCCTGCCACTGGGCGTGATCCAAGGCCAGAACCTCGCACTGCTGCTCGAACGCCTGCTGGTGCATGCCAGCGACACCCGCGATTTCGACCAGCTGCCGATTCCGTTCCGCGCCGTGGCCACCGACATCGCCAATGACGAAAAGGTGGTCTTCCGCCGCGGCCACCTGCCCCAGGTGATCCGCGCGAGCATGTCGATCCCCGCGGTGTTCGCGCCGGTGGAGATCGATGACCGGCTGCTCGTCGACGGCGGCATGGTGGACAACATCCCCATGGATGTGGCGCGTGACATGGGCGTCGACCGTTTGATCGTGGTGGATATCGGTACTCCGCTCAAACCGCGCAAGGAGCTGGTGACCGTGGTCGATGTGCTCAACCAGACCACTACCATGATGACCCGGCGTAATTCCGAAGCGCAGCTGGCCACGCTGCAGCCGCAGGACGTGCTGATCCAGCCGCCGCTGGCCGCCTATGGCTCTACCGACTTCGCCCGCGCCGAGCAGTTGGTCGATGCCGGCTATCGTGCGACGCTCGCGCTGCAAGGACGACTGGCCGAAATGCGCACGACGACTGGCGGTAATCCGGCATTGAGCCTCGCGCGCTCCGGCGACCCGCGCACACCGGTCATCACCGCGATCCGGGTGGAAAACGACTCCAAGGTCGGCGATGCGGTGATCCGGCGGCATATCCGCCAGCCGCTGGGCGAGCCGTTGGACCTGGAGCGCCTGCAAAAGGACATGGGCACGCTCTACGGCCTGGATTACTTCGAGCGGGTCGAATATCGCGTCCAGCGCGGAAAACTCGGCAACACCCTGGTCATCAACGCACGCGAGAAGCGCAGCGGAACCGACTACCTGCGCCTGGGGCTGAGCCTTTCCGATGATTTTCAGGGCGACAGCGTGTTCAACCTGGGCGCCAGCTACCGTAAGAACGGCATCAACCAGCTCGGCGCCGAATGGCTGACCCGTCTGCAGCTGGGGGATCGCCAGGAGCTCTATAGCGAGTTCTACCAGCCGCTGGACGCCGGTTCGCGCTGGTTCGCCGCACCGAACCTGTTCATCGAGGCGCAGAACGTCGAGGCCATTCTCGACAACGACCCGATCGCCGAATACCGCCTGCAGCGCTACGGCTACGGTCTCAATCTCGGCCGGCAGATCGCCAATAACGGCGAGATCCGCTTCGGTATCGGCCAGGCCTGGGGGGAAGCGGACGTGCGGATCGGCGAGCGCGATCTGCCGGACTTCAGCTTCACCGAAGGCTATTACGAGATGCAGTATTCGTTCGATACGCTGGACAATATCGACTTTCCCCGCGAGGGCGAGGATATCCGTCTGACCTTGCGTCAATACGACCCGAGCCTCAGCTCCGACCAGCGCTATCGACAGTGGAACATCAAGCTGGACAAGGCGCTCAGCCATGGTGCCAACACCTGGGTGCTGGGCGGTCTCTACGGTCGCACCCTGGACGACGCCGAGGTGGTCACCTCGAGCTTCCTGCTCGGTGGCGCGCGCCAGCTATCGGGCTTTCGTCAGGACGCGCTGTCGGGGCAGAACGTCAGTCTCGGGCGTGTGGTGTATTACCGCCGGGTGACGCCGCGCGCCTTCCAGCCGCTGGACTTTCCGCTCTATCTCGGCGGATCGCTCGAGCGCGGCCGGGCCTGGAACAACGACAACGCCTTCGACAGCGGCTACATCAACGCCGCGAGCATCTTCCTCGGCTACGACACGCCGTTGGGCCCACTGAACTTCGGTTACGGCATCAACGACGAGGACGAGCAGGCGCTTTACATGAATCTGGGACGCAGCTTCTAGCGCTTGTCCAGATTGGCGAGGATGCGCGCGTGCACCTGCTGGCACTTGCGCAGGTCCTCTTCGTCGATCCCGGCAAAGGCCTCCTGGCGGACCTGCGTCGAAATCGCCTCGATTTTCTCGATCAGCGGCAGCGCCGGAGCCCCGAGGGAAATGCGCTTGGCACGGCGATCCTCGGCCGATGCCTTGCGATGTACCAGCCCCTGCGCCTCGAGGCTGTCGAGCAGGCGTGCCAGCGTGGGGCCTTCCACCGCGACGCTTTGCGCCAGCTCGCGCTGGGTGGGTTCGTGATCGAAACGGGCCAGGTGCAGAAGCACCAGCCAGCGTGCCTGAGACAGGCCCAGATCGGCCAGGCGCCGATCCAGTTCCGCGCGCCAGCCACGCGAGAGTTGCGCCAACTGCATGGCGAAGCGATGTTGCTCGGCGTACATGTACGACCATTCCTGCAAAAACTAATTATTAGTGAGCTAACCACAGCTCCGATGGCCAGGCAAGACGACCTTCGGTTGCTGATAGGCGTGCCAAAGGCGCAATGATGGCAGAGGGACAGTCGGGCTGGGCTCGAAGGCCGCAGCGCTGGCCGCGTAGGCGGGCGCTGCCGATGCACCCCGTTACAATTCGAACTCGGCCTGCAGCGCAGCGCGCACGCAATAGAGCACCTGCTCCGGGACCCGTCCGGCGAACAGCGGTGCCACATCCCCCACCGGAGGCAGCTCGCCCTCGCCGTCGAGAAAGGCTTCTTGAATCTCGCCAAGCAGGTCTTCCGGCAGGTCGAGCGCCTGCTCCAGGCTCAGCTGCTGCTTGCCGATGGCCTCGGCGAGCAGCGTGTAGACGTTCTTCTCGCTGCAATCGAGCTGGCGCGCGATCTGCGCCGGCGTCATGCCGGCGCGGGCCAGGGTCACGAGTTCATGACGTAGGTCAGCCGGCGACCTGACCACCTCGACTGTACCCTGCAAGACCTCGAGAAAGGCCTGGCCGTAGCGCTCCAGCTTGCGCGCGCCGACGCCGCTGATGCGCGCCATGTCCGCGAGCGACGCCGGCTGGCTGCGCAGCATTTCCAGCAGGGTGGCGTCCGGAAAGATCACATAGGGCGGCACGCTGTGCTCTTCGGCCAGCTTGCGCCGCAGCGTACGCAACGCCTCCCAGGTCTCGCGCTCCTCGCTGCGCACCAATTGGCTGGCGGCACTGGATGCCGGTTTCGGCGCTTTGCTGGATAGATCCCGGCGCAGCTCGAGGGTGACTTCACCACGCAGCAGCGGGCGGCAGCTATCGCTCAACCGCAAGCCGCCAAAGCCTTCGAGATCGACATCGGCCAAACCGCGGGCGACCAGCTGGCGGAACAGCGAGCGCCATTCACCCTCGGACAACGCCTTGCCGACGCCGAACACTGACAGATGCTGATGGCCGAGGCCGCGTACCTTGTCGTTGTCGCGTCCCAGCAAGACATCCACCAGATGCCCGACGCCATAGCGCTGACCACTGCGATAGATGGCTGAAAGCGCTTGGCGAGCGGGCTCGGTGGCGTCCCAGGTCTGCACCCCGTCGACGCAGTTGTCGCAATGGCCGCAAGGCCTGGGCAGCTCTTCGTCGAAGTACGCCAGCAACGCCTGGCGTCGGCAACGGGTTTCCTCGCAGAGCGCCAGCATTGCATCGAGCTTGTGCTGCTCGACCCGCTTGTGCCGCTCATCACCCTCGGAATTGTTGAGCATCTGCTTGAGGAAGATTACATCTTGCAGGCCATAGGCCATCCAGGCGTCGGCCGGTAGCCCGTCACGCCCTGCCCGACCGGTTTCCTGATAGTAGGCCTCCAGCGACTTGGGCAGGTCGAGGTGGGCGACGAAACGCACGTTGGGCTTGTCGATGCCCATGCCGAAGGCAATGGTCGCCACCATGATCAGCCCTTCCTCGTTGAGAAAGCGCTTCTGGTGATAGGCGCGCAGCTCATTGGGCAAGCCCGCGTGATAAGGCAGCGCCGGAAAGCCCTGTTCGGTGAGGAAGGCGGCCAGATCATCGACCTTTTTGCGCGACATGCAGTAGACGATGCCGGCGTCGCCGCGGCGCTCGGCGAGAAAGCCCAGCAGCTGCTTGCGTGGCTGTTCCTTGGGCACGATGCGATAGAAGATGTTCGGCCGGTCGAAGCTGGAGAGGAACCGCTCGGCATTTTCCAGATGCAGGCGCTGAACGATTTCCTCGCGGGTGCGCTTGTCCGCCGTGGCGGTCAGGGCGATCCGCGGAACGTTGGGAAACAGCTCGGCGAGCTGGCCCAGCTGCATGTACTCAGGACGGAAATCATGGCCCCACTGGGACACGCAATGCGCTTCGTCGATGGCGAACAGGGCGATCTCGAGCCGCTGCAGGAAGGCCAGCATGCGTGGCTGGACCAGGCGTTCGGGCGCCAGGTAGAGCATCTTGATCTCGCCGCGACGGATACGCTCGGCGATGTCGCGCTGCTCGTCCGTGCTCAACGTCGAGTTGAGGGCGACGGCCGAGACGCCTAGCTCATCGAGCGTGGCGACCTGATCGTCCATCAGCGCGATGAGCGGCGAAACCACCACCGCCAGCCCCTCGCGCAAGAGCGCCGGAACCTGATAGCAGAGCGACTTGCCGCCGCCGGTCGGCATCAATACCAGCGCATCGCCGCCACTGCCCACACGCTCGATGATCGCGCCCTGGTTGCCGCGAAAGGCGTCGTAGCCAAATACGTCTTTGAGGATGCGCTGTGCCTGGTCGAGCATGCCGGTCTCCGAAACAAGGCGCGCAGTATACGCGAGCGCATCACCGAGTTCAGGACCGCTGCGCCATTGCCGGATCGGCTGCACGCAGGCGGCGGACGAGGCGCGAGTAGCCTGGACACCGCGCCTCGTCTAGAATCCGGGTTGTCTTCCCACCCCAAGGTAGTTCCCGATGTCATTCGCCGAGCAACTCGCCCGCCTGCAAGTCTTCCTGGATGCAGATGATCTGCATGAGGAAGCACTGGATTACATCGCCGCCCATGGCTACCTGACAGCGCTGTGCATCTGTTCGGAACAGGTACCCGAGCGCGAGTGGATCGATGCATTGTTTTCCGAACCGCCGAAATACAAGGACGACACGGAACGCGAGGCCATCGAGGCCACGCTGGTCCAGCTCAAGGCCCATATCGCTCGCCAGCTGGCCAGCGACGAGGACATGGAACTGCCGTGCGAACTGGACCTCGGAGAAGACCCGGACGAGTCCGACCTGCGCGGCTGGTGCATCGGCTTCATGGAAGGCGTATTCATGCGCGAAGCAGTCTGGTTCGAAGACTCCGAGGAGGAGGTCAGCGAGCTGTTGCTGCCGATCATGGTCGGCTCGGGGCTGTTCGACGAACAGCCGGAATTTGCCGATATCGCCGACAATCCCGATCTGGTGGATGAAATGGTGGCGCAGATTCCGGAGTTGCTGACAGCGCTATACCTGATCTGCCATGCACCGGAAGAAAAACCCGCCCTGCTCAAGCCGCGCCGCCACTGATCGCGGCTCGATGCCGGACGCAGGCGACGGCGGCAGGCTGCGAAGCCTAACCGCCGCTCTCTGCCAGGAGGAGCCGTCCATGTCCCAGCCCTCAGGCCTTCGGCTTCTGCACCGCCCGGGTCCGGATAGCACCCGGGTGTCGTTCCCCATTCGTGGCGGTCTGCAAGGCAGCAGCGAGTAGCGCCATGGCCCATCGCGACATTCGGCAGCACCGCAATCCGGTCATCCGCATGACATTGCTCACGGTAGGCTGGCTCGCCGTGGCGCTGGGCGTGATCGGCATCTTCCTGCCCGTGCTGCCAACCACTCCCTTCCTGCTGCTGGCCGCCGCCTGCTTTGTGCGCAGCTCGCGGCGGTTCTACGGCTGGCTGGTCGATCACCCGCATCTCGGGCCATGGTTTCGCGATTACCTCGAAGGCAACGGCATCCCACTCAAGGGTAAGGTCTACGCCATTGCAACGATGTGGATCAGCATCAGCGTCTCCTGCTGGCTGGTCCCGTTTGTCTGGGCACGCGTCGGTATGCTGCTGAGCGCGACACTGGTGACGCTGTACATCCTCAGGCAGAAAACCCTGGCGGTCGCCAAGCAGCCCGAGCCGCGCTGAACGCCCAGCCTATCTGCAGGCTGGAGCCTGTCCCGCCAGAACTCTATCAACCACCGTGATTGCGCCGGTAGACATCCGCCCCCATCGCGTCGATCTGCCCTTCGATCAGTGCCTCGAACGGTCGCAGAAGGTCATCGTACCGCTCGGGCGCCTCGAGGGTGTTCAAGGCGGCGACGATGGCCTCGATGGTGGACAACGCACCGGGCATAGGTGCCTTGCGCAACCGATAGCGCGAAGATAGCCCCTCCGGTAGCGCGACCCGCGGTAGCGCTGCGAGCCAGGGATTGAGGTGCAGGAGCTTGCGCGCCTTGCGCCAGGTGCCGTCCGGCACGATCAGGCGCACCGGCAAGTCATCGTGGGCGACGACTGACAGCGGCACGGCGTCCTCGCCCGGAAAGAGCAGATAGGTCCGCACAGCATCAGCGACCTCATCGAAGCGCTCGCCGATCTGCAACTGCGCGCTGCGCAAGCCCAACGCCGCCAGGCGCGCAGTATTCAGTGCATGGCTCGCTTCGCTGAGGTGCTGCAGGATGACGATCTGCGTACGGCTTCCCAGAGACGGAATCAATGCGCACAGGCAGTGCAGCGACGGGCGGTGGCAGCGGGAGCAGCGTGGTCGGGACATGGTTCACCTCGGCCGCGAAGTCTGCCAGATCGGGCAGTGCTCTGCCGAACGGCTATGCTTGCCCCGACCCGCTACCGAGGAGCCCGCATGATCACCGTCCACCACCTGAACCATTCCCGCTCGCACCGCGTGCTCTGGATGCTGGAGGAACTGGAGCTGCTGTACGAGTTGAAGCGCTACGAGCGCGATCCGAAAACAATGCTCGCTCCGCCGGAACTGAAAGCCGTTCACCCGTTGGGCAAATCCCCGGTTATCACTGACGGTGACCTGACCCTGGCAGAGTCGGCTGCGATTCTCGAATACCTGCTGGAGCGCTACGCCAACGGTCGGCTGATGCCGGCCCAGGGAAGCGCCGACTACCGACGGTTTCGCTACTGGATGCATTACGCGGAAGGGTCGGCCATGCCGCCGCTTCTGCTGAAGCTGGTGTTCGACCGGGTCGCCAGCGGGCCGATGCCGTTCTTCATCAAGCCGGTAGCCCGTGCCATCGCCGACGGCGCGCACAAGGCGTTCATCGGTCCTCAACTGAAGACACATCTGGACTATATGGAAGCGGAGCTGGAGAAATCCCCCTGGTTCGCAGGAGACAGCTTCAGCGCGGCGGATATTCAGATGAGCTTTCCGCTCGAGGCGGCACGCTCGAGAGCGGGGCTGGACCAGAGCCGCCCGCGCCTGCTGGACTTTCTCGAACGCATACAGCAGCGGCCCGCCTATCAACGAGCCGTCGAACGCGGCGGACCGGCCCTGCCCACCGCGTGACGCGGCTCAGCGTTGGGCGCGACGCTCCTGCTCGCGGCGGGCGCGTACGGGGATGGGTTGCATACGAGGCGGTTCGATCAAGCCAAGAGCGACCGCCAGCTTCCAATACATTTCATTGAGCCATGCTTTCATGGTCATACCCTCCTGCTAGATAACGGGCTACATCGGAGCCATGCGGCCTACGTGGACAGCATAATCCAAGTTCCGGCCTGGTGCTCGCACGCAATGTGGCCATACGTTGCTGCACGGGCGCCGCTTTGTTACGGCGCTTTACATCTGCGACCGAGTGGGCACCTGGGCGTTCCACCGACTTCGCGAACGGCACTGCGTCAGTTGCGGTCGGCCTTGCGCCGATAGGGGAAGACGTCGATCACCTTGCCCTGGCGGATGGCATCCTGCAGCCCTTTCCAGTAATCGGCGTCGTAGAGCTCCCCGTGCAGGCTGGCAAAGAGTCGACGCTGGCCGAGATCGGCAAACAGAAAGCGCGGAAACTCCTCGGGAAAGACGTCATTCGGCCCCACCGAATACCAGGGCTCGGACGCCATTTCGTCCTCCGGGTAGCGCGGCGGCGGTATGTGGCGGAAATTCACCTCGGTGAGAAAGCTAATCTCGTCGTAATCGTAGAACACCACTCGACCATGGCGGGTGACGCCGAAGTTCTTCAGCAGCATGTCGCCGGGAAATATATTGGCTGCCGCCAGCTGCTTGATCGCCAGGCCGTAGTCTTCCAGCGCCTCGCGTACCTGCTGTTCACTGGCGTTTTCCAGATAGAGGTTCAGTGGCGTCATGCGCCGCTCGGTCCAGCAATGCCGCACCAGCACGGTGTCGCCCTGCACCTCCACCGTCGATGGGGCGACTTCCAGCAGTTCGGCCAGGCATTCAGGCTCGAACTTGGCTTTGGGGAAACGGAAGTCCGCGAACTCCTGGGTATCGGCCATACGCCCTACCCGATCGACGCTTTTCACCAGCCGGTACTTCTCGATCACGTTGGCGCGGTTGACGCTCTTGATCGGCGAGAAGCGATCCTTGATCAGTTTGAACACCGTGTTGAAGCCGGGCAGCGTGAACACCGTCATCACCATGCCGCGTACCCCAGGCGCCATGACGAAACGGTCATCGGTATTGGCCAGGTGGTCGATCAGTGCGCGGTAGAACTCGGACTTGCCATGCTTGTAGAAGCCGATCGAGCTGTACAGCTCGGCGATGTGCTTGCTGGGCAGGATGCGCTTGAGAAAGCCGACGAACTCGGCAGGGATCGGCACCTCGACCATGAAGTAGGAACGAGTGAAGGAAAAGATGATCGACACCTCCGCCTCGTCCGTGATCAGCGCATCGGCCACGATGCCCTGACCATCGCGATGCAACAGCGGAATCGCCAATGGCCACTGCTCGTCGCAGGTGAAGATGCGCCCGATCAGATACGCGCCCTTGTTGCGATAGAGCACCGACACGAACACCTCGACGGTCAGCTCGGGGTCCTTGCAGACCCAGTCAGGCAGCGTCTCGCAGAGCTGCGTCTGCAACCGTTGAAGATCACCCGGCAGATCGCAGTACGGCACCGAGAACGCATAGTCGCGCAGGATCTGCTCCAGCATCCCGCGCAGATCACCGTTCGGGCGGTAGCGACGCGTCTGCGCCAGCCGCTCATGAGCACGCACCGCAGGCCGGGTGGTATGGATGAACATGGTGCCGTCGCTGATGCAGTCGTGGCTGAACAGCCCGCAGAAGATCGAATTGTACCAGGTTTCCGACAGTTCATCGTCGAAGCGCGGGTTGATCAGCTCGATGTAGGCACTCTTGATCTGCGGCCAGGCCTCGACCTGGAGCAGGTCGGCATGATCGAAGCTGGCCAGCAAACGGCGCCGGGTTTCCCCCACCTTCTCCTCGTAGAGACTGATCCGCGCTGCGGAGGCGCGCTGGGCTTCCTGCCACTGCGCCTGCTCGAAGCGCGCCCGCGCGCCTTCGGTGATCAGACGGAAATGCTCTCGATAATCGTCGAAGCCGAGGAGAATCTGCCGCGCGATTTCCGCGGCCAGTTCGTGCTGCACCATGATGCACCCACTGCCGGACATGAAGGTTCGCCGAGCTTAGCAGCCCGCTGTTTGAAAGTCGGTTTCGGATTGCCAGTTGCGCAAAGGGCGACAACACTTGCTGCTTCGTGAGATGGAGCCAGTCCATGCGACCGCTTGACCTGCTTCGCCTGCTCGGCCTTGCCGCCATCTGGGGCGCGAGCTTTCTGTTCCTGCGCATCATCGCACCCGTACTCGGGACCTTTCCCACCGCCTTCTTTCGCGTACTGCTGGCGACCGTCGGCCTGATGGCGATCCTGGCTCTGATGCGCACTCGCTGGGACTTCCACGGCAAGCTCGGCCTGTGCCTGGTGCTCGGCGCGATCAACTCTGGCGTGCCGTTCGTGCTGTACTCGGTGGCGGCACAGCTGCTGCCGGCCGGCTATTCGGCCATTTTCAACGCGACCACGCCGATGATGGGCGTGCTGATCGGTGCCCTGTTCTTTGCCGAGGAGCTGACGCTGGCCAAGATCGTTGGCGTGCTCAGCGGACTCGGCGGTGTTGCCCTGCTGATGCGCATCGGCCCGGTGCCCTTCGACACGGACGTGCTGCTCGGTGCGCTGGCGTGCCTGGGCGCGACGGCCTGCTATGGCGTAGGCGGCTTCCTTACCCGCCGCTGGATCAACCAGCAGGGCGACAGCCTGAACAGCGAGGTGGTGGCATTCGGCAGCCAGGCAGGGGCAACGCTTTGCCTGTTGCCACTGTTCGTTCTTTCCGTGCTGAACGCACCGCCGGTGAGCTGGGGCGACCAGACCGTCTGGCTCAGCCTGCTGGGGCTCGGACTGGTCTGCACGGCGTTCGCCTACATCCTGTACTTTCGCCTGCTGGCGGACATCGGCCCGGTCAAGACGCTGACCGTGACCTTCCTGATCCCGCCATTCGGCGTGCTGTGGGGCGTGCTGTTGCTCGATGAACCGCTGTCCTGGGCCTATGTCCAGGGCGGTGCACTGATCGCACTGGCGTTGTGGCTGATCCTGCGACCAACGCCGCCAGCCCAGCCACAGGCGGACCTGCGACGCGGCTGACATCGCAGCCGCGCCGCGAGGCGTATTACTGCACCAGTTCCTGCTCGCTGAACATGTCGCTGAACAGCATGCTGGACAGGTAGCGCTCGCCGGAGTCCGGCAGGATCACGACGATATTCTTGCCCTGCATTTCCGGCCGTTCGGCCAGCCGTACCGCCGCCGCCATCGCCGCTCCGCAGGAGATGCCGCACAGAATGCCCTCTTCGCGCATCAGTCGCAGCGCCATCTGCTTGGCCTCGTCGTCATCGACCAGCTCGACGCGGTCGACCATCGACAGGTCGAGGTTCTTCGGTACGAAGCCGGCACCGATGCCCTGTATCTTGTGCGGGCAGGGCTTCACCTCTTCACCGGCCAGCGTCTGGCTGATCACCGGGGAGCTGGCGGGCTCCACGGCAACGCTCAGGATCTGCTTGCCCTTGGTGTTCTTGATATAGCGCGACACGCCGGTGATGGTGCCCCCTGTGCCGACGCCAGCCACCAGCACATCGATGCCGCCATCGGTGTCGTTCCAGATTTCCGGCCCGGTGGTCTTTTCGTGAATCGCCGGATTGGACGGATTCTCGAACTGCTGGGGCATGTAGTACTGCTCCGGGTTCGAGGCGGCGATCTCCGCAGCCTTCTCGATAGCGCCCTTCATGCCCTTGGCCGGCTCGGTGAGTACCAGTTCGGCGCCGAGCGCCTTGAGCACCTTGCGTCGCTCCAGGCTCATCGAAGCCGGCATGGTCAGCATCAGTTTGTAACCGCGCGCGGCGGCGACGAATGCCAGGCCGATCCCGGTGTTGCCCGAGGTAGGCTCGACCAGCGTCATGCCGGGCTTGATCCGGCCGCTGTCTTCGGCGTCCCAGATCATCCCTGCGCCGATCCGACACTTCACCGAATAGGCCGGATTGCGCCCCTCGATCTTGGCCATGATGCTCACGCCCTTCGGCCCGAGACGATTGATCATGACCAGCGGGGTGTTGCCGATGGAGCGTGCGTTGTCTGCGTATATGCGACTCATGGGAAGGCCCTGTCCGAGGAGTATCAGACCGTTCAGCCTATGCGCAGTCCTGACGACAGTCCAGCCGAACTCATGCCTGCCGGCCGGGGTCCATCGTGCATAACCTCGCACATCCCGGAATGCCATGACTCGCCGCCTGCTTCCCCTGTGGATCCTGCTAGCGCTCGGCCTGCTGCTGATCCTGCTGCATCTCGCCCTGCCACACCTGGTGCGCAACTTCCTGAACGAGAAAATGGCCGACATGGGGGACTATCAGGGCCATGTCGAGGATGTCGACTTGGTCTGGTGGCGTGGCGCCTACCGGGTCGAAGGCCTGCTGATCGAAAAGAAGGACAAGCGGGTGCAAGCCCCCCTGTTCAAGGCGCCGAGCATCGATATCGCCATCAGCTGGGACGCGATCCTGCGCCACCGCGAAATCGTCGGCGAGGTCGTCTTCAAGCAGCCACACCTGAACTTCGTCGATGGCGGCGACAGTGGCGACTCGCAGAGCGGCGAAGGCGTCGACTGGCGCGACCAGCTCGATGCGCTGGTGCCCATCACGCTCAACGAGATTCGCGTAGTGGACGGCCAGCTGTCGTTCCGCAATTTTTCCTCCGACCCGCAGGTGCACGTGTATGCCAGCGACATCCAGGCGAGCCTTTACAACCTGACCAACACCGACGATGCCGACGGCACTCGCACGGCGACCTTCGAGGGCACCGGCAAGCTGTTCAATCAGGCGCCGATCGAGGCGACCGCGCGCTTCGACCCGTTCACCGACTGGGAAGACTTCGAGGTGAATCTGCGCGTGACGGGGGTGCCGCTCAAGCAGCTGAACGACCTCAGCCGGGCCTATGGCAAGTTCGATTTCGCCGGCGGCACCGGCGACCTGGTGGTCGAAGTCGAGGCCAGCAACAGCCAGCTCGACGGCTATATCAAACCGCTGCTGCGCAACGTCGACATCTTCGACTACGAGCAGGACGTGGCCAACGAGGACAAGGGTTTCTTCCGCGGCCTGTGGGAGGCGGTCGTCGGCGGCAGCCAGGAAGTGCTGAAAAACCAGCGCAAGGACCAGTTCGCCACCCGCGTCGAGCTGTCCGGCACGACCAAGGAAACGGACGTCAGCCCGTTCCAGGCGTTCGTCGCGATCCTGCGCAATGCCTTCGTCGAGGCCTTCACCGCCCGCTTCGAACGCGCGCTGGACGAGGAGGAATGATCCGCGGGCGTCACCAGAAACACTCACACGGCCATTCAGTGACTGAATGATGCGCTCGCGTTCACAGCCACACGGCCTTCCCTTATAGTCGTCCACCTGACTACAACGAGCGCCTGCGTGCCAGGCCCCGCCGAAGGAATCCGCAATGAAATTCGAAGGCACCCAGTCCTACGTCGCCACCGACGACCTGAAACTCGCGGTCAACGCCGCCATCACCCTGCAGCGCCCCCTGCTGGTAAAGGGCGAACCGGGCACCGGCAAGACCATGCTGGCCGAGCAGCTGGCCGAATCCTTCGGCGCCAAACTCATCACCTGGCACATCAAGTCCACCACCAAGGCCCACCAGGGCCTCTACGAATACGACGCGGTCAGCCGGCTGCGTGATTCGCAGCTGGGCGTGGACAAGGTCCACGACGTGAAGAACTACATCAAGAAGGGCAAGCTGTGGGAGGCTTTCGAAAGCGAGGAGCGGGTCATCCTGCTGATCGACGAGATCGACAAGGCCGACATCGAGTTTCCCAACGACCTGTTGCAGGAACTCGACAAGATGGAGTTCTACGTCTACGAGACCAACGAAACCATCAAGGCAACGCAGCGGCCGATCATCATCATCACCTCCAACAACGAGAAGGAACTGCCGGACGCCTTCCTGCGCCGCTGCTTCTTCCACTACATCGCCTTCCCGGACCGCGAGACGCTGCAGAAGATCGTCGACGTGCACTATCCGGGCATCAAGCAGTCGCTGGTCAGCGAAGCCCTGGACGTGTTCTTCGACGTGCGCAAGGTGCCGGGCCTGAAGAAGAAACCCTCGACTTCCGAGCTGGTCGACTGGCTGAAGCTGCTGATGGCCGACAACATCGGCGAAGCCGTGCTGCGCGAGCGCGACCCGACCCGTGCGATCCCGCCGCTGGCCGGTGCGCTGGTCAAGAACGAGCAGGACGTGATGCTGCTCGAGCGTCTAGCCTTCATGAGCCGACGCGCCAACAGCCGCTGATCGGCGCCGGTTTCCGGTGGAGCCGGCCGTGCACTCACTGGAGGAAGAAACCATGCAAACGCATACCGGTAGTTGCCTGTGCGGGGTCGTGCGCTATCGCATCGACGCTCCCATCGACGCGCTGACCCATTGCCACTGCAAGATGTGCCGCAAGGCCCACGGCGCCGCATTCGCCACCTATGCGAGCGTACCGCTGGATGCCTTCCACTTCATGTCCGGCAAGGATCAGCTCGGCGTCTACCATTCCTCCGAGCACGTCACGCGCACCTTCTGCATTCGCTGCGGTGCCAATCTGCTGTTCGTCGACAACCGCGAACACGAGGTCGGCGTCGCCGCCGGCACCCTCGACTCACCGCTGCCGGAGCCGCCGCAGTCGCATATCTACGTCGACTCGAAGGCCGACTGGTATGCGATTCGCGACGGGATGCCCCAACACAACGGCGACAGCCCACGCTGAGCGCCCGTATATCGCGCCGACCTCGGCGCCAGAGGTTTCTGCCATGCTGCTTGGCCTGTTCAACGAGATGCGCGCCGCCAAGGTGCCGGTATCGGTGCGCGAACTGCTGGATCTGATCGATGCGCTCAAGCACCGCGTCGTGTTCGCCGACATGGACGAGTTCTATTTCCTCGCGCGCACGGTGATGGTCAAGGACGAGCGCCACTTCGACAAGTTCGACCGGGCCTTCGGTGCCTACTTCAAGGGCCTGGAGAATCTCGACCAGCACCTCGAAGCGCTGATCCCCGAAGACTGGTTGCGCAAGGAGTTCGAGCGCAGCCTGACGGACGAGGAGCGTGCGCAGATCCAGTCCCTCGGCGGGCTGGACAAGCTGATCGAGGAGTTCAAGAAGCGTCTCGAAGAGCAGAAGGAACGCCATGCCGGCGGCAACAAGTGGATCGGTACCGGCGGCACCAGCCCGTTCGGCTCCGGCGGCTACAACCCCGAAGGCATCCGCATCGGCGATGCCGGCAAACGCCAGGGCAAGGCGGTGAAGGTCTGGGACCAACGGGAATACAAGAACCTCGACGACCAGGTCGAACTCGGTACGCGCAACATCAAGATCGCCCTGCGCCGCCTGCGCAAATTCGCCCGTCAGGGCGCGGCGGACGAACTGGACATCGACGGCACCATCGACCATACCGCGCGCGATGCTGGCCTGCTCAACATTCAGATGCGACCGGAGCGGCGCAACGCGGTGAAGCTGCTGATCCTGTTCGATATCGGCGGCTCGATGGACGCCCACGTTAAGGTCTGCGAGGAGCTGTTCTCTGCCTGCAAGACCGAGTTCAAGCACCTGGAGTACTTCTACTTCCACAATTTCATCTACGAATCGGTGTGGAAGAACAACTTCCGCCGCACCTCGGAGCGCACCTCGACGCTGGATGTGCTGCACAAGTACGGCGCGGACTACAAGGTGGTGTTCGTCGGTGACGCGGCGATGGCGCCCTATGAGATCACCCAGCCGGGCGGCAGCGTCGAGCACTGGAACGAGGAAGCAGGCTACGTGTGGATGCAGCGCTTCATGGAGAAGTACAAGAAGCTCATCTGGATCAACCCCTATCCCAAGGATACCTGGGGCTACACCACCTCCACCGGGATCGTTCGCGAGCTGGTGGAAGACCGGATGTATCCGCTGACCCTCAGTGGGCTCGAGGAAGGGATGAAGTTCCTGGCCAAGTGAGCGGTCGGCACCTGGGCGGCGACCGCTGAGCGCACGGCGATGACGCTCAGCGATACGGCCGGTAGCGTCGCGCCCGCGAGCGAAGCGGGAAACTGGCGGCCAGCAACAGGCTCTCCACCAGCCAGGCCAGGAGCAACGCACAGCTCAGGCCCCAAGCGATGGCCTCGGGCGCCAACAGGACCTGGAAGCGGTAGCTGCTCCAGACCTGCTCGCGCAAACTGCGCTGTGCGCCAAGCAAGACGTGCGCGGCCCGTGCGTACCACGGCCCCTGCATCGCCTGCCATTCGCGCTCCAGCATCCGCGCCCGGCTCACCAGCTGCTCCACGCTCTGCGCATCGCTCTGGAACACCGGGTCGTTGCTGTCCTGATAATGCCGCACCAGGGCATCCAGATCGCCGCCGAAGAAGCGCTGCGCCGTCTGCTGAAAGCCCTGCAGGCCCTGCTGAGCCTCCAGCCGCCGCGCCTCGACATGCTGCGCATAGGCCTCGATGAATCCCGGCACCTGGATGCCGACCAGCAGGCCGAAGGCGAACAGGGTCAGACGCAGATAACTCCTCAGCACTCGGCCACCCTCCCCCGGGCGATACACTCGCCGAGGCGCCACAGGCTCCACTGGCCGGGCTCGTGCAGTGTCCATTGTTCGTTGTTCGTCAGCGGCTCGGTGGCCAGGACGGTGACCACGTCATCCGGTGTGGTTTCGGCATGGAAGTTCACCGTCAGCTCGGCGTCCCTCAGCTGCGCCGGCCCGAACGGCGCGCGCCGGGTGATCTCGGCGAGCTTGGTGCTGCAGAAGCTGAACAGCCATTCGCCATTGCTCAGCAGGCAGTTGAAGACTCCCTTGCGGCGGTATTCGACGCAGGCGCCAAGCAGAACCGGCAGCAGGTTGTCCGGTGGGCAGCGGTCCGGGAAATCCAGGCGGATGCGGTTAAGCAGGTCGCAGAAGGCGCGCTCGCTGTCGGTGTCGCCAACCGGGCGGTAGATGCCCTTAGGCGGCTCGAAGTCGGCGAGCTGGCCGTTGTGCGCGAAGCACCAGTGCTGTCCCCACAGCTCGCGAACGAAAGGATGGGTATTGACCAGCGAAACCTTGCCCACATTGGCGTGGCGGATGTGGCCGATCACCACTTCGCTCTTGATGAGGTAGCGTTGCACCATCTTAGCCACCTCGGACTCGCAACTGGCGACCGGGTCCTGGAACAGGCGCAGGCCGCGACCTTCATAGAAGGCGATGCCCCAGCCGTCCTTGTGCGGCCCGGTCTTGCCGCCTCTCTGCATGAGGCCGGTGAAGCTGAACACGATATCGGTGGGCACGTTGGCGCTCATGCCAAGCAGCTCGCACATGCGTCATCTCCCGATGGAGGTTCGTAACCTATGTTTGGCTGCGCTCAGATCTCAGATCCGCGGCTCGGTGCGCATCCGGCCACGCGATGGGGTGTAGTCCGGCTCATCATCGTGCTCATCTTCCATGCGCTCGCGCAGCGTGCGTGGGTCCTCGTCCGCAACGGCTTCGTCGCGCCGGCCATACCTGCGCTCCAGCGGCCAGCGAATGGCGACCAGCAGCAGATACAGCGCGAAGGCGATCAAGCCGTACATCGCAAGATCCGCTACCGCTCGCCAGGCGTTGTTGCCGACCTTGAACGCCAGGTCCATGGCAGTAATGGCCACGGCGGGCGCGAACAGTTCCTTCGCCGGGTCGACGATGGTCGGCGTGAACAGCAGCACGGCCGCGATCAATCGCAGCGGCTCGCGCAACCAGCGCCACATCCAGCGCGTCACCCGGAACCAGAACAACAGGCAGCCCAGCGCGGCTAGCCCGTACAGGGCCCAGGCAAGCGAATAATCGGATTCGAACATCGGCATTGGCGTTTCTCGTACCTGCGGCGACGCGGCGAGCATGACAGCGACGCAAAAAAGAAGGCGGCCATGATAGCAGCCCCTGCCCGGTCACCGTCATCGATGGTGACAACAAGCCACTGGCGGGGGCCGACGCAAGGTCGTATAAACCTGTTAAACGAAAGGGTAATCACCCAGATACCGCCGGGACGACCACTGCCTCTGGCGACCGGCACGCAAGGAGAAACGCGCCATGCCCTACCAACACATACTGGTCGCCATCGACCTGACCGAAGAATGCCATCCGGTTGTCGCTCGCGCGCAGTCGCTCGCCAGCACCTCCAATGCCAAACTGAGCCTGGTGCATATCATCGAACCGATGGCCATGGCGTTCGGCGGTGACGTGCCGATGGATCTTTCGATGCTGCAGCAACAGCAGTTCGATCAGGCCCGCGAGCGCATGAACGGCTTTGCCGACAGCTATCCAGGTCTGGCTCCGGAGAATCGCCATCTGGCTTATGGGCAGCCTCGCCAGGAAGTGCATCGACTGGCCAAGGAGCAGCGCTGCGACCTGATCGTGGTCGGCAGCCACGGCCGCCACGGCCTTGCGCTGCTGCTCGGCTCCACCGCCAACGACATCCTGCATGGCGCGCCGTGCGACGTGTTGGCCGTGCGCCTGAAAAAAACGGAATGACAGCCCCGACCGCGCAGCGCGATGGCGCTGCGCGGTAGCGGTGATCAGAAGAGCTCCACGCCCTCGCCCGCGCTCATCACCAAGGGGCGGATCTTCTGCAGCTGCGTCTCCAGCGAATAGGTCAGGCTGGACGCCATCGAGAAGAAGGTCAGAAAGGCCTTGAGGTTTGAGTCGGCGTGGCAGGTATCGTGAATGCGCTGCCAGAACGCCTGGTTGACCAGCTGCAGTTGCTGGAACGAGCGCACCAGCCCCCGCAGCTCCCAATCGGCATGGCGCCCTTCGCGCAGATTGAAATACTGTCGCGCCAGGTAGAGCGACACGGCCCGCAGCACGAACTCATGATTGCTGGCGAACGGCAGATGCTGCTTGGCCATGGGTTTGAGCCGGCCGAGCACCGGGCAGGCACTGGTCGCCATGATCACTCCGAGCAGCGCCCGCAAGCCCTCGTCCAGTCCGACCTGCTTGGTGTATTCGCGCTCGGGGGTACGCACCCAGACCAGAGCCTTCTGCACGGCGGGCAGCCCCTGGAAGTCCTCGATTACCCGATGCAGGTCCACGGCGGCGGGACAATGGCTGAAATCGTCCTTGCTGAGCGGGCAGTTGGAGCAACGCTGATGATCGAGGCGGGTCCATTTCGGCGCCTGGGCGGCGGCCTCCTGGTCGTAATCACGATCCAGCTCGATCCGGTAACTGAAATCGTGTTCGTCATCCAGGGTGATGCGGTATTCGATTGCCATTAACGCTCCATCATGACTGCTGATCCTTTTCCGGATACTTAACTACGCGCCAGCGCGCATGGCATTGATCCATCTCATAAGCCGTGACCGGGACCCGCTCCGCCGTGCAGCAGCTCCCGTCTTCCGGGCGCCGCCGGGGCCCACAGCGTGCGATCACTCCTCGAGTTCGGCCCAACGCTCCAGCAGCCCGTCGAGCTCGAGCTGTAGCGCCTCGAGGCGGGCCAGCGCCGCGGCGGTCGCCTCGGGCGCCTGCTGATAGAACGCCGGATCGGAAATGTCCGCCTGCAGCGCCTCGATGGCCTTCTCGGCCTCATCGATCTTGCCCGGCAGCGCCTCCAGTTCGCGCTGCAACTTGTAGCTGAGCTTCTTCTTCACCGGTGCCGCTTCGGTCGGCGTCGGAGCGGGAGCAGGCGCTGCCCCCTGCGCCCTGCCGGCCTCCTTCGCCTGCGCAGCGGAGTCGGCAACGCCCAGCAGACGCGGCGAACCGCCCTGGCGCAGCCAGTCTTGATAGCCACCGACGTACTCGCGCACCTCGCCACCGCCCTGGAACACCAGCGTGCTGGTGACCACGTTGTCGAGGAAGGCCCGATCGTGGCTGACCATCAGCACCGTGCCCTGGAAGCCGAGCAGCACCTCTTCGAGCAGTTCGAGGGTTTCCACATCGAGATCATTGGTCGGCTCGTCGAGCACCAGCAGGTTGGCCGGCTTGCTGAACAGCTTTGCCAGCAAGAGCCGTGCCCGCTCACCGCCGGACAGCGCCTTGACCGGCGTGCGCGCCCGCTGCGGGCTGAACAGGAAGTCGCCCAGGTAGCTCAGCACGTGGCGATTCTGCCCATCGATGGTGATGAATTCGCGGCCTTCGGCGAGGTTGTCCACCACGGTCTTCTCCAGCTCCAGCTGGTGACGCAATTGGTCGAAATACGCCACTTCCAGCTTGGTGCCGAACTCGATCGAGCCGCTGCTGGGCTGCAGTTCACCCAGCAGCAGCTTGAGCAGCGTGGTCTTGCCGGTACCGTTGGCGCCGAGCAGGCCGATGCGGTCGCCGCGCTGAATGACGAGGGAAAAGTCGCGGATCAGCGGTTCGCCGCCCGGATGAGCGAAGCTGATGTGCTCGGCAACGACAACCTGTTTGCCGGACTTTTCCGCGGTTTCCACCTGGAAAGTCGCCTTGCCTTGCACATTACGGCGCTCGCTGCGCTCGGCACGCAGCGCCTTGAGGGCACGCACACGGCCTTCGTTGCGGGTACGCCGCGCCTTGATGCCCTGGCGAATCCACACTTCCTCCTGGGCGAGCTTCTTGTCAAACAGGGCGTTGGCGGTTTCCTCCGCGGCCAGCTGCTGTTCCTTGTGTACTAGGAAGCTCGCGTAGTCGCCGTTCCAGTCGATCAGGTGGCCACGATCCAGCTCCAGAATGCGGGTCGCCAGGTTCTGCAGGAAGGCGCGGTCGTGGGTGATGAACAGCACGGCACCGTTGAAGCCGGTCAGCGCTTCCTCCAGCCAGGCGATGGCGCCGATGTCCAGGTGGTTGGTTGGCTCGTCGAGCAGCAGCAGGTCGGGTTCGGACACCAGCGCCTGAGCCAGCAGCACTCGCCGCCGCCAGCCCCCGGACAACTCGGCAAGGGTGCGATCGGCGGGCAGCTGCAGGCGGCTGAGCGTGCTTTCCACCAGCTGCTGCAAGCGCCAGCCATCCTTGGCTTCCAGGGCCTGCTGAACATGCATGAGCTTGTCGAGGTCGTCCTGATCCTGAATGTTCATGCTCAGGTGATGGTACTCGGCGAGCAGCTCGCCTACCCCGGACAGGCCTTCGGCGACCACATCGAAGACCGTGCGGTCGTCGGCCCGCGGCAGCTCCTGTGGCAGTTCGCCGATCTTCAGTCCCGGCGCGCGCCAGATTTCTCCGTCGTCAGCGCTGCGATCGCCCTTGACCAGGCGCAACATGCTGGATTTGCCCGTCCCGTTGCGGCCGATGATGCAGACCCGCTCGCCCCGCGCGATCTGCCAGGACACGCCATCCAGCAACGGCGTGGTGCCGTAGGCGAGAGATACATCGGTGAACTTGAGCAGGGTCATGGCTACCTCCGAAAACAGGGCGCGCATTCTAGCAGGATGGCGACCATGAACCCGGTCGGATCCGAGATTTATCGCTGCCGAGCGGGCGCGCCGGCCTCCCGTCTGTCGGCGACTTGCGCCCCTGTCGCCGTACGCTCGTCGGAAGAGTGGTTTTGTTTGTTACCGGAGCTTAATGCTCGTTTAACTGGCCGGTGCGGCAAGCTAAGCTAGATTCTGCAGCAGGCCGTCTCCTGTGCCGCCCGGTACAGCACGTCGCCTGTCATCTCAACGCCCCCCGTTTTACGGATGTACCATGCGCGGCCGACTCTCCAGTTTGTGTTTCTGCCTGTTCGTTTCTGCCATTGGCCTGGATGCGTCCGCCGCCAGTCTCAGCCAGCAACGCCAGTATTACGATGAGGCCAAGCAGGCCCTGGCCAAGGGCGATGCAGGCCCCTATCGCCGTTACCAGAGCGCCTTGCGCGACTATCCGCTCGAGCCCTACCTCGCCTATGACGAGCTGACCCACCGGCTGAAGTCGGCCAGCAATCAGGAAGTCGAGAAGTTTCTCGCCGAACACGGCGACCTGCCTCAGATCAACTGGATGAAGCTGCGCTGGCTGCGCCTGCTGGCCGCCCGCGGCGACTGGCAGACCTTTACCCGCTATTACGATCCGAAGATGAACTTCACCGAGCTGGACTGCCTGTTCGCGCAGTATCAGCTGCGCAACGGTCTCCCGGGCGCTGACGCCGCAACCGAGCGGCTGTGGCTGGTCGGCAAGTCGCAGCACAACTCCTGCGACCCGCTGTTCGAGCTCTGGGAATCCAAGGGTCTCCTGACTGAAGACCGGCGCTGGAAGCGCACCAAGCTGGCGGTGGAGAGCGGCAACTACGGGGTCGCCAGCTTCCTGGTGAAACGTCTGCCTACGCTGCAGAGCCAGGGTCAGCTGATGATCGACGTGGCGCAGAAACCTCAGATGCTTCGCCAGTCTGAACGCTTCTCGCCGACCAGCCCGGCGATGGCCGACGTCGTTTCGATCGGCCTGCGGCGCCTCGCGCGCCAGGACCCGGAGCAGGCGCTCAATCTGCTCGACGGCTACGCCCGCCGCTTTGCGTTTTCGCCCGAGGAAAAGGTCGCCATTGCCCGGCAGATCGGGCTGACCCTGGCCAAGCGCTTCGACAGCCGCGCGCTCAAGGTGATGGCCGAGTACGATCCCGAGCTGCGCGACAACACCGTAACCGAGTGGCGCACCCGTCTGCTGCTGCGCCAGGGCCAGTGGGATGAAGCGTACCGGCTGACACAGCGTTTTCCCGATGAACTGGCCAATACCAATCGCTGGCGCTACTGGCAGGCGCGCAGCCTGCAGCTGGCCAAACCGGAGAGCAAGCAGGCGGCCCTGCTCTATAAGCCAGTGGCCGAAGAGCGGGATTTCTACGGCTTCCTCTCGGCCGACCGCATCCAGGCGCCGTACAAGCTGAACCATCAGCCACTGGCGCTCGATCCGAAGGTCGTGCAGAAGGTACGCAATACCGCCGGTATTCGCCGCGCACTGGAATTCCACGACCGCGGGCAGATCGTCGATGGCCGCCGCGAGTGGTATCACGTCAGTCGGCTGTTCAGCCGCGACGAGATGGTCGCGCAGGCACGCATCGCCTATGAAAAGGAGTGGTACTTCCCGGCCATCCGCACCATCAGCCAGGCGCAGTACTGGGACGATCTGGATATCCGCTTCCCCATGGCCCACCGCAACACCCTGGTACAGGCCGCGCGGGCGCGGGAGATCCATCCCAGCTGGGCGTTCGCCGTAACCCGCCAGGAAAGCGCCTTCATGGCCGATGCCCGCTCCCATGTCGGCGCCACCGGCCTGATGCAGCTGATGCCGGCGACCGCCAAGGAAACCGCCAAGCGCTTCAACATCCCGCTGGCTTCGCCGCAGCAGGTCCTGAACCCCACCACCAACATCCAGCTGGGCACTGCCTATCTCAGCCAGATCTACGGGCAGTTCAACGGCAACCGTGTACTGGCCTCGGCCGCCTACAACGCCGGCCCCGGTCGTGTGCGCCAGTGGCTGCGCAACGCCGAGCACCTGTCGTTCGATGTGTGGGTAGAGAACATTCCGTTCGACGAGACCCGCCAGTACGTGCAGAACGTGCTGACCTACTCGGTGATCTACGGGCAGAAGCTGAATTCACCCCAACCGCTGGTGGAGTGGCACGAGCGTTATTTCGAATCGCAGTGACGCGCAGCCGGCCCGGAAAGCACACCGTCCGGGCGCGGCCGTTTCTCACTCCAGCCGCTCGACTGGCATTCCGACTTCCAGCTCGCCGCGCCCTTCGGCGATCAGATTCTGGCCGAAGAACACCCCGCCCGGCCCTTTGCGATACGACAGCAACGTATTCAGTGGCTCCCGATCGGGCGCGCGCTCGCCAGTGGCCGGGTCGAGCGTGGGGATGACGCAGCGCGAACAGGGCTTGACCACACGGAAGGTCAGCTGGCCGATACGGATGCGCTTCCAGCCATCCTCGGCATAGGGCTCGGCCCCGCTGACGACAAGGTTCGGTCGAAAGCGCAGCATCTCCAGTGGACGCCCTACACGTCGGGCCAGATCGTCCAGCGACGCCTGACCGATCAGCAGAAAGGGAAACCCGTCACTGAAGGCCGTACGCTCGCCGAGCCGCGCATAATCCAGATCGACCTGAATGCCGTCGTCCTCCGGCAGGTACACGAGCCGGCAGGCCTGCCCGAGAAAGTCCGAGAGCCAGGCCGCTGCGGTCTCACCAGCATCCGGTACCACCGGGTTGGCGCTCCAGACCTGCACACAGCGCATCGTCTTGTCATCCGGTACTCGCACCAGCAGCTCCGGCATGCCAGGCGCCGCCAGCTTCAACGCTGTATCGCCTTGCCAATGCGCCTGCAGCAAAGCCATACGCGGCAGTACGCGCTGGGTGAGAAAGCGCCCGGTGCCGGCGGCAACCACCATCCAGCGCCGATCGCCGAGCAGACCAAGCGAATCGCTGGCGCAGCGCTGCAGCGATTCGCCAGCCGCCGACTTAAGAGGGAAGCGATAGAGCGAGGAGAGATGCATGCTGCGCCTCCTTGGGGGAAAGCGCAGCAGCATAGCAGGGGCGGCTGCGCGGTTCAGCAGCCGGCTACAGGCGGGCTGTCAGGCCCGCTCGTCCAGCTTCAGGCGGTCCTGGATCACGTCCACCAGTTTTTCCGGCTGGAACTTGGAGAGGAAGTTGTCACAACCGACCTTCTGCACCATGGCTAGGTTGAAGCTACCCGACAGAGACGTGTGCAGCACCACATAGAGGTCCCGCAGACGCGGATCGTGGCGAATCTCGGTGGTCAGGCGATAGCCGTCCATCTCCGGCATCTCGGCATCGGTGAACACCATGAGCAGCTTGTCGGTGAGCACTTCGCCGGCGTCGGCCCACGCCTTGAGCATGTTCAGGCCCTTCAAGCCGTCGCTTGCGGTGTGGATCTTCAGGCCGAGCTGGCTGAGGGTTTCGCGCAGCTGAGCCAGGGCCACCGAGGAATCGTCCACGCAGAGCACTTCCCGGCCACGAGCACGCTCGAGGATCGGATCGGCCAGCCGCTCGGCGGAGATGTTGGTGTCATAGGGGACGATCTCGGCGAGCACCTTCTCCACGTCGATCACTTCCACCAGCTCATCGTCGACCTTGGTGATCGAAGTCAGGTAGTGCTGCCGGCCGGCGGTAGTCGGCGGCGGCATCACCGCTTCCCAGTTCAGGTTGACGATGCGGTCCACGCCACCGACCAGAAAGGCCTGCACGGTGCGGTTGTACTCGGTGACGATGATGGTGCTGCGCTCGTCCGGCACCAGCGGCCGCAGGCCGATGGCTCGCGACAGATCGACCACCGGCAGGGTCTGCCCGCGCAGGTTGACCACGCCGCACACCGAACTGTGTCGGTGCGGCATCAGCGTCATCTTCGGCAGCTGGACAACTTCCTGCACTTTGAAGACGTTGATGGCGAACTTCTGCCGCCCGCCGAGCCGGAACATGAGAATTTCCAGGCGATTCTGCCCCACGAGGCGGGTGCGTTGATCGACTGAATCGAGAATGCCGGCCATTTCCAGGCTCCTTGGGAAAACATGGTAAGAGGCATATCGGCCGCATCCCCTTCGGCTTTATGTACCGTTCACCACTTTTTTCCCAGCTTACCGGCTGCCGGCTTCGCCCATATCACTGCGCCCGCAGATTTCGTTGCAGCAGCGGCGACTCCGGGGGCACGTGCAGGCGCAAAGCCCGCGGGCGGACATCGAAGCGCAGACTGGCGCCTGTGAAGGGTTCGCCGTCCAGATTGATGTTGATCGCCGTCGGCGCCTCGACCTCGAGCCAGGGCACCCGGGCACTGACCGACACCGCATCGACCCCAAGCAGACCACCGCTGAGCAGCGTGCCCAGGGTCCCGACGGCAT
This sequence comes from Stutzerimonas sp. Brlt_14, assembly GCF_051948915.1. Classification (NCBI taxonomy): domain Bacteria; kingdom Pseudomonadati; phylum Pseudomonadota; class Gammaproteobacteria; order Pseudomonadales; family Pseudomonadaceae; genus Stutzerimonas; species Stutzerimonas sp. Brlt_14. Next base: position 155,928 of record NZ_JAYJLM010000001.1, read on the forward strand.
CCGCCGGTGCCGGCACGATGCAGACGTCCAGCAGCCCATCGTCGATCATCGCCTGCGGGCAGAGCAGCTGGCCACCACCGGCCTGTCGCCCGTTGCCGATGCCCAGCGCCAGGAACTCTCCTTCCCAATCGAAGCCCGGCCCGCTGAAACGCCCCTTCGCGGAATGGATCTCGGCAAAGCGCGTCAGGCCGGTGAGCAGATAGGCGCCACCACCCAGCACCCGCTTGAGCTCCTCGGAGGTGCTCGCGGTGACCTTCGAGCCGAAGCCCCCGGTGGCCATGTTGACGAAAGGATGGCCGTTCATTGCGCCGATATCGATCACTTGCGCCGGCTGCTCCAGCAAGCCCAGTGCCTCGACCGGGTCGAGCGGTATGCCGGCAGCCTTGGCGAAGTCGTTTGCACTCCCCAGCGGCAGTAGCGCGAGGCTGGCGTCCGCTTGTATCTCCAGCATGGCCGCGGCCACCTCGTGCAAGGTGCCGTCGCCGCCACCGGCAATCAGGGTCGGATAGCCCGCATCCAGCGCCTCGCGCACCAGCCGCTGCGCATCGCCTGGCTCCCAGGTGACACGAACCGCCAGATCCCACCCCGCCTCGCGACGCTGTTCAACCGCCTCGCGTACCTCATCGTTGAGCGCCTGTTTTCCATGCAGTATCAGCAGCGCCTTGGCATCGCCCATGGCAGTTCATTCCTCGCAATTGGCACCGCTGCATAAGACCGGGGCCGGGGTCGGAAGTTGTGCGCAACAAGCGCAGCGGTATTAATCCAAAACTTCGATGTATCGCACCGCCCGTCATTATCCGCGTCCTGCTTAGCCCGCCACGCTCATCTCGAGCGCCGCTCAAAGCGCTTTCAAAACAGCTATTTGCGCGCATTTTGCGGGCCCGCTCATTTTTTTGGCGGCCCACTGACTCCTACTGAACTCATCCGGAGAGGCACGGTCGGAGCAGGAGTCCCGATCACGGTTGCGATGGCGGCCTGCTATCAATCCCCCGCGTTCCGCGGCGATTAATTCGAGATTTGAGCCAGCTTTGAGCTGAGGATGGAGCCTTGTATGCGCGTACAGTCTGTTGGAACCCTTGAATATGCTCACCCGAGTTTCGTCGATTACTTCCTTGCCAGCATTCGCCTGATACACGGCCTCACGTCGATCCTGCCCGGGCTACTCCTGCTGGCGTTCATGGAACTTCCCGCCAGCGGCCCGTTCAGCGCATTCCTCGGCTTCTTCGCGGTACTCAGCGTCATCATCTTCCAGACCGTCGGCATCTATAGCGAAGAAGTGTTCAGCACCCTGTTGCGCTTCCGGGTCATGCTCGTGGCCTGGGCCGCAGCGTTCAGCTTCCTGATCTTCATGCATCAGGGCATGGGCCTGTTCGGTTACCTGGAAACCAAACATCTGGTGTTCTGGTTCTGCACCAGCGCCGTCCTGTTCGGCGCCGAGCGCCTGGCCATGCTCGCGCTGTTCCGCCGCCTGATGGCGCGGGGCATGTTCCTGCAGAACGCAGTGATCCTCGGCGGTACCGAGAACGGCCTGCGCGTGGCCGAACACCTGCAGAACCATCGCGACATCCGCACCCGCGTGCTGGGCTTCATCGATGACCGCCTCGAGCGACTGCCGAAGGAACTGGCCAACCTGCCCCTGCTCGGCAACACCCGCGATCTGGAGCGCATGATCCGCGAGGAAAAGGTCACCCAGGTGCTGGTCGCCCTGCCCTGGTTCGCCGACAGCCGCATCGGCCAGCTGATCAACGAACTGCGCAAGCTGCCGGTCAACGTCCTGCTGGTACCGGACATGGTCGCCTTCCGCCACGCCGACAAGCGCATCACCGAAGTCGGCGGCCTGCCCACCCTGATCGCCTCGGACCTGCCGCTGCGCGGCTGGTCGCCCTTCTTCAAGCGGCTGGAAGACATCGTCATCTCCAGCATCGCCCTGCTCGCTGCCGCGCCGGTGATGCTGCTCATCGCGCTGGCGATCAAGCTCGACTCGCCGGGTCCGGTGCTCTTCAAGCAAAAGCGCTACGGCTACAACAACCGGCTGATCGAAGTCTTCAAGTTCCGCTCGATGTACCACGAGAAGTCCGACGCCAACGCCGATCGGCAGACCACCCGTGGCGACGATCGCATCACCCGTGTCGGCCGCTTCATCCGCAAGACCAGCCTCGATGAGTTGCCACAGCTGCTGAACGTCTTCCTCGGCAGCATGTCCATGGTCGGTCCGCGCCCACATGCCACCGCCACCAAGGCTGCCGGCGTGCTGTTCGAGGACGCCGTGGCCGAGTACTCGGCACGTCATCGCGTCAAACCCGGCATCACCGGCTGGGCGCAGATCAACGGCTACCGCGGCGAGACCGACACGCTGGAGAAGATCGAGAAACGCGTCGAGTTCGACCTCGACTATATCGAGCGTTGGTCGGTCTGGTTCGACCTCTACATCCTCGTACGCACCCCGCCGGCGCTGCTGCTGAACAAGGACGTGTACTGATCGACGCACGCTCCGCGCGCCGCCGAAAAGACTGGAAAAAGTCACGCCGCACAAAGGCGTGACAGGAAGGAACTAATGACACTGCCCAAAATCTCACATTCGTTCATCACGGGCCGAATCCCGGCGGCTGCGACCTTGCAGCCACGAGGTTGAACCCATGTTCAAGAACATTTTGATCGTCTGTGTCGGGAACATCTGCCGGAGCCCAACCGCCGAAGCGTTGTTCGCGCACAGACTCAGCGGCCAGGGCCTGACGATCAGTTCGGCGGGCATTGGCGCACTAGTAGGTAACCCCATGGACAAAACCGCCCATGAAGTACTGCAGGACCACGGGCTGGAACTCCCCGCCCACTGTGCGCGCCAGGTCGACAGTCACATGCTGCACCAGGCCGACCTGATCCTGGCGATGGAGAACAGCCACATTCAACACATTCGCCAGATTGCACCCGAGGTCCACGGCAAGACGTTTCTCATCGGCAAATGGCAGGACAACCTGGAAATTCCGGACCCCTACCGCCAATCCAAACCCGCGTTTGAACATGTCCACAATCTCCTGACGAAATCCGTCGAGAGCTGGCTTCCTTACCTGAAATGAAGAAGGAACTTCGATGACAACCATGCCCCGCCCAATCTATGAAACCAAAGAGGACAAGGACATCGACCTGGCCCACCTCTTTGACACCTTCATCAACAACCGCATGCTCATTCTGGGCATCACCGGCTTCTTTGCGGCCCTGGGCATCGCCTATGCGCTGCTCGCAACACCGGTCTATCTTGCCAGCGCGATGATCCAGATCGAACCCAAGAGCGGCTTGCCGAGCCTGACCGACGTGGTCAACAACAACCCGCCGGTATCGCCGGCACAGACCGAGATCGCGCTGCTCAAGTCGCGCTCGGTGGTGGGTGGCGCGGTCAGCAACCTGAACCTTGACATCATCATCAAGCCCCACCACTTCCCGATCATCGGCGGCTTCATGGCCCGACGCTTCGAGCCGACCGAAGAAGGCGAGCTGGGCTGGTACCCGACCGGCCTCGGCGCTTACGCCTGGGGTGGCGAAGTGCTGAAGGTCACCCAGCTGGAAGTACCGGACAAGGTGCATGGCAAGGAGCTGACGCTGGAAGCCGCCGAGAACAACGGCTTCATCCTGCGCGATGAAGACGGTGAAGTCGTGGTACAGGGCGTCACCGGCGAGCCGGTAGAGAACGAAGGCTACCGCGTCACCGTGGCCGAGCTGAACGCTCGCCCCGGCACCACCTTCACCGTGATCAAGAATCGCACCTACAACACCACGGAGAGCTATCAGCAGCGCCTGTCCGCCGCCGAGCGCGGCAAGCAGTCGGGCATCGTCAACGTGACCCTGGAAGACCCGGATCCGCAACACGCCATCCGCGTGCTTGAGGAAGTGGCCAACCGCTACGTCGATCAGAACGTTGCCCGTAACGCTGCGGAAGCGACCCAGAGCCTGGAATTCCTCAACGAGCAGGTTCCGGCCGTACGCCGCAACCTCGAGGCTGCCCAGACCGCGCTGAACAAGTACCAGACCGGCTCCCGCTCGGTGGATATCACCGCAGAAACCCAGTCGGTGCTCGATCGTATCGTCGACCTGGAAAAGCAGATCTCCGAGCAGAACCTCAAGCGCACCGAGATGGAACGTCGCTTCACTCGTCAGCACCCGAACTTCCAGGCGCTGATGAACCAGATCAACCAGCTGCAGATGCAGAAGGACCAGCTGGAGAAGCAGATCGACACCCTGCCGTCGACCCAGCAGGAACTGCTGCGCCTGACCCGCGACGTGGAAGTTTCCTCGGAAACCTACTCCATGCTGCTGAACAAGACCCAGGAGCTGGACATCATCCGCGCCGGCACCGTGGGTAACGTGCGCATCATCGACCACGCCGCGGCAGACCTGGAAAACCCGGTCAAGCCGAACAAGCCGCTGGTCGTCATCGTCGCCACCCTGCTGGGCGCCCTGCTCGCCACCGCCTTCGTCTATGTGCGTGAAGCACTCAAGCGCGGCGTGGAGAACCCGGAGGACATCGAACGCACCGGCACCCCGGTCTACGCCTCGATTCCCTTCACCGAGAAGCAGGCCACGCTGGAGAAACGCCTGGCCAACTTCAAGCGCGACAAGAGCACTGCATCCTACCTGCTGACCATCAACGACCCGGCCGACCTCGCCACAGAGGCCATGCGCAGCCTGCGCACCAGCCTGCACTTCGCGATGATCGAGGCCAAGAACAACGTCCTGATGATCACCGGTCCGAGCCCGGCAGTCGGCAAGTCCTTCGTCACCACCAACCTGGCCGCCGTTGTCGCTCAGTCCGGCAAGCGTGTACTGCTGATCGACGCCGACATGCGCAAGGGTTACCTGCACAAGGTCATGCGTTGCGATGGCGACAAGGGTCTGTCCGATATCCTCTCCGGTCGCATCACCCTGTTCGATGCCATCCAGAAGACCCAGCTGAACAACCTGCACGTGATCACCCATGGCCAGTTGCCGCCGAACCCGTCGGAACTGCTGATGCACGAGAACTTCTCGCGCTTCGTCAAGGAGATCAGCCACATGTACGACCTGGTGATCTTCGATACCCCGCCGATCCTGGCGGTCACCGACGCCGCGCTGGTCGGCAGCCAGGCAGGTACCACGCTGATGGTCACCCGCTACGGCCTGAACGGCCTGAAGGAAATCGAAGCGGCCAAGCGGCGCCTCGAGCAGAACGGCCTGCTGGTCAAGGGCGTGATCTTCAACGCCGTGGTCCGCAAGGCATCCACCTATGGCGAGTACGGCTACTACCAGTACGAATACGCCAGCACCAATAAGTAAGTGATTCGCACGGCGGCGGGGTCAACCCCGTCGCCATGCCGAACGCCGCCCCATTTTTTTTCGTATCTGCCCGACACTGACCTTGCGAGCGTCAGCGGACATTTTTTTTGCTTGAAGATAGGTGTTTAGCGATGACCAGACACTCCAACCGGCCTGCAATGCGCTCGACCCGACTGGCAGTGGCCCTGGCCGCCGCGCTGTCGGCTATCGGCGTGTGCGCCGCCGACTGGCCTGTCAATGACGAAGGAGGCCTGGCCCTGCACGGGGTCAATATCTCCGGTGCCGGCTTCGCCCCGCACATCACGCCGGGCAAGAACGGCACTCACTACTTCTACCCCGAGAAGAAACACTTCAAGTACTACGCCGATCAGGGCATCCGCCTGATCCGCTTTCCGTTCATCTGGGAGCGCGTGCAGCACTCGCTCGATTCCGGATTGAACTTCGACCAGATCCGGTTGTTGAAGAAGACCCTGGATCTGGCCGCACAGAACGGCCAGAAGGTCATTCTGGACATGCACAACTATGGTCGTTACCACGGCGAACTCATCGGCTCGAGCAAGGTGCCCTACGAAGCCTATGCCTCGGTGTGGCGCAAGCTGGCCGAGCGCTTCAAAGGTCACCCGGGCCTGCTCGGCTACGACATCATGAACGAGCCGCACAGCACCGTGGGCCTCTGGCCTGGCGCAGCCCAGGCGGCGGTCGATGCGATCCGCGAAGTCGACGACCAGACGCTGATCTTCATCGAGGGCGAGCGCTGGTCGAGCGCCTATCACTGGCCGCTGGTGAACGCCAATTTCCTGATCAACGACCCGGCCGACCGCCTCATCTACGAGGCGCACCTGTACTTCGACGACGACTTCTCCGGCAAGTACATGGCCCAGACCAGCCGCAACATCGATCCGATGATCGGCGTCGAACGCGCGCGGCCATTCATCGAGTGGCTGCAGAAGCATGGCCAGAAAGGCTTCCTCGGCGAGTACGGCATCCCCGACGACCTGCCCGAAGCGGCGCAAGCGATGGACAACCTGCTCGCCTATCTGAACGACAACTGCGTGCCCAGCGCGTACTGGGCCGGCGGCCCCGGCTGGGGCACCTACAAGCTTGCGATCGAGCCGCGCAACGGCAAAGACCGTCCGCAGATGGAGCTCATGCGCAAGCACCTGGCCAACGACTGCACGGCCATCGGCCCTACACCTGCGCAAATTGCTGATTGATTCTGGAGTGACTCGAACATGAAATTCGGACTGCTGTGGCATTCGTTCTCATCCGGCAACCTCGGGGTTGGCGCGCTGAGCATTTCCAACATGCTGCTGATCGACGAAGCCGCCCGCAAATGTGGCATCACCCCGGAGTTCCTGATCATCGGCTCCTCCGGCCCCTGTGATTACCCGCCGTCCACCGAACGCTTCAACTACGAGTTCATCGAGTTCAACGAGAAGGCCCTGCTGAAGAACCCGCACGGCCTGTATCGGGCGATCACTTCCTGCGACGCGATCTTCGACATCGGCGAGGGCGACAGCTTTTCCGACATCTATGGCGCCAAGCGCCTGATCAAGCTGCTGGTCAGCAAGGGCATGGCACTGGGTGGCCGCGTGCCGCTGATCCTGTCGCCGCAGACCATCGGCCCGTTCAAGTCCGATTGGGGCACCAAGGCCTCGGCCTGGGCGATGAAGAAGAGCACCATGGTCTTCGCCCGCGATCACCAGTCCTTCGATGTGCTCAAGCAGCTGAACATCCCCAATCGCGACGAGGTGATCGACGTCGCCTTCGCCCTGCCCTTCGAGCGCCAGAGCGAGCAGCGCGACCCGAGCAAGCTCGCCGTGGGCCTGAGTGTCTCCGCGCTGCTGCATCACGGCGGCTACGAAGGCACGGCCAACCAGTTCGGCCTGCGCGCCGACTACAAGGCGCTGACCGACCGACTGATCCGTACCCTGCTCGAGCGCGGCCACGAGGTGCACCTGGTGCCCCACGTGATCCCGATCGGGTTCCCCGCCGAAGACGACTACACCGTCTCCCAGCAGCTCCAGCAGCAGTATCCGGAGCTCAAGCTGGCGCCGCGCTTCAAGGGGCCGATCGAAGCCAAGTCCTATATCAGCGGCATGGACTTCTTCGTCGGCGCGCGCATGCACGCCACCATTGGTGCCTTTTCCGCGGGCGTACCGGTCGTGCCGCTGGCCTACAGCCGCAAGTTCGCCGGGCTCTACCAGTCGCTGGACTACCACCGCGTGGTCGACCTCAAGACCGAGGACACCGACAGCGCGCTAGAGCTGGTACTGGCGCACCTGGACAACCGTGAACAGCTCAAGGCCGAGGTCGCCGCCAGCGGCGCGATCATCCGTCGCAAGCTGGACGCCTACAGCGCCGCGCTGGAACAGATCCTGGCGACGCTGCACCAGCCTCAGGCCGCGTATCAGAGATAACCATGCGCGACCACGCCCTGATGGGGGTCACCACGGCGGCTCGGACCGCCGTGCAGCTGGGCACCCTGCTGATCCTCGCGCGCACGCTGGGGCCGAGCGACTTCGGCTTCATTTCCATTGTCATCACCTGGTCGACCATCGTCGCCCTGGTGACCGACTATGGCTTCGGCATGCGCGCCCTGCGCGACATCGGTGCCGAACGCGAGCGGGCCGGCGAGATCATGTCGGCCAGCCTGGCGGCGAAGTCGGTGCTGGTGCTGCCGGCCTGCATCGTGCTGCTGCCGGTTATTCTGTTCGTGCTCGATCTGCACCTCATCGAGCGTTTCGCCGCGGTGCTGTTCCTGCTCGGCACGCTCGCTTCGTCCTACGGCGACCTGGGTCTGACGGTTTTTCGCAGCATCGGCCAGTTCCACCGCGAAACCCGAATCGTGGTGGCGACGGCGCTGGTGCATTTCGTCCTGATCGGTGCCGCGATTCTGCTGCGCAACGACGTGCTGGCCATCGGCGTGGCGTTTCTCCTGTCGCGACTGATCTACGCCACCTTCGCCCTTCGTGCCCTGTCGAGGATCCTCGAACTGGGCGGCATCCTGCGCAATTCCTGGAAGGTGCTGGGCGAACGCTTCAAGTCTTCCACGAGCTTCGCGGTGGACAGTGGCGCAACCAACATCTTCGCCCAACTGGACGTCATCCTGGTCAACCACCTCGCCGGCCGCGAGGCCGCTGGCATCTACTTCGCCGGCTCGCGGCTGATCCAGGGCGCGGTGCCGTTCAGCGTGCTGCTGGCCAGCGTGCATATCCCGCGCTTCGCCTATCAGCTGCACAACAAGACCGCCGGGCTGGCCCGCTACGGCCTGCGCATCCTCGGCGAATACACGGGGATGGGGCTGATCTTCGCGCTGGCGTTCTTCTTTATCGGCCCGCTGTTCACCGATTACTTCCTCGGCGCCGAGTACGCGGAGCTGAACACCCTCTGGCTGGCGTTCGCCTGCTTCACCGCCGCGCGCTTCATCGCCGCCGGGCTTGGCGTACAGCTGATGGCCATGGGAACGGGCTTCTTGCGCACCTTCGGAATCATCGCCTCGGGCGTGATCACCGTGCTCTGTTACTGGATTTTCATTCCGTCCCACGGAATACAGGCGGCCCCCTGGGTGTCCACTCTCGGCATGGTCGTCCTGACAGGCATTTACGGTTATGCGGTGCTCGCCATCTACCGCAAGCGGCGCCAGCCCACATGACCGAACTCGTTAAATACTGCCGGTCGCGCATCGCGCCCGACCGGCCGCTCAAGGGAAGGCAGGTATGAAAGCTTTACTCAATCGCGTGCTCAACAACGACCTGTGCAGTGGCTGCGGCATGTGCAGCTCGGTGGCCGATGACGACGCCATCAAGATCCGTCTGACCGGCGATGGCTATCACCGCCCGGTGCTCAATGCGCAGTACCAGAACAAGCCGGTTGCCAACGAGCAGACCAGCGCCGCCTTCGCCAAGTCCTGCCCGGCGCTGAACCTGGACATCCGGCCGTACAAGTCGGCCAACTACCACCCCATCTGGGGCGAGATCCTCGATACGCTCAAGGGCTATGCCACCGATAACGAGATCCGCCAGGCCGGCTCCTCCGGCGGTGTGATCTCCGCGCTGGCGCAGTATTGCCTGGAGAAGAACCTGGTCGACGGTGTCATCCAGATCCAGGCCTCGCACACCGACCCTCTGGAGAACGTCGCCACCATCAGCCGCTCGCGGCAGAACATCATCGCCTCCTCCGGCTCCCGCTACGCGCCGGCAAGCCCCGGTGAGGCACTGAAATGGGTGGCCATGTCCACCGAGAAGTACCTGTTCATCGGCAAACCCTGCGACGTCGCCGCGGTGCGCCAGATGCAGCAGCACGATCCCCGCCTGAAAGAAAACATTCCCTACATCGTCTCCTTCATGTGCGCCGGCACCCCGAGCCTGCAGGGTACCGAGCAGGTGCTGGACAAGCTGGAGGTCGAACGCAAGGACGTCACCGCCTTCCGCTACCGCGGCGACGGCTGGCCGGGTCTGACCAAGGCGACGCTGAAGAACGGCGACGAACGCACCATGACCTACAACGATTCCTGGGGAAAGGTGCTCAACCGTCACCTGCAGACCCGCTGCAAGATCTGCCCGGACGGCATCGGCGAGTTCGCCGATATCGTCTGTGCCGACGGCTGGGAAGGCGATGAAAAAGGCTACCCCTCGTTCGAAGAGCGCGAGGGCAACTCGCTGATTCTGGTACGCACCGCAAAAGGCCGCGAACTTTTTCGCAACGCGGAGGCCGATGGTGTTGTCAAAGCGGAGGCGTTCGATACGGGCAGCATCTTCGCCATCCAGCCGTTCCAGTACTACCGCCGCACGACGATTCTTCCGCGGCTGCTGGCCATGAAGCTGCTGTTGCTCAAAACCCCTTCGTACAAAGGCTTCGAGCTTGGCAAAGGGGCCAAGGAGATCGGGTTCTACCAGAGCTTCAAGGCGTTCACCGGTCTGCTGGTGCGGCGCAAGAAGATCAAGAAGCGGGCGCTGGAAACAGCCTGATGGGCTGTGGCGCTCAAGGAACCAATACCTAAGGACTCAGGTTGATGACGAATTTCAGTTCACGCTTCTTCTTTTTTCCGTTGCTGATCATGGCGATCGTGCTGCACTTCGCCGTGTTCGGGGACAGCCCGCACAACCCTTACGGCATCAAGGGTCTGAACGAGCTGTACCTCGCCATCTGCATCATCTTCACCATTCTGCTGCTGCTGGCTTCGGCGGAAAACGCTCCGCGTGAGTTTCGCATCATCATGTACTACTGCGCCTACACCACCGTGGTGTTTCTGGTGCTGCCGGCGATCTTCGCCTACTACACGTACGGACAGCCGATCGTCTTCGGGCTGATCGAGGAACGCCGGGTACTGGCGGCTCTGGGCTTCGCGCCGCTGCTGTTCCTCGGCAAGCGCGTCAGCACCCTGCAGTTCGAGCGGGCATTCCTCTATGCCGCGCTGATTGCCGCGTTCTTCTCCTGGTGCTTCAAGTTCGGCGTGATTCCGGACATGCGCCCGGAAGTGCGCTCCGATGACCGCCCGGACCGATCCTCCATCGGCCCCTTCCTGATCTGCCTGGCGTACTTCTACTGCATCCAGATCTGGTCGAAGGGGGCGTCGCCGATCAGCGGTGCGGCGCGCAGCAAGACCTTCTATCTGGTGATTGCCGCGGTGCTGCTGCTGACCCTGGTGTTCGCTACCCAGACGCGCCAGCTGATCGTGCTGTGCCTGGCCTTCACCCTGTTCTGCCTGCGCGCCAAGGCCATCATCTGGGCCGCCTCGCTGTCGATTCTGCTGTCGCCGTTCTACTTCTATCCGAGCCTGCTGGAAATTCTCGGACTCAACGTCGAGTTCTACGACAGCACCCTGGAAGGCGTGGAAGACGGCGCCCGTTCGGTCACCATCGCCCTGATCTTCGACCACTTGAAGCAGGTCAACTGGCTACCCAGCGGTTCGCTCTCGCTGATGTGGCAGGACGGCTTCATCCCCTATTTCGGCGAACACTTCTTCCTCTCCGACGTCGGCATCATCGGCACGCTGTTCCGCTTCGGCTTCCTGACCTTCCTGATCGTCCCTATGACGCTGTTCGTCTATCACCGCATCGCCAAGAACATCGCCAGCGACATGAGCTTCATCTACGCGACCATGCTGGCCCTCTTCGTCATCTGGCCGCTCAACGGCCTGTTCGAATACGGCCAGCCGGTCATCGCCATGTTGTTCGTCATTCATGCCCTACGGGCCCGTTACCTCCGCAGCCAGGAACCTATCCATGAACGTCGCGCTTATCCTCAACTACAAGGCAGCTACTGAAACCATCAGTTGCGTTGAGAGCCTGCTCGCTCATTGCCCGGCTCTCAACCATGTGGTGGTCATCGACAACGATTCCCAGGACGGCTCCGTCGTGGCGTTCAACCAGTGGCTGGAAGCCCAGCCGCGGCACAACGTCACCGTGCTCGCCAACCCGGAGAACAACGGCTACGCCGGTGGCAACAACTACGGGCTGCGCTGGGCACTGGACAACCTGCCGGTGACCAACTTCTGGATCGTCAACAACGACACCTACGTCGACAGCGACGCCCTCACCCCGCTGCTCGACGCCCTCGCGCAGAACGATCGCCAGTTCGTCGGCTCGGTGATCCTCAGCGCCGATACCGGCCGCCTGGAGTGCTATGGCGGCGGCAAGCTGTACCCGCTGCTGGGCAAGGCGAAGCTGCTGGGCAAGGACCAGACCCTCGAAGCCATGGCCCAGACCAGCGAGCAACCGGATTACCTGATGGGCTGCAGCCTGGCGTTCTCGGCCAAGCTGATCGACCGCATCGGCATGATGGACGAGGCGTACTTCATGTATTCCGAAGAAGTCGACTGGCAGTTCCAGGCGAAGAAGAAAGGCGTGTCGATCCGCGTCGTGCCCGAAAGCCGCCTGTTCCACTACGGCTCGCTCAGCTCGGGCGGCCGTTCGGCCTTCTACCACTACTACCGCAACCGTGCGGCCACCCGTTTCAACAAGCGCTTCTACGGCCAGGGGTTTGCGCTGGCTTCGGCCTGTTTCCTGTCGGCGATCACCGTCATCAAGGAGTTCAACCACCCCAGCCTTGCCTGGTCCGGCATCAAGGGCGCCTTCAAGGGAGTAACGATGAGTGTCTAACGAGACTAACCACGCGTTCGGTGTGCATTTCTACACCGGCAGCAAGGCGTCGCTGCTGAACTGCATTCGCGAGGGGGTCAAGCAGCCCTACTCGTTCGTCGTGACACCCAACGTCGATCACCTCGCGCAGCTGCAGGACAACCCTGCCCTGCGCGAGGCATACGCCAAGGCCCGGCTGCGCCTGTGCGACAGCCGGATCCTGCAGCCGCTGCTGCAGCGTCTCGGCGTGCAGATCGAGGAAGTCATTCCCGGCAGCGACCTGACCATGGACCTGCTCGACTGGGCCAATCGCGAGCATCTGCGCATCGTGCTGATCGGCGCTACCGAACAGGAATGCAGCAAGTTGCGCGCGCTTTATCCAGGCATCACGGTCTACCACCACAATCCGCCGATGGGCTTCATCAATCGACCGGATGAAGTGCAAAAGGCATTGCAGTTCGTTCGTGAACACCCCTCGGAACTGGTGTTCTACGCGGTGGGTGCACCGCGCCAGGAAATATTGGCCAGTTCGATCGAAAGTCACGAGCGGACCGGAATGGGCTTTTGTATCGGCGCGTCGATTTCATTCGCCACCGGCAGTATTAAGCGTGCTCCGGTATGGATGCAGAACTGCAAACTGGAATGGCTGCATCGCATGCTCTCCGAGCCAAAACGCCTGGTCAAACGCTATGTCCATGATGCGCTGTTCATTGTTCCGGCATTTTGGCGGGAGAAGAACTACCGCATGGACAAAGCCAAGCCAGCAAAACAGGACAGCTGACGCATTCATCGAAAAAATGGCTGGAATTGCACGGAACCGCGGTGAACCCAGCCAGATCGAGACGGTCTATCCCTTCTGTGTGAGCGTGACAGGATGGCATTTCAACATCGAACTAAACATTGAGCGCCGTCCCGCCTCGGCCGTAATGCAGCAGCCACGCATAAACAAGTAAGGGATTAAACCTGCCAAGCCGACCGCTGCCGTTTTACAACCAGGAGGGAATTAAACGCTTCCGCGTAGCTGAATATAAAAGCCGCTGGAGATGAACATTCAGGAAGGAGAGAAACTTTGGCTACCGATCCGATTTGGTCGCTGAGGAGTGTGGAGTGATGACTCCGGCCCTCTTGAAAAGGCGAAAGAACAATTCAAACGCCTCAGGCAAAAAAGTGAATCAAGCCGTCTCACTCTTTGAACAACAACCACTCCGTCAAGGATGAACAAACCATGAAACCATTCATTGCACTCGCTTTTACTTCCGCTCTGACACTGCAGGGCTGTGCTTTCGCCCCCGGCCAGTATCTTGACCCCGACGAGTTCAAGGAAGGCGCCGAAGCCGAACACGGCACGGTGCAGCTGGTCCGTATCACGCCGGAAATGCTCCGGGGTGAGATCGCGTCCGACAAAGGCACCTCGAGCAAGCAGGAACTGCTCAGCTACAAGCCGAGCGCCTACCGCATCGGTGCCAACGACCTGCTCTACATCACCGTCTGGGATCACCCTGAACTGACCGCGCCGTCCGGCCCGCAGCAGCAGCTGGATGCCAACGGACGCCTGGTTCGCCCTGACGGCACGCTGTTCTACCCGTACATCGGCAACGTCGAAGCGGCCGGCAAGACCATCGAAGAGCTGCGTGCCACCATCGCCCGCCGTCTGACCAACTACATCGACAGTCCGCAGGTGGACGTTTCCATCCTGCGCTTCGGTAGCCAGCGCGTGGTCGTCTCCGGTGCGTTCAATACTGCCGGCGAAGTACCGATCACCACCGCCCCGATGACCATCACCCAGGCCATCGGCCAGGCTGGCGTCGATACCGATACCGCCGACCTCACCGGTCTGACCCTCAAGCGTGATGGCCGCGAGTACATGCTGGACGTCGACTCCCTCAACCGCCCGGATTCCTGGCTGCACCAGGTCTACCTGAAGGACGGCGACCAGCTGCACCTTCCGTACAACGACCAGCGCAAGGTCTACGTGCTGGGTGAGGTAATGTCGCCGCAAGCCATGACCTTCAAGGCCACCAGCATGAACCTGATGGACGCGGTCGGCACCGCCGGCGGCATTCGCCAGGAAACTGCCGATGGCGAGGCGCTGTACGTGATCCGCGGTGCGGAAAACATGGCCGAAGGTCAGGCCAAGGTGTTCCAGCTGAACGCCAAGTCGCCGACCGCCTTCGCTCTGGCCAAGCACTTCCCGCTGCAGCCGCAGGATGTGGTGTTCGTGGGTCCGGCCAACATCACCCGCTGGAACCGCTTCATCAGCCAGCTGCTGCCGTCCGCCAGCATCGTGGGCACCGGTGCCGCTGCCGAGTACAACCTGTCTCGCTAAGCGCGCCATGGCCTGATCGCAGGATCGGGTAGAAAAGCCGCAGAGTCATCACCGATGCTCTGCGGCTTTTTCGTATGTTGGCACCTGCCATTGCGCCGTGCGTGCAATGCCTACAGCGGAACCGAACCGCCGTCGGCGACGGCGCTCCACGCAGCATCGGTCAGAAGCGGCCCGGCTAGTACCCCGCAGAACGCAGCCAGGCAAAAAAAAACGGGCCTGCTACAGCTTGGTAGCAGGCCCGTTTCTGTGAGCAGCTTCGAGGGCGTCAGCGCACCGCTTCGAACAACCCGGCCGCGCCCATGCCGCCGCCCACGCACATGGTCACCACGCCGTAACGCAGATTGCGGCGCTGCAGTTCGCGCACGATATGACCGGCAGTACGCGAGCCGGTCATGCCGAACGGGTGGCCGATGGAGATCGAGCCGCCGTTGACGTTGTACTTCTCGTTATCGATACCCAGGGTGTCGCGGCAGTACAGGCACTGCGAGGCGAAGGCCTCGTTGAGCTCCCACAGGTCGATATCGGCAATCTGCAGCCCTTTTGCCTTGAGCAGGCGCGGTACGGCGTAGACGGGACCGATGCCCATCTCTTCCGGCTCACAACCGGCCACGGTGAAGCCACGGAAGAACGCACGCGGCTTGAGGCCGAGCTCGATGGCCTTGTCCAGGCTCATCACCAGCGTCATCGAGGCGCCGTCGGACAGCTGCGACGCGTTGCCGGCGGTCACCGAACCGTCCTCGGCGAAAGCCGGCTTGAGTCCGGCGAGGCTTTCCAGGGTAGTGTCCGGACGGTTGCAGTCGTCACGGTCGACCACACCCTGATGCAGGGTGCGCTCGCCGGTGTTCTTGTCCTCGGTGAAATACTGCACGTTCATCGGCACGATTTCGTCGCTGAACAGCCCTTCGGCCTGGGCACGCGCGGTGCGCTGCTGGCTCTGCAGTGAGTAGAGGTCCTGCTGCTCGCGGGTGACGTTGTAGCGCCGCGCCACGAGTTCGGCGGTCTGGCCCATGGTGTGGTAGATACCTGGCACGCGTTCCTGGATGATCGGGTTGAACAGGTGATCGGTGTTGCGGCTCTTGAGCGTCAGGGTGATGGACTCCACCCCGCCGGCGACGATGACGTCACTGCAGCCCGAGGCGATCTGGTTGGCCGCGACGGCGATGGCCTGCAGGCCGGACGAACAGTAGCGGTTCAGCGTCATGCCGGAACAGGCGATGCCCAGGCGCGACAACACGGCGACGTTGCGGCCGATGTTGTAGCCCTGCGCGCCCTCGTTGGAACCGGCCCCGACGATGCAATCCTCGACCAGCGCCGGATCGAGATCGTTGCGCGACAGCAGCGCATCGACGCAATGCGCTGCCATGTCGTCGGGACGGGTCATGTTGAACTTGCCGCGGAAGGACTTGGCCAGGCCGGTCCGCACGCTATCGACGATCACTACTTCACGCATGACATACCTCGGAAACTAGGCGCGGTCGCGGGAATGTTATGGCGGCGCAGCGCGCACGGATTGTTCCACGACCGCAGGGTGGGACGGTGATCCGAGCATAGTTCCGGCGTCGCGAGCATGGCGACGACCATTCAGCAAGCATATGCACGGCCATCGCCTCGCTGGCCGGCACCCTATTTGCGCAGGCTTGCCAGCAATGCCGTAGGTGAGCGCATAGCGCCTGACCAGCGGCCTCGCTGATTCGCGGGCAAGTCCGCTTCCACAGAGACGTGGTGCGCCGGATCAGGGATCGTTCCTAACGCTTAACAGGGCAGCGGAATCACCCTTGCCCACAGAAACGACACGAACGACAGGAACAGGCCAGGTGTGGGAGCGGACCGCGAACAACCCACCGGCAGCTCCGCGGTCACAGGGTTGCGGTCAACGCCCCTTCTCGATCGCCGCCTCCAGCGCCTCGTTCAACGTCCGCAGTACCTTCACCCTGGCGAAGCGCTTGTCGTTCGCCTCCACCAGCGTCCAGGGCGCGATCTCGGTACTGGTGCGGTCGACCATGTCCGCCACAGCGTGGCCGTACTCATCCCAGCGCTCGCGGTTGCGCCAGTCTTCATCGGTGATCTTGAAGCGCTTGAAGGCGGTCTCTTCCCGCTCCTTGAAGCGCTTGAGCTGGGTCTTCTTGTCGATGCTCAACCAGAACTTCACCAGCACCACATCCCCATCCACCAGCTGTTCCTCGAAATCGTTGATTTCCGAATAGGCACGCAACCACTCGTCCGGCGTGCAGAAGCCTTCGACCCGCTCGACCAGCACACGCCCGTACCAGGAGCGGTCGAAAATGGTGAACTTGCCGCGCTCCGGGACGTTGCGCCAGAAGCGCCAGAGCCAGGGCTGCGCCAGCTCTTCATCGGTGGGCGCGGCGATCTGCACGGTGCGGTAAAGCCGTGGATCCAGCGCCCCGGTGACGCGCCGGATCGCACTGCCCTTGCCCGCCGCATCGTGTCCTTCGAACAGTGCGAGCACCCCGCGTTTGCGCAAGCGGCGGTCGCGCAGCAGTTGCGACAGGCGCGCCTGCTCCGCCACCAGTTGCTGCTGGTAATCGTCCTTGCTCAGTTTCTGTGACAGGTCGAGGCTGTCGAGCAGGCTCAGATGATCCAGATCGACCTGAAGCGGCGCCGAATGCGGCTGGGACATCGGCGCAGTGGGTTGCTCCGCGACCTCCAGCGCCGCTTGGAGCCCCTCAAGAATCACCCGCCCCACGGTCAGGCTGCGGTAACGCTCATCGGCCCCCTCGATCACGTACCAGGGAGCGAAATCCCGGCTGCTCAAACGCAAGATCTTCTCCCCGTGGCGCACGAACTTGTCGTAGGTCTTGGACTGCTGCCAGTCCAGCGGGCTGATGCGCCAGCTGTGCAACGGATCGTTCTTCAGCGAATCGAGTCTGGCGTTCATTCGATCCTTGGACAGGTGCAGCCAGAACTTGAAGATCAGCGTGCCTTCGTCGCACAGCATCCGCTCCAGACGTTGCGCCCGTGCGACGGCGAGTTTGAGCTCGGCGCTGTCGATACGGCCATGCACCCGGTCCTCGAGCATCTTGCTGTACCAGTTGCCGAAGAAGATGCCGGTATGTCCCTTCGGTGGCATCCGCCGCCAGAAACGCCAGGCCGGAGGGCGGGCCAGCTCTTCGTCGCTCGGCACATCGAAGCTGTCGACCCGAATCAGCCGCGGGTCCATCCATTCGTTCAGCAGCTTGATGGTCTCGCCCTTGCCCGCCCCCTCGATGCCGTTGATCAGGATGAGCACCGGAAAACGCGCCTGCGCCTTGAGCCGATACTGCGCTTGCAGCAACGCCTCACGCAGCTCTGGCACCGCGGCGTCGTAGGTTTCCTTGTCGATGGCGTGACCGATTTCGGCTGATTCGAACATTACTGGCTCCGTCCCGGGTGATGCACTCAACCCTAGCAGGCAGACCGCGAAAATAGCGAGCCAGAAGCAGAGCTAGATCGATCTCCATTGATCCAGGTCGGCGCTCGTCGCCTCACGCCCACGAGCGTTTTCACAAGGGATTACGGCACAATGGCGACCATGAACGACCTCCCCCCGATCCCGCGCTGCTGCACGCCACCACTCGACCACTGGCCGCTGCCCCGGCCACTGCCCGGCGTACAGCTGCTGAGTACGCGTTTCGACCCGACGTTGCTCGAACGCGACGATTTCCTGCGCTGGAACATTCCCGAACCCAAAGGCGTGAGCAAACGGCAGACCGAGTTTCTCGCCGGCCGTCTGTGCGCCCGCGAAGCACTGCATCGCCTGACTGGCTCGGCTTACGTGCCCACGGTCGGAGAGGACCGGGCGCCGCAATGGCCGGCCGGTACGGTCGGCTCCATCACCCACGGTGCAGGCTGGGCCGGCGTAGTGGTGGCGCGCCAGGAACAATGGTGCGGCCTGGGCCTGGACGTCGAGCGCCTGCTCACATGCGAACGGGCCGACCGCCTGGCCGGTGAGATTCTCACCAGCGGCGAGCTGGAGCTTTACTCATGTCTGAACGACAACGAGCGCGCACGACTGGTCACCCGCACCTTCTCGCTCAAGGAGAGCCTGTTTAAAGCGCTGTACCCGCTAGTCAAACAACGCTTCTATTTTCAGGACGCCGAAGTGCTGGACGTTAGCGCAGACGGTATCGCTCGCCTGCGCCTGTTAATTGATCTATCGGAAGGCTGGCGCAACGGCGCAGAAGTCGACGGCCAGTTCACGATCTTCGATGATTACCTGCTCAGCCTGATCGCCATCCCGGCAGAGCACCCGGCCGGCTGATTGTCCTTGCCACACATACCTGGCGAGCGCCGGCCGGCCCTGGTAGGGGCTCGTGCCAGCGCCTTGCGACCGAACCCTCGGCGCCACAGCCGGTCAACCAGACAGCCCCAATTCACCGGCGCGCACGCCTATAATCGCGCCCTCAGAAATCGACACAGGTGCACCATGGCCAATCCATACCACGATCACAACCTGGCTCTGCTGGCCCATCTGCGCGGCATCCTGCTTGCCATGGGCGAAGCCGAACAGGTCTCGGAAGAAAGCCACGCGCTGTTCCTCGAGCGCTTCGACGAGCTGATCATGAATCTGCAAAACGTACCGGAAGAGCGCCACATGGGTCAGGATCTGATCTGCCAGGTCTTCCACCGCTACCCACAGATCGCCCACCTGGTTCCGCGCGATTTGCTGTGGTACTTCGGCGGCGACTGCCTGCACTTCATGCCGGATGACGAGATCGCCGTCTTCCAGCAACTCGAAGAGCGCCGCTACGAAGCCGAGCAGAACGACGAACCGTTCGACTGGAACCGTGAAAAGCAGCTGCTGAGCATGCCGGATGAGGGTGCACGGCACTGATATTAAGCACCAGCCGGCTGAATGGCGACGAGTATTTGCCCAACTGAGAGGCAATCAAGGCCGCTAATGGTGGGGGGCTGAAGCCCCTTGGGAAGGGAGGTACTCTCACGGTGGAGGCTGTTGCAGAGCACATTTAAAATCGCGCCTTCCCAACCAGCTGGGCAGTTCGGAAGCTGCCAGAAGACCAGGTCACCCTGACGTAGCTTTACTTACTACTCCGGCTCCACCCTCCGCTGCTGGTAGATCCAGTCGACGATTTCTCCCTCCGGTACATACCCGCTCACCACCTCGCGAAGCAGTTGCCGCACCTGGGGGTAATCATCGGTTTCCACCGCCTTGAGCAGTTTTGCCAACCGGTCCTTGAGTACATCCCAGTCGAGATATTCCTCATCGGCGCGCATGATCATCGGATGCTCGGTGGGGCTCACTTTATCGCCGATCAATAGCTCCTCGTACAGCTTCTCGCCGGGGCGCAGACCGGTGTATTCGATAGCGATATCCCCGTGCGGGCACTTTTCCGAGCGCACGCTCAGGCCAGACAGATGAATGAGTTTCTCGGCCAGCTCAGCGATCTTAACCGGCTGCCCCATGTCGAGCACAAACACGTCCCCCCCCTGCCCCATCGACCCTGCCTGGATCACCAGCTGAGCCGCTTCGGGGATGGTCATGAAGTAACGGGTGATCTTCGGATGCGTCACCGTCACTGGCCCGCCACTGCGGATCTGATCATAGAATCGCGGAATCACCGAACCCGATGAGCCCAGCACATTGCCGAAGCGCACCATGGTGAACCGGGTCTTATTAACGTGATGAACTCCCTGTTCGGCTCCGAACAGCACAGGGGCAGTCTCTCTGCTCAAAGCTTGTAACATCATTTCCGCGACGCGCTTCGTGCTGCCCATTACGTTGGTGGGACGCACGGCCTTGTCAGTAGAGATCAGTACGAAGTTAGCCGCACCCACCCGGATAGCCGCCTGTGCTGTATGCAGCGTCCCGAGCACGTTATTGAGCAGACCCTCTGCGATGTTGTGCTCGACGATTGGCACATGTTTGTAGGCAGCAGCGTGATAGACCGAGTTGACCTTCCAGGTGCGCATGATTTCGAGCAAGCGATCCGGGTTTCGAATGGATCCGAGTATCGGCACCAGTCGCACCGGCAACGACTCCCGCTCCACCCTGCTTTCAAGCTCGCCATGGACGAGATAAAGATTGAGTTCACAGTGTTCGAACAGCAGCAGGGTGCGGGGTTTGCTGCCAAGGATTTGCCGGCATAGCTCGCTACCTATAGAGCCGCCGGCTCCGGTCACCATTACCACTTGGTCTCGCAAACAGCGGTCGAGTAACTCCTGTCGCGGAGGGACAGGATCGCGTCCGAGCAGGTCGGCAATATCGACCTCCTGCAAATCCTCCACCTTCACTCGTCCGCTGGCCAAATCCATGAAACCCGGCACTGTACGAACATGCAGTGGAAAATGCTCCAGCTCCTCCAATACCTCACGACGTCGTGCACGTGACGCCGACGGAATTGCCAGCAAGATCTGTTGTGCTGCCGTCTCGTTTATGAGCTGCTGAATATGCTTGGGCTTGTAGACTCGCAGCCCAGAAATCGTCCGGTTTGCGATATTGGGATCATCGTCGATGAAGGCAACCGGCCTCATAGCTCGGCCCATACGTAGCGCGGCTACCAACTGATTACCCGCCGCCCCGGCCCCGTAAATGGCGACTCGAGTTAGGCCCGCATCGGGTCGCTTGAAATTCCATAACTGGCCCGCGGCGAACCAATGTCCCATGAAGTATTGCCGCATGACCAAACGCAATCCGCCGATCATTAGCAAGCTCAGCCACCAATAGTTGATGACCAACGACCGCGGAATAACCTTCGGAGCGTCCTGATACCAGTAAACGACGAGCGACAGCATCAGGGCCGATAGCGTCACTGCTTTGGCAATTGCGATGAGCGCGTCATTACCAAAATAGCGCATTACAGCTCGATACATGCCGATCCGAATAAACAGTGGCACTGCAATAATTGGGGCAACTGCGAATAACCAGGCATGTGCGCCAAGTGGCTCAACGGTTTTGGCATCGCCCAAGCGAACTACAAAAGCGAGCCACAGCGCTATCCAGACCAGCATGACATCAGCCGATACCTGGATAAGACGTTTTATTCGTCGAGGGAGCCGAACAACGCGTCGACGCCAACTCTCAGCCAATCTCAACACAGCGGCACCCTTTTATAGTACGTGACCCAACGCAACGTGAGCCTTCACATCCCGGCATAGCTAGCTTAGGGATATCACGCGCCAACCTCTGCTTTTTCTGCCCCACCCGCATTCAGCCGCGCGGCAATCCAAACCAATGGAGCATAGGCAAGAATCAACCCGCCAAACCCATCTAACCATTCAAACGCAACCACCAACGCGATAGGCAACAACCACAGCACGTTGATGGCAAACACACCCAAAGTCACTGGTAGATGAGCACCCAGACGGCGTGCCGCAACTTGGTAGCCATGACTGCGGTGAGCCTCGTAGACTTTTACGCCGCGCAGTAGACGGTGGAACAGCGTCCAGGTTGCATCTACGATGAAAACGCCAAGCAAAATACACCAGCACCACAGCAACTTGGGCGATAACCAAGCCGCTTGAATCGCGAGCGCGCCTATGACCAGGCCTAGAAAACCGCTTCCTGTATCACCCATAAAGATGCTCGCCGGTGGAAAATTCCAGACGAGAAACCCTGCAACCGCTGCGGTCAGCAAGACAGGGACAAGCGAGTGAGCCGAAAATCCCAACAAGGCATAAATCACCGCCGCCCCAACGCAGACGGTCAGCGCTTCTACGCTGGCCAACCCATCGATGCCATCCATGAAGTTGTAAAGATTGAGCTGCCACACCAGCCAGATCGCAGCGAATCCATGTCCAAGCCAACCAAGCTGAAGTGATATTCCAAAAAAACTCAACGAAGGGAGTCCGTCGATCCAGAACAGAACCCAGGCGGCAGCTAGGAAATGCCCGCACAGGCGCCAACGGGCCGGAATATCACCATGATCATCCAAGAAGCCCATCGCAGCAACGACCAGGCCCCCACCGCCTATGGACCACGCCACCTCGGGCGGAACCAACCCTAACCAGGTTATGACAGGTAATATCACGAGTAAGCTGAGCACAATCGCAGCCCCGCCCCCGCGTGGAGTCGGCACTGTGTGGGAGCTACGGAGGTTGGGTACATCAAGAAGCAGCTTTTTATGCAACGCGTAGCGTCGGAGTACCCAGGTCAACGTACATGACGCGCAGAAAACCAGCGGCAATAGCCAAAACAGCGCCCCCATCACCAACTCCTATTCGGCAGCTCTGCCGGGTCAGCGGAGCTGCAAGTCATCTGCGTCATACAAGCAACGGCCTTTTTCAACGCACGCCTCGGTTTCAACGGCGCTCATTGAAAGCGGCAGCCGTCATAGCGAGAGCCCTGTCGACGGTCACCGGTGGACTCCACCCTAGCAGAGACCTGGTTTTGTCGATATCAACCTGCAAAGACCCGCATATGCGCCCAATCACGACCCGCTTGCCAAGCAAAGCGCCTGCGCCGGACAGCAACACAGGTGGAACCGGGATCAACCGCGCAGGCTTTTCAAGCGCCACACCCAGACGGCGTAGCAACTGCGTAGTGGAGAGGTCTTCGCCATCGCTGACGAGAAACGCCTGCCCAACCGCACGCGGATGATCCAGGCAAACCGTTAGCAAATCGACAAGATTATCCACCGCCACCAGACTACGACGATTGCTTATGGCACCAAGCGGAAGAGGAGTTCCTCGGGCTAGCCATACCATCATGCTATGGAAGTTCGCTTTAACGCCCGGACCGTAAACCAAAGGTGGTCGGACGATGACTACTTCCAACCCGGTCTCCGCTGCAAGCGCCGTCAGTGCTACTTCGGCTTCCATCTTGGATATGGAATAGGGATCGGCCGGGCACAGCGGAGCATCGGCCGTAAACGGCTTGCCGCATTCCGTGCTCTCACCATGCACCTTTACTGAGCTGAGAAAAACGAAGCGCTTGACCCCTGCCTGAGCGGCTGCCTGAGCCAACTTTAACGTGCCATGCACGTTAACAGCGCGGAACGCCGCCAGCGGATCGGCATCTATTTCATGCATCACATGAACCCGAGCCGCGCAGTGGACGACCACGTCTACGCCAGCAAACAAATCGGGGTTAAGCTCAGCACCGGCCAGATCGCCCAACTCAACCCACCGCACCGCCGCACCATGCGAGCCTCCGGCAGCTACTCCGCCACGCTCGAGCACTCTCACGGCGGCAATGACCGAACACCCAGGCTCGCTCGCTACCCGCCGTGCCAACGCCTTGCCAACAAAGCCACTCGCCCCCGTTACCAGCACCTGCATCAGTTGGCACCAACGAGTTGAAGCACATCAGCAGCCATGACGCGCATGATTCGGCTGCGCGCATAACGTGCAACAAATTCCGGGCGCGGCGTTTGCTCCAGCTTCAGCCGTCGCAACGCCTCCGTCGCTCCCAAACTATCGCAGGGTACAAATACTGCAGCGTTGGCAATTTCGGAATTAATGAACTCGGCGGCGTAGCCTGCAGCGCCGGCCCATATAGGCTTGCCGGTGGCCGCGTACTCGAATACTTTCGATGGCAACACACGGCGAAACGCCTGGAAGTCATTCAAATGCAGAAAAAGCACATCCGCCTGCTGATAGAGGCCCAACAACTCCTCCCGGGCAACCGGCTCCACCAGTTCGACATTCCCCAGCCCACCAGACGTTATAGCCTCGCGTAACATCTGCAAGCGACTACCGCCCCCTACTACGCGAAAATGCACTTCGCCACCCAAGCTTCGCGCCAGCTCGGGAATAATCCGGTGCAGCCCTTGTCCATCCCCTACGTTGCCGGCATACAGAATTTGCAGCGGGCGTTCCGCAGCATTCTTGCGGTAGCGACGCAACGGAAAGTCAACGAAATCATCATCCACGCCGTTCGGGTACTGCGAAAAGCTCCGCTCCGGATACTTCGGTTGGAAATACCCAAGAAAGCCCGCCGTTACCAGATTCACTTTATCCGCACGCCGAACGACCCAGCGCTCCAAAGCGCCAAAACCCATCATCAATATTTTGGAAACAGGAGCAGAGAAGAGCTCGCCGAGGTTTTCGACAAAGATATCGCGGATATCCAGGTACAACCGGGCGCTCTGGCGATAGGCGATCCAGGCGCCAAGTACAGCGGTCATCAACCGCGAGGAGGTAGCGACAACCAAGTCATAACGTTCATCACTGACATGGCGCATTGCCTGATAGGCAAAAGTCACAAAAGCCAACCCCTGGTCCCGAAAACCGCTGCGATGCGCGGGCAAGTGGATGCGCCGAACTCGCACGCCGTCTCCGCTCTCGAAAACCAGTGTTTCGCTGGCATGTTCGTGGTAACGGTTGGGCTGCGTGGTGAGCACATCAATCTGCACCGCCCCGCCAGCATGCTCGCGTAGCGCCTCAACCAGCGCCCGCGCACGAAAAGAACCCGCCGAAAGATCGGGCGGGTAAAAGAATGTCAGCAGCAGAATTCGTTTTGGCATTACACAGTGCCGGCCGAGCCGGAGCGGGTTAACCACACGTTCTCGGACAACGAGCAGCTCGTGCCCCTCGCCCTCGCAGCCACTGCTCCGCAAAACTCATTGCCTACGCATACCTCTAGTTATGCTTCGGCGTTAGAGTTCAAAGTAGCAGCCAAAGTTCTGTAATTCCGCACGTGTATATATCTATGTAAGGAGGCAGGAGGCGACAGTCTCATTCCGACCGTTGCCACTGAGAGCCAAAATCAGTGAGCTGTTTCTGAACCACCGCCAAGGCCGCCAAGGCCAAGGGCGATGATATCTCAAGCCGGCTCGTGAGCCATAAGCCAGTCTACTTAACTAAACATTGCCTTATGGCTCTGTGCACAATCAGGTAATTAGGCGTTTTTCCAGACTACTCTGAGCCGAGTCAAAACCTTCGTTTCCTTGCCGGACGAAACTCGCTCGAAAGTCATGGAGACTGGCGCAAAACCCTTCCTGACATAATTTACAACAAAGGTTTTTTCATTTTCGCGACGAACCTTGCGTTGATAGCCACTTTTGGCGAGTGTTGCGAAAACCGCACCTTCAACGGCCATCATATCTTCGGCAAATTCGAAGGTATAACGATCAAACGTTCCCTTTTCATTCTCTACCAGATCATAACGCCGCATCTTTCCGTTAAACTGGATACCAGCGCCATCGGGCAGATAAATAGCACTCGTTGAAAAGTAATTCGCCGTTACTGGTGTACCTTTAGGTGCAGTGGCCGCATTGCCCTCCGGGCTACCCGTATCACATCCTAAAAGCAAAGCCACTGCGCATGATACCAATATTTTTTTCAACGGTTTATCTCCTATTGTGACGCACATATTATTCTTCCCTTCAGTACACTTATTACAAGCTGCAGCACTCTCAAAACACGCTTGATAGCGTTCGGAATTCTAGCAACTTAATTGCATATCTAGCGCATCGATTTCTGACGTTTCAAACATGTGAGCAAAAATACCAGACCGGCGATAGAAATGCTCGCAGCCAAGCTCCTCGGGCCACAAGTGCTGTTCAAGCCGGAGCGGGATTTGTCAACACTTTCACGTACAATGCGAGCAACTCGTGCTCTTGGCTCTCCCAGCTGAGGATTGCCGAAGCCTTGTGTGACTGAGCGGCGTAATACTGGCGCTTGCTCTTATCGGCAACTAGCTCGCGCAAGGCAGCGGCCAAGGCAGCACTGTTGCCGGGCGGAACAAGCAAACCAAGATCATGCTCCCGGACCACCCGACGAATCTCGGGCAGATCTGAAGCGACCACCGGCAACCCGGCCTGCACATATTCGAACAGCTTGTTCGAATCGGTGGTGTAGTGATTCAGACAAGTATTTTCGATGGGCTGCACACCGATATCCGCCGAGGCGGTGCAAGACGGCAACTCCGCTAGAGGGACGGTATCGATGAAACGCACACGCTCAGTCAGATCCAGCCGCTGGGTGAGCGACTTCAGCTCAGTCGTCAGCACACCGCCGCCAACGAAAACAAAATAGGCATTCGGTACGCTGGCCACCACCTCAACCAGCCGCGCCAGCCCCCTGCCTGGCTGCAGTCCCCCTTGATAGATCACAACTGGCCAGGCCTGAGGCAGCTGCAATTCCTCGTGCAAACGATTTGACCGAATTGGCTGCAGGTGTCGTGGGCGGTTCTGCAACACCAAAGGGCGCTCAATACCATAGGCACGAGCAAAAAACTTGGCACGGGCGTCAGTCGTGGTAATAGTCCCAGCGGCGCGGCGCATGATGCGTTTCTCCAGCCAGGCAATCAGCCCCCTGTAGGACTGGTAGCCCTCACGACCGGTACTGATCTCGTGAGCATCATAAACCAGCGGCACCCGCGCAAACCGGGATGCCAGCCAAGCCAGCGGCAACATGTTCACATCATGTGCATGCACCAAATGCGGACGCGCAGAAAGTACCTCCCAGCCCATCTGCAGCATGGTAAACACACGGGCGCACAACAGCAGCAGTAGAGTCAGTCCCTTGAAACGTCCCGCCCCACCACCCTGCTGCCTGCGCCCCTGTCCACCGCCGCAGCGCTGAACAGTCAGCCCAGGCTCCAGAGTTTCGAGCGCAGGCGTTACAGCAAACAATGCCAGAGCATGGACCCGTACCTCATAACCGGCGCGCGCAAGGGTTCTGGCTTCATTCAGTACACGGGCGTCGTTCAGAAAGGTATTCCACACCAGCATGCTAACGCGCAGTCGCGGCGCATCGGGAGCTGGCATGTGGTCATTCGGCATTGATATTCCTCGATAAGTCCGAACTCTCCAGCGAAACCAGGCGTTCGAGGATACGGGGTATAAGATCCAGGGCCTGATTATAGTGTTGACGGCTGCACTCACGCTCAAGAGCAAAGGCCAAGGCGGCAAGCTCCGCCTGCTCTACCTTCACAGCCTCAAGCTCCATGCGTCTGAGCGCTCCTGCCCGCAGCGCATCCCCCAGGCTATTCAGCAGCTTCTCAGCTTCCGGCCAGCCTGCGCCTACCGGCTCCAATGACCAGCGCCCCCAATTGAGCAATATGGCTTTACCTTTCTGCTCACCTTCAGCATCGGAAACCCAGAACGCGTCCTGCCCCATCTCAGGGTTCAAAACAGCCAGTGGCAACGCCTCCAATAGCTGGTGCAGCATGGGCAACCGGGCTAACAGCGCCGCCAAATCATGCTGTTGATCCGCTGTAATTACGGCAATCCGCAAACGCTCCAACTGCTCAGTCCCCAGACGCTGCCATAACATAGCTTTGGAGCGTACATAACGTTGGATCGCAGCGAGCGACGGCCTCGCAGCGAGGAGATCTCCACGCAACTGCTGTGCAAAACGCTTAACCTGGCGTATTTGAGGCTGACTGCCTGACTCCAGCCGATACACCAGGCATTGAAGCTTTTCCACCGGCACAGTGCCCAGCCACTGAGCTGCGGGTAGAAACCTGGGCTGCTCTGCCATCAGCCCCGCCTCGTGCAACGCCAGTGAACTACGCTTGGAGTCGTACAGCTTGAGCAGAAACTGTTGCTCCCCCCGCCTTACCCGCAGCCCTACCAGGCTAGGATTACCCAATTGATGCCATTGGCACTCAAGCTCGTCTGTCTCTCCATCGACCAGCGTATCCAACACTCCGGCAACCCAGGCCTGCCTGGCTTCTGGCATGAGCAAGGGCCAGAGGCCTTTTTTCGAGTCAGGTGGCGTGGGCAATAACACCTGCCCATGAAAAAACAGAGCATTGAGCTTGGGCTTTTGCCGGTACAGGGATGTCAGGTCGGCAATCATGCCCGCCGCCCGCTGCATCGCCTGGCGAATCAGCAGAAAAGACACCAACGCCACAATCATCCCAGGCGGAGTAAAAAATACAAAATCAATGACCAGATAAGCAAAGGCGACAAAAAAGCCCACCGTGGCCCACATGCTCATGAGCTGGCCAAGCCTGTTCTCCAGCCGCTCGCGGATGCCCTCGCTATAGCGCGCCCCAAGCCAGAGCAGCTGCAACACAAACAGGAAGTAACCAAGAATGACCAGCGACATTTCGGGATAGAACCAGCCCATCCCGAGCAACGCCAGAGCGATAAAAACACCGCCCGCCAGTGCACGGGAATAACGCTGATAGGAACTGGCAGCCAGCTCCTCCTGATTCTCGAACAGCACCATCTTTTGGCTTTTCGCCAAGAGCCTGTTCGTGGCATAGCCGGTAACGCCACGGATCATCTTTTCGGCAACGAGGTGCACAAGGAAAAACCCAACCGTACCGGCAGCCAACACACCAATCAGCACATCACGCTCAAGTGATGCAAGAAAGCCAGGAAAATAGCGGGGTATGCCATCAGACCCCAGCATGATGATCACCTTCAACGGCAGAACCGATGCCAGTAGCATGGCAACCTGTGACAGCAGCGTCAGCAGAACAATGATCAACGTGGCGAATGGCACTACTCGTAAAAACTTGGCGCCCAGGGATGCATTCCAGCGCAACCCCAACGCAAGATCAGACAGCATTTTCAGACTCCAGCAGACCAAGCAACTGTTGCGCCCGCACTTCCCAAGTATTAGCTGCGATGAACTGAGCAATCAGCTGGCCATCGACCTTTGTTGAACAGGCAGACTCCAGTGCGCCACAGAACGCCTCAACCGAGTCCACCGTAGTGGTATAGGGATACTCCGTTATCTGCGGCATCAGGAAGGACACCACAGGCAAGCCGAAGTAGAGGTACTCATAGATCTTGATCGGGTCCACGCCGTCTGCCAGCGGCCCCATACGAAACGGAATGATCGCCACGCGCCAACGTGAGGCATATCGGTGCAATTCGTGCCACGGCTTGGGCCCGAGCAACTGAACGTTATCGGACAACTGCAACCCCGAAGGGGCCGAGTGGCCGATAATTTCGAAGCGGTACTGCGGACAATTCTGGGCGATTTGCGTGAACGCCTGCCAGTCGAACCAAGCCTCTGCAAGATGCCCGAAATAACCAATGATCGACGGCTCAGCTGGCGTGTGCTGATACCCCTCCGGCAGGCAGTCTACTTCCACCGCATTGGGCACCAACTCAACCCGCTTTTGGGGTGCAAAACCGCTCATCTTGCGAACCAGTGGAGCCGACACGCAGATCGTCATCTCGCATTGGCGCACCAGGGACCTTTCCACCTCGGCATCAAACCAGCGAGCCATGCCCACTCTGGAAAACTCTTCCCAGTCATCGCGGCAATCGTAGATCACCTTCCAGCCATGCTGACGGAACAACTCAACCTGCCTGTCCATGCCTGGGTAAGGATAGGAAATGATGCACAGCTTGAGAGCTGAGCCCAGTTCTCCACGGGCTATGTCTTGCAGCAACTGCAGAGTTACATCCTGGGGCATTTGCACCAGCCCCTGCGCAGTCCAGCTCGGCAGCGGATCATCAAAACGCGAGCGGTGATAGCTGAACAACACCCGTGCGCCCTGACGCAGTAATGCCTGAGTCTGACGTATGGGGCGGTTGCCCCGGGTATCCTGAATGAAGGTGGTGCCGGAAAACATAAAGATCAGCGGAGCCGAGTCAGCTTTAGCCTGTTGGGCCAGTTCAAGCCAGGCCCGACGGAGCCGGGAATAGACTAGTGAACCGGGCGCAGGTGGACGACTACGCAAGCGCAACTCTTTGCCCAGACGAACAAGGTCAACGGGTAACCGCAACAACTTGCGCGGTGAGCGCAGCGAAGAGATCAGCAAACGGCCAAGCAGGTAGCTGCTGCTCTGCTCTATCCGCTGAAACTCCAGACGCAGCGCCTCCAACTCGTGTTTAGCAGCCTCAAGTTGGTGCTCGGTTTCAGTCTTGCTCAACAACAATCATCCTGTTTAAAGCATTAACAAAGGCCTCGGCACCATACTGACTGCGCAAGGCCTCGAACATGGTCTGCCTATCCGCATTGGTAATACTGTCGGATGACAACTGCTGGATAGCCTGCATGACCTGATCCGGCTGCCAGATATCCACACGCTGCACCATGGGTCCCTCAGGGAATACCTCACGGAAAACTGGCAGATCATTGGCAATCAAAGGGCAACCGCACAGCAAGGCCTCGGCGGCAGCCATGCCAAAAGACTCATCACGGGAGGTCACCAACATGGCCCCGCCCGAATTGGCACAGCGCCGAAACAGGGTAGCAAGCTGATTATTGGCCAGACGATCCAGCCAGACTACAGAGTCCTGTATCTCCAGATCGTGCAGCAGGCTGAAGAAGTCATCCCCCACTGTAGCCGGGGCCGTATAGCCGCCAACCATATGGAAGCGAATGTTGCCCAGCGCATCCTTGAGCATGCGCGCATAGACCAGCGCCAGACGCCAGTTCTTGTGCTGATCAAGCTTGCCCACCCAGATGAACTCTGGACAAGCCGGCGCCGAAGCGCTCACGGCCAGGTTGAACACGGCAGTATTCAGTGTATTGGGGAGGATGTGGATATCCGTAACCGACCGAGCGGTTTTCTTTGCGAGAAGGCCAGCCGAATAGGCGGAAGGCACCATCAACCCTGCTAGGCCAGACAGATTGACTCTATCCAGATAGCTCAAGCCTGCTTGCGTGGTGGTGTGTACGTCCAGAAATAGCTGCTTTGACGACACGGAAAGCAGCTCCGGCGTATCTATGACCACAACAGCATCGTACTGCCCCTGAGCAACCTGCCGTTGAAAGGCTCGCACACTACCAAAAAAAACCTGACCTGCCGCCGTTACAGGAAGTACCTGCCGCAGACCATTATCCTGACAAAAGAACAGATCACACTGCCCGCCCGCTTGCCTTAGCGCAGCCTGACGCAGCAACAACTGGGTCGAGACACCGCCAACGATGCCATAACGATAGCCGTACAGGATTTTCATGCGCAGGGCTCTATGGGGCTATCCAGCAGAGATTGCAGATAGCCAAGCAGGGCCGGGGAATACACCTCGCCTGGCAACGGCTGCCAGTTTACCCGACCACCCAGTGCCTGCCAGCGCCCAAGCCTTCTCAGCACAACCTGATCGAGTTGCTGGAGCAATACAGTCCCTGGAACCTGAACGGCATCCATCACAGCCGCCAACAGGGCAGCATCAGTTGTCACCCAGGCTCCGTTAAGTGATGGGTCAGCTGTACCAAAAGAAGGAATAAGCACCAGAAAATCGGCAGCCAACGCAGCCTCAGGCACCATGGCAGTGGCAGTCCCAACTCCCTTCGTCCGCCCGCGGCGGGCTTGCTCAACAAACAAGCGTAACAGGGCACGCACTACAGAAAAGGAACGTCGCGAAGGCGGAAACGCCTCCACTAACAAGCTACCGGCACGATAGCGCAAGCTGTTACGGATGGCCTGTACTTCTGCTTGTGCCTGGGCTGCCTCCTCCTGGAGAAGGCGAATGAGGTACTGAGCGGGTGAAGGGCTACTCAACTAACACTCCCAAGCTTTCCAGAGCAGTTATTTCCTCTTCCATGACCCATGCCTGCCAATCAACTACTTCGGACCAGCCGTACAGAAAAAGAAAATCCAACCCCGCTTGAGTCGCAGCCTGGAAGTCATATTTGCTATCGCCAAGAAACAACGCCGGCTGACGAATGTTGCCGGACGCGAGCTCGCGAGCGAGGATCTGCTCCTTGGTATCTGGACTGCCAAAGATACCGCCATCGAACCAGTCCATTAACCCACGCGCTTTGAACAGCTCCTGAAGCTCGGCCTGGTCACCACCCGAAGCGACCATCCAACGTGTGCCGTCTGTATGTTTGCGAAACGCCTCCAAACCCTCGGCAACCTCACAGGCCAGCAAGCCCGTTTTCACCTCTGTTGCATAAGCTGCCAGCAACGCTTGCAGATCAGGCCCAGGCACACCGGCTGGCGCAAGGTGTTCCAGGAAATAGGCGAACTTGCGATAACGTGAGACTCCGCCGTTGCGAACATGATAATCCGCCATCGCCGCAGCCGCTTTTTCACCATAGGGCAGCGTAGCGTTGTAGAACGCATCGGTTTTAACCCGATTGGAATCGAGTATTACGCCATCGCAATCAAAAACGATGGATCGATACGCAGATAGATTCACGAATACAACCTACCTAAGGCTGCGTCCACTGGAGCCACGTCCTCTGGAACATCAACGGCGAGGCTACCTGCAGCGGTCTCTACCATCTCAACGGGAATGTCAAGCTCAAGGAAGCGGAGTATTTCAATGTCTTCGCATGCTTCCAGAGCACTCTTCCGCCCGAAGCCCGCATAGGCCGCCAGTTGGTCGGCTGTAAATGCATAAATACAAACCTGCTTTTTGTAGCGCACAGGGGCATTCTTTGCTTCCTTGTACCCAGGCAGCGCCTTGCGTGACATATACACAAGGCGATTCGACTCAGTGGTGATCACCTTCGGAATATTCACGCTTTCGGGATCTTCAGACTCGCCTACCCACGAGAAACCGTTGATCACGGCACGCATCGCCTGCTGCTTGAAATCGCGGACCTTGAGGATGTCGCGATAATCGAGGAGCGGTTCATCTCCCTGCACATTCAGGTAGATGTCCGCCTCGATTTGCTTGGCAGCTTCCGCCAATCGGTCGGTACCCGTTAGCGCTGCTTCGCTGGTCATCACCGCATTGAAGCCGGCGTTGCGTACCACCTCGGCTATTCGATCATCATCGGTCGCAACGTAAACATTCTCGGCACCAACCGCTCTAGCAGACACCTCCGCTACCCAGAGAACCATAGGTTTACCAAGCAAAGGCACCAACGGTTTGCCCGGAAAGCGGGAAGATTTGTACCGGGCAGGTATAACCACAACGCTTTTCATGTAGGACGCTCACATTGCGTAAATTGAGGTCGCGCTTAGCGTGTACCGCGAAGGCGTGACGGTGCATAGTTCAGGGCGATTATTGCAGGCCTCAAACGCAGTCAGCACCCGCTGAACTTCGGCAGAGCGCGGGTCGTCCGCGCCATAGCCATCAAAGCCCGCCAGGTAAATACGGCGTGCCTGTCCGCTGCTTGCTACTGCCAGGGCATAAGCGAACACTAGGGACGTGGGCAGAATACAATGCGAATCAGCGAAAACGAACTGATCAGCCTGCACACCCAAACCAAAGTCCAGCAACTCCTTATCGGCCAGCGCTTCCTTGACATCCTCAGGCAGCATGGAGGCCGGCGTGACCAGCGGCTGGGGTAGCCGGGTGTGCTCCTCGCAGTCAGCCAACAGACGAACCGGGTGGCAAGCCACTCGCACATCAATCAGCTCTGGCGCTAGCTTGGCCTGGGTATTTAATGCCATCACAAATGGCTTCTCACGGCGGATATAACGCTCCAGTGCAGCCCGGTGCTCAGCAACCCCAGGGCCAGCGCCAAGCACAAGAACATCTCGCCCTGCGATCAGGGATGCCGGTCGCCAGCTACCGCGAGGTCCCCCCTGATAAAAATTACGTGCCGCATCGAGCATGTTAAGACTGAATTTCTTGCCGCCCTCAACACGCAAATGTTCGATTACCGCAACGATATCTTCATCGCTGTAGCGCAAGTCACCCATCATTTCCTGGATGTAAGTGGGGTGGATGCCGTATTTGCCTGCGAGGTAATAGTAGGGATTGGTACCCCAGCCACAGCGCTGCTGCAGCGGCTGAAAATAGTCACGGATGATCCCCATCAGCGGAACGATATTACAGTGAACGCCCCTGCGTTCAGCAATCTCAAGCGCCAATTGCTCGGTCTTTGCATTGCCTGGGCCGCGGCCCATACCGGTGACCGTAGCATCGAGCCAGGTGACCCCTTCATCCAGGGCGCGCAGGGTATTCTGCAGCGCCAAGCCCATGTTGTCGTGGGTATGGATGCCCAGCGGTCCGCTCCAGTACTTGCGCAGCCAACCGATGATTTGCGCGGTCTGCTCGGGATCCATGCTGCCCATGCTGTCTGCAAAATACAGCACATCCAATGGCCACTTCGCCGCCTCGGATGCCAATGCTTCAACCTCCGCCTGGCTGCGGTCGGCGACCTGCATCAGGTTGAACCCAACTCGGAACCCCCGCGACTTGAGCCATGCACAAGCGGGTAACGCGGCCTCGAACTCATGCACATGGGAGGCGATGCGTACCAGTTGTACGGGAGAGGTGCCTGCAGGCTCGGGGAACAACCGCTCAAGAATGGCCTCGAGATCGGTGCCGGGCTTGACCAGTTCGGCCGCATTGATCATCACACCAATAGTCAGACCAGATGGGATCTTCAGGCTGCGAATATAGTCATCCGTGGTGTAGGCGTTGGCCCCAGCAAACCCACTTGAACTCAATGAGCGCAGACCAAGCTCCACCACCCCCACACCAAGCTGGGACATTGCGTTCAGGTATTCTTCGACGATGGCGCACTCAAAACTCCAAGAATTATAATAACCGCCATCGCGCAAAGTGCAATCAAGTATATTCACACACCCCCCTAAACATCAACACAAAAACTTCTCAACCTAGAATAAACATACTTAACATGAGCAGCATCACAAGAACGATATATTCCTATATTCTTCTCAGAATCCCACGGCTTAAAAAGCTCATACTTATTATGAAGACGACCCGAAAGCCCAGCAACTTTCGCCAAACCCTCCCGAACATCCCCATCACGAATAAAGTCCTCATATTGAACTTCAAAGACATTATCTTCGCAAATTGATTTAAGCCCCCCTTCATACATTCTTCTCGTTTTCTGGAATGCATGAACAAATGCTTCGCCTGTCAAATTAGGCCTTCGCGTTTGCACTGTTGATGCATATTGATCCCTGGGGTCCCGCAAAACAGGAATATAAACATAATTCCTAACAACCTGCATCTTATAAACACTTCGGCAGTTAACTATATTATTAAAGAAAAATACAGTACCATTAGGCTTACCAAACGACAAAAGAAAGTCATCCATAAATCGCGCGCACGCATCAATAACTCCTGAAACATCCTGCGCAGCCAACAATCCAACAAGAAGATTTGAAAAGGCCTTACAATACCTTAACGAATCAACCTCAGAAATTATAATGCGCGCCCTGCTAGTCTCCGTCCAAGAAAGAGAATCTCTTACATCACCAAGACCAAATCCATGGACCTTTAAAAATCTTAAAAAAAACTTCACAATTGATTCTTTATCAGCACACGCCAAAAAACCTGCCAGACCATTGGCTCCACTAATGATCTGTATTTCCGACCCTGGAACCTCATAAACATCAGGATACTCATTAAAGTATGCCCTTATAGCTCCAGTACCAGATCGTTCAAAGCCGGCAACAAAAACCTTGCGGGGACTGCACGCTCGCTCTTCCCAAGAAAGCGTTAGCGGTGGAAAAGCATCTCCTGACATAGCACGGCGAACAGCTAAGAAAAGACTCAGCCACTGCTCTGCCGCAGCCGAGTGCTTCCGCCCAACAAGAAGCATTTCAAAAAATCGCCATACAGCAGACAAACTGCTTTCTGCAAAAGCATTATCAAACCAATGCCCACCTAAGGAGTATGAAAAATCGTTATAGAGTCGAATCTCCCATTCGTTAGCATCCTCGAATTTTGACGCTTGCCGTAAGCAATGAAGAAGCGAATTAAAAACCAAAAAATCATCACGAGATGCGCAAAAATCAACATACAGGGCGTACGCTTCAGCCGCAGCCTCCCAAGCCCGGCCTCTCTCATACTCTTTCGCCTTATCAAACAAAAATACTGAAAACTCTTTCAAGGAAGCCGAGTCTAATATACCACCCTGGCATAACAACGATCTTAGCTCCCCAAACGCACCACTTGAAACCAACGATCTAAACTTTTCCAAAACAGACTCCTCAACTTAATCAGGTCTATAGCGGAAGAACTATAGCCCTCGCAGAGAAACTTGGCACTGGCAATTGATCCTGTTGTATCCCTTACCTTGCAACAAATAGACAGACGCCGACACCATTCCTCCCTAGATTAACTCATGCCGCACCCATGAAACAGAGAGACTTACCGATGTCCGTTGGCAACTAATTCAATTACAAAAAACTTTGATCTCCTGCTCCACGATCAGATCCGCTGCCGTTTTTTCCTTAACCCGCTTGGCTGCGGCCTTTGACATGGTGCTGAACAACTGGGGGACCTCCACCAGCCGGGCAATACCTTCCGCCATCGCGGCATAATTTTCTTCGGGCGCCAAGATGGCACAACCTTCATCAGTGAACTCCGGAATAGCCGCCACGGCATTGGTCACTGGCACCAAGCCCGATGCCATGGCCTCATCACGCGAGACGCCTTGCGCGTCCATTCTAGTTGGACAAAGAAAAACCCCGTACTCTTTATGTAACGCTGCTATCTCGTGCTGCTTTAGGAAGCGCCGCTCTATATGCACATTCGGATAGACGCGCAAAGGACCCAATATTTCATCGAACAAAGGACCGTCGCCTATCATCCTAAATTCTAGCTGGTCGAAAAACGGCTCCTTAGCCAGCAATATAATTGCTTTCGCACTAAGATCATTTGCATACTTAGGCGAAGCATAAGGTCGAATAGATAGAATTTTTTTTCGATGCTCGACGGGCTTTTGTTGATAAGAAAAAATGTCAGTGTTTATTGGATTATGAATAATTTCATATTGACTAGACGACAATTGCACACCGACATCTTCCATCACTTCATCCGCAAAATAACGCGACACGAAAACCAGCTTAAGATTTTCTGGCATCGGAGAAAGGAGTGCGCGCCAGAATGACATACGCTTGTCGCTTTCCAGCTTAGCAACTTGAAGTTGATCTTCCGATGCGTAGTTATACTCCCGTCTCCACCACGGCTGGACTTCTGCACCATGAACCCAAACGACAACCTCGATGTTATGAACGTATTCCTTCAAGACTTCCCACATAGCCGAGTCAAGGAAGTGGACAAGTACTTTACGATAGCGGCCGGTGTCCAGCAGCTTTCTCAGGGTCGTTTGAGAACCGGTAATGACGTCAATATTTTCAAATTCGTGATAGGTCGCGGCATCATCTTTGCGCAACCTGAACACATCGACATGTACGTCACGCTCACGGTACGCTGAAACTCGGCTATGAACGAATCCATTACGGTAAAGATCTTCGTAACTAGGATAATGGTTAGTGACCAATAGGTGTTCTGCACGGCCTAGCATTTCGGCGGGCTGGAGATCCTTGTGGCCTAGTAGTAGACCTTTAATTTCTGCACAGCCACCCTGATAAACCCTCCACCCCATACGGATGTATGCAGTCTCAGGTGGCACATCGACTACCTTGTTGCGATTGGCGTGCTTGATTACGTGGCTAATACGCTGCTTCTGTGCATCGAGGAAGAGCATCACTAATTGCAGGTTCAATCCCGGCGTTACATCGAGGAAGAACTTCAGCTGCTCCTTGCCACCCAGCTCCTCAGGCGTCAGGTCCCGTACGGCGTAGATATACTCATGCTTGCCATCCTCCAGCGTGGAAGTTACCAGCCAGCCGTGCTCCTCCATCTGAAAGGAGACGTTGCTGCTTTTGCAAGGCCCGAAGGTTTCCTGCAGTTGCTGGAGGCGTATTTCCGGTACATCAATCGCACCTTGTTCGGCTGGAGCGATGCGTTCCGCGCGTGCCTGCAGCTCTTCGATGGTGAAGCCGGTGTCCAGCGAAAGGTCGTCGACGCGCTGATGAACTGCATCCATTTCCGCCGCAGCACCACCCTGGCAATAATTGAAAGGGTCGACCGCCAGTAACGAGCCTTCACCATAGCGGCTACTCGACAAAGCTCGGCACCAATCGAAGCAGTCGAACGCGGCGAAAAGCTGGGCACGCACCACGGCACTGCGCAACTGCAGTGAGCCAGCGTTGTGGTAGGCGCGGCCTGGCTCCAGCAATTCGATACCGGTTTCTGCGTAGTTGTAGCGGGTTACCTTGCCAAAGGCATTGGCGCTGCTATAGCGCGTGGCAATGGCCATATCCAACAGATAGTTAGGGCCGTAGTAGTCCTCGGCAACCATGCCGGCCAGGAGCTCTGCATTACCAATCACGTCGCCGATACACTTGCCTTCGAGCTCCTTGCGACGAAGAAAGTGAACACGCGTGTCTTTTCCGGTGGGCTGCTGAACCTTGCGTCCCAGGACCAGGTAGAGAATGCTGCTCGTGTGTGTTTGCCGCTGGAAGTTGGCAAGGACGGCTTTCAGATCCTCCTCGCTACGCGCATAGCTGAGGACGGCTACATCAGGTAGCGGATTGGCTACTGGTGTACCGCTCACCTTGGCGACAATGTAGTTCAGGCGCTGCTCGTAGGTGTGCTCCAGCATGACCTTGCGCAGGGCGGCCAGACGCAGCTTGCCGCTGCTTTCTTCGTCGCCCGCCAATGCTTGCAGACGGCGCACCATCTCTTCGCCGCTGTCGGTGGTGATGACCAGGTCACCAAACATCAGGCGTACGCCACGTGAGTAGTTGCTGACGGTGACGGTATTGCAGCCCAGCAGCTCATACACGCGGCGGGCGAACATGGTCTGCGATTGCTTGATGGAGTTCAGGTTGATCGCGTAGCGATAGCCCTTGTAGGCCCGATCGATTTCCGAGAAGGGCAGCGTGCCGACAATGAATGGCTGATATTCAGCCGGGAATTGGTAGTTGGGGTCGTTCTTGCCGTAGTTGCGGTCATAGATTTCCACGGGGCGGAATTCGGGCAGCTTCGCGACGAAGTTGCCTAGATCCCGCGTCCGCTCGGGATAACGCGCATAGTAAGCACCGGCAAAGCAGAAGGCATCCTTGCGCTCGTAGAGTTCGATGGGGTTGTGTACGCTGGGCTGGCAGGCGAACGGCAGGAAATAGACGCGGTCATGCCCCAATGCGGCCTTGTAACGATGGATGCAGTCCATATCGGTAGTAAACACGAAGTCGAACTGCTTGGCCGTCGTCAGGAAGGTTTCGAAATGAACCGGGTCTTCCTTGTTCCAGAACATCGTGGGGGTGCCGCGCGTTTTGCACCAGCGCACAATCTGCTGCAATTCGCTGGCGTTGTGGCCTACCTTGCTACCCCACAGTTCGTCCTTACCGCGCCAGGCGGACTCGATGAACAGCAGCTCTGGCTGGAAATCTTCGAGTTCTGCCTGCCAGGCTGTCGGCGTGAGCTGTTGTAGCTGCGCTTCGGGCTGATAGGAGCCGAAGGTGAAATCATCCATGATGCAGGCAATCTTGAGCTGTCCTTGCGCCATGCGCTGCGGCAGCAATGCGGCGGACTGCCTGGCATCGGCGAGCACTTCTGGCTCGGCCGGCCTGTCG
This sequence comes from Stutzerimonas sp. Brlt_14, assembly GCF_051948915.1. Taxonomy (NCBI): domain Bacteria; kingdom Pseudomonadati; phylum Pseudomonadota; class Gammaproteobacteria; order Pseudomonadales; family Pseudomonadaceae; genus Stutzerimonas; species Stutzerimonas sp. Brlt_14. Next base: position 195,760 of record NZ_JAYJLM010000001.1, read on the forward strand.
GCGGGCGCATGCTCGAAAACCTTCGGTGCTTCGAACTCGGACGGCTGATGACTGCGAGCCTGGCGCTGTTTGCTCGCCTGCCGATACAAGCGAGCCAACGAGACAGGTAGGCGTACCAAACCACCGAGCGATCTGGCGTTCTTGATCTGGTAGCCAAGCTGATAGGTCATGCTGGCTCGAGCCTGGATCAATCTCTGTTCAGCGACTCGGCGCCTGTCGCTCTCCTTTGCGAGCTCTTGCGTTAGCGTATTGATCTGCGCCTGCTGTTGCTCGAGTGCTCGACGCAAGTTCGCCAGTTCCGTCTCATGTTCGTTGCGCCGTTTTTCGTCGCCTTGCTTATGTTCCGCCATCAATTCATCCCGCAATTTATTCCCCTCCCCGACAACGCGGTCCAGCTCCGCTTCCAGCAAGGCAATCCTTGTACTCAGTTCTTCTTGTTTGTCGTTTGTCAAAAGCTCATCAAGCTTGAGTTGAAGCTGCGCTGCATGAGATTCAGCGTCGGCTAAAGCGTCTGCCATCTTCTGTGCAGCTCCCAGCTCTGCTTCAAGCAGAGCAACCCGCCCCATCAGTTCATGCTGCCGGTCGTTCGTTTGAAACTCATCGAGCCTTGCCTGTAGTTGAGCCGCATGCGCTTCTGTAGAAGCCAAGACGCTTTCAAGCGTCTTTTGGGCTCCGCGTTCGTTTGCTAGCTGCTGCTCAAGCGTTTCGATATGGACGGTCACGCTCCGATGCTCCTGGATCAGCTTCTCATGCTGTTCTCTTTCCTGATCGAGTTCAGCTTCTAGCAGCGCTACGCCATGCTCGCGCTGTTGTAATAAACCTGCCTTGGCATCCAACCGTTGATTGAGGATTGCTACTTGCTCAATGAAAACCTTGCGCTCGCTACTCCAGGCCTCTTGCACATTTTCAAGTTGGCGTCGGCTCTCCAGCCCCTGCTCACGAGTAGCCTCCAAACGTTCACGAATGGACTGCCCGTTGCGCACCTCTTCTTCGTATCTCGACTTATAGCGTTCCAGCTCTTCGCTAAGCGCGTCGTAGGCGGTGCGCAGCTCCGCGCTTCGCTCGCGCTGCACCGCTAGCTCAGCTATCTGCTGCGCGGCCAACTGCTCTCGTTCAGCCAAGTTTTTCTCCAATAGGCTGCTGCGAGCTCGCTCGGACTCCAAGGTCCGCCGGGCCTCGTCCAGTTGTGCTGTGAGCTCGTGTTCCCGTGCTTGTCCCTCAGTCTTGTCGGCAGCGATAGCTGCCATTGCTGAAGCCAGTTCATCGAGCCTTGCGGCGTACTGCCGCTCTGCCTGGTGCAAGCGCTGGCGCATCTGCTCGACTTCCTGCCGGGCCGCTTCCAGCTCCTGTTGGCGCTCGCTCAATTTCGCCTTCAGCTCTTGTTGGCGCGTGTCACTGTTTTGAAGCTGCTCCTTCAATACATCGATTCGCTGGCACGCCTCACGATACTTCTGGTTGGCGTTGGCAAGGTTGTCACGCGTTGTTTTCAGCAGCTGTGCATTCTGGTAGTTCGAAAGGACCTCATGGTGTTGAAGCCGCGCAAGGCGCATGTCGAGTGAAACGCTCTCTGCTGGGCGGAAAAGATGTGTCGGAGTGGCATTGAACGTATCCCAGTACACGTAACCGTGACTTTCCATCCAGGTGGAAATGGTTTTGTAATGCTCAGCATCAATGCTTTCGACATAGATCAGCGGACGATCCTTAGCGATTAGTCGTGCGGCGCCTTCCAGCACTGGCAGCTCCATGCCTTCCACATCGATCTTGATCAGCTTTACGGGATCATCGAATTCAAGCTCATCGAGCGCCACGATGCGTATCTCACCATCGCCGACTTCGATGCTCTGCCCACCCAGGTTCTCTTCCATAAGTTTGGAAAAATGTCCTTTACCCGCTGTATGCCCTACCCCATATGGCATCAGCGTCACAAGCTCGCTTAGCTGGTTGATTTCAAGACTGCGGCTTAGCGCTTCGATCAGTGCGGCGCTGGGTTCGAAGCTGGTCACCTTGCAACCTGCTATTGCAGCCAGATAGAGCGTGTGGTTACCGATGTTGGCGCCGATATCAAGCACAAGGTCTCCGGCGGAAACATGCGCCTGAATATCTTCGAGCATCTCAAGCTCGTACGGTTGGTTATCGTTGCTGATCTTTTTTTGTATGTAGTCAGTATCGGCGTTAGGCAAGTAAATGCTGTAGTGCTTCTTTCCGATAGACAAAGCAACCACTTTGCCCTGTTGCTGTTCGTCTTCGAACGGTTGTTCATGCAAAGTGGTTGTCATCATCAGAACCCTTGATTCAACACGCCGCAGAAGTCCAGGCAAGCCTTGCTCTTGAGTTGCTCGGACTCTTTGAATTGTTTATGTGCAACGAGGATCGCAACCAATGGATTACTCTCATCGCCAAGGCACTCGTCGAAACCGACAAGGCTGCAGCGCCCACCATCGAGGCCGGAAGGAAGGTCTTCAATGTTTGGTTCAACGAGCTTGACGGTGAAACCAGCATCGAGCAGACGACGAATGATGCCCATGGATGGGCTTTCACGAAGATCGTCAATATCCGGTTTGAATGCAGCCCCCAGGCAATAAACGGTATTACTGCCACGCGCTTTGGCATGCACAGATATCTGTTCGACTACCAGGTCCGGCTTGCTGTCGTTAACGACACGGGCAGTGCGAATGAGGCGGGCTTCTTTCGGCGATTGCGCAACGATGAACCAAGGGTCAACCGCAATACAATGGCCGCCTACGCCGGGGCCGGGCTGGAGAATATTCACCCGAGGGTGACGATTCGCCAGGCGGATCAGCTCCCAGACGTTGATTTCAAGCTTTTGGCAGATAATGGACAGTTCATTGGCAAAGGCGATATTCACATCGCGGAAGCTGTTTTCAGTGAGTTTGCACATCTCGGCTGTGCGTGCGTTCGTGATGATGCACTCACCTTCCACGAAGGTTTTATAAAGCGCGACGGCAGCGGCAGAGCATTTAGCTGTCATACCGCCAATGATGCGGTCGTTTTCCACTAGCTCACGCAGTACATGGCCAGGCAAGACACGCTCGGGACAGTGAGCGATGCGCACATCTGAGTTTTCGCCTTGCGTCTGCGGAAAACTCAGATCCGGCCGAGCCTCAGCCAACCAAGCAGCCATCTGCTCGGTCGCACCTACGGGTGAAGTGGATTCCAGAATGACCAGATCCCCTTTCTTCAGCACTGGCGCAATGGCCTTGCTGGCAGATTCGATGTAAGAAAGGTCCGGCTCATGATCGTCTTTGAATGGCGTAGGCACGGCGATCAGAAAGGCATCGGCAGGCTCCGGCTTGGTAGTAGCGCGAAGATAGCCCTCAGTGACGGCGGCGTGCACGACCATATCCAGATCAGGCTCGACGATGTGAATCTCGCCGCGGTTGATGGTCGTAACTGCGTGTTCGTTTACATCGACACCGATGACTTTTTTCTTGCGGGCAGCGAAAACCGCTGCGGTGGGAAGACCAATGTAGCCAAGGCCAACCACGGAAATGGTTTCAAAGTTCATTTCAATTCTTCTTGAGTTGCGAAAGTGTATTGAGAATGCGGGCACACGCAAGACCATCGCCGTAGGGGTTGTGGGCGAAGCTCATTTCACGGTAAGCCTCGTCGTCAGTCAGAAGCTTTCTGAGATTGCTCGTCAGCGCTTCTACCTGAGTGCCGACCAGTTTCACGGTGCCGGCCTCTACTGCTTCTGGGCGCTCGGTAGTGTCACGCATCACGAGGATAGGCTTGCCCAGCGAGGGGGCTTCTTCTTGTATGCCACCTGAGTCAGTGAGGATCAGGTAGGAGCGGTTCATTAGATAAACGAAGGGCAAGTAATCCAGCGGCTCGATCAGATGAACGTTGCCGATGCCGGCAAGAAGGCGGTTTACAGGCTCTCTTACATTCGGATTCAGGTGAACGGGATAGACGATCTCAACATCAGGAAAGGCCTTTGCCGTATCTGCCAATGCTTGGCAGATACGCTCGAAGCCGCCACCAAAGCTCTCACGGCGGTGTCCGGTGACTAGCACTAGGCGGCTATCTGCACGCAAGAAGGCGAACTGCTCCTGAAAACGCTGCTGCAACTCGGTGTCTTTGTCGAGTTTTGCAACGACCTGCAGGAGCGCATCGATGACCGTATTGCCGGTAACTTCGATGCCGCTTGTGATGCCTTCACGCAGCAGATTCTGACGAGAGGTTTCGGTTGGGGCGAAGTGGATGGCAGCCAATGCTCCCGTCAACTTGCGATTCCCCTCTTCCGGCCATGGCGAATAAATATTGCCGGTGCGCAACCCTGCCTCGACGTGGGCAACAGGTATTTGATGGTAATAAGCCGCTACCGTGGTAGCGAAAGTAGTGGCGGTATCGCCATGAACCAGCACAACGTCGGGTTTGAATTCTGCGAAGATTCGCTTCATACCTTGCAGGATGGCGCTAGTGACGTCGGTAAGGTCTTGGCCGGGCTTCATGATATTCAGGTCGAAGTCAGGTTCGAGCTCGAATAATTCAAGCACCTGGTCGAGCATCTGGCGATGTTGGCCAGTTACGCAAACCTTGGCATCGAAACGCGCGTCTGCGCTCAATGAAAGAGCCAAGGGCGCCATTTTGATTGCTTCGGGACGTGTGCCGAACACACAGAGGGTTTTGACTGTCATACCGTATCCATAGTTTGAGTCGGCGCAACGCCTTACTGCGGGATTGTGAGCTGCAATGCTTGTTGCTTGCCTTGATAGAAAGCATCAAGCCTTTCGGCTAATGCGTGTTTCGCCTTTTGTTCACCGTGAACGATGCGAATATGGGATGGCTTTCTCCGCATCCCGGTTACAAACCTGACTAAGCCATCCTGATCGGCATGTGCCGAATAGCCACCAATACTGGAAACGCCAGCCCTGATGTTCAGTCGCTCGCCTTCGAGGTCGACGTAACCGCCCTGCGGGCCAAAGATCTGAATGGCCCGACCAGGCGTTCCCGCCGCCTGATGGCCCACGAACAACACGTTGTGCCTTGAGTCGCCCAGCATAGCCTTCAGATAGTTAACGATCCGTCCACTTGAGCACATGCCATTGCCGGCGATCACGATGGCCGGACGAGCGGTACGCGCGAGGTGCTGGACCATACTCCAGTGATCGCCGTGGCTATCGACCGTGATCAGCTGTTCGAAGCCCAGTGGACGGCGGCCGGATTGTACACGCTTGAGGGCCTCCCGATTCCAGAAGGGCTGGAGTTCTCGATAGGCTGCAGTGAAGCGACTGGCCAGGGGCGAGTCGAGAATAATGGGGAGTTCGGGCCAGTTGGTTTCTATCCCGGGCTGTCCGGCGCTTCCATCAGGGCCCCTCTCCCTAGAAGAAAGAGGGAGCTTGGATTGTGCGCCATGGATGATCTCTTCGAGTTCATAGAGCAGTTCCTGAGTGCGGCCGATGCTGAAAGCCGGGATGAGCACTGTGCCGTTGTCTTCGAGCGCTTGCTCGATAACACGCTCCAGGCGCTGCCGCCGGGTGCGGCGGTTCTCGTGTTGGCGATTGCCGTAGGTACTTTCGATAACGAGGATGTCTGCGCAGTGAGGTGGCTTGGGCGCCGGCAATAACGGTGCATGTGGCGCACCAAGGTCACCGGAAAATACAACCCGCTTCTTTTCGCCAGTTTTCGGATAAGTCAGATCAAACTCGACATACGCCGAACCGAGGATATGCCCAGCTCGCTGCAAGCGGATACGGCAAACAAGATCGTCTGCGTCGCGCAAGTTGAACCACGTGTTGTAGGGCAAGGCGATGATGCGTTGCTCGATCAGCTTTATATAGCGCTCAACCTGCTTCTGGTCGCGGCTGACGCCGAGCTTGAACGCATCCTCCAGCACGATAGGCAACAACTTGGCGGAGGGTTCGCTGCAGAGAATCGGACCTTCGAATCCAGCGGCGAGCAGATATGGGATTCGGCCAACGTGATCGATGTGAACATGCGTTGCGATCAGTGCCCGCACGGTACCCAGCGGGAAATCAATTTCCAGGCTACCCTGCCCTGCTCTTCCGTCACTGGAAACATCGGCACCCTGGAACAGGCCACAATCGATCAGGTAGCTGTTGGCCGCATCGGCATGTAGTTCATGGCACGAGCCGGTCACGCCGTTGACGGCTCCGTGGTGAGTGATTTGCGGGTACGGCATTAGGTCAGTTCCTTTAACCAAGCGATGTGAAGGCCATCGCAAAAGCGCGGCATTCTGCCATGCGCTTATCCGCACACCAAGTTCGTGCAAGCAAAAAAGTCTTGCAGCAGGGGAACTTTTCGATGAAGCGTTGTTACGGCCGCGCGAGCAATACTCCGGAAGACTTCCAGCGACGCATTTACTCGTCTTCGTTAACCCGATCCCGCAGCTCCTTCCCTGGCTTGAAATGCGGGACAAATTTTCCGTCAAGGCTGACGGATTGGCCGGTCTTGGGATTGCGGCCTACGCGGGGGGCGCGGTAGTGCAGGGAAAAGCTACCAAAGCCGCGGATCTCGATCCTCTCGCCGGTGGCCAGGGCCTGAGCCATCTGCTCGAGCATGGTCTTGATGGCCAGCTCGACATCCTTGGATGAAAGCAGCCCCTGCTGGGTGACGATTCGCTCGATCAACTCCGACTTGGTCATGGTTTTCCCTTCGTTTTCAAGCGGCTAGATCATTCGGGTTGCGTTCGTTTGTAGCATGTTGTTCAGAGTTTGAACAGCCCGAACGGGATTGACGACGAATGAGTGCTTGGTTTAGGAGACTGTGACACAGATCGGAAATCTGGCTCGCCCGCCCGCTCATCGACAGCGCCGGTCGAAGGCAGGATTGCTGCCAGATCTTCTTTAAGGGAATAAAAAAGGCGGGCTCTAGAGCCCGCCTTTCGTTTTGCTTACTGCAAATCAGTCTTCGCGATAACGGCGCAGCTTGAGCTGCTTGCCGCCCACGCGGGTGTCCTTGAGTTTACCGAGCAGGCGATCGAGGCCATCTTCCGGCAGCTCGACCAGGCTGAAGCTGTCGCGCACCTGGATACGGCCGATGGCTTCACGGGCCAGGCCGCCCTCGTTGAGGATAGCGCCGAGCAGGTTACGGGCGGCGATGCCGTCACGCGCGCCCAGCGGGGTACGGCAGCGGGCGCGGCCCTCGGCCAGCGGGATCGGAGCGCGGCGCTCGCGATCACCGCTACGCTCCGGACGATCCGAACGTTCGCTACGCTCACGCGGGCTGCTGGTCGGAACCAGCGGCTGCTCTTTCTCGACTTCCGCAAGAGTCAGCGCCTGACCATTGGTGGCTTTGCGCAGCAACGCAGCAGCCAGGGCACGCGGGCTGCAGCCGATGTCGGCAACCAGCTTGTCGAGCAACTCGCCATGAGTGGCTTCTGCATCGGCGACCAGCGGCGCGAGGCTGCTGGTCAGCTTCTTGATACGGGCATCCAGCACTTGCTGGGCATTGGGCAGACGGGCTTCGGCGACCTTCTGGTTGGTTACCCGCTCGATGACCTGCAGCATGCGACGCTCACGCGGAGTGACCAGCAGCAGCGCGCGACCTTCGCGACCGGCACGGCCGGTACGGCCGATGCGGTGCACATAGGATTCCGGATCGTACGGCATGTCCACGTTGAATACGTGGGTGATGCGCGGTACGTCGATACCGCGGGCGGCGACGTCGGTGGCGACGACGATGTCCAGACGGCCATCCTTGAGCGATTCGATGACGCGTTCACGCTGGTTCTGCGCGATGTCGCCGTTCAGCGCAGCGGCCTTGTAGCCCTTGGCTTCCAGCGCGGCGGCCAGGTCAAGGGTGGCCTGCTTGGTGCGCACGAAGGCGATCAGCGCGTCGAAATCCTCGACTTCCAGCAGGCGCAGCACGGCCTGGATCTTCTGGTCGGCGTGGACCATCAGGTGCGCCTGTTCGATGCGCGCGACGGTCTGGGTCTTGGCAGCGATCTTGATGTGCTGCGGCTCGCGCAGGTGCTTCTCGGCGATGGCACGAATGGAGTGCGGCAGCGTGGCGGAGAACAGCACGCTCTGGCGGCTTTCCGGCATGGCTTCGAAGATCACTTCCAGATCGTCCATGAAGCCGAGCTTGAGCATCTCGTCGGCTTCGTCGAGGACCAGGAAGCGGATGGTCGACAGCAGCTCGCTGTTACGGCTCAGGTGGTCGACCAGACGGCCCGGAGTGGCGACGATGACCTGCGCGCCCTGGCGGATGGCCTTGAGCTGCGGGCCCATCGGGGCACCACCGTAGATGGCGACGACGCTGACGCCCGGCATCTGCTTGGAATAGGTTTCGAACGCGGTGGCGACCTGCAGTGCCAGTTCGCGGGTCGGCGCGAGGATCAGCGCCTGCGGCTCGCGCTTGGCTGGATCGATCTTGGACAGGATCGGCAGCGCAAAGGCGGCGGTCTTGCCGGTACCGGTCTGGGCCTGGCCGATCATGTCGTGGCCACCAAGGATCACCGGGATCGCCTGGGCCTGGATGGGGGACGGTTCTTCGTAGCCGACTGCGCTGATGGCAGCCAGAACAGCGGAGTGAATACCGAGTGCGGCAAAGCCGCCGATTTCCTGGGTCATGGGTCTTGTCTCTGATGCTCCGCAAGACCCATTGTTCCGAAGCTGCGCATGCCGTGCAAAACCCGAAGGTCACCCTGGCAGCCTGGTCGGCGGGGTTGCGAAAACGTATGGATGATGAATCGTCAAGATAGTCCGCTCGAAGCGGACAGCAGCCGAAGCGGCGCTTCGTGTGTTGCAGTACCTGAACGCAGGCTGGGTTTCAGCCGGCGCGTACTATACCGGATTAACGTGACGCTGTGCGGATATTTTAAGCCGCAGCGGATGACGCCATGCCCCGGGACTCCCCGCACAGGCGCCTCCCAGCGAAACCGCCAGGAGGTGCGACCGGAGATCAGGCCGCTTCGCTGTTGGCGGCACTGACACGGAAGCGGCCAACCAGCTGGTGCAGCTTGCCCGCGGTATGGCGGACGCGCTCGGCGCTGTCCTGCAGCACGCCGAGGGTCTGCCCCATCTCGTTGGAGGCCTGATCGACGCCGCGGATGGTTTGCCCGTAGTGCAGGCTGCGCTCATTCAACCCCTTGATGATCTCGAACATGCGCTCCACGGTTTCGTGCAGATGGACGTTTTCCGATGTCGCCTCCTCGGTCAGTCGCAGGCTGCTGTCGACATCCTGCACGCCGCCCTGCATGAACGACACCGCCTGGCGCGTCTCGGACTGCAGGCTCTCGACTTTCTCGCGGATGTCCTCCGCTGCCTTCGCCGTACGCAGCGCGAGCGAACGCACCTCCCCCGCCACCACGGCAAAGCCGCGCCCGTGATCACCGGCGCGAGCGGCTTCGATCGCGGCATTAAGCGCGAGCAGGTTGGTCTGGTTGGTGATATCGCTGATCAGGCGGACGATCTCGTCGATCTCGCCCATGCGGCTGTCGAGCAGCTGCACGCTCTGCGCCGAGCGCTGCACCACATCACGGATGGATTCGGTGCCCTGGCGCACCGTATCGAAGCGCTCCCGCGCGCGGCACATCACTTCGTCCATGGCGGCTTTCATTTCTTCGGCGGTCATCGAAGCCTGTTGAATTTCGCCCAACTGTTCCTCCACCAGCAACAACAGCTGGTGGATCGACTCGGCGACGTCACTGGTGGTCTGCCCGGCTTCGCTGCTGCGCACCAGCATCAGCTCGTTGTCCTGGCGCACGTGTTTCGACACCTGGATCACCTGACCGACCACGCCATCCAGGCTGTCGATGAAGCTGTTGATCCAGCGCGCCATGTCGCCGCTCTCGTCGCGCGGCATGGCGCTGCTGTCGACGCGCTGACGCAGATTGCCCTCGCCCTCGGCCAGGGTGCGGATCACCTCGGTCATCGCCTGCATGCGCGCCGCCAGCCGGCGCGGCCCGAATGAGGCGAACGCCCAGGCGCCGAGCACGAGCAGCACGCCGTTGAGCAGGTAGAGCGCCGTCTCGGACAGCCCGCTGAAGGCCTGCAGCAGGCTGCCCGTGACGAACAACGTGATTACGGTGAGCAGGTACGTCTTCATAAGGCCAACGCTCAGCGAACGCCGGCGATAGACCTCTTCCAGATCGGCCTCGCACATCATGCCCCAGCGATCCGGGGAGCCCGGCAGCTGGAAGGTGACGCCCTTGCCGATCACCGGAATGTGGCGGTAATCGGAATAGCCGGGATAGGTGACGAACAGGTTCGAACCCCTGGCGATGGTTTCCCGCACACCGGGGTGCAGCTGGCCGGTGGCCGGATCGGTGAAGCGCAGTTCCAGCTCGGTGTGCTGCTGTACACGGACCGTGCCCCAGCGAGTGTGCACGCCGCTTTTCAGGTTCTCACCGTGGCTGAAGGTGGCGTCCTCGAAGCGCGAGCGCGACAGGGCCGTACCAGGTCGGATGCGGCTGTCGAAGCGCGAGTCGACCATGAACAGATAGTTGTCGCCGGACTCGGGATAGACATGCCCGGCTTCGCGCTGGATCAGATCCCCCAGCACATCGTTCGGCACTCGCGCGCAGAGACAGCCGAGGCGTTTACCTGCGGCGTGCACGGGCTGATAGAACATCAGCGTCACCGCGTCGTGGAAGCGTGACGTGCTCGCCCCCAGGCGCTCGGTCAGCGGATCGCGATAAGGGCCATGCAAGAACGGCTCGCGCAGCCCCCGCGCAACGGCCTGCGCATCCAGATCCTGCTGACCGACATGCGCGGCGCACGTGGACGCCAGTACCCGCCCCTGCGGGTCGATGACGAACAGTTCGGACAGGTCGGGGAGCTGAGCACGCTTCTTTTCCAGCAGGTCGACATCCACATGAGCCAGCCCTTCGCCCAGGCTCGCGGCCAGGTCCGCCAGATGGTCCCAGTGAGCACTCACCCAGTTCTGCAGGATGCGCACGCGGGACTGCGCAACGCCTTCGAACACCTGCTCGATGGCGGGATACACACCACGGTTCAACCAGCAGGACCAGCCCATCGACAGCTTGCCGGTGCGTCCCAGCCAGGGCAGCCAGTGACGTTCACTAGGGGAAAGTTGCATTTGGAGGCTTTGAAGCTGGGTCACCGGGCAGTCCTTGATGATCGGAAAGACATACTGGCCAATTGCAATTAGCAGACCAGCAAGCGATCAGGCCACGGCTGCGAGCACAGGCTCCCCTGCGCACCAGGACCGCTCATGTTCGCCTCATAAGCTGCTAGACCGGTGAATGGCGCCCCGCATCGGAAAGCGCTCTGCGTAGCGGGTGCGTCGAAACGCCGCGGGCAGGTCCTCGGCAGTATGCCGACATAAGCGCACCAAATTAGAGACCTGGTGAATTGGCCGGTGCATCGCTGTGCACCAGCATGGCGCACACTTACCCTCAACTGGCTGGGCGCAGCACGCCGATCAGCGAATCCAGCGAATAGCCCAGACGAGGTGCCAACGTTTCGGCACGCGATCGCAGGCCCGCCAAATCCAGCTGCTGTTCCAGATCGGCCGGCACCAGCACCACCACGTTGCCCTCCTTCACCGGGCATTCCCAGTAGTGCCGGTGATACAGGCCACGCAAAAGGGCAGCTCCCAGCGGCCGGTCGTCGTCGGTGCCCCATTGGTTGATGACGAGCCACCCGCCCGGGTTGAGCTTTTCCTGGCAGCGTTTGAGAAATGACCAGGCCAGATGCGCCGCGTCCGGCCCCGAGTCGTTGTAGAGGTCGACGAATATCAAATCAGCCGTTTCGGCGGTTTCCAGCAGCTCGGTCGCATCTCCGATGCGGATGTACAGTCGCGGATCGTTCTGCAACCCCAGGTATTGCATGGCCAGCTCCGGCACCGCCGGGCGCAGCTCGATGACCTCGACGTCCTCCAGCGGCAGGAACTTGAGGCAGGCCTGGGTCAGATTACCCGCTCCCAGACCGAGAAACAGCGCGGTTTCCGGCTGTGGATGGCAGAGCCCGCCGAGCAGCATGGCACGGGTGTAGTCATATTCGAGCCAGGCGGGATCGGCGATGAACACGCAGCTCTGCTCGACTGCCGCGCCGAATTCGAGAAAGCGGTAGTCACCGACCTCGAGCACACGGATGAGCCCGAACGCATCGCGCACTTCAGCGAGCAACCGTTCCTCTTTTTCCATCTGCTAGCTCCCGCAAAGTCTATGGCCGCTATGTGCCAGCGAAGGCGCATCTTACGCAGGCCCATAGGCCATCGCTATCTCCGGGCGCCGGATGCATCAGGTAAACTCGCGCCATTCATCTTTCGATCTGGAATGACCATGAGCCACGCCTGGAGCCCCGACAGCTGGAGAAACAAGCCGATTCAGCAGCAACCCGAATATCCGGATGCCGAGCACCTCAAGCGCGTCGAGCGCACGCTCGCCGGGTTGCCGCCGTTGGTCTTCGCCGGCGAGGCGCGGGAGCTCAGGCGGCAGTTCGCCGAGGTCACGCGCGGGCGCGCGTTCCTGCTGCAGGGCGGCGACTGCGCCGAGAGCTTCGCCGAATTCTCGGCGACCAAGATTCGCGACACCTTCAAAGTGCTGCTGCAGATGGCAATCGTCATGACCTTCGCTGCCGGCTGCCCGGTGGTGAAGGTCGGACGCATGGCCGGTCAATTCGCCAAGCCACGCTCGGCGGGTGATGAAACCATCGACGGCGTTACGCTGCCGGCGTACCGCGGCGACATCGTCAACGGCATCGACTTCAACGCCAAGAGCCGTGTACCCGATCCGGAGCGCCTGCTGCAGGCCTACCACCAGTCCACTGCCAGCCTGAACCTGCTGCGTGCCTTCGCCCAGGGCGGTTTCGCCGACTTGCATCAGGTGCACCAGTGGAACCTCGATTTCATCGCCAACTCGCTGCTGGCCGAGAAGTATCACCAGCTCGGCGCGCGCATCGACGAAACACTGAAGTTCATGCGTGCCTGCGGCCTGGACGGCGCGCCGCAGCTGCGCGAAACCAGCTTCTTCACCGCCCATGAAGCGCTGCTGCTCAATTACGAGCAGGCCTTCGTGCGCCAGGACAGCCTCAGCGGCGGCTGGTACGACTGTTCCGCGCACATGCTGTGGATCGGTGATCGCACCCGTCAGCTGGACGGCGCTCACGTCGAGTTCCTGCGCGGCGTCGGCAACCCCATCGGGGTGAAGGTCGGCCCCAGCATGGCTACGGATGAGCTGATTCGCCTGATCGACATCCTCAATCCGCAGAACGACCCCGGCCGCCTGAACCTCATCGTGCGCATGGGTGCCGACAAGGTGGAAGCTGGCCTGCCACGCCTGGTGCGCGCGGTGCAGAACGAGGGACGCCAGGTGTTGTGGAGCTCCGACCCGATGCATGGCAACACCATGAAGGCATCCAGCGGCTACAAGACACGCGACTTCGAGCGCGTACTCGCCGAAGTCCGCCAGTTCTTCGACGTGCACCGCGCCGAAGGCAGTTATCCGGGGGGCATCCATATCGAGATGACCGGGCAGAACGTCACCGAGTGCATCGGTGGCTCGCGCCCCATCACCGAGGCCGGCCTCTGCGATCGCTACCACACCCATTGCGACCCGCGCCTGAACGCCGACCAGTCGCTGGAAATGGCCTTCATGATCGCCGAAACCCTGAAGCAGGTCCGGCCGGACTGATCCTCTCGGCCCCTCTGCGCGGGCAGCACCGCCCGCGCGCACGAAACGAAACCCCGCCGGCCCTGTCCGCCTAAGTAGGGGCCGCGCGGGTTCAGTCCACACGGCCCCGCTTTCGATAGCGCAGTTTCGAAGAGGACGAAAATGGCGGAATCATCTCAAAGCCGGGGCGCCATACTGGCCGCGTGGATCGGCCTGATCCTGGGCCCACTGCTGTTGCTGGCCTGCATCCTGACCGACCCACCCGGCGGCCTTTCGGAAAAGGCGTGGCTGACCGTGGGCCTGGCCGCGCTGATGGCGGTCTGGTGGTCGACCGAGGCGATACCGATCCCGGCGACCTCGCTGTTGCCGATTCTGCTGATACCCCTGCTCGACATCGATACCCTGGCCAAGGCCACCGCGCCCTACGCCAACCCGACCATCTTTCTCTTCCTCGGCGGTTTTCTGCTCGGCCTGGCGATGCAGCGCTGGAACCTGCACAAACGCATCGCCCTGGCGACGCTGCTGGCGGTGGGTAACCAGCCGAGCCGGCAGATCGCCGGCTTCATGATCGCCACGGCGTTCATCAGCATGTGGGTGAGCAATACGGCGACCAGCATCATGATGCTGCCCATCGGCCTGTCGGTCATCGGCCTGCTGATCGCCGGCAGCGAGGAAAAGGAAGGCGCGCGGTTCGCCGTGGCGCTGCTACTGGGCATCGCCTATTCGGCCAGTGTCGGCGGCATCGCCACGCTCATCGGCACCCCGCCCAATGCCCTGCTGGCGGCGTTCATGCGGGAGAACTACGACGTCCAGATCGGCTTCGGCCAGTGGATGCTGCTGGGCCTGCCGCTGAGCATCGGCATGCTGGTCTTCATCTGGTGGTCGCTCACCCGCGGCGGTTTTCGCCTGGCGGGGGGCGACAGCCGTGGTCTGCTCGAAAAGGAAATGGCCGCCCTCGGGCCGATGTCGCGTGCCGAAAAAATGGTCGCCGTGGTGTTCGTGCTGGCAGCGGCGGCCTGGATCTTCCAGCCACTGCTGGCCGACTATGTCGACGGCGTGAACGACACCAGCATTGCCATGGCCGCAGCGATCGCACTGTTCCTGATTCCAGTGGACCTGCACAAACGGGTGTTTCTGATGGATTGGGAACAGGCCAACAAGGCGCCATGGGGCGTGCTGCTGCTGTTCGGCGGCGGCCTCTCGCTGGCCGGCGTCATCGGTGCGTCCGGGCTGGCCGAATGGATCGCCAGCAGCCTCGGCGCCTTCGATGCCCTGCCCCTGCTGGCGATGATCGCGCTGGTGGTGACGGTGATCATCTTCCTCACCGAAATCACCTCCAATACCGCGACTGCAGCGGCCTTCCTGCCATTGCTCGGTGCGCTCGCTGTGGCCCAGGGGCTCTCCCCGGAAATGCTGGCGATTCCGGCCGCGGTCGCTGCCAGCTGCGCCTTCATGATGCCGGTCGCGACACCACCCAACGCCATCGTATTCGGCACGGGACAGTTGCCGATCCAGGCGATGATCAAGGCCGGCTTCGTGCTCAACCTGTTCGGTGTGCTGCTGGTTTCCCTGCTCTGCTACGGCCTGGTCGGCTGGATATGGGCGAGCTGACACGCGCACAGAAACGAAAAAGCCCAGCATCGAGCTGGGCTTTTTTCTGTCCACCGCAGGCCGAGGATCAGGCCTTGACGCGGGACTTGTACTCGCCGGTACGGGTATCGATCTCGATCGAGTCGCCGATTTCACAGAAAGCGGAAACCTGCAGCTCGGCACCGTTCTTCAGGCGGGCGGTCTTCATGACCTTGCCGGAAGTGTCGCCACGTACGGACGGCTCGGTGTAGGCGATTTCGCGAACGATGGTGGTCGGCAGTTCGACGGAGATCACCTTGTCGTTGTAGAAGACCGCTTCGCAGACGTCGGTCATGCCGTCTTCGATGAAGGTCATCACGCCTTCCAGGTCGTCTTTTTCGATTTCGTACTGGTTGAACTCGTTGTCCATGAAGACGTACAGCGGGTCGGCGAAGTAGGAGTAGGTCACTTCCTTGCGCTCGAGAATGACCGGCTCCAGCTTGTCGTCAGCCTTGTAGACGGTCTCGGTAGCCGAACCGTTGAGCAGGTTCTTCAGCTTCATCTTGACCACGGCACTGTTGCGGCCGGACTTGTTGAACTCGGCTTTCTGGATGACCCAGGGTGCGCCGTTGATGATGGCCACCTGGCCGGCACGGAACTCTTGTGCGGTTTTCATACGAAATATCCGAAGGGAATTAGAGACAAAAAAACAGGCCGCGTATCATAGCCAATCTGTGTAAAAAAACACCAGCTTTCCGGCCAGATCGCCATTGGCGACCTGCGCGTGGGTCCAGGTTTCGGCGTGCTCCAGTAACGTCGGGTATTGGCCCAGCAGTCCGCTCCACGCCTGCTCGGCGCCCTTTCCCGCGTTCCACGCATGCCAGAACTCTCGCAGCGCCGAACCGGCAGCAGGCGAGAGCCCCTGCGAGTAGAGCTCGAGAAATGCATTGAGCTTGTCCCAGTGCGCGTCGTCCTCCTGCGGATAGATGTGCCACACCAGCGGACGCCCCGCCCACTGGGCACGGATGAACGACTCCTCGCCGCGCACCGCGTTGAAGTCGCAGCTCCACAGCAGCAGGTCGTACTCGTCCTGCGTCATGAACGGCACGATGGAGATCTGCAGGCTACCGCGCTGGTGGCAGGCCCCCGGCTCGAGCGTCGCAACACCCAGCCAGGCCGCGACATCGCCCAGCACCCGCCCCTCTGGCACCAGCAGCTGATTGACGCGGGAATCGGCGGCAAGCACGTCCAGCCAGCCAGCAACGGCTGTGTTCTCGTAGGCGAACAGCGACAGCAAACGCGCCTCCGGCTGGCGCACCACGCCCAGCGTCGCGAGAAAACCGGCCTGCCGCTCAGGATCGCCCTGAAAGCTGGCGCGGCGCAGCATCAGGTCCGCCTCGCGGATGAGGCCACCGGTCTCGGCCTCGAAGCCGGGAAAGAAGAAGTACTTCTGTACACCGTTGGGCTGCAAGGACGGCAACGCATGGCATCCGACGATCCAGTCCTCGGCGCTGAGGTATTCGAGATTCAGCCAGAGGATACGCCGCCCGCTCGCGGCCATGGCGTTGATATAGGCCTGCGGCAGGTTGCAGGCGAACGCCTCGATGACGACATCGGCCGGCTCGGCACCCGGCCACTGGCTGGACCAGCGGCGGACATCGACGCCTTCGTGCATCTGTTGATCAGCCTGCGCACTGGCCGCCGGACACAGCCGGGCGAAGGTATCCAGATCGTCCACCCACAGCCGCACCTGCTGGCCGTGCTCGGCAGCCAGCTGACGGGCCAGGCGCCAGGTGACGCCAATGTCACCGAAGTTATCCACGACCGCGCAGAAAATGTCCCAACTCGCCCTGACCGACAAAGCATGCTCCTTGAACCGTTAACGGCGACGGCGCCGTTGAAAATGCCGCGCAGGATACATGAGCCGATCCGGGGTGAAGAACCGCGTGGCTAACGATCGAAGGGACAGGACAGGCGCGCACGCTCAGGCCACGGACAACCGGCCGTCGTGAATCAAGAAAGGGGGGACGCGAGAAGGTCGTTATGGAGGTGAACCCTACCAGCCACACCCCGGCACACAATGTCACCGCTGCGGCTGCTCCCTTCCGGGCCTGACCGGGTTCACGGCTGATCGTTGCGAGGGGACCGGCAGGGCCCACCATAACGAAACCCGCCTGGCGGCGAGCGGCGCCATTGTACCGGCTTATCAGCAACTTACAACCACAGACTGAGCCTGGGCGGAATTGCGCTGAACAGCCCGAGGCACCGACCGCTGGTCAGCAACTGCCGAAACCGGCGACCGGGATGTCGCATTGCGTCGAAAGCCTCTAGCCAAAGGACGATGTCTGTTCGAGGATGAGCAGGCTCAAGCGATCGAACGCTTGTCATGAAAACGTGCTGCGCGGCGCTTCGCCTGTGCGGCTGATGGCAACAGCACACGAGGTAATCATGAGCAAGGCTCCAATCGCCATCATCGGAACCGGAATCGCAGGACTTTCCGCCGCCCGCACGCTTCACGATGCCGGGCAGGCCGTACACCTTTTTGACAAGAGCCGCGGCAGCGGCGGACGCATGGCCAGCAAGCGCAGCGACGCCGGCTCACTCGACCTCGGCGCACAGTACTTCACGGCACGTGACCGCCGTTTCGCCGAAACCGTGCGCCAGTGGCAGGCCGGGGGCTGGGTGGATCAGTGGACGCCGACCCTGTTCCAGTCCCGCGACGGGCAGCTGAGCCCCTCTGCCGACGAGCAGCTACGCTGGGTCGGAACCCCGACCATGAGCGCGATCACCCGCGGGTTGCTCGGCGAAATGCCGGTCACCTTCAGCTGTCGCATTACCGAAGTGTTCCGTGGCGAACAGTACTGGACGCTGGCGGACGCCACCGGCGCCAGCCATGGGCCCTTCAGCCATGTCGTCATCGCCCTGCCGGCGCCGCAGGCCGCCGCGCTGCTCTCTGGCGCGCCGAAACTCGCGGCGGTCGCCGCCAGCGTTGCCATGGAGCCGACCTGGGCCGTCGCCCTGGGCTTCGCCACACCGCTGGACACGGCGCTGGAAGGCTGCTTCGTCCAGGATGACGCCCTGGACTGGATCGCGCGTAATCGCAGCAAGCCGGGGCGCGATGGCGCGCTGGACACCTGGGTACTGCACGCCACCAGCAGCTGGAGCCGTCAGCACCTGGATCTGTCGAAGGAGGCGGTGATCGAGCGCCTGCACGGCGCCTTCGCGGAGTTGATCGACTGCGTTGTACCAGCCCCCGAGTTCACCCTGGCGCACCGCTGGCTGTATGCCCGCCCGGCACAGGCCCACGAATGGACTGCCCTGGCCGACGCCGGCCTGGGCCTGTACGCCTGTGGCGACTGGTGCCTGTCCGGCCGTGTGGAAGGCGCCTGGCTCAGCGGCCAGGAAGCCGCCCGGCGGCTGCTAGAAAACCTCTGACGATGGATGGCTGACCCGGTCCTGATCCAGGTCAGCCCGGCCCCCGGGCCCGCTGTTATCATCCCGCGTTTTCTGCAACAGCCCTCTCAGCGGAGCCCCGATGAACCCCTCCACCCTGATCGGCATCGTCGCGAGCATCGGCCTGCTGGCGGTCGTCCTGCTTTTCGCGGCCAAGGAACCGGCGCTCTTCATCGACCTGCCCAGCCTCGGCATCGTGCTGGTCGGCACTCTGGCTGCCACCTTCATCAGTTATCCGTTGCGCGAAGTCACTCGGGTATTCGGTTTGCTCTGGACCGTCCTGCGCAACGAGCGACTGTACACCCGTCAGGATCTCGACGAGCTGGTGCAGATTTCGCGGCTGTGGATCAGCGGCGATCTGCCCGCGGTGGAAAAGGCTGTCGAGCAGGTTAGCAATCCCTTCCTGCGTACCGGCGTGCAGCTGGTGATCGACAACACCCCGGAGGAGGACATTCTGGAGGTGCTGCAATGGCGGATCGCCCGGCTACGCGCACGGGAGAACGCCGAGGCGCAGCTGTTCCGCGCGATGGCCAGCTACGCGCCAGCGTTCGGCATGATCGGCACGCTGGTGGGCCTGATCAACCTGATGTTCATGCTCGGCAGCGGCGACATGGATCTGATTGGTCGCAGCCTGGCCGTTGCGCTGATGACCACCTTCTACGGTGTGCTGCTGGCCAATCTCATTCTCAAGCCGGTGGCGGTGAAGCTGGAGCGGCGTACCGAGCAGCGGGTCGCCCTGATGAACCTGGTGATGCAAGGCATTTCGATGATGTGCAACCGCCGCAGCCCGGCGTACATGCGCGAGACGCTGAAATCGTTCATCGCCCACCACGACGATGAAATCCGCGACGGTACGCCTGCGGCGCCGCGCGTCAGACCGCAGGAAGACTGACGGTGAACGGGCAAGCATCCCAGGGCAGCCGCTTCTCCCGCTGGCATATCGAGCCGCAGCGGGAAGAAGAGCAGGAAGCATGGCTGATCACCTATCTGGATATGCTGACGCTGCTGCTGGTGATGCTGGTGATCATGCTCGCGCTGGCCGGCAAGGGCGACGGCGAGCAGAACGACCCCGCCGCCTCGGCCATGCTCGCGGCAGGCGAACTGGGCGTGGCGCTGCCGGCTCCCGCCGCACCGATTCCATCGATCGCACCGGTGCCGACGCCCGCCGCCGATGCGCAACCGGATGACCCGCAAGAGAGCATGCCGACGCCACCAGGCATGGCGCTGGGCGATGACATCCTGGTCATCGTCAACGAAGGCAGCATCAGCTTCCGCATCAGCAGCGAGATACTCTTCGGCTCCGGACGAGCCGAGCTGGAGGACGCCGGGCTGGAAGTGATCGACCGGTTGGTGCCGACGCTGGCGGCGAACGCCTTTCGCATCGTCGTTGAAGGGCATACCGACAACCTGCCGATCCAGACCGAGCGCTTTCCTTCCAACTGGGAGCTCTCCGCCAGCCGCGCCAGCAGCGTGGTGCGCTACCTGCAGCTGGCAGGCATCGAAGCGACGCGTCTGAGCGCCACCGGCTACGCCGACACCCGACCGCTCGCCGACAATGCTGACGAGGGCGGGCGCGCCAGCAACCGCCGCGTCGAGCTGGTGATGCAGACCGAGCCGGACAAACCCTGAGGCATCAGCCCAACGCGGTATCCAGGAACATCATGACCGCGAAGCCAACCATCAGGCCGAGCGTCGCCGGGGTCTGATGGCCGTTGCGGTGAGTCTCGGGAATCACCTCGTGGGATACCACGAAGATCATTGCGCCCGCGGCCAGGCCCAGGCTGACGGGATAGGCGATGGCGAAACCGCTGGACATGCCGATACCCACCAGTGCCCCGATCGGTTCCATCAACCCGGACGCCGCGGCGACCAGCACCGACGCCAGCGCCGACAGCCCGGTGGTGCGCAGTGCCAGGGCCACCGCGAGGCCTTCGGGAATGTCCTGGATGGATATGGCGGTGGTTAGCGGCAGACCAACGCTCATGTCGCCGTTGGCGAAGCTGACGCCGATGGCCATGCCTTCGGGAATGTTGTGCAGCGCAATGGCGAGCACGAACAGCCAGACCCGGTTCAAACGTTCGCATTCAGGCCCACACGGCCCAGTGCTCTCGTGCTCGTGGGGCGTGAAGTAGTCCAGCCCCAGCATCAGCAGCACGCCCAGACCGAGACCGGCCACAACGGTCGCGGCAGCGGCCGGACCGTTGCCGAACAGCTCACGGCCCGCTGCGAGCCCCGGCAGAATCAGCGAAAAGGCACTCGCCGCAAGCATCATGCCTGCGGCGAAGCCGAGCATGCTGTCCTGGGTGCGGGTGGAAATGTCGCGCAGCCCGATCGCCAGAAAGGCGCCGAACGCCGTCGCAACAAACCCGGCGCTGCCGCCCAGCAATGCGTAGCGAACGTTGCTCGCCGCGCTGCTCTGGAATGCATTGACCGCTCCGGCCAGCAACAGCAGCAGGACGGCGACTGCCGTTGCGGCCAGGCCGATGGTGATCCAGGGATTGGCCTGGGCTTGCGCAAGCCAGGCGGAACGCAGGGTGGCAGCAGGGCTCTGGACGGTGGACGCCATGATATTCGGGATCCTCGATGCGGGTGCCCCAGTGTACTCCGCCCTGCCCCATGCCAGAGGCTATGGTTACGATAGGCGCAGGGCATCGTGTCGCTTGCAGCGCGCGTTGTAAGCACGCCGAGGATGTCCGTAAGCTTGCACCGTTTCGATGGCCGTCACGGGCCGTATCAGGGAGTGGTCCGTCGTGCCTGCCGTAAGATCCATCCGCCGTCTAGTTATCCTGGCCATTGCGCTCCTGGCGATTGGCGGCTGGCTGATCTGGCGCCAGCTGCAGGGCCCGGAACTGCCGGCCTACCGTCTGGAAGCTCGCCCACTGGTGCAGCGCGTAGTGGCCAGTGGTGAAGTGGACAGCCAGTCGCTGGCGCAGATCGGCAGCGAAATCACCGGCGTGGTTGCTGCACGCCATGTGCGGGAAGGCGACGCGGTGAACGCCGGCGATCTGCTGCTGGAACTGCGCGACGACGAACAGCGCGCGCGCCTGCGCGAGGCCGAAGCGGCGCTGCAGCAGCTCATCGATTCCACTGGACCGCAGGCGCAGGCCACCCTGCGCGAGGCACAACACAATCTGGAACAGGCCAGCCGCGAGCTGCAGCGCCGCGAAACGCTGTTCGAGCGCAAGCTGCTGGCTTCCGAGCCGCTGGAGCAGGCGCGCCGCGCGGAGCTGACCGCACGCGTAGTGCGTGATCGCGCCCGCTTCGCCGCCGCAGCGCTGGCCGAAGGTGGCAGCGAGGAACAGGTCCTGCGGCAGCGTCTGGAGGTCGCCCGTGCGAACCTGGCCCGAACCCGTATTCACGCCCAGGTCGATGGCATCGTGCAGTCGCGCGACGTCGAGCCGGGCGACCTGGTTCAGCCGGGCCGCACACTGCTGACCATTGCCCGCTCCGGCAGCAGCGAAATCCTCTTGCCCCTCGACGAGAAGAGCCTGGCACCGATCGAGCACGGGCAGAGCGCCCGGATCATCGCCGACGCCTATCCGGACCGCGTGCTGACGGCGAAGGTGAGCTTCATCGCACCAAGCGTGGACACGGCGCGCGGCACCATCGATGTCCATCTGGACCTGCAGGAGCCGGCCGCCTTTCTCCGCCAGGGCATGACGGTGTCAGTGAACATCGAGACAGGCCGGCGCGACCAGGCACTGGTGCTGCCCAATGATGCACTGCGCGCCCGCGACGGGACGCGCGCCCAGGTGCTACGGGTGCGCGATGGTGTGGTCGAGCGCGTCGGTGTGCGACTGGGAATGCTGGGCACGGCGCTCAGCGAGATCAGCGAGGGGCTGGAGGCCGGCGATCTGGTGCTGATCGGCGACGCCGAAGAAGGCCAGCGCGTGCGGCCGCGCGTACAACCCATCCCCAGCGGCAGCCAGGACTGAGCGCATGCACCTGGCCGATTCGCTGTGGACCGAATGGAAGATCGCCCTGCGCTTCCTGCTGGACAACCGCATGCAGACGCTGCTGATCACCTTCGGCATCGCCGTCGGTTCGGCGGTGATCGTCTTCATTACCGCCCTGATCACCGGCTTGCAGGCCAACGTCATCCAACGAACCCTCGGCACCCAGGCCCACATCCGCATCCTGCCCCCGGACGAGGTCAACCGCACGCTTCCAGCCGCCGCCGACAGTTGGTCGCTGGTATTGGAAAGCCCGCGCGCCCAGCGTCTGCGTTCGATCATCAACTGGCAGGACGTGCGTGACGTCCTCGACCAGGACGCGCAGATTCTCGCGGTGTCGCCGGTGATCAGCGGCCCGGCCATCGCCCGGCGCGGCGTCGCCCGCGCGTCCGTGGCGCTGCTGGGCATCGATCCACCGCGTTATCAGCGCATCATCCCGCTGGCCGACGACCTGATCGCCGGCCGCTTCCTGGTGGGTGCGGGCAACGCAGTGATCGGCAAGGAGCTGGCCCGCGACCTCGGCCTGGGCATCGGCGACAAGCTGCGCCTGGATGCCGGCGAAGGCCGCGAAGCGGTCGTCGACATCGCCGGCATCTTCGAGCTGGGCGTGCGCGAGTTGGACGCGCGCTACGTCTATCTCGACCTCAAGCAGGCGCAAACGCTGCTCGACCTGCCCGGCGGCGTGACAGTGATCGATACCACGGTCGCCGAAATCTTCCAGGCCGACGAAGTTGCCAGGCGCCTGGCGCGCCTGACCGGGTTACGCGCCGAAAGCTGGATGGAAACCAACGGCCAGCTGCTCAACGCGCTCAGCTCGCAAAGCATGACCACCGAGATGATCCGTGTGTTCGTCGGCATCTCGGTGGCCTTCGGCATCGCCAGCGTACTGGCCGTGAGTGTGGTCCAGCGTACCCGCGAGATCGGCATCCTGCGCGCCATGGGCAGCCCGCGCGGGCAGATCCTGCGCGTATTCCTGCTGCAGGGCGGGCTGCTCGGGCTGCTCGGCTCGGCCTGCGGCGGGCTGGTCGGCTGGGGACTGGTGCAGGTGTTCAACCTGTTCGGCCCGCGGCTGTTCATCATTCCGGTCGACCCCACGCTGGTGCCGCTGGCCATGCTGGTGGCGACGGTCACCGGCGTGCTGGCGGCGGCGATGCCCGCGCGACGTGCGGCGCGTTACGACCCGGCGGTGGCGATCCGCTATGTGTGAACGCGCACCAATGGCCCCTGCCGAGGAAGTCCTGCGCCTGGAACAGGTGCGCAAGGCCTTCAACATCGGCACACCCCTGGAGACCGAAGTGCTGCACGGCATCGACCTGCAGCTTCGGCGCGGCGAGCTGGCCGCGCTGGTCGGCCCGTCCGGCTCCGGCAAGAGCACTCTGCTGAACCTGATCGGCCTGCTGGATACGCCCAGCTCCGGCGAGCTGTATGTACTCGGCCAGGCGACACGCGACAGCGACGACGAAGCGCGCGCTCAGCTGCGCAATCAGGCGATCGGCTTCGTGTTTCAGTTCCATCACCTGATCTCTGCGTTCAGCGTGCTGGAGAACGTGCTGATGCCGCTGATGATCCGCCACGGCAAACCCTCCCGGGCGGAGACCGACCTGGCGCGCGCCCTGCTCGAGGAGGTCGGCCTCGGCCCGTTCGCCGACAAGAAACCCATGCAGATCTCTGGTGGCCAGCAGCAGCGGGTCGCCATTGCCCGTGCGCTGGTGACCCGTCCACCGCTGCTGCTGGCAGACGAGCCGACCGGCAATCTCGATACGCGCACCGCGCAAAGCGTGTTCGAGCTGTTCCACCGCCTGAACGCCCAGTTCGGCTGCGCCATCCTGGTTGTCACTCACGATCCGCGACTCGCCGCAGACTGCGAGCGCACCATCCAGCTGGTCGACGGCCGCATTGTCAGCGATGCCGCCAACCCGCTTGCAAGCTGAACTCAGCGGCAGCCCCAGCGAGCCGTTGTGCCGGGTCGTCCGGACGAATTTCGCGGCTTTCACTAATAACCAATAAATCTAAGCATATAACCTAATTCAGGGCTAAGATTTCTCCGGACAGATACCCCCACCGGTATTCAATCTGAAGAGGAGCCCCGCGCCATGAATGCCCACGTCGAAGCCTTCTTCGATCCCGCGACCTTTACCTACAGCTACGTGGTCAGCGACCCGGAAACGCGCCAGTGCGCGGTGATCGACTCGGTGCTGGACTACGACCCGGCATCCGGCCGCACCTCCCATGCAAGCGCGCAGCGCCTGGTCGACTACGTGCGCAACCAGGACCTGCGGGTGCAGTGGCTGCTGGAAACCCATGTGCATGCCGACCATCTGAGCGCGGCGCCCTATCTCAAGCAGCAACTGGGCGGCAAACTGGCGATCGGTGACCGCATCACCGTGGTGCAGGACACCTTCGGCAAGCTGTTCAACGCAGGCAGCGGGTTCGCCACCGATGGCCGTCAGTTCGATCACCTGTTCCACGACGGCGACCGCTTCCAGGTCGGCAACGTGCAGGCCCGCGCCCTCCACACCCCGGGCCACACCCCGGCCTGCATGACCTACGTCATCGGTGACGCCGCCTTCGTCGGTGACACCCTGTTCATGCCCGACTACGGCACCGCCCGCTGCGATTTTCCCGGCGGCGACGCGCGCACCCTGTACCAGTCGATCCAGAAGCTGTTCACCCTGCCAGGCGAGACCCGGGTGTTCATGTGCCATGACTATAAGGCGCCCGGGCGCGAGGAGTTCCTCTACGAGACCACCATCGCCGCCGAGCGCGAGCACAACGTGCATATCCACAGCGGTATCAGCGAGGGGCAGTTCGTCGCCATGCGCACCGCACGCGATGCCACGCTGGGCATGCCCACCCTGATCCTGCCGTCGGTGCAGATCAACATGCGCGGCGGCGAACTGCCCGAGCCCGAAAGCAACGGGACGCGCTACCTGAAGATCCCCCTGGACGTGCTGTAACCCCCGAATGCGGAGGACGTCGACATGCAAACAATAAAACGACTGACCCCTTTTCTCTCCGTCGCGGCCCAGCTGCAACCGACCGACATGGCACTGCTGGCCAGCAATGGCTTCCGCTGCGTCATCAACAACCGTCCGGACAATGAGGGCGAGAACCAGCCGTCGAGCGAGGCCATGCGCGCCGCTGCCGAGGCGTCCGGCCTGGAGTATCACCATCTCCCGGTGGTATCCGGACAGATCACCGAAGCTGACGTTGCGGCCTTCCGAGCGCTGCTGGAACGGATCAAGGGCCCGGCCTTGGCCTTCTGCCGCACCGGTACCCGTTCGGCCTCACTCTGGGCGCTGGCCGAGGCACACCATCTCGACCCACAGGTGCTGCTGCAAACTGCCCAGCAGGCCAGCTACGACCTCAGCGGCCTGCTGCCGCGCATGCAGCAGTACTGGCAGTCGATCATCGACCAGCCGCTTCCGGCCGCCTCGACCTTTGCCGCCACATCGCGTTACGACGTTCTGGTGATCGGCGCTGGCGCGGCCGGCTGCGCAGTGACTGCCAGCCTGCTCAAGCGCGACCCCGAACTGCGCATCGCCCTCATCGAACCGCGCGACCAGCACTACTACCAGCCCGGCTGGACGCTGGTGGGGGCCGGCGTGTTCGACCGTGCCAATACCGAGCGCGCGATGAGCCGCTGCATTCCGTCCAGGGCACAGTGGATTCGCGCAGCCGCAGAGGCCTTCGAACCCGAGCACCAGCAGGTGGTCCTCGAGGACGGCAGCCGCATCGGCTATCGTGCCCTGGTGGTTTGCCCGGGCCTGAGCCTCGACTGGGACGCCATCGAAGGCGCCCGCGACAGCCTCGGCAAGTTCGGCGTGACCTCCAACTACGCGTTCGAGCTCGCACCCTACACCTGGCAGCTGGTGCAGAACCTGCGCGGCGGCAAGGCGCTGTTTACCCAGCCACCCATGCCGATCAAGTGTGCCGGCGCACCGCAGAAGGCCATGTACCTGTCCTGCGATCACTGGCGCCAGCACGGCGTACTGAAGGATATCGAGGTCGACTTCTGCTCGGCCGGTGCAGTGCTGTTCGGCGTTGCGGAATTCGTACCCGCGCTGATGCAGTACGTCGAACGCTACGGTGCCCGACTGAACTTCAACCACTCCCTGGTGGCGGTGGACGGGCCCGCGCACAAGGCCTGGTTCAAGGTCACCGACGGCGCCGGACAGCACAGCACGGTGGAACGGGACTTCGATCTGCTGCACCTGGTGCCGCCGCAGCACGCACCGGACTTCATCCGCCACAGCGCCCTGGCCAACGCCGACGGCTGGTTCGAGGCCGAGCACGAGACGCTGCGGCATCCGCGCTTCGGCAATATCTTCAGCCTTGGCGACGTCTGCTCCGCGCCCAACGCGAAGACCGCCGCAGCGGTCCGCAAGCAGGCACCGGTGGTCGCCGAGAACGTGTTGAGCGTACTCAAGGGCAGCGGCCCGCGGGCGCTCTACGACGGCTACGGTTCCTGCCCGCTGACCGTGGAGTACGGCAAGGTGATCCTCGCCGAGTTCGGCTACGGCGGAAAGCTGCTGCCGACCTTCCCTCTCGACCCGAAGGTGCCGCGGCGGCTGGCCTGGAAGCTGAAGACGCAATGGATGCCCTCGATCTACTTCGACATGATGCTCAAGGGGCATGAATGGCTGGCCGAACCGAAGCATCTGGACTTCGAACCGCGCTCGACCGAGGCACGCAACGCCTGCGACTTCACCCAGGAGAAGAAGGGATGAAGCAGCGCCTGGCCCGCTATCTGCCCATGCTGGCGTGGGCCAGGCACTACGATCGCGCGGCCGCGACGAAGGACAGTCTGGCCGCACTGATCGTGACATTGATGCTGATCCCGCAGAGCCTGGCCTACGCCATGCTCGCCGGCCTGCCGCCGGTGACCGGCCTGTACGCCAGCATGCTGCCACTGATCGCCTATACGCTGTTCGGCACCAGCCGCACCCTGGCGGTCGGCCCGGTAGCGGTGGTTTCGCTGATGACCGCCGCCGCTCTCGGGCCGCTGTTCGCCCCGGGCAGCGCGGAATACGCCGCAGCGGCCATGTTGCTGGCGCTGCTTTCCGGCGCGGTGCTGCTGCTCATGGCGGTGCTGCGCCTGGGCTTCCTGGCGAACTTCCTCAGCCATCCGGTGATTTCCGGCTTCATCAGCGCGTCGGGCATTCTCATCGCCCTCGGCCAGCTCAAGCACATCCTCGGCATCTCGATCGACGGCGAGAACGCCGTGCAGCTGCTTGCCGCGCTGCTCACGGCGCTGCCCGGGGTGCATCTGCCGACGCTCGCCATCGGTGGCAGCAGCCTGTTGTTCCTCTATCTGGTCCGCAGCCGGCTCTCCGTCTGGCTGCAGCATCTGGGCATGAGCCCGCATATTGCCGGCACGCTGACCAAGATCGGCCCGGTCGCCGCCCTGCTACTGGCAATCGCGGCGGTCAGCGCCTTCGGGCTTGCCGATGTCGGCGTGCGGGTCGTCGGCGAAGTACCGCGCGGCCTGCCCTCGCTGAGTCTGCCAATGCTGGACCCGGCACTGGTCCTGCAGCTGTTGCCTGCGGCGGTGCTGATCAGCCTGGTCGGCTTCGTCGAGTCGGTGTCGGTGGCGCAAACCTTGGCAGCCAAGCGTCGCGAACGCATCGAGCCCAATCAGGAACTGGTTGCGCTCGGCGGCGCCAATGTCGCCGCGGCCCTCAGTGGCGGCTTTCCGGTGACCGGCGGTTTCGCCCGCTCGGTGGTCAATTTCGACGCCGGCGCGCAGACGCCGCTGGCCGGCGCCCTCACCGCCCTGGGCATCGGCATTACCGTGCTGCTGTTCACTCCGCTATTCCACAACCTGCCTCACGCAGTGCTGGCCGCGACGATCATCATCGCCGTGCTCAGCCTGGTGGACCTCTCCGCACTCAGGCGCACATGGCGCTACTCCCGACAGGACGCCGCCGCGATGGCGGCAACCATGCTCGGCGTGCTGCTGATTGGTGTGGAGAGCGGCATTCTCCTGGGTGTCGGCCTGTCGCTGTTGCTCTTTCTCTGGCGCACCAGCCAGCCACATATCGCCGTGGTCGGGCAGCTGCCGGGCAGCGAACATTTCCGCAACGTCGAGCGTTTCGCCGTGGTACAGAGCCCCCGTGTCCTCTCGGTACGGGTCGACGAGAGCCTCTATTTTCCCAACGCGCGCTTTCTCGAAGACCGCATCGCCGAGCTGATCGGCCGTCATCCGCAGGCCGAACACCTGGTGCTGATGTGTCCCGGCGTCAACCTCATCGACGCCAGTGCGCTGGAGAGCCTAGAGGCCATCACGGCACGACTGCACGCCGCCGGCATCCAGCTGCATCTGTCCGAAGTCAAAGGACCGGTCATGGATCGACTGCGCCACAGCGATTTCCTCTCTGACTTCGGCGGCCAGGTTTTCATCAGCCAGTACGAGGCGCTGCTTGCACTGGACCCGGATACCACCTTTCACGCACTCGAACGGCCGCGTGAACGCTTTGCCAGCATCAAGGAGAACGCAGGATGAAGAACGCACACGAACTCGTCGAACAGGCCCGGCGCCACATCCAGGAAATACCGCTCGCTGACGCCGAGGCGGCGATTCAGGCAGCGGATGTGCTGATCGATGTCCGCGAGGCGGACGAGTACCGCGAAGGCCATATAAACGGTGCGCTGAACATTCCCCGGGGCGTTCTGGAATTCAAGCTGAGCGCCACCCCGGAACTCGCCGCGCGGGACATGAACATCGTCCTCTACTGCAAGACCAGCGGACGTGCTGCCCTGGCGGCAGTAGCGCTGCAGGACATGGGTTATTTGCAGGTGAAATCGATCGCCGGTGGTTTCGATGCCTGGACCGCCGCGCACAAGCCCGTCGTCAAGCCGAGCCTGCCGAGCTTCGACTAGCTCGGCACCCTCGATAAACAAGAAGAGGCCGACATCATCGTCGGCCTCTTTTTCAAGCGCACGTCAGGATTTGGCGCTGCAGCTCTTGCACGTCTTGATGCCGAGCAGCGTGTAAGCCGGACAGAAACGGAAAATACCCGTGGCCAGCGGCAGCACGCCGATCCAGCCCCAGACGCCGATCACGCCGGCCAGGCTCAAGGCGATCAGCGCCAGGCCGACGATGATGCGCAGTGTCCGATCAATGGTTCCAACATTGGCTTTCATAATGACCTCCCGGTCAGCAAGCGCGCCGGCGTTCCAGCGCAGAGAACAACAGCATTCCAGCGAGCATGGCGAACACGAACACAACGACCTGCCAGTGCCCGCCCAACAGCATGGCGATCGACGGCCCGGGGCAGATCCCGGCGACGCCCCACCCCACCCCGAACAACAGACTGCCCCCGATCAGGCGACCATCCAGCTCCCGCTTGGCCGGCAACTGCATCGGCGCGTCGAGCAGCGAACGGGTGCGCGCCTTCGCCCAGGTAAAAGGCAGCACTGCCGTTGCGATGGCACCGACCATCACCAGCGCCAGCGAGGGATCCCAGGCACCGGCGAGATCGAGAAAACCGATGACCTTGGCCGGATTGGTCATGCCGGAGAGGAGCAGCCCCATCCCGAACAGCAGCCCGGCGGCGAATGACGTCAACTTGCGCATGTTCAACCTCCCAGCAGATGACGCAGCACAAAGACCGTGGCGAAGCCAGCAGCCATGAACGCCAAGGTGGCGACGATGGAGCGCGGCGACAGTCGCGAGATCCCGCAGACCCCATGACCGCTGGTGCAGCCGGAACCGTAGCGGGTGCCGATACCCACCAGCAGCCCGGCAGCCAGCAGCCCCAGCCAATTGGTCTGGAATTCCGCAGCGGGCAACTCTGCCATCAGCAACCAGCACAGTGGTGCCAACAGGATGCCGAGAAGAAACAGCGCTTTCTCTCCGCGCCCTTCGGCACCTCGTTCGAGCAGGCTCGCAAGCAAACCGCTTATTCCGGCGATACGCCCGTTGAGCACAACGAACAGGCCAGCAGCCGCGCCGATCAGGACGCCACCGGCCAGCGCCGTCCAGGGCGTGAAATTGATCCAATCGATCGTCATGCCTGACCTCTCTCGCAGAACAGCTGATACAGGGTCGTGATTACCGCCAGCGCTTCAGGGCTGCTGATTCGATAGTGGATCTGCTTGCCTTCACGGCGAGTCGCAACGAGCCCCTCGCGCCGCAGCACAGCCAGTTGCTGTGACAATGTGGGCTGCTGAATACCCAGCAGCTGTTCCAGCTCGGAAACGTTGCGCTCGCCTTGCGACAGCTGACAGAGCAGCAGCAGGCGATCCGGGTTGGCCAGGGCCTTGAGCAAGGCGCCAGCGGAGGCTGCATTGGCTCGCAGCTGTTCGATGTCCAGCTCGGGCGTCATGAGACGGTCACCAATACGGTTAAGATGAATACAATATATGTTTTTATATAATGTAAGGCAAGCCGTCAGCGAAAGAAGTTGGCCGTGCCCGCGGTCATCGTTAGCATGCCCCTACCCGTATACAGGCCACTCGGCCAAGCGACCGGAACACCCGCCAGTTCTTCTTTCGTGATCTTGAGGTAAACGCATGAATGACCAGACCACTGCCGCTGAATCCGCGGAACTGCAGACTCAGCAGCAGGCCATGCTGAAACGGCTCGCGCGAGTCGAGGGGCAGGTGCGCGGCATTCAGGCGATGATCAGACGCGGGGAGGATTGTGAAGCGATCGCTCAGCAGTTCTCCGCTGCGCGCAGTGCGTTGGACAAGGCCTACCGGCTGATGCTGACGTGCCTGATCGAGGAAGCGCTGCAGGATCAGACCCAGGATACCGGCGAGACCCTGGAACGCGTGCGCAGCATTTTCACCAAGTACACCTGAAGCAAGCCGCTGTCGACCGATCGATACCGCAAGCCTCGGCGAGCACGCCGGCCTGGGCCGTAGCGAACCGTTGACGCTATCCAGGTGAATGTCGAGAACGCAAAACGAAAAAAGCGACCCTGAGGTCGCTTTTTTGATTCCTCGCAGGCCTGAAGAAGCCGCGAAGAGAATTTGGAGCGGGAAACGAGACTCGAACTCGCGACCCCGACCTTGGCAAGGTCGTGCTCTACCAACTGAGCTATTCCCGCTTATCTACAACAAAAAGTGGCGTCCCCTAGGGGACTCGAACCCCTGTTACCGCCGTGAAAGGGCGGTGTCCTAGGCCACTAGACGAAGGGGACGCTGCCCGGAAACTACAGCTTACTTCCGGCTTGCAGCGCTCTGTTTGGCGCTTCACGCTGCAAGTGGCGCGCATTCTATGGAGGCCTCCAAAGGTCGTCAAGCATAGTTTTAAAAAAATTTTCGCAGCATCACCGTGCGGCAGCTGGAGCTATCGGCCACATCATCAAGCCACTACACTCAGACGAAAAGCCAGCGGCTCGAGAGGTAGTCAAGTGTCCCCACTAATGATCACGGGATTGATCCTGGCCGGTTTGCTCGTTCTGGTCATCATCGTCTACTCCATACAGATCGTCGAAAAAGGCAATCTGGAAAAGGCCCGCAAGCGCGCCGAGCTGACCGACCGCTGCCGCCGCTGCGCCGATCTTTCTGACGGCCTGCCCGGGCAGATGATGACCCCGGCCCTGAAGCTGTTGCTCACCCGCCTCGAGCTGGCGCTCAGCGAGCGCCTGCAGCCGCTGGACAAGGGCAACGACAAACTGGCGGCCCGCCTTCAGACATTGCGCGCAGACGTAGCGAAGGGTGAGGCGATCGAAGTGCGCAATCCGCCCCGGCAGATCCTCACCGAGGCCCAGGCCAAGGAGAGCCGCTTCATGCTCGAGGATCTCCACGCCCAGATCGTGCGCGCCACCAAGGAAGGCCTCCTGGAACAAGCCGAGGCCAAGCGCTGGGTACAGGATATCCAGCGGATGCTGGCCATCCTGCACATCGAGTTCTTCACCAACCTGGGCAAGCAGGCGTTGCAGCAGAACCAGCCGCAGCGTGCACGCCTGGCCTTCGAACGAGGCGTCCAGCACATTCGACGGCAGCCGGCACCGGCGCCTTACCAGGCTCAACTGAAACAGCTGGAGGCCCTGCTGGAGCATGCCAACGCACTGGTGCTGAAGAACGAGGTGCCCAAGGCCGACGAGTCGAGCGAGCTGGCCGAAGGCATGAAGGCATTCGACGACGAAGACCTCTGGAAGAAGAACAACGTCTACTGATCGCATCACCGGCGACAGCTCATAACAAGAACGAATCCACCGCGGAGGACGATGATGTCTGTGACCCTGTACGGCGTGCCCCTCTCCCCCTTCGTCCGCAAGGTACGGCTGTGCCTGCAGGAAAAGGGACTCGACTATCAGCTTGAAACGGTGATGCCCTTCACCCCGCCAGACTGGTACTACGCCATCAACCCGCTGGGACGTATTCCCGCGCTCAAGGATGGTGACTGCACCCTCGCCGACTCCAGCGTGATCTGCCAGTACCTCGAAGAAGCCTATCCCGCCACGCCAACCCTGTACGGCGACAGCGCCCAAGCGCGCGGCCAGGTGCGCTGGCTCGAGAAATACGCGGATTACGAGCTGGCGCCGTTGACCACCTTCACCGTGTTTCGCAACCGAATTCTCAAGCCGACCTCCGGCCAGCCGTGCAACGAAGAGGCGGTGCAGACAGCGATGCAGCAGAAGCTGCCGCCTCATTTCGACTACCTCGAGCAGCAGCTCGGCGACAACGATTTCTTCGTCTGCGCCCGGTTATCCATGGCGGACATCGCCGTGACCTGTCAGCTGATCAACATGAGCCACGGCGGCGAACAGCTCGATGCCCAGCGCTGGCCGGGGCTGGCTGCACACCATGCGCGCATGCTGGCGCGTCCCGCCATCGAAAGCCTGCTGCCGGGCGAGCAACGCATGAATGCCAAGCTGCAGGAGATGGGCAAGGCCGCTACCGTCTAGGGTCGGCCGGCATCGGGCCCGCCGCAACAGCTGCGGCGGGCTCGACAAGCTACCAACGTCAGTTAGCGCCGCGCGTCGAGCAAACGCGCGCCCACCCACTGACGGGCGTACTGATACGCGCAGCGTCCATTGCGATTGCCGCGTCCGGTGGCCCAGCGAATCGCGTCCTTTTCCAGCGCTTCGTCCCAATCCCATTGCAGGCGCGCCTTGCCTGCTAGCGAATCGATCCAGTGGCGCACCACACTGAGGTAGTGCTGCTGGCTGAAGGGATAGAACGACAGCCAGAGGCCGAAACGATCGGACAAGGCAATCTTGTCCTCCACCGCCTCGTTCGGATGCAGCTCGCCGTCCACCATCTGCCAGTTCTCGTTGTCGCTCTGGCGCTCCGGCACCAGGTGACGGCGGTTCGACGTGGCATACAGCAGCACGTTCTCCGGCGCACGCTCCAGGGAACCGTCGAGCACGCTCTTGAGGACCCGGTAGTCACCCTCGCCGGCCTCGAAGGACAGGTCGTCGCAGAACAGCACGAAGGCCTGACGCTGCCCTGAAAGCAGCTCCACCACGCGCGGCAGATCCGCCAGATGGTCGCGCTCGATCTCGATCAGGCGCAGCCCACGGCCGGCGTACTCGGCCAACAGAGCGCGAATCAGCGACGATTTTCCAGTACCACGGGCGCCCCAGAGCAAGACGTGATTGGCGGGCAGGCCATCGACGAACTGCTGGGTATTGGCAGCCAGCAGATCACGCTGTCGGTCGATGCCGATCAAGTCGTCCAGACGCAGATCGAGATTGACCTCGAGCGGCGCCAGATAGCCGCTTCGGCCGTCACGCTGCCAGCGCGCCGCCAGCGTATGCTCCCAATCAATAACGGGCGGCTGCGCGGGCAGCAACGGCTCGATACGCGCCAACAGGCCTTCGGCACGCTGCAGGAAGGCTTTCAACTCGACATCCATGATTGACTCCAAAACAGAAAAAGTCCGGCCGAAGCCGGACCAGACATCAACGCCTGCAAAAGCTATCGATCCCGCGCCGCTCGTGGTTCAGAGCAGCGCCTCGATATCCGCCGCCAGCGCCTGCGGCGCGGTACGCGAGGAATAGCGCCGCACCGTGCGCCCCTGATCGGAGATGAGGAACTTGGTGAAATTCCACTTGATCGCCTTGCTGCCCAGCAGGCCGGGCGCGCGCTTCTTCAGCTCGATGAACAGCGGATGGGCGTCGCCGCCATTGACCTCGACCTTGGCGAACAACGGGAAGGACACGCCGAACCGGCGCTCGCAGAAGGTGGCGATCTGCGCCTCGCTATCCGGCTCCTGTCCGCCGAACTGGTTGCACGGAAAACCGAGCACGACCAGGCCACGCTCGCCGTAGCGCTGCCAGAGCTCCTCCAATCCCTTGTACTGGGGCGTGAAACCACATTGGCTGGCGGTGTTCACCACGAGCAGCACCTTGGCATCGAAATCGGCGAGCGTCTTGTGCTCGCCGTCGATGGTGACGCAGGGAATATCTAACAGAGGATCGCGCATGCTGGTTCCTTGCGGCTCAGACTTCGCGGGGCTTCAAGTCGAGCGAGGCCGAATTGATGCAATAGCGCAGACCGGTCGGTTTAGGGCCATCGGGGAACACATGCCCCAGGTGGGCGTCGCAGCGAGCGCACCTGACCTCGATCCGGTGCATGCCATGACTGAAGTCATCCAGGCTGGCGATGGCCGTATCGCTTACCGGCTGGAAATAGCTGGGCCAGCCACAGCCGGAGTCGAACTTGGCATCGGCATCGAACAGTGGCGCATCACAGCAGACGCAATGGTAGACGCCCGGCGTCCGGGTGTCGTTGTACTTGCCGGTGAAGGGGCGCTCGGTGGCGCCGAGCCGGCAGATCTGGAACTGCTCATCGGACAGCTCCTCGCGCCAGGCGTCGAGCGGTTTTTCCAGCTTGTCCATCGGTAGCCTCCTCGGGGTCTGTTCGCGTTTCGTCCCATGGCCACGACATGGCGCACCGGTTGTTTGAAACGCACACGAAGCGCAACAGCACGCTATATAAAAAAGGCCGATCTGTACCTTTTCCGGTGGTCGGGCCGCACGTATCATGCCTCCCTCTTCGACGCCTAGTCTGGCAGCGGGGTTTCCGACTGCCAAGGCGCCCGGGTTCATGCCAAACGTGACCAGCCATTTCCGGAACTGGCACGTTTTCACTTCGGGACACTCAGGATCATGCAGGTCAGCAAATCGAACAAGCTCGCCAATGTCTGTTACGACATCCGTGGGCCAGTGCTCAAGCACGCCAAACGCCTGGAAGAGGAAGGCCATCGCATCCTCAAGCTGAACATCGGCAACCCGGCGCCGTTCGGTTTCGAAGCACCGGAGGAAATTCTCCAGGACGTGATCCGCAACCTGCCGACTGCCCAGGGCTACAGCGACTCGAAAGGCCTGTTCAGCGCCCGCAAGGCGATCATGCAGTACTACCAGCAAAAGCAGGTGGAAGGCATCGGCATCGAGGACATCTATCTCGGCAACGGCGTGTCCGAGCTGATCGTGATGTCCATGCAGGCGTTGCTCAACAACGGCGACGAAGTGCTGATCCCCGCTCCGGACTACCCGCTCTGGACGGCCGCCGTGAGCCTGGCCGGCGGCAAGCCGGTGCATTACCTCTGCGACGAACAGGCCAACTGGTGGCCGGACCTGGCCGACATCAAGGCCAAGATCACGCCAAACACCAAGGCGCTGGTCCTGATCAACCCGAACAACCCCACCGGCGCGGTCTATCCGAAGGAAGTCCTGGAAGGCATGGTGGAGCTGGCTCGCCAGCACAAGCTGGTGCTGTTCTCCGACGAGATCTACGACAAGATTCTCTATGACGGCGCGGTGCATATCTCCACCGCCTCGCTGGCGCCGGACGTGCTCTGCCTGACCTTCAACGGCTTGTCCAAGTCCTATCGTGTCGCCGGCTTCCGCTCCGGCTGGGTGGCCATCTCCGGCCCCAAACACAAGGCCCAGAGTTATATCGAAGGCCTGGATATCCTTGCCAACATGCGCCTGTGCGCCAACGTACCGTCGCAGCATGCGATTCAGACGGCACTGGGCGGCTATCAGAGCATCAATGACCTGGTCCTGCCGCCGGGTCGGCTGCTCGAGCAGCGCAACCGCACCTGGGAGCTGCTCAACGACATTCCCGGCATCAGCTGCGTCAAGCCCATGGGCGCGCTGTATGCGTTCCCGCGCATCGATCCGAAGATCTGCCCGATTCACAACGACGAGAAGTTCGTGCTCGACCTGCTGCTTTCCGAGAAACTGCTGATTGTCCAGGGCACGGCATTCAACTGGCCGTGGCCGGATCACTTCCGGGTGGTTACCCTGCCGCGCGTGGATGACCTGGAGCAGGCGATCGGACGCATCGGCAACTTCCTCAAGACCTACCAGCAGTAACCGAATGGATCTGCAGATAGACGACTTCTACAAGGACGCCGCGGGCGGTCTGCTCGCGTTGTATCAGGCGTTTCCACGGAAGATCGCGCTGTATGTGGAAGACCTGATAGGCCGGGAAGAGCCGGACGAGTTCGGCCTGCCCTCCAAACGCCACCAGAGCTGCCTGGGCGCCCTGCTCTGGCTGGCCGACGAAGGCTATCTGCGCTTCGAGAGCACCATCCAGTTCCTCGCACTGGACCAGGCCGTGCTGACCGAGAAGGGTTTCATTCGCCTGACCCGCGCCGTCCCCGGATACCTGGCGGGCGACCGCAGCCTGCCTCCCAGCGTACTGCGCATCCAGGCCAGTCTCGCCCATCAGCTTCGCGACGCACTGAAAAGCGGTCACAGCGAGCGCATCGCCCATCTTGCCCGCTTGCTGTTCGAAAACGACACCGGCTCGCCGCTGCACTCCAGCCTTGGCGCACAAGCGACATAGCTTGAAATAGTCGCTCGGTTGAATAGCTCAAGGGCGCACCTTATATAGCCTATCGTTCTTCAAATCCTACCCTGGAGTCTGCCGCAACATGATGCGCATTTTCTTGTTCCTGGCCACCAACCTTGCGGTCCTGGTCATCGCCAGCATCACCCTGAAGCTGCTCGGGGTCGATCGCTACACCGGCCAGAACTATGGCAGCCTGCTGGTCTTCTGTGCGGTGTTCGGCTTTGCGGGATCGCTGATTTCGCTGTTCATCTCCAAGTGGATGGCGAAGATGAGCACACGCACGGAGATCATCAGCCAGCCGCGCACCCGCCATGAGCAGTGGCTGCTGCAGACCGTCGAGCAACTGTCGCGCGAAGCCGGTATCAAGATGCCCGAGGTCGGTATCTTCCCGGCCTACGAGGCCAACGCCTTCGCCACCGGATGGAATCGCAACGACGCGCTGGTAGCCGTCAGCCAGGGCCTGCTCGAACGTTTCTCCCCGGATGAAGTGCGCGCGGTGCTGGCGCATGAAATCGGCCACGTGGCCAATGGCGACATGGTCACCCTGGCGCTGATCCAGGGCGTTGTGAACACCTTCGTCATGTTCTTCGCACGAATCTTCGGCAACTTCGTCGACAAGGCGATCCTCAAGAACGAGGACGGCCATGGCATCGGCTACTTCGTCGCGACGATCTTCGCCGAACTGGTACTGGGCATCCTTGCCAGCATCATCGTCATGTGGTTCTCGCGCAAGCGTGAATACCGCGCCGACGAAGCCGGCGCGCAACTGGCCGGCACCGGCGCCATGATCGGCGCCCTGCAGCGTCTGCGGGCCGAACAGGGCCTACCGGTGCACATGCCCGATTCGCTCAAGGCGTTCGGCATCAACGGCTCGCTCAAGCACGGCATGGCCGGCCTGTTCATGACCCATCCCTCTCTGGAGGATCGCATCGAAGCCCTGCGTCAGCGTGGCTGAGATCGACCGAGTGGTACCGGGGCGACGCAAGTCGCCCTTTTCGTTTGTCTATGCAGATTCAACTCCGCATAGAAGGAATCGCCATGCGTCGCCTCATCTTCGTCTGCTGCGCCCTGCTCGCCCTCGCTGGCTGCCAGAGTGCCTATTACTCCGCAATGGAAAAAGCCGGCATCCACAAGCGTGACATCCTGGTCGACCGGGTGGAGGACGCACGCGACTCGCAGCAAGCCGCCAAGGAGCAGTTCAAGGATGCGTTGGAGCGCTATCGCAGCGTGGTCGAGGTCAAGGGCGGCGACCTGGAGAAGCGCTATGACGCACTGAACCGACAGTACGAGGCGAGCGTCGCCAGCGCCCGGGATGTGCGGGCCCGCATCGACGCGGTGGAAGACGTCGCCAATGCGCTTTTCAAGGAATGGGAGAGCGAACTGAAGCAGTACAGCAATGCCAGCCTGAAGGCTGCCAGCGCGAAGGAGCTGAGCCGTACCCGCGCCGAATACCGGACGCTGCTGCAACGCATGAAGGCAGCCGAACAACGCATCGAGCCAGTGCTCAGCGTACTGCGCGATCAGGTGCTGTTTCTCAAGCACAACCTCAATGCCCGCGCGATCAGCGCCCTGCATGGCGAGTACCGCACGCTGCAAGGCAATGTCGACCAGTTGATGGCGGACATGCAGCGCGCCATCGATGAGGCCGACACCTTTATCCGCAGACTCCAGGCGGACAGCTGAGCACAGCGAGCGGCAACGGCGGTCAATCCCGCCGTTGCAGCCGGTAAAACTGTTCTTGCAGGCGCTGCAGCCCACGCTCACGCATCTTCGGATTGCGCTCCAGCACTTCCTTGGCCTCCAGCTGCTGCACGTCCCACGCGTCGTCGTACAACGTGCTCACTTCCGCCTGGCTGACAGCGAACGGCGGGCCATCCATTTCCGCCTGGTCGTAATCGAGCGTAACCAGCAATTGCTGGCAGCCGGCCGGCAGAATGTTCGTCAGCAACGCGGCGTAGCGCTGGCGCATCGCCGGCGGCAGCGCAATCAGCGCGGCGCGATCGTAAACGCCCCGGCAGTCGGCAACGTCTTGCGCCGCCAGCGCAAAGAAATCGCCACAACGGATCTCAAGCCTGCCGGATCGATAGACTTTGAATGCGCCGACCTGCGAAATCTCCGCCTCCAGACCTTGCTCGGCGAAAAACGCCTCGACAGCTTTCTGGCTCAGCTCCACCCCCAGTACGCGATGGCCCTGCCCTGCGAGCCAGGCCAGGTCCAGGCTCTTGCCACACAGCGGCACCAGCACAGCTGCATCCTCGGGCAAAGCCAGCCGCGGCCAGTGACGGCGCAAGCCGGGATGGACGTCTTCGAGGTGAAAACCGATTTCGTTGCGAGCCCAACGTTCTTGCCAGAAGTTCTGGTGCACCTGCGCGCCTCCGCTGCATGAAAGCCGCAGCTTAGCAGAGCCATTGCGACCCCGGCTCAGCTGGCGTATAGCAAAGCTTCCACATCGACCCCGGCGTCGCGCATCTGTGCCAGCTTGTAGCGCAAGGTTCGCGCACTGATGCCCAGCCGGTCGGCGGTCTCCTTGCGACGCCCGCGTTCGGCGCGCAGCGTGTCGATGATCAACTGGAATTCGCGCCGCCGCAGATCATCACCCAAGGCGGAACCGACTTCGCCATCAGCGGCAGAGGCCTCGCTAGGCAGTGACGCTGGATTACTGGCAAGCGGCGCACCGACAGCACCAGCAGAGCCGAGCAGGCAGAGATCTTCGGGCTGAATGACACCACCCTGCTGAAGGATCAGCGCACGCTGAATGGCATTGTCCAGTTCACGCACGTTACCCGGCCAGCCGTGTTCGAGCAGGCAGCGTAGCGCGGCCGACGACAACCGAGCCGGTACCTGTCGCATCTTTCGGGCATGGCCCGCCAGCAGGCGCTCGGCCAGCGGCAGGATATCGGCCGGACGCTCGCGCAGCGGCGGCCAGGCCAGGGGAAAAACGGACAATCGATAGAACAGGTCTTCGCGGAAGCGCCCGGCGGCCACCTCAGCGGCCAGATCGCGGTTGGTGGTCGCAAGCACCCGGATATCCAGGGCAATCGACCTTCGCCCGCCGACCCGCTCCACCTCGCGCTCCTGCAGCACCCGCAACAGCTTGGCCTGCAGCGCGAGCGGCATCTCGGAAATCTCGTCGAGCAGCAGCGTACCGCCATCGGCCTGCTCGAACTTGCCAGGCTGACTGGCGATGGCCCCGGTGAAGGCGCCCTTTTCGTGGCCGAACAGCGTCGCCTCCAGCATGTTGTCCGGAATAGCGGCGCAGTTGATGGCGATGAACGGCTTTGCGCCACGCGGCGAGCGCTGGTGGATATAACGTGCCAGCACTTCCTTGCCGGTACCCGATTCGCCGGAGATGAGCACCGTCGAGTCGCTTTGCGCCACGCGCGCAGCAAGATCCAGAAGCCGCTGGCTGGACGGCTCGCAGGCGACCGGACCCTGTGCCTCCAGCGGACCGAGGGCGCCGTTGACGTGGCGACCCAGCAGTTCGAGCAGCGTGCCGGGCTCGAAGGGCTTGACGAGGTAATCGACCGCCCCCTGACGCATCGCGTCCACCGCCTTCGCCACGGCGCCAAAGGCCGTCATCAGCAGCACCGGAATCTGCGGATAACGTTTGCGAATCGAGGCGAGCAGCTCATGGCCATCCATACCCGGCATGTTCACGTCGCTGATGACCAGACCAAAGGGCTCCTGCTCCAGTGCGATGAGTGCGGCTTCGCCGCAGTCGACGGCTCGATGTGCATAGCCGCCCAGTTCGAGCGTGATACCCAGTGCTTCTCGCAGGGATGGATCATCTTCGACCAGCAGTACTTTCGCAGCCATCAGCTCACACGACCTTCTGAACGATAGGAATCAACGGCAACGCAACGATGACGCAAGTGCCGCGACCTGGCCGGGAACGCAGGCGCAGCTCGCCTTGATGGGCACGGGCGACAGCCTTCGCGACCGCAAGCCCGAGGCCGGTTCCATTGTCCCGGGTAGTGAAGAACGGCTCGCCCAACCGCCCCAGGATGCCAGCCTCTATGCCGCGGCCGTTATCGCTGATGCACAGGTGCAGCGTGGCATCACGCCGATACAGATGAATCTTCAAACGACATGCGCCACTGCAGGCCTGCAAGGCGTTCTGGACAAGGTTGAGCAGTGCGCCGACCAGTGTGTCGCGGTTGCAAAGAAGCTCGCCGCCTTGCGCATCGTTCTGCCAGCGCACAGCGACATCTCCCAGTTTCGGCTCCGCCGCCGCGCGAAGAGCGGACAGCAGCTCGGCCGGGGTCACGCGGTCGTTCAGCGGCAGATCGCCCCGGGCGAACACCAGCATGTCGCGAACCTGGTGCTCCAGCTCGTGCAGGCGC
Organism: Stutzerimonas sp. Brlt_14; assembly: GCF_051948915.1. Classification (NCBI taxonomy): domain Bacteria; kingdom Pseudomonadati; phylum Pseudomonadota; class Gammaproteobacteria; order Pseudomonadales; family Pseudomonadaceae; genus Stutzerimonas; species Stutzerimonas sp. Brlt_14. The sequence continues at coordinate 237,402 of NZ_JAYJLM010000001.1, forward strand.
GCTTTCAGACTGCCGGCGAAACGTTGCTGCTGTTGCTCGCTCAAGCCACCTTGCTCGAGGTGGCTTGCATACAGCAGCGCGGTGGAAAGCGGTGTGCGAATCTGATGGGCTAGCGATGCCACCATTCGCCCCAGGGACGACAAGCGCTCATGGCGCGCCAACTGATCCTGCAGACGCCGGGTTTCGGTAAGGTCGGTCAACAGCACCAACTGGCCGGGCTCGCCGCTGAGAGAACGAGTGGCGATCGACAGACGGCGTCCGTTGCGCAGGGAAATCTCATGGCCATCATCCTTGCGCGGGGCGAAACTGCGGACGATGACGTCGCGCCAGTTGACACCCACCAGGGGCTCACCCAGAAGCTCCAAGGCCACAGGATTGGCGTCGCGCACCACCCCTTGGCCATCGATGACGATCACGCCGCCCGGAAGCAGGTCAAGCACGTTTCGCAGTCGTTGAGCGAGCCGCTCCTTCTCCTCGAGCTCGTGGCGACGCTGCGCCCCCGCCTCGGCGAGCTGGTCCCGGAGCTCAGCGACGTGTGCCTGCAAAAGCCCCTCGGACTCGCCCAGCTGTCCGGCAAGCTCTCGAAAACGTTCGAGCGAGCCTTTGAGGTCGACCGCATCGGTGGGCTCAAAGGACGCTATGGACGGCCTGGTGACGAAATTCACTGATTCACTGCGCCTGTCAAAAGATGGTCGGTCAAGTGAAACCAGCAAGGTTCATGCCCGGCGGCGTCATCCGCTGATGCGTCCCAGAAACGCAAAAGGCCACCCGAAGGTGGCCTTTGTCATGCACGAATACTACTCGCCCAGTTCGTCGTCGCGGCGGTTCATTCCATATTTGCGCATTTTCTCCACCAGCGTGGTCCGCCGGATGCGCAGCCGCTCCGCGGCACGGGCAACCACACCACCGGCGTCTTCGAGCGCCTGATGGATCAGCCCCTGCTCAAGGTTGCCGAGGTACTCCTTCAGGTCCAGCCCCTCGACAGGGAGCATGGCCTGCGCCTCAGGCACCACCATCGGCGCGCTGATGGCGGCACGCTCTTCCATCTCGTCATGCAGACTGGTTGCGTACTGCTCGTCGTCATCATCAACGTGCCGGAACTTCTTCGGCAGCTCCATTACACCGATCACACCATAAGGATGCATGATCGCCATGCGTTCGACGAGGTTGGCCAATTCGCGAACGTTACCTGGCCAGTCGTGCCGGCAGAGCGACATGATGGCAGCCGAGTTGAACCTGATGGAGCCGCGCTTCTCGTGCTCCATGCGCGAGATCAGCTCGTTCATCAGCAGTGGGATGTCTTCCACACGCTCGCGCAGCGGCGCCATTTCGATCGGGAAGACGTTCAGGCGATAGTAGAGGTCCTCACGGAAGGTCCCCTCTTCGATCATCTTTTCCAGATCCTTGTGGGTCGCGGCAATGATCCGAACATCGGCATTCTGCGTGCGGTTGCTGCCGACGCGCTCGAATGTGCGCTCCTGCAGTACACGAAGAAGCTTGACCTGCATGGGTAACGGCATGTCGCCGATTTCGTCGAGGAACAGCGTACCGCCCTCGGCCAGCTCGAAGCGCCCTGCCCGCGCGGTGATCGCGCCGGTAAAGGCGCCTTTTTCGTGTCCGAACAGTTCGCTTTCCAGCAATTCTGCCGGGATAGCACCGCAATTGACTGGAACGAACGGCCCCTGGCGCCGCTTGGAATGGTAGTGCAGGTTACGCGCGACCACCTCCTTGCCGGTACCGGATTCGCCGAGGATCAGCACGCTGGCCTCCGTATCAGCGACCTGCTCCATCATCTGACGGACATGCTGCACCGCTCGGCTGGTGCCAACCAGGCTGCGGAAAAGATTGGGTTCGCGCTGCCGGCCGCGCGTCTTGGACTCGTACATTTCACGGTAGATCTGCGCGCGGTGCAGCGAGTCGAGCAGCTTGTTGTAGCTGGGCGGCATTTCCAGGCTGGTGAGGACCCGGCGTCGAATCTCCTCGGGCCAGTCGGCCGGTGCCGGCTCGCCAATCAGCATCAACGGGACGTTCTCATCCCATTTGCTCATCTGCTTGATCAGCTCGATGGCGCCACCCCTGGTGGTCACATCCCCCAGCATGACGCCATTCACGACTCGACTGGACTCGAGGCCGGCGACAGCGTCCTGCCATTCACTGCTGGAGCAAGCCAGATGATCCTCACTGAGAAAATTCAGAATGACCGTCAAATCCCGCCGACGGTCACGATCATCATCTATCAACAAAATCTTGGTTTCACGCCACATCTTGTTTATAGGGCTCTTTAGAGGCTGAAAGAAAGCCTGCGCTCGCATCCATGGAAATAAAGGCGATCACACTTCATGGCAGATGAAACGTAGATTAATGAAAAAATGAACTGAGTCAAATTTATGGCGTGAATTAACGACCAAAGAACGAGCCGAAAATCAGAGTGTTGTGAAACGCCCAGCAGCTCAACCGGTCAGTTGCGCGCAAGATCGTGGACAAGATAGGGATTTACCAAGCAGTACGCGTCAAACAGATGACCGCCAGTGCGGCACTGGCGACATAATGCCACATACTTTGTAATGATAAAAAGCGAGAGGTCGTGACTGGCCCATGGTGAGCCGAGGACGGTCGGGAACGGTGCACACAAGCATGTTGCGTTCGGCATTCAACCGAACAGCTGGTAGACCTTGGCGCCCTGCTGCGACTGATTGAGCTGACGCAGTTCGCCTGCCACCCTGGCCTGTTCGATCTGGCAGGTCATGACCAGTTCGCGATAGAGATCGAGCAGCTCCTGCAAACGTTGCCGGACAGCTCCATCATCACGCTGATGTTCGCGCATCGCCTCATCGACAGCGCTGCGGCACTCGCGGTCGAGCATGCCGATGGCCGACCAATCCTGCTGCGTCAGCGCGTCGCGCAGTGCGGTGCCGGTTTCTTCTAGGCGCTTGACGGAAGCATTCATGTTCGACTCCGGGGCCTGAGCCCGATGCGGCGGTCTTGCCGAGCCAGCGGATACGTTGCAAAGCAACGGTGCTGAATCCTTATCGGCAATCGACGCTCAGCCTTTAGACCGAACGGCAAAAAGACTGCCTCGGCGTGCAGCTCAGTAGCGTTCGCGCAACCCCGGAGGCACGCTGGGCGGTGCAACCGGTTCCCAAGGGCCATCCGGGCGCGCCGCGCAGAACCAGTCGCCATCCCAGCGATAGTAAAGGCGCTCGCGATAGTACAGCTCGCGCCCCTCCACCACATAGACACCCAGGCGATTGTCCCAATGAGCCGCCACGTGCGGCGGCGGCGCGTAGCGCGGATGGCTTCTCTGCGTGGCTGGAGCCCTGGGTGCCGGTGGCGCCTTGATAGGCGGTGGCGCGATGACCGGACCGGAGGGCTCCGGTGCCCGCGGAACCGGTGCAGGTGCCGGTGCCTGCGGTGCGGAATCGTACGGGTTCCCAGCACAGGCGCCGAGCAACAGCGTCAGACCAATCAGCGCGGCCCGCAGAACAATCCGCGCGGGAGCAAACGGGTTCGCTGTTGGCTTCAGGTTCATCTCCACCTCTACTGGGATCAGGGCGCCTCGGCGCGATCGATCGTCAACCGCACGGCGTTTTTATCACCGCGAGTCTCGAGCGCCTCGCTTTGACCCATCCACTCACCCTTTGTTGCGTCACCCGTACGAGAAACCCGCGCCATCACCGTCACCTGCTCGACGCTGGAGATCTTGAGGGACGGCACCATCGCATCGGCGTCGCTCAGGGTGACGGTCGCCGGAAGATCACCGACGGTCAGGCGCTTGGCCGCCAGCGGAACCGGCGGTCCGTTCACTGCCCGGGCAAAAACGAAAACACTGTCCTCGGGCGATACCGTTTCCGCCACCTTCGGATCCAGCTGCACCTGGATTTGCAGCGCAGCGGCCTGCGTGCTCGCCGCAGCCGGCGCCTCGCCTGCTGCAGCGTTGCCGGAGCCGCCATCGACCTGCTGCCTGGCGCGTTCGATGCCGCCGCGGATGGCTTCGCGAGAAGGATCGTTCTCGGGCAACGCAGCCACCAGCTGCTCCCAGAAGCGCACGGCATCCTGATAGCGACCTTCCTCGTATGCCGCGATGCCGAGCAGGCCGAGACTGGTCAGTTCCTGCGGATCGGCCTGCAGCGCCTCATCGGTAAGCGCCTGCAGCTGTTCGGACCACTGCCGATCGCCGGCGAAGTATTGCGCCTGAGCCCACTGGCCAAGCAGTTCGGGCTGGCGTCCGGCAAGCTCTACCACGCGCGCGAATGCCTTGGCCGCATCGGCCGGGCGCTCCTGATTCATGTAGGTGCGCCCGAGGAAGTACCAGGCTTCGGCCGAATCGGGCTGCTCCTTCACGGCCTGCTCAAGATGAGCCGTCATTTCCTCGACGGTGCGTGGCTGTTCCGAGAACTGACGAGCCATCTGCACCTTGTCGCTGGCACCCCAGTGCATGTACAGCCCATAGCCCACCAGGGGCACCAGCACGGCTGCGATAAGCGGCACGCTACGACCCAACTTGGCGATTTTGGGGCTGTCGCTGTTTTCAGTGTCTTCCAACAACTCGCGTGCCGCGTCCGCGCGCCCCGCCTCGAGTTGGGCATCGCTCAGTGTTCCCGCCGCGTGCTGGGCGGTGAGTTCAGCCAGGCGCTCCTCGTAGAGCGCAACGTTGAGCGCCGTACGGTCTTCTTCGGCCTGGGCGCGACGACCACGCAGGATGGGGAGCAGCAGGAAGGCCAGCGCCACCAGCAGCAGAGCGCTGGCGGCTATCCAGAAATCGGTCATGAGTCTTTTTTATCCAGCAGCTTGGCGAGACGCTCGCGCTCGGTCTCGGAAAGGGTGTTCGATGCAGGCGCCTTCTCGACGCGGCGGCGACGTACCAGGATCACGGCCAGCACACCGAAGCCCAGCACCAGCAGGCCCGCCGGGCCGTACCAGAGCAGCAGGGTCTTCGCATTCACCGGCGGGTTGTAACGAACGAAGTCGCCATAACGGTCCACCAGGTAATCGACGATCTGGTCGTTGCTCTGCCCCTCCTCCAGCATGCGGAAGATTTCCTGGCGCAGATCCATCGCGATGGGCGCGTTGGAATCGGCGATGTTCTGGTTCTGGCACTTCGGACAACGCAGCTCTTCGGTCAACGTCCGGTAGCGCTCGCGTTCGGCCTCATCGCGAAACTCGTAGGTGTCGATCGCTGCCTGGGCCGTGGAAACCAGGAACAGCCCCAGCAGCGCAGCGTGGATCAATCGTTTCATTCGTCCACCAACTCCTGATAGAGCGCTGCGAGCTGCTCGCGCCAGACACGATCATCGATCACGCCGACGAACTTGTGACGGATGACGCCCTGCTTGTCGACCAAGAAGGTCTCGGGCGCGCCGTATACGCCCAAGTCCAGGCCCAGGCTGCCGCGCTCGTCACGAATGTTCAGCTGGTAAGGATCGTGAAATTCCTTCAGCCATTTCTGCGCCGCTGCGTTGTCATCCTTGTAGTTGACGCCATGGATGACCACGCCCTGCGCGGCCAGGCGATTGAGTACCGGGTGTTCGACCTTGCAGGCGACACACCAGGTTGCCCACACGTTGACCAGTGCGGGTTTGCCCTTGAGATCTGCGTCGGTGATCAGGCGCTGCTCATCTTCCACCGAGGGCAGCGAGAACGCGGGCAGCGGCTTGCCGATCAGCGCCGAAGGCAGCTCGGACGGATCGAGAAAAAGCCCCCGGTAGAGGAACACTGCCACCACCAGAAAAATCGCCAGTGGCAGCAACATCAGCAGTCTTTTCACATCAGGCTCCTTGCGCCGCCATACCCAATGCTTCGCGCACGCGGGTCTTTACCTTGACACGATAACGACGATCACTGGCGGCCAGGGCACCGCCCAGGCCCATCATCAGCGCACCCAACCAGATCCAGCGCACGAACGGCTTGATATGCACGCGCACTGCCCAGGCACCGTCGCCCAGCGGCTCGCCGAGGGCCACATAGAGGTCGCGAGTGAAGCCGGCGTCGATGCCCGCCTCGGTCATCGGCATCTGCTGCACGGTGTACAGGCGCTTCTCCGGATGCAGGGTGGCGATCTGCTTGTCACCGTCGAAAACCCGGATGGTGGCCTTGTCCGAGGTGAAGTTCGGCCCCTCGTGGTGCACCGCCCCCTCGAAGACGAACTCGTAACCACCCAGCGACAGCGACTCGCCCGGCGCCAGGCGCAGGTCACGCTCGGAGCTCTGATGGCTGGTCAACACCACACCGATCGCACAGACAGCGAGGCCCAGGTGCGCCAGGTGCATGCCCCAATAACTCGGTGCAAGGCTCCGTGCCCCCTTCAACAGGCCCTTGTGGCGGGTCTTGTCGAGCAGATCGCGGACGCTGGCGATGACCACCCATGCCGCCAGCAGGGATACCGCGAGCACGGCCCAGTTGAAGTCACCGAACAGCAGCGAGCCGAGCCCGCCGAGTACCACGCTGGTAATCAGCACCGGCGTGAGCATGCCGAGCAACCACTTCACCGGCGTGTCCTTCCAGCGCACCATGATCCCGACACCCAGCGTAAGCATCAGCGCGGCCATCAACGGCACGAACATGGCGTTGAAGTACGGCGGCCCGACCGACAGCTTGGCGCCAGACAGGGCATCCAGCAGCAGCGGATACAGCGTACCCAGCAGGATCATCGCGGTCGCCACGACGAGCAGCAGGTTATTGACCAGCAGCAGGGTTTCGCGCGACCAGAGGCCGAAGCCGACCTGACTCTTGACCACCGGCGCGCGCAGGGCGAACAGGGTCAGCGAGCCACCGACCACCATCAGCAGGAACACCAGGATGAACACGCCGCGCTCGGGATCGGTAGCGAAGGCGTGAACGGAAGTGAGTACACCGGAGCGGACGAGGAAGGTGCCGAGCAGGCTCAACGAGAAGGCCGCGATCGCCAGCAGCACCGTCCAGCTCTTGAAGACGCCGCGTTTCTCCGTGACGGCCAGCGAGTGGATCAACGCGGTACCGACCAGCCAGGGCATGAACGAGGCATTTTCCACCGGGTCCCAGAACCACCAGCCACCCCAGCCGAGCTCGTAATAGGCCCACCAGGAACCCAGCGCGATGCCCAGACCGAGGAACGCCCAGGCCACCAGCGTCCATGGACGGGACCAGCGCGCCCAGGCGGCATCCAGACGCCCGCCGAGCAGCGCGGCGATAGCGAAGGCGAAGGCAACCGAGAAGCCGACGTACCCCATGTAGAGCATCGGGGGATGCACGATCAGACCGAAGTCCTGCAGTAGCGGGTTGAGATCCCGGCCATCCATCGGCACCTGCGGCAGCAACCGCTCGAACGGGTTGGAGGTGACGATCAGGAACAGCAGGAAACCGATACTGATCAGGCCCATCACACCGAGCACGCGCGCCAACATGTCTTCCGGCAGCTGCCGGGAGAAGATCGCCACCGCGAAGGTCCAGCCGGCGAGAATGAAGGCCCACAGCAGCAGCGAACCTTCGTGGGCACCCCACACGGCACTGAACTTGTAGTACCAGGGCAAGGCGCTGTTGGAGTTGTGCGCCACATAGGCGACGGAGAAATCGTCGACCATGAAGGCGTAGGTCAGGCAGGCAAAGGAGAAACCGAGAAACGCGAACTGCCCCCAGGCCGCCGGCTGCGCCAGGCCCATCCATTGCCGGTCACCGCGCCAGGCACCGATCAGCGGCAGCGTGGCCTGGACCACGGCCAGGCACAGGGCCAGAATCATTGCCAGATGGCCGAGCTCCGGAATCATTTCGCGTACTCCTGCTTGCCGCCCTCGTAATGCTTCATCATGCCGCTCTTCTCCAGCGCCTGGGTCACTTCCGGCGGCATGTAGTTCTCATCGTGCTTGGCCAGGACCTCGTCGGCGACCAGCACGCCGTCGGCGTTGACCCGGCCCAGTGCGACGATACCCTGCCCTTCACGGAACAGATCCGGGAGGATGCCTTGATAGGTGATGGTGATCGCCTGGGCGCCATCGGTGACACGGAAAGCGACGCTGAGCGAATCGTTGGTGCGCTTGACCGAACCCTCTTCCACCAGCCCGCCTGCGCGGATTCGGGTGCCCTCCGGCGCTTCGCCGGCAGCGATCTGGGACGGCGTGTAGAACAGGTTGATGTTCTGCTGCAGGGCGGACAACGCCAGCGCCACGGCGATACCGACACCGGCGAGAATCGCCAGGACGATGAAAAGACGCTTCTTGCGCACCGGATTCACTTCGACTCCTCCCGGCGCAAACGACGCGCCTCATCTTGCAGGTAACGCCGACGCGCCAGTACGGGCAGCGCAACGTTGAGAATCAGCACCGCCAGGCTGATGCCGTATGCGGTCCAGACGTACACGCCATGATTGCCCATGGCGATGAAATCGGCGAAGGATGAAAAGTTCACGAGTTATTTCCCACCAGAGCCTTGACCTCGTCCTTCACCCAGCTTGCACGCGACTCGCGGCGCAGCACTTCCAAGCGCATGCGCATCAGCAGCACCGCGGTGAAGAAGCAATAGAAGCCGATCACCATCACCAGCAGCGGCAGCCACATCTCCATCGGCATGGCCGGTTTCTCGGTCACCTTGAAGGTCGCTGGCTGGTGCAGCGTGTTCCACCACTCCACCGAGTACTTGATGATCGGGATATTCACTACGCCGACGATCGCCAGCACCGCACAGGCCTTGGCCGCGCTGTCACGGTTACTGATTGCCTGGCCCAGCGCAATGATGCCGAAGTACAGGAACAGTAGGATCAGCATCGAGGTCAGCCGCGCGTCCCACACCCACCAGGCGCCCCAGGTCGGTTTGCCCCAGACCGCGCCGGTGAGCAGTGCGATGAAAGTCATCCACGCGCCGATCGGCGCCGCCTGCTGCAGCGCAACGTCAGCCAGCTTCATCTTCCAGACCAGTCCCACCACGCCGGCGACGGCGAGCATCACGTAGATGGACTGGGCCAGGAATGCGGCGGGGACATGAATGTAGATGATCCGGAAGCTGTTGCCCTGCTGGTAGTCCTCGGGAGCGAACGCCAGGCCCCAGACCACGCCGACGCTGACCAGCAACACGGCTGCCCAGGCCAGCCAGGGCAACCAACGCCCGCTGATCTCGTAGAACCACTTCGGTGAGCCCAGCTTGTGAAACCATGTCCAGTTCATCGGATGACTCGTCGTCCAGCGAGGCCCTGATGGATCAGGCCTCGAAATTCGTTACATCGACCGGCACATGCCGGCCATCTGGTATCGCTATTCGCCGACGCTGATCTTCAGCCCGGCAGCTATCGCAAAGGGTGCAAGAGTAACGGCCAACGCGGTCAGGCTGGCCAGCCAGAGCAGGTGTCCGACCGCCGGCAGGCCTTGCAGCGCCGCCTGCAGTGCACCACTGCCAAGGATCAGTACCGGGATGTAGAGCGGCAGGATCAGCAGCGCCAGCAGCAAACCGCCGCGCTTGAGCCCAACCGTAAGCGCCGCACCGACCGCACCGAGCAGGCTGAGGATCGGCGTTCCCAGCAGCAGCGATACCAGCAACACCGGGATGGTCCCCATCGGGAGGCCGAGCATCAACCCCAGCAGGGGCGCCAGCAAGACCAACGCCAAGCCGGAAAATGCCCAGTGTGCCAGCACCTTGGCGAGCACCAGAAGCGCGAGCGGGTGCGGCGAAACGACCCACTGCTCCAGGGAACCATCCTCGAAATCGCTGCGGAACAGGCCATCCAGCGAAAGCAGAACCGCAAGCAGGGCGGCAACCCATACCAGTCCCGGCGAAATCGTCTGCAGCAATTGCGTTTCCGGCCCGACCGCCAGAGGAAACAGCGCGATGACGATGGCGAAGAAGACCAGCGGGTTGGCCAGTTCGGCTGGGCGGCGGAACAACAGGCGAGTCTCGCGCGCCAGTAGGAGAGTGAAGACGCTGCTCATGCGGCCCGCTGCCCCAGATCCAGCTCACGATAGCCGATGGGCTTCTCCGTCAGGCTGTGGTGGGTGGTCAGCACGACCAGCCCGCCCTGCTCGCAATGGGCTGCCAGATGCCGTTCCAACTGCGCCACGCCATGCTTGTCGAGCGCGGTGAAGGGTTCATCGAGGATCCACAAAGGCGGCGGCGAGAGATACAACCGTGCCAGGCCGACGCGACGCTGCTGACCGGCGGACAGGGTGTGACAGGGGACGTCTTCGAAGCCCCGCAGTCCTACCTCGGCAAGGGCTTGCCAGATCGCGTCGCGGCCCGCGGGTTGATGCAGAGCGCAGAGCCAGGTGAGATTTTCTTCCGCAGTCAGCAGCCCCTTGATTCCGGCTGCATGACCGATCCACAACAGGTTGCGCGCCAATTCGCCACGCTGGGCATCCAGCGGCTGCCCCTGGAGCCGCACCTCGCCGGAGGTCGGCTGCATCAAACCGGAAAGCAGGCGTAGCAGGCTGGTCTTGCCGCTGCCGTTGGGGCCCGATATCTGCAGCATCTCGCCGCGCTCGAGACGGAGATCGAGCTTGTCGAATAACAGCCGCCAATCCCGCTCGCAGGCGAGCGCTACAGCTTCGAGAAAGGGAGTTGACACGGCTGGCGACACCTCAAGATGAAAAAGGCCCGGCCGCTATACTCAGGCATCAGGGCCAGGCGGGCGGAATTATACATGGCAACCCCAGGTGCCGAGGGCCGCAAACGCGAAAGGTTGTAAGAGCATTTGAGGAAAGATGACCGAGATCAAGAGTACCACTGCCCTGCCCCCGACCAGCGCGACACGTCCGGCTGTAGCGGCACAGGATCTCGCCCTCAAGGTGCTGCAACCGATGCAGAACCTGCTGGCAGCTGGCGAGCAGATCGAAGCCGAAGTGGTCAGCATCCGGGAGGCCGCCGAAGCGTTCCGCCTGGTGTTGCGCCTGACCATGGGCAGCGGACGCCAGGCCACGGTAGAAGTCAGCAGCAACAAACCCGCCGCGCCCGGCACGGCGCTGGTCGTCACCGCATTGTCCGATACCCGTCTGCTGGCCACGCCGCAAGCGGCCGGACGTCAGCCGGCCTCGATGATCGATCTGCAGCAGCTTCCGGTAGGCAGCGTGATCCAGGGCCGCGTCGTGGCGACCAGCCAGCAGCGCACGGAGGACGGGCAAACGTCTTTCAAGATCGTTGTCAGCCTGCTCAACTCACCCGTTGCCGGGCAGAAACTCAGCATCGAATCGGCCAACCCGCTGGCGCTCGGCAGTCTTTTGACGGCGCAGGTCAAGGACAGCCAGTCCCTGGCGTTTCTGCCACTGAGCGGTCGGCTCGATCAACTGCATGTCGGTGAGCAACTGGGCGCGCAGCAGAACCGACAGGCTTCGCTGGAAGGATTGTTCAGGGCGCTGCAGGGCGCGCCGGGCGCGCTCCCGGAAGGGCTGCGCGGCGCAGCGGAGAAGCTGCTCGGGCTGATTCCCGAGATGCAGCAGTTGGGCGACGCCAAGGCGCTGGCAGCAGCGCTGGCTCGGAGCGGCGTGTTCCTGGAGGCCCGCCTGCTTGCCGGCCATACCGATGGGCTGCAAGGCGACCTCAAGGCCGGACTGCTGCGCCTGCTGGCGCAGATGCCCAATCTGCCGGGTAGTACGCCATTGGGGGGAGCGCAGGCCGGCGCCATCGGCCAGGCACTGCCTGCCTTCGCGCGGCAAGCGCTGGGCTCGCTGGCGCAGAACAGTCCGCGTCAGCTCGCGCTCGGCTTTCCGCTGCCGGCCAGGTTACCGCCCGGTCTCGAGGAAGAAGCCGATCTGGAAATGCTGCTCAAGCTCGCTGCCGCTGCCGTATCGAGGCTCCAGACCCACCAGCTTTCCAGCCTGGCGCAGACACAGGTCGGGCCCGACGGCACTATGGTCACCACCTGGCAGCTGGAATTGCCGATGCGGGACCACCGCGACATCGTGCCACTGCAGATCAAGCTGCAGCGCGAAGACCAGCCGAAACGACAGGAAAAGGAGCGCGGCGATCCGCTGTGGAAGATCGAACTGGCGTTCGACGTCGCTCCGCTCGGGCCGTTGCAGGTTCAGGCCCAATTGACGCGCGGAACGCTGTCCAGCCAGCTCTGGGCCGAGCGCAGCGCCACCGCCCAGCTGGTCGCCAAGGAACTAGCTCATCTGCGCGAGCGCTTGCAAGCGGCCGGGCTGAGCGTAGGCGAACTGAGCTGCCGCCAGGGCACACCGCCGCAGGGTCCCAGCACCACGCTGGAACAACGTTTCGTGGACGAAAAAGCATGACAGACAAGCAGCCGCGCCAAGCCATCGCCCTGAGCTACGACGGCGTCAACGCGCCGAGCCTCAGCGCCAAGGGTGACGATGAGTTGGCCGAGGCGATTCTTGCGATCGCTCGGGAACATGAAGTGCCGATCTACGAGAACGCCGACCTGGTAAAACTGCTGGCGAGACTGGAGCTGGGCGACGAGATTCCCGAGGCCCTGTACCGGACCATCGCCGAGATCATCGCGTTCGCCTGGTACCTCAAGGGCAAGTGCCCACCCGGCTTTCAGGCAGCGTCCGACTCCGGTTCTACGGCGAACCTGCCGCTGCTCAGTGGGCCTGGGCATTGAGCGTGGCGGCCGCCCGGTCTTCTCCGGTGACCTGCGGGAAATCGTGCAGCTGCCAGGCAAAATAGCCCGAGCGGAAGTAGAACACCCGTGTGTAGCCCCAGCTGACAGCCATGCGCGCCGCTTCCGCGCTGCGCGGGCAGACTTCGCTGTCGCAGTAGATCACCAGCGGCAGCTCGCGGGGCCATTCCGGCCCGGCCAGGCTCACGAAGTCACTGGCTAGATCGAAATGTACGGCGCCTTCCACATGTCCCCACAGCCATTCCCGATCAGCACGGACGTCAATGAACACTGCGCCCAGCTCGTGCAGTCGCTTGGCCTGAAAGACGTTGACGGTCATCGCCCCGTCGACATTGTCCGGGGCCTCGGCAGCATGCGCGCCAAACGAAACCACGACCAACAGCACAACCAGTATGCGCCGCATCTTTGCCCTCCTCGTCCCAGGCCGGGACATGGATGCGCTCAGCTAAGCCAAGCCGATACGGTGTTGGAATATGGGGGATTCAGGAGGTTCCGATCAGGCCGACAAGGGGCTCGATCAGCCGGGATCAGGGCTTCTGACGGGCCTTGTGCAGCTTGCTCATCAGCTCGGCTTCGGACTGCGACAGCCCACAGGACTGGGTCAGGTCGTCGATGCTGGCGCCCATGCCGACCAGCTTGGCGGCCTGGGACAGCGCGAAGTTGTTGGGATCGCGCTGCTCCAGCTGAGTGAGCTTGTCCGGCAACGGGGCAACGGTACGGCTCAGTTCGCGTAGCTCGTCGCCCATGCGCAGGCTGCCCTCCAGATAGGCATCCAGACGGCTGCTCAGCTCCTTGATTCGCTTGTCCCTGCTGGCGTCACGCTGCTGCTGTTGCTCGGCCAGCAGGCGCTGCCGTCTGAGCAGCCACAGGCAGAACCCCAGCAGTCCCAGACAGCAGAAGGCCAGCGCAACCAGCGATGCGACCAGCGACGCGATCAGCATGTATCAGATGCTCTCAAGCTCGGCCCATTCTTCTTCGCTCATCATCTTGTCGAGTTCGACCAGAATCAGCAGCTCGCCGTTCTTGTTGCAAACGCCCTGAATGAACTTGGCGGATTCGTCGTTGCCCACGTTCGGCGCGGTTTCGATCTCGGACTGGCGGAGGTAGACCACCTCGGCAACGCTATCGACCATGATGCCGATGACCTGGCGGTCGGCTTCGATGATCACGATGCGGGTGTTGTCCGACACCGGCGCCGGCTCCAGACCGAAGCGCTGGCGGGTATCGATGACCGTGACCACGTTTCCGCGCAGGTTGATGATGCCCAGCACATAGCTAGGTGCACCCGGCACCGGAGCGATCTCGGTATAGCGCAACACTTCCTGAACCTGCATCACGTTGATGCCATACGTCTCGTTGTCCAGACGGAAGGTCACCCATTGCAGAACAGGATCTTCGGAACCCTGCGCAGACGTCATCTTCATAGTCCCACCTTCTCTAGTTACCGCTTTGGCGGTCGATTCTATCGTGGGGCCGCGCAAAGCACGGCCCCCTCGTTGGTTGTGTCAATGTGTTTTCGGCTTCGCCGCGTCGTGCATATGCTTGACCGCACCGCTGGCAATCAGCTCGGCCAGCGCAGTCACGTCGACCAGTGCGCACATGTGTTCGATCACCGTGCCGGCCAGCCAGGGGCGCTGATGACGCTGGGTGCGCCACTTCACCTCGCTAGGGTCCAGGCGAATCGAGCGGCTCACCTGGTGCACCGCCAGCCCCCACTCGTAGCCCTGGACAGAGATCACGTACTGCAGGCCCTCACGAAAATCGTCGCGATAACGGTCCGGCATCACCCAACGCGCGGTATCCAGTACTTTGAGATTGCCCGCCTGGCTCGGCAGTATGCCAAGAAACCAGCTGGGCTGACCGAACAGCGGAGTCAGTTCCTGCCCTGCCAGCGGATAGATGGAACCCAGACACACCAGCGGCACCGCCAGCGTGAGCCCGGCGACATCGAACAGCAGGCACTCGAAGGGCTCATCACCCCAACCCGGATGTGCTTGTGCCGGAACCTCCAGCGGCTCGCTGGCAGGCGGCGGTGCGACCAGCACTTCTACGACCGGTTCGGGGGCCGCTGGCGCCGCTACTGCTTCGGCAACGACCAGGGGCGGAGCGACAGGAACCGTCTCGGGGACGGCAACCGGCAGCGCGGACGGCACGATTTCCAGCCGCGGAGGTTGGCTTTGCCGGATATCGCGCAGCTGCTCCTCGAGCACCGCGGCCTTGAATTCATCCTGACTGACCGAATCCGCCAGCTCGATGGCAGCATCCTGCAGCAGCCCATCGAGATAGGACTGCAGCGCCTGCTGGGATCGGGTTTCGGTGAGAACGGTGCGGTTCATGGAGCGAACTCGTGATGAGAATCTGAACAGGCTATCGGCCATGTGCCCGACAAACTTGAGCCATCAGCCGCCGAGCGGCATGCCATTCATGCCACCTGCGGTGAGGCTTGCGACGCCAGCAGATGCTTGAGCAGGGCACGATAGGCAATCACCGCCCGGCTGGCCGGATCGAACTGCGACGGCGTCAGGCCGGCGCGGCTGGCATCGCGCAGGCGAGTATCGACCGGTATGAAGGCCGGCCACAGGTGATCGGCATAACCGGCACGCAGCACCTTGAGCGTGTTCATCGACGCCTGGGTCCGGCGATCGAACAGCGTCGGCACGATGGTGTACGGCAGCGCCTGCTTGCGTGACCGGTTGATCATCGCCAGCGTGCTGACCATCCGCTCCAGCCCCTTCATCGCCAAGAACTCGGTCTGTACCGGAATCACCAGCTGCTGGCTCGCCGCCAGGGCATTGACCATCAGCACGCCAAGCAGTGGCGGGCTGTCGATGATCGCGTAATCGAAATCCTGCCAGAGCTGGGAAAGGCTCTTGGCGATCACCAGCCCGAGACCGTTCTGCCCCGGGGACTGGCGCTCCAGTGTCGCCAGCACGGTGCTCGACGGCATCAGCGAGATGCGCTCGTGGCTGGTGGCCAGCAGTAACTGCCAGGGCAGCCCCTCCGGAACGGTCCCCTGATGCTGGAACAGGTCGAACACGCTGTGCTCCAGATTGTCGGGATCGTGGCCGAAATAGCTGGTCATCGAACCATGCGGGTCCAGATCCAGCACCACGACCCGTTTACCGGAGTCCGCCAGCAGACCTGCCAGCGCGACCGACGTGGTGGTCTTGCCCACTCCACCCTTTTGATTGGCTACAGCCCAGACTCTCATTGCTTATCCACCCGGCGAATGGACCGGAACGGCTCCGCCTGAAAATGGCAGAGCGACGGTGTTTTGACGACTGCGCCCGGAAGCGCTTACATGGACCCGGCTGGTGCAGATTGTGTGCCAGCACGACGCAAGGCTTCGTTCGGCCGGGCGTTGCCGCTGCCTACGCCGGTCACGCTGCGCCGCACATCGAGATTGCGCGACACTACCAGCACCACACGGCGATTCCGCGCCCGTCCCTCGGCAGTCGCATTGTCCGCCACAGGCTGAAACTCACCATACCCCACCGCGGCCAACCTGGACGGATTGACGCCCTGCGCCGCCAGCATCCGAACCACGCTGCCGGCACGCGCGGCAGACAGCTCCCAGTTGGTCGGAAACTTGTCGGTACTGATGGGCAGATTGTCGGTGAAGCCTTCGACGTGGACCGGGTTGTCGAACGGAGCCAGAATTCCGGCAACCTTGTCGATCAGCTGGAACGCCTGATCGTTGGGCAACGCATCGCCGCTGGGAAACAGCAGGCTGGAGCTGAGCTCTATCTCGATCCACAGCTCGTTGCCCCGAATCGTCAGCTGGTCATTGGCGATCAGCTCGCCGAATGTCTCACGCATGCTCTGTGCGATGCGCTCCAGCGGATCGAGCGTCGGCTCCCCGGAGCCGGGACCGGTGAGATCCTCGACCTGCGAAACGTCGGGCTCGGTGGTGCGCGGTCGCTCTTCACCGATGGGAATGGGCTTGACCGAACGGTCGACCTGGTTGAACACGCCGACCAGCGAATCGGAGAGGATCTTGTACTTGCCTTCGTTGATCGAGGAAATGGAATACATCACCACGAAAAAGGCGAACAGCAAGGTGATGAAGTCAGCATACGAGACCAGCCAACGTTCGTGGTTCTCGTGCTCTTCCGGCGCTCTGCGTCTGGCCATGGCGCTCAGTCCATGAAGCCTTGCAGCTTCATCTCGATGGAGCGCGGGTTCTCACCCTCGGCGATCGACAGGACCCCCTCCAGCAGCATTTCGCGGTAGGCCGTCTGCCGCTGGACGATGCTCTTGAGCTTGTTGCCGACCGGCAATACCAGCAGGTTGGCAAAGGCGACGCCATAGATGGTGGCAACGAACGCCACGGCGATGCCGCTGCCCAGCTGACTGGGATCGGCAAGGTTGCCCATCACATGGATCAGCCCCATCACCGCACCGATGATTCCGATGGTCGGCGAGTAGCCGCCCATGCTCTCGTAGACCTTGGCGGCACGCAGGTCGCGGCCCTCCTGGGTATAGAGATCAACCTCGAGAATGCTGCGGATCACCTCCGGCTCGGCGCCGTCGACCAGCAGTTGCAGGCCTTTGCGCGCGTATGGATCGGGCTCGGTCTCGGCGACGGGCTCGAGGCCGAGCAGCCCCTCCTTGCGTGCCGTGTTGCTCCAGGTGGTCACCATGAGAATGCCGCGCGCCAGATCGATGCGCGGCGGAAAGAAGATCCAGCGGCCGATGCTCATCGCCCGCATGAACACCGCGATCGGCGTCTGCAGCAACACCGCGCCCAGCGTACCGCCCAGCACGATCAATGCTGCCGGTCCGTTGAGCAACGCCGAGATATGGCCGCCCTCGAGAAAGTTGCCCCCGACGATGGCGACGAACGCAAGCAACAGCCCGATAAGGCTGAGTACGTCCATCAGATGCAGGCCTC
Organism: Stutzerimonas sp. Brlt_14; assembly: GCF_051948915.1. NCBI lineage: Bacteria > Pseudomonadati > Pseudomonadota > Gammaproteobacteria > Pseudomonadales > Pseudomonadaceae > Stutzerimonas > Stutzerimonas sp. Brlt_14. The sequence continues at coordinate 254,825 of NZ_JAYJLM010000001.1, forward strand.
GGCCAGATTGCGGCCGATGTCATCCAGACCGTACACGGCGTCGCTGAGGTTGGCCTTCACCACCGCCATCGGCATGCCGTAGATCACGCAGCTGGCTTCATCCTGCGCCCACACCTGGCTGCCGCTCTGCTTGAGCAGACGCGCGCCTTCACGGCCATCGGCGCCCATGCCGGTCAGCACCACCGCCAGCACCTTGTCGTGGAACGACTTGGCCGCCGAGCCGAAGGTCACGTCGACACAGGGCTTGTAGTTCAGGCGATCATCGCCGGGCAGGATGCGCACGGCGCCGCGCCCGTCGATCATCATCTGTTTGCCGCCGGGTGCCAGCAATGCGAGCCCTGGGCGCAGCACATCGCCGTCCTCGGCCTCCTTGACGCGAATGCGGCAGAGCTTGTCCAGGCGATCGGCGAAGGCCTTGGTGAAAGCCGCCGGCATGTGCTGGATCAGCACGATCGGCGCGGGAAAGTTGGCCGGCAGCTGGGTCAGCACACGCTGCAGCGCCACCGGGCCACCGGTGGAAGTACCGATCGCCACCAGCTTGTAGGCCTTGCGCTTGGGCGCGGGAGAGCGGCTGGCCGCAGGCGCAGGCGTTGCCGCTGCGCTGCCCGCACGAGGCGCAGTCGAAGCGGGCAGCGCCGAAGCCGTGCCACGCGGTGAAGTCGAAGGCGTAGCAACGCTCGAAGAGCAGAAGGTGCTGTAGCGACGGTTACTGCGCGAGACGGTATGCACCTTTTCGCACAGCAGCTGCTTGACCTTGTCCGGGTTGCGCGAGATGTCCTCGAAGTTCTTCGGCAGATAATCCACCGCGCCGGCATCCAGCGCATCGAGGGTGACCCGCGCGCCTTCGTGCGTCAGCGAGGAAAACATCAGCACCGGCGTGGGACAGCGCTGCATGATCTGCCGGACCGCGGTGATGCCGTCCATCATCGGCATCTCGTAATCCATGGTGATGACGTCCGGCTTCAGCGCCAGCACCTGATCGATCGCCTCGCGCCCGTTGGTGGCGGTGCCGACGACCTGGATATTGGGATCAGAGGAAAGGATTTCCGAGACACGCCGGCGAAAGAAACCGGAATCGTCGACGACCAGGACCTTGACTGCCATACATCACTCCTAGCGACAGCGCCGCACAGGCGGCGCTGCCTGACCGAATCAAACCCTGCGCGCGTACCGCTTGAGCATGCTGGGCACATCGAGAATCAGAGCGATGCGGCCATCGCCGGTGATGGTCGCGCCGGACATGCCGGGCGTACCCTGCAGCATCTTGCCCAGCGGCTTGATGACCACCTCTTCCTGGCCGACCAGCTGATCGACGACGAAGCCGATGCTCTGGTTGCCGACGCTGAGAATCACCACGTGACCTTCGCGCTGCTCTTCCTGAGCGGCGTCATGGACCAGCCAGCGCTTGAGGTAGAACAACGGCAGCGCCTTGTCGCGCACGATCACCACTTCCTGACCGTCGACGACGTTGGTACGCGACAGGTCCAGGTGGAAGATCTCGTTGACGTTGACCAGCGGAAAGGCGAACGCCTGGTTGCCAAGCATCACCATCAGCGTCGGCATGATTGCCAGGGTCAGCGGCACCTTGATCACCACCTTCGAGCCCTGGCCCTTGGTGGAGAACACGTTGACCGTACCGTTGAGCTGAGAAATCTTGGTCTTGACCACGTCCATGCCGACGCCGCGGCCGGACACGTCGGAAATCTCGGTCTTGGTCGAAAAGCCCGGCGCGAAGATCAGGTTGTAGCACTCCAGATCGCTCAGGCGGTCTGCGGCATCCTTCTCCAGCATGCCCTTTTCCACAGCCTTGGCACGCAGGATGTTGGCATCCATACCCTTGCCGTCATCACTGATGACCAGCAGGATATGGTCGCCTTCCTGCTCGGCGGACAGCACCACTCGACCGGTACGCGGCTTGCCGGCGGCCTCGCGCTCCTCCGGCATCTCGATACCGTGGTCGACGGCGTTGCGCACCAGGTGCACCAGCGGATCGGCCAGGGCCTCGACCAGGTTCTTGTCCAGGTCGGTTTCCTCGCCCACCAGCTCCAGGTTGATCTCTTTCTTCAGGCTGCGCGCCAGATCGCGAACCAGTCGCGGGAAGCGACCGAAGACTTTCTTGATCGGCTGCATGCGGGTCTTCATCACCGCGCTCTGCAGGTCGGCGGTGACCACGTCGAGGTTGGAAACGGCCTTGGCCATCGCCTCGTCGCCGCTATTGGAACCCAGGCGCACCAGGCGGTTACGGACCAGCACCAGTTCGCCGACCATGTTCATGATCTCGTCCAGGCGCGCGGTATCCACACGCACGGTCGTCTCGACTTCGGCCGGTGCCTTGTCCGCCGCGGCCGGTGCCGGAGCGGCCGCCTTGCTCGCTGCCGCGGCCGGCTTGGCTGGCGCAGCGGCACGAGCGGGCTCCGCCTTGGGTGCCGCCTTTGCCGGGGCTGCCGCAACGGGCTCGGCCGGGGACGCATCGGCGACCGCCGGCTCGAACTTGCCCTTGCCGTGCAGCTGATCGAGCAGCGCTTCGAACTCGTCGTCGGTTATTTCGTCGCTGGACGCCGCGGGCGCACTGTCCTTGGCGGACCCGGCGCCGGCCGCTTCGGCCGACGAGCCGGCGACCGAGCCGACTGGCTCGAACTTGCCCTTGCCGTGCAGCTGGTCGAGAAGTGCTTCGAATTCCTCATCGGTGATTTCATCACCGGTCTTTGCAGCGGCTGCATCTGGCGCAACAGGTACCGCAGGCGCTGCGGCGCTAGCCGGTGCCGAGAACTGGCCCTTGCCATGCAACTGATCGAGCAGCGACTCGAATTCGTCGTCGGTGATCTCGTCGGTAACGGGGCCGTGTTCTGCCTCGCTCGCAGCCGTCTCGCTCGCAGCCGGCTGGATCGCGTCGAGCAACTGCTCGAACTCGCTATCGGCGCCAGCGGGCTCGGCCTCAGGCTCGGCGACCACCTGCGGGGCAGCCGGAACGACTGGCGCCGCATCGGCGGAAGCGGGCTCGGCGAGGCGCGCAAGCGCAGCCAGCAGCTCGGGTGAGGCAGGCGTCGGCTCGACGCGTTCGCGGACCTGACTGAACATTTCGTTCACGGCGTCCAGCGCCTGCAGAACGACATCCATCAGTTCGGAATCGACGCGACGCTCACCCTTGCGCAGGATGTCGAAGACGTTTTCGGCGATATGGCAGCACTCCACCAGCTCATGAAGCTGAAGGAAGCCTGCACCGCCCTTGACCGTGTGGAACCCGCGAAAAATCGCATTGAGCAACGCCATGTCATCGGGGCTGCTTTCCAGCTCCACGAGTTGCTCGGACAATAGTTCGAGAATCTCGCCGGCCTCTACCAGGAAGTCCTGGAGGATTTCTTCATCGGCGTCGAAGCTCATATTCACTTCCCCTAAAAGCCCAGGCTTGAAAGCAGATCATCGACATCGTCCTGGCCGGAAACGACGTCTTCACGCATATCGGCATGCATCTGCGGACCTTCACCGTTGGAAGGCATTTTTTCTTGTTTTTTCTTCTCTTGCTCGGCGCGCATGGCATCGCGGTCGTGCTGGATGCCGGCAACGCGGTCCACCTGCCCCGCCATGAGGACGAGATTGAGCAGGTTGCTTTCAAGCTCAGTGATCAGTCGGGTCACCCGCTTGATCACCTGGCCGGTTAGATCCTGGAAGTCCTGAGCCAGCATGATCTCGCTGAGATTCTGCGAAAGCTGGCTGCCATCGTTCATGCTGCGCTGCAGATACTGGTCGATGCGCTTGACCAGATCGCGGAACTGCTCGGCATTCATGTCGCGGCGCATGAAGCGCTGCCAATCGGCCGTCAGGCTCTGAGCCTCGTAGCTGACATAGTTCACCAGCGGGGCCGATTCCTCGACCAGGTCCATGGTGCGATTGGCGGCTTTCTCGGTCATTTCCACCACGTAGGACAGACGGTCGGTGGCATCGGTGATCGGTGAAGGGTCGCCGCCCGTGGCGCAGGTGTCCATCTCGAGCTTGACGATGGCGTTGTGCAGCTCGCGCGTGAGCTTGCCCACTTCCTGATAGAGCCCGTTGTTGCGCACCTGATTGAGCTCGTTGAACATCTGCGTCGCTTCATCGAAGCGGCCTTGCTGCAGGCTTTCAATCAGGCGGGGTGCATTGGCCTTCAGAGTCGCTTCGAACTCTGCCAGGCTTTGATCTGCTTGCGTCATAGTGCCCTCGCGGCGTTACTGCTTCAGCCGTTGACGCGCTCGAAGATCTTCTCGATCTTTTCCTTGAGCACCTGGGCGGTGAAGGGTTTGACCACATAGCCATTGACCCCGGCCTGGGCCGCTTCGATGATCTGATCGCGCTTCGCCTCGGCGGTCACCATCAGTACCGGCAGATGCTTGAGGCGCTCGTCCGCGCGCACTGTGCGCAGCAGATCGATACCGCTCATGCCCGGCATGTTCCAGTCGGTGACCAGGAAATCGAAGCTGCCGCTTTTCAGCATCGGCAGTGCGGTGGTGCCGTCGTCCGCCTCGGCGGTGTTGGTGAACCCCAGATCACGCAAGAGGTTCTTGATGATTCGTCTCATCGTCGAGAAGTCATCGACGATGAGGATTTTCATGTTCTTGTCCAAGTCGACCTCCGTAAGTCCCAAAATGCCTCAGCAAACCGAGCACGTCATACCGCAAACAATTGTCAATTGGCGCGCCATTCGCCGAGGCGTGCACGCAAGCGCGCAGCACACTGGCTATGCAACTGGCTCACACGCGACTCGCTGACTCCCAGCACCTGACCAATTTCCTTCAAGTTCAACTCTTCGCCGTAATACAGCGACAGCACCAGCTTCTCGCGTTCGGGCAGATTGCCGATGGCATCGGCCAGCGCCTGCTGGAAACGCTCGTCCTCCAGATCGCGAAACGGTTCCGGATGGGTGCTGCTCGCGTCTTCCTGCAGTTCGCCGTGCTCGCCTTCCTGCAGCAGATCGTCAAAGCTGAAGAGGCGGCTGCCCAGCGTGTCGCCGAGAATGGCGTAGTACTCGTCGAGGCTAAGCTCCAGTTCGGCCGCAACCTCGTGATCTTTAGCGTCACGCCCGGTTTTCGCCTCGATGGCGCGGATCGCCTCGCTGACCATGCGCGAGTTGCGGTGCACCGAGCGCGGCGCCCAGTCCCCCTTGCGCATTTCGTCGAGCATGGTGCCGCGGATGCGGATACCGGCGTAGGTTTCGAAACTGGCACCTTTGCCGGCGTCGTATTTCTTCGCTGCTTCCAGCAGTCCGATCATTCCAGCCTGGATCAGATCGTCCACCTGCACGCTGGCAGGCAGGCGCGCCAACAGGTGGTAAGCGATTCGCTTGACCAACGGGGCGTACTGATCGATCAGGCGGTACTGCGCATCCTTTGCCTGAGCCTTGCTGTAATACATAGCGGATCCGGCACCTGTCATTCGTGGCTTTCTGAAGCGGGACTGACGAGGCGCTCGACGAAGAACTCGAGATGGCCACGCGGGGTAGCGGGCAACGGCCAGGTATCGATCTTCTGTGCGATGGCCTTGAAGGCCAGCGCGCATTTCGAGCGCGGATAGGCCTCGTAGACCGCACGCTGTTTCTGTACCGCCTTGCGCACGGCCTCGTCGTAAGGCACGGCGCCAACGTACTGCAGCGCCACATCGAGAAAGCGTTCGGTAACCTTAGTGAGTTTGGCGAACAGGTTGCGACCTTCTTGCGGCGCATGGGCCATGTTGGCCAGTACGCGGAAGCGGCTGATGCCGTAGTCACGATTGAGCAGCTTGATCAGCGCGTAGGCGTCCGTGATCGACGTCGGCTCGTCGGTGACCACCAGCAGCACCTCCTGCGCGGCGCGCACGAAGCTGACCACCGAGTCGCCGATACCGGCCGCGGTGTCGATGATCAGCACGTCGATCTCGTCGCCCATCTCGCTGAATGCCTGGATCAGCCCTGCGTGCTGCAGGGACGACAGCTGCACCATGCTCTGGGTACCGGACGCAGCCGGCACGATGCGGATGCCGCCCGGGCCCTGGATGAGCACGTCACGTAGATCGCACTCGCCGGCGATTACGTCGGCCAGGGTGCGCTTGCTGGTCAGACCCAGCAGCACGTCGACGTTGGCCAAGCCGAGGTCGGCGTCGAGCAATACCACACGCCGGCCGAGATCGGCCAGCGCCAGCGCCAGATTGACCGACACGTTGGTCTTGCCGACGCCACCCTTGCCGCCGGTCACCGCAATCACCTGTACGGGGTGCATACCCATGTTCACACGCCTATATCTTGCTGGGGCCTTTCGGCCGGCGATGCGCACGCAGGGCACGCATCTGATTCATTCTGGTACCGCTGTCGCCACATCATCCAGCCCGCCGTGACGAACCGTTGTACAAGCCGGCGAACATATCGGCCATGGTGTCCTCGCTCGGCTCCTCGCCGGATTGCAAACTCACCGCACGGCTCACCAGCTGATGGCTACGCGGCAGATGCAGGTCGTCCGGAATGCGCGGGCCGTCCGCGAGGTAGGCTATCGGCAAGTGCTGGCTGATTGTGAGCCCGAGCACATCACCGAGGCTGCCCGCCTCATCCAACTTGGTCAGAATACAACCCGCCAGGCCGCAACGACGATAATTGTGCCATGCCGCCTTGAGCACCTGGCTCTGGCTGGTTGCCGCCAGCACCAGGTAATTCTTCGATTTGACACCCTTGTCCGAAAGCGCCTGCAGCTGCATGCGCAGCGTCGGATCGCTGGCGGGCAGGCCGGCAGTGTCGATCAGGATCACCCGCTTGCGCGCCAGCGAAGCCAGCGACTTGCTCAGGGGCTCGCTCGGGTCGATCTGCAGCACCGGTACGTCGAGGATGCGGCCAAGCGTCTTGAGCTGCTCCTGGGCGCCGATGCGGTAGTTGTCCATGCTCGCCAGAGCGATGCTCTGCGCGCCGTACTTCAGCACGTAGCGAGCGGCGAGCTTGGCCAGCGTGGTGGTCTTGCCGACGCCCGCGGGCCCGACCAGGGCAATCACCCCGCCTTCTTCCAGCGGCTCGTTCTTGCTGACCTTGATGGCCTGCGCCAGATGCGCCAGCACCATCCGCCAGGCCTGACGCGCATCCGTGACGACGGCGACCTTGTCCAGCAGGCTGCGCGACAGTTCGGCCGGCAGACCCAGACGCTGCAGGCGACGCCACAGGCCTGCCTGCTGCGGGCGGCGGCTCTGCTCCTGGCCCCAGGCGATCGAACCGAGCTGCACTTCGATCAGCTCGCGCAGGCCGTGCAGTTCCGAATACATCGCCTCGATCGCGCGGGCGTCCACCGCAGCGGCCGGCTCGGCCACTGCGGCAGGTTGCGGCTTGCTCGCCGCAGCGGCCGACTTCTCGTCAAGCAGTTGACGATCCCGCATCTTCGCCTGCGGCGCGGCGCTCAGTTCGGCATGGGCATTGGCCAGGCGCGACTGCGTCATGCGCAATTCGGCCTCCAGCGCAGCATTCGGCTTGGCTGCCGCCGGCGCGGACTGCATCGGGTAGTCGAGGACAGCCGTCAGCTCGACGCCGCCGGCGACCCGGCGATTGCCGATGATCACGGCATCGGCGCCCAGCTCGTCACGCACCATCTTCATGGCGATGCGCATATCGGCGGCGAAGAAACGTTTGACCTGCATGGCCTGCACCCTCGGTTAATTCTGGCCCACCGTCGAGACGATGGTGACCTGCTTGTTGTCCGGTATTTCCTGGTAGGCCAGAACATGGATGTTCGGCACCGCCAGACGCGCAAATCGCGACAGCATCGCCCTGATCGGGCCGGCCACCAGCAGAATCGCTGGCTTGCCGAGCATTTCTTGACGCTGTGCCGCTTCTACCAGGGACCGTTGCAGCTTTTCGGCCATTCCGGGCTCGAGCAAAATGCCGTCGTCGGAGCCCTGATTGGCCTTCTGCAAGCTATTGAGCAAGATCTGTTCCAACCGGGGCTCGAGGGTGATCACAGGGAGCTCCGGCTCTAGTCCCACAATGTTTTGCACGATTGCACGCGACAGCGCGACACGGACTGCGGCCACCATTGCGGCGGGATCTTGACTCTTGGCGGCCACGTTAGCGATGGCCTCGGCGATGGTGCGGATGTCGCGTATCGGCACCTGCTCCTGCAGCAGCGCCTGCAGCACCTTGAGCAGCGTCGAAAGCGACACCATGCCCGGCGCCAGCTCCTCGGCCAGCTTGGGCGAACTCTTGGCCAGCAGCTGCAGCAGCTGCTGGACCTCTTCATGCCCGAGCAGCTCATGGGCATGCTTGTGCAGAATCTGGTTGAGGTGCGTGGCGATGACGGTACTCGCATCCACCACGGTATAGCCGAGCGACTGCGCCTGGTCGCGCTGGCTCGCTTCGATCCAGACAGCCTCAAGCCCGAATGCCGGATCCTTGGCGGAGATACCGTTGAGCGGACCGAACACGTGCCCCGGGTTGATCGCCAGCTCGCGATCCGGGTAGACCTCGGCTTCGGCCAGGCTCACGCCCATCAGCGTCAGTCGATAGGCGTTGGGCAGCAGGTCGAGGTTGTCGCGGATATGCACCGACGGCATGAGAAAGCCCAGATCCTGCGAAAGCTTCTTGCGCACGCCCTTGATGCGCGCCAACAGCTGGCCACCCTGGTTGCGATCCACCAGCGGAATCAGGCGATAACCCACTTCCAGACCGACCATGTCCACCGGAGTCACGTCGTCCCAGCCAAGCTCCTTGGTCTCGGCCGCGCGCTGGGCCGGCAACATCTCCTGCTGCTTCTGCACTTCCTGCTCGGTCTTCTTGACCGCCTGCTTCTGCCGATGCCAGATCCAGTAGGCGCCAGCGGCGGCAGCCGCCCCGAGACTCAGAAAGGAGAAATGCGGCATGCCCGGCACCAGGCCCATGGCAATCATGATCGCCGCCGACACCGCCAGCGCCTTGGGCGAGGCGAACATCTGCCGCTGCACCTGCTGTCCCATGTCCTCCGAACTGGTGACGCGGGTCACCATGATGGCTGCTGCGGTGGACAGCAGAAGGGAAGGAATCTGTGCGACCAGACCATCACCAATGGTCAGCAATGCATAGACCTGGCCTGCCTCACTGAAGCTCATCTGGTGCTGCGCGATACCGATGGCGATACCACCGATCAGGTTGATGAACAGAATCAGCAGGCCGGCGATCGCATCACCGCGGACGAATTTCGAAGCACCGTCCATGGAGCCGTAGAAGTCGGCCTCCGAGGAAACCTCGCTGCGGCGCTTCTTGGCTTCTTCCTGGTCGATCAGGCCGGCGTTGAGGTCGGCGTCGATCGCCATCTGCTTGCCGGGCATGGCATCCAGAGTGAAGCGTGCGCTGACCTCGGAGATGCGCCCGGCGCCCTTGGTCACCACGACGAAGTTGATGATCATGAGGATGGCGAACACCACCACACCGACCACGTAGTTGCCGCCGATCACCACATTGCCGAATGCCTCGATCACATGACCAGCCGCGCTGCCGCCGTCATGACCGTGAATGAGTACCACGCGCGTAGACGCCACGTTCAACGCCAGACGCAGCAGGGTCGCCACCAGCAGTACCGTGGGGAACACCGCGAAATCCAGCGGGCGCAGCGCATAGACACTCACCAGCAGCACGACGATCGACAGTGCGATGTTGAAGGTGAACAGCACGTCCAGCAGGAACGGCGGTACCGACAGCATCATCATGCCCATCATCACGAGCAACAGCAGCGGTACGCCGAGATTGCCACGCCCCGCGCCTGCCAGGCCGTTGCGAATATTGATGAGTTGCGTGCGATCCACAGAAACCCCGGAATACAGAACGAATTCTTGACGCGACATGCGTCCCGACCGGGTTATAGCAAGAAGGGGTCCAACTTCGCGGTCGCGCTGCGGTCCGCGCCAGCGGCCGGCCCGGCGGTCGTAGGGCGAAGGCGCAGTCAGCCGAACGCGACCGCCAACTGACAGTCACACTAGCAACCGGCGACAGCCCGTCGCCGTTCGTGCAAAGGAGCTTTCAGATGAAACAGTGGATCATCGCCGCGCTGGCCGGCTGCACCGCCCTCGCCGCCCAGGCGGAAACCCTGAGCGTCAAGGTCAACGCCGTCACCGCCCAGGGCATTGGCGAATCCGTGGGCAGCGTAAAGATCGAGAGCAGCGAGTACGGCCTGGTGTTTCGCCCCGAGCTGACCGGGCTGCAGGCCGGCCTGCACGGCTTTCATATCCACGCCAAAGGCAGCTGCGAGCCGGCCGAGGTAGACGGCAAGCCGACTGCCGCCGGTGCCGCCGCCGGCCACTGGGATCCGAAGAACACCGGCAAGCATGGCGAGCCCTGGGGTGATGGCCACATGGGCGACCTGCCAGCGCTCTACGTAGACAGCGACGGCAAGGCCAGCCAGCCGGTACTGGCGCCGCGCCTGAAGAGCCTGGGTGACATCAAGGGCCTGGCGCTGATGGTCCATCAGGGCGGCGACAATCACTCCGACCATCCGCAGCCCCTGGGCGGTGGCGGCGCACGTGTCGCCTGCGGCGTAATCGAATAAGCGCAGTGGCCGGGCGACGCCGCCAGTCGCCTGGCCGGATCACTCGTCGCGACGCAGGTCGGGCGGAATCGGCAGATTGTTCAACGGGTCGGGGCGGCGTCCCTTGCCCGAGCGGTACTGACGCAACTGATAGACGTACGCCAGCACCTGCGCCACCGCCAGGTAGAGACCAGCCGGGATTTCCTGGTCCAGTTCGGTGGAGTAATACACCGCCCGCGCCAGCGCCGGCGATTCCAGCACCGTCACCTTGTGCTCCTGGGCGATCTCACGAATCTTCAGCGCCACGAAGTCGCCACCCTTGGCCACTAGCCGCGGTGCACCGCCCTTGTCGCCGTCGTATTTCAGCGCGACGGCGAAGTGCGTCGGGTTGGTGATCACCACGTCGGCCTCGGGCACCGCCTGCATCATGCGCCGCTGCGCAGCCTCGCGCTGCAGCTGGCGAATCCGCGACTTGACCTCAGGCTTGCCCTCGGAATCCTTGTATTCGTCCTTGACCTCCTGCTTGGTCATCATCAGCTTCTGCTTGTTGTCCCAAAGCTGGAACGGCACGTCCACCGCCGCGATGATGATCAGCCCGCAGGCCATCCACAGGGCGCACCAGCCGACGATCTCGACGCTGTGCATGATGGCCAGGTCCAGCGGCTGCTTGGCGATGGACAGCAGGTCATCCTGATACGCCGACAGCACCAGCAGCGCAACGCCGAGCACGACGAGGAACTTGCCCAGCGCCTTGAGCAGCTCCACCAGCGCCTTGGTGGAGAACATCCGCTTGAGGCCGGCGGCCGGGTTCATCCGGCTGACCTTGGGCGCCATCGCCTTGGCCGAAAACAGCCAGCCACCCAGCGCTACCGGGCCGACGATCGACGCGATCAGCAGCGCGATCAACAGCGGCATGATCGCCTCCAGCGCCATCAGCCCGCTGCCCATCAACAGGTGCACCATGGCGCCCTCGTCCAGCAGCGTTTCCCGGCTGAGTTCGAAGGTGCCCTGCATCATCGCCATCAGGGTTTGCGCCAGGCCGCCACCGGACGCCAGCAGCCCGCCGATGCCGCCCAACGTCACCGCTACCGTACTGAGTTCGCGGGAACGCGCCAGCTGCCCTTTCTCGCGGGATTCGCGCAGGCGTTTCTCTGTGGGTTCCTCGCTTTTGTCGGCGCCGCTTTCGCTCTCAGCCATGAGCGACCTCCGTCAGGTGCAGGGCACGGCTCATCAGCGCGCACCCGCCAGCTCGCGCAGCATCATCAGCGCCTCGCTGACGAATATCTGGTACTGCGCGAAGATATCGGCCATGCCGATCCAGACGATGATCAGACCGAGCACCAGGGTCAGCGGAAAACCGATGGAGAAGATATTCAGTTGCGGCGCGGCCCGGGTCATCAGACCGAACGCCAGGTTAACCACCAGCAGCGCGGTGATCGCCGGCAGCACCAGCAGCAACCCGGCGCCCAGCACCCAGCCCAGCTTGCCCGCCACTTCCCAGAAGTGATTGGTCGACAGACCTCCCCCCACCGGCAGGGTGACGAAGCTCTCGGCGAGGATCTCCAGCACCACCAGATGACCGTTGACCGAGAGGAACAGCAGGATCACCAGCATGTTGAAGAACTGGCCGAGCACCGGCACCGAGATGCCGTTGGCCGGGTCGACCATGGAGGCGAAGCCCAGGCCCATCTGCATGGCGAGCAGCTGACCCGAGACGATGAAGACATGGAAGAACAGCTGCAGGACGAAACCGAACATCACGCCGATCAGCAGCTGTTCGGCGATCAGCAGCAGCGAAGCCAGGCTCAGGGATTCGACCACCGGCATCGGCGGTAGGGTCGGCACCAGAACCAGGGCGATGGCCAGCGCCAGATACAACCGTACGCGCACCGGCACCAGCTGGGTGCCGATCAGCGGCATGCTCATCAGCAACGCGGCGATGCGAAACAGCGGCAGGAGGAACTGCCCTACCCAGCCGCCGATCTGCGCATTGCTCAGCTCAAGCACGCGCCTACCCGATCAACAACGGAATGTTGTGCACGAGGTTCTGGGTGTACTCCATCAGCTCGCGCACCAGCCACGGGCCGGCCCAGATCAGCGTCAACAGCATGACGAGCAGGCGCGGCAGAAAGCTCAGGGTCTGCTCGTTGATCTGCGTCGCCGCCTGGAACATCGCCACCACCAGACCGACCAGCAGGCTGGGCACCACCAGCACGCCGACGATCATCGCGGTCATCCAGAGGCCTTCACGAAACAGGTCCACCGCCACTTCTGGAGTCATCTGCGTCCTTCCCTAAAGCGTGCCGAAGCTGCCGGCCAGGGTGCCGATGATCAGCCCCCAGCCGTCCACCAGCACGAACAGCATGATCTTGAACGGCAGCGAGATGATCAGCGGCGACAGCATCATCATGCCCATCGCCATCAGCACGCTGGCCACCACCATGTCGATGATCAGGAACGGAATGAAGATCATGAAACCGATCTGGAACGCTGTTTTCAGCTCGGAGGTCACGAACGCCGGGACCAGGATGGTCATCGGTGCGGCTTCCGGCGAGGCGATGTCGGTGCGCTGCGACAGCCGCACGAATAGCTCCAGGTCGCTCTCGCGGGTCTGCGCCAGCATGAAGTTCTTCAGCGGTACTTCGGCGCGGGCGATCGCCTCCTGTGCCGGAATCTGCTCGCTCAGATAGGGCTGCAGCGCGTCCTGGTTAATCCGGTCGAACACCGGCGCCATGATGAACAGCGTGAGGAACAGCGTCAGGCCGATGAGGATCTGGTTCGACGGCGTCTGTTGCAGCCCCAGCGCCTGACGCAGGATCGAGAAGACGATGATGATCCGGGTGAAGCTGGTCATCAGCATGACGAACGCCGGGATGAAGCTTAGCGCCGTCATGATCAGCAGGATCTGCAGACTGACCGAATACTCCTGCTGCCCCTCGGCATCGGTGGTCAGGGTGATCGCCGGGATCGACAGCGGATTGTTGCCCTGCGCCAGGATGCCGGAAGGCTCCTGCGCCATGGCCAGAGGGCCGACCAGCATCAGCGTGGCCAGCAGCAGAATGCGCAACATCAAGGCTTGTCCTTGTGATCCTTGCCGAGCAGCTCCATCAGACGCTGGGCGAATTCAGGGTTGGCCGGCTCGGCATCCGGCAGGTGCACCGGCTCGCGCATCACATGCAGCGGCGTGATGCGCCCGCCACTCAGGCCGACGAGAATCTGCTCACCACCGACCTGCACCAGCACCAGCCGCTCACGCGGCCCCAGCGCCTGACTGGAGACCAGCTTGATCACCTGGGCGCCACGCGGATTGAGCTGCTGTACACGGCGCAGCAGCCAGGCCAGCAGGAAGATCAGACCGATCACCAGCAGCAGGCCGAGCAACAGCTTGCTCAGCTGCGCGCCCATGCTCGCGCTGCTCATGCTCGTTGCCGGCTCCGCCGCCCACACCGGAAGCGCCACGAGCGCGGCCAGAATTGCCAGGCCACGCATGTCAGCGCAACTTCTTGATGCGTTCGGTGGGGCTGATCACATCGGTCAGCCGGATACCGAACTTCTCGTTGACCACCACCACTTCGCCGTGGGCGATCAGCGTCCCATTGACCAGTACGTCCAGTGGCTCGCCGGCCAGTCGATCGAGCTCCACCACCGAGCCCTGATTGAGCTGCAGCAGATTGCGGATGCTGATCTCGGTACTGCCGACCTCCATCGAAATCGATACGGGAATGTCGAGGATGACGTCCAGGTTCGGGCCGTCCAGCCCCAGCTGCATACCATTGGATTTCGGCGCACTGGCAAAATCCTCCAGCGGCGCGCGCGGCGCCGCGGGTGCGGCGGGCGCCGCCGCTGCCGGCCCTTGGTTGAGCAGCGCATCGATATCGTCCTGGGAGGCATCGCCCGCCTCGGCCAGGGCCGCTGCCCACTCGTCGGCCAGCGCCTGTTCCTCGGGAGATGTAGTGTCGCGTTCGTCTGCCATCGCTAATCCTCGATCGGCTCGAATTGAGTAAAGGGCTGGTTCAGCGTGGGCGAACCACGGGTTCCAGCACCTGCAATGCCAGGTTGCCCTTGTGGGCACCCAGCTTGACCTTGAAGGCCGGCATGCCATTGGCGCGCATGATCATGTCTTCCGGCATTTCCACGGGAATCACATCGCCGGGCTGCATGTTGAGAATGTCGCGCAGCTTGAGCTGGCGGCGCACAACCGTCGCGCCCAGCGGAACATTGACGTCCAGGATGTCCTCGCGCAGAGCCTTGACCCAGCGCTCGTCCTGGTCGCTGACATCGGACTGGAAACCGGCATCGAGCATCTCGCGGATCGGCTCGATCATCGAATAGGGCATGGTCACGTGCAGATCACCGCCGCCACTGTCCAGCTCGATGTGGAAGGTGGACACCACCACCACCTCGCTGGGGCTGACGATGTTGGCCAGCGCCGGGTTCACCTCCGAGTTGACGTACTCGAAGTTGACGTCCAGCACCGCGTGCCAGGCTTCCTTCAGATCGGCAAAGGCCTGATCCAGCACCATGCGCACGACGCGCAGCTCGGTCGGGGTGAACTCGCGGCCCTCGATCTTGGCGTGGCGCCCGTCACCTCCGAAGAAATTGTCCACCAGCTTGAATACCAGCTTGGCGTCGAGGATGAACAATGCCGTGCCACGCAGCGGCTTCATCTTCACCAGGTTGAGGCTGGTCGGCACGTACAGCGAATGCACGTACTCGCCGAACTTCATCACCTGGACGCCGCCCACCGAGACATCGGCCGAGCGGCGCAACAGGTTGAACATGCTGATGCGGGTATAACGGGCGAAACGCTCGTTGATCATCTCCAGCGTGGGCATGCGCCCGCGCACGATACGGTCCTGACTGGTCAGGTCGTAGCTCTTGATGGACCCCGGCTCGGAATCGCTTTCGGTATCCACCAGACCGTCGTCGACCCCGTGCAGGAGCGCATCGATCTCGTCTTGCGAGAGCAGGTCTTGAACAGCCATCTGCGGCAGCCTTCTATTGCAATACGAAGTTGGTGAAAAGCACTTGCTCGATGGCAAGCTTGCCAATTTCCTTCTGCGCCAGCTCCTGCACGCTGGCAGTCGCCTGCTGACGCAGCATCTCCTTGCCTACCGGCGTTTTCAACGCCTCGAAATCCTGGCTGGACAGCAGCATGACCAGACGATTGCGCAACAGCGGCATGTGCACCTTGAGCGCATCCAGTGCCGCCTGATCACGCGACATCAAAGCGATGCTCACCTGCATGTAGCGCTGCCGCCCCTTGTGGTTGAAGTTGACCACGAACGCCGGCATGAGCACCTCGTAGATGGCCGGCTGCTTGCCGGAAACGGTAGTCGCCGCCTCCTGCGTCTTGCTGCCTTCCAGATCGTCGCCCTTGCTCATGAAGTACAGGGTGCCGCCCACGGAAAGTCCTACGGCCACCAACATGGCGACCACGATCAGGATGATGAGTTTCAGTCGCCCCTTGCCCGCTGGCGCCGCATCCGGCCCGGTGGGCGGCACCGCTGCGGGAGCCTGTTTCTTTGCCATGCCAAATATCCGTCATCAACAGCGTTTCGTTGTGGGTTTTGCGAGTTCGGAGCAACAGCTGTGCCAACGTCCTTTCACCGGCACGGCTACGGGCGCCAGCCAAATGCGGCTCGGACAAGGTATCAGGAAATCGAAGACGACAACCTCTGCGCCGGGCCCGGGACAGCGACAAGCACGACGGGCGGCGACAGGCCGGCGCCAGCCTCGAGGCTGCGCCGGCGTCGGAAGATATTGGCGGGGGGCGCCTTAGGCGTAGTAATCCACCAGGCCACGATCGCCCGTGGCCCGGTTGCTGGCGATCTCGCTGACACCGACCTGCAGTTCTTCTTCGTCCTCTGCCGAAGCTCCGCCGCGGGACGAACCACCCTCGCCACCGCCCTGCCAGCCGCGGGCCAGGGACTGATCGGAGACGTTGACATCCATCAGGCTCATGCCCTGCTGGGTGAACATTTCGCGCAAGCGCTGCATCTGGCCTTCAAGGGCGTCACGCACACCGGCATGAGGGCTGAGGAATGTCACCTGGGCCTGATCCTTGGTCAGATCGATCCGCACTTCCATGCGACCAAGCTCAGCCGGATCGAGCTGGATCTCGGCGGACTTCAAGTTCTGACTGGACAGCCACATCACCCGATCCACCACTGCCTCGCTCCAGCCGGCCTGCTGCATCTGCACCGGCTGGCCAGGAACCAGCGCCGGTCGCTGCGGCTGCTGGACCTGCTGGGCGATGGCCTGGCTCAACGGGTTCAGGCGAGCCGCAGCTGGCTCTGCGGAACTCGAGCTGCGGCTCTCCTTCGGCCCCTCGAGGCTTTCCAGAAGCTCCTTGGTTGCCAGCTCCAGCTCTGGCTCTTCAGGCGTATCGGCGGACTGGCCGGCCAATAGACTGGCGAAACCGTCATCCACTTCGGCCTTTGCCTGAGCGTCCACGAGCGGGTTCTGTGGTTGTGCCTGGACGGCCTTCGGCAGCGCGCTCGACGCTTCGTCCAGCGTCGGCAGCCCCGCAGAGAGTGTCTCCTCCATCGTCTGATCGATGGCGGCAGCAATCGGCGGCTGCGCGACCGGCAAGCCGGACAGAAGCGTCTCACCGCCTGCATCCGTCGCCGGCTGTACGTCTTCCGCGGCCACCAACTGGGCGCCCAGACCGAGCAGCAGCAATGGGTCGAGCTCGCTGTCGGGCGCCTCGTCCGTCACTGTTTCGGCAGGCAAGGTATTGCCGCTCTCGGCAACCGCCGGCTTTTCGTCACTGGTTGCGCCGGCGGCCTCTTGCCGCCCCTTGTCCTCGACGGACTTGTCACGAGCGCCATCGTTGCGCGCGGGTCGGTCGACCGGCTTGGCCTGGCGCTCCTTGGCGTAGACATCGGAAAAGCTGGCGTTGCCGTTGTCCCGACCGTCGCGCGGCGTATCAGGCGCCTTGGTCGCGGCTTTGGGTCGCGCATCGACGGTCGGGGATTTGAGCAACAGGTCGGGGGAAACGGCCATGAGGAGATTCCGCTACGGATGGATCGTGGCGGGAAACGGAGCAAGTTCCGGGCCAGCGTAGCGATGCCCTGTCGGAACAAGCTGAACCGCGCGCTTGACGGGCAGGTTCGGCCGCATCGCCTGGCCGGCGACGAGCGGCTGCGTCAGAGAATTGGCCGCTCAGCCGTAGCGCTGGCGCTCGGCACGAAACAGGATGCCGATGATGGCGAACTCGCGCTCGATGGACTCGATGAGCGCCGGCGCTCTGACCAGCTGCTCCTCCCGAGCCGCGGTTTCCAGCTCCTGACACAATTCGGCCAGCAGGGTCGCACCCATGTTGCTGCAGCTGCCTTTGAAACTGTGTGCGGCACGGCGCAGCGCCTCGGCCTGGTCAGCCTGACATGCCTGGCGAAGCAGCCGAACCCGCTCTTCGGAATCGGCGAGAAAGGTATCCAGCAGCGCCGGATACTCACTCTCCATTACATCCTGCAGCGTGGCCAGCACGGCGCTGTCGAGATGAGCGTTGGACACCGCGGCACTCCAGTCGAAAGCGGTGGATTATGCCTCAGCCTGCCAGACGAACTCCACGCTCAGCCCGCGCCCGTCCGACTGCCAGTCGAATCCGTCGCTCAGCCGGCGTACCAGATGCAGCCCCCTGCCACTGAAACGATCGGTGCCGAGCTGGACTTGCAGCGCCTTTTTGACATCGAACCCTGCACCGCTGTCGTCGATGCAGATGCGCAGGCGACCGCCTGTGCTGTCGGTCTTGATCGTCAGCTCGAGATGAACATGCCCGTCCACCAGCGACTGCAAGCGTTGCTGGCGCTGCTCGTAGTAACGCTTGAAGCCCTCGGCGTCGCACTTGAGGGACGAGTCCAGCCCCAGCACCCCGTGCTCCAGCGCGTTGGAATACAGCTCGCCCAGCACCGTGTAGATGGCACCGGCACGCGAGCGCAGCTGGTTGACCTGTAACAGGATCTGCAGCAGCGAAGGCAGTGGATTGCCGTTGCGCAGGCTCTCGGCCCGCAGCTCGACGCGGATCGACCAGTCCATTGGCCGGGAGCGATGCGCCGTGGCCGAGACAGTCGGCGGCATAGGGAGCGCGTCCCTGCTCACCACGACCTCGACCAGACTGAGGTCGTCGTGCGGCTGCCCATGGAAATCCAGGAGCGCCTGTTCGATCTCGTCGAACACCGTCGCGGGATCCCGATTGGCTTCCAGGGCGGCCAGCAGCCGCTGCTCACCGAACAGCTCGTCGTCGGCATTGCGGCTCTCCACGACCCCATCGGAAAGCAGCAGAAGCCGATCGCCCGGCGCCACAGGATAGTGTTCGAACTTGTCATCAAGCTTCTCAGCCGAGACGACGCCCAGCGGTAGATGCCGGGAAACCAGCGCGGTACGCCGGCCATCGGCCGAAATCAGGTAGCCATCCGGCAGCCCGCCGTTCCACACGCGCAGGGTGCCCTGCTTGGCGTCGATATCCAGCAGCGTGGCGCAGCAGAACATCTCCACCGGGAGGATCTGTTTGAGCTTGGCATTGATCTCGCGAAGGATGTCGGTGCTGGAATAGCCCTTGGCGGCCATGCCGTAGAAGGTTTCGGCCAGCGGCATCGCGCCGATCGCCGCCGGCAGGCCATGGCCGGTGAAATCGCCGAGCAGCACGAACATCTGCCCAGCCGGCGCGTGGGCCGCCAGCAGCAGATCGCCGTTGAACAGCGCCTGCGGGGACTGCCGGTAGCGGATGTTCGGCGCACTCAGGCAACCGGCGTGAGCGACCTTGTCGAAGATCGCCTTGGCCGCACGATGCTCGTCGAGCAGCTGCTGGTTGCGCCGGGCGATCAGATCGCGCTGCTCGAGCACGGTGGCCTGCAGACGGCGCAGGCGATGCATGGCCTGGATCTTGGCTTCGAGGATGATGGGGTTGTACGGCTTGGCGATAAAGTCGTCACCCCCTGCCTCAAGGCAACTGACCAGCGCCTGATGCTCGGTCAGCGAAGTCAGGAAGATGATCGGCACCAGCTCATCGCCGGCCAACTGTTTGATGCGCCGGGCCGCCTCGAAGCCATCCATCAGCGGCATCAGCGCGTCCATGAGCACCAGCTGCGGCTTCTCGCGCTCGAACAGCTGTACCGCTTCAAGACCATCGGCGGCGGTGAGCACCCGGTGCCCCTGCTTGCCGACGATGGTGGACAGCAGCATCCGATCGACCGGGCTGTCCTCGGCGATGAGGATCGACAGCCGCATGGGCATGTCAGGCGATCACGAACAGTTGTTCGAAGTTGGAAACCGAGAGGATCTTGCGTACGTCCGGGCTGCAGTTCAGCAGGCGGATGTCGGCTTCGTCGCCGCCGGCATGGTCGCGCAACAGCAGCAGCATGCCCAGCGCCGAGCTGTCCATGTAGGTGGTGCCCTGCAGATTGACCACATAACGCTGCGGGCTCACGTCCTGACGCTGGTAGGCGTCGCGGAAGGCCTGATGCGCATTGAAGTCGAAGCGTCCGCTGATGGCTATGGTCAGCTCCTGCCCATCTGCCGAAGGCTGCGAGGTAATGGTCATGTGGCACTCCCTGATCCGGAACATCTCGACGGCCGCTTCGTTGGCAGCCATCGTTGATTATGCGAGTTGGGCAGCCGCACACCGGCTGAAAAGGCAGCGATCCAGGCCAGCGAACTGACAGGGCGGGACCGAACCGCTATTCATAACCCGATCGGCGACCGCCGCGTTGAACGGGTGAAGATTTATCATTCAAGCCTCGGCGCGGCAAGCACGAATCCCGCCGGAGCCGCCTCGTGCTGCCGCGAAACAGAGCCGGTGCCGCTCAGTGTTCCCGTGAACGACCGGCCAGACGCTGGGCGAATTCGTCGAGCAGTTTCTGTTCGCGCTTGTCCGCCGCGATACGGGCTTCGCGCTGATAGCTCTCGATGAGCTTGCTCAGGCCTTCCACCCGCGCGTGCCGCTGGTGCCACTGCTGGCGCACCTTGAGCAGGTTGTCGCGATACCAGTTGACACTACGCTGCTGCTGGCCGATGGCCGACTCGAGCTGGGACAGGAAGCGCTGGTAGTTCATCAGCCACTGGCCGGATACGCCCTGGCTGCCCTGCTGCATCCACTGTTGCTGATAGTCGCGGAAGTACTGCTCGAGTTCGGCCAGCTTGCCCTCGGCCTGCGTCAGCTGGGTCTGTGCCTGCCCCAGCAACCGCGCGGCGTCGCGCTCGGCGCGCTCGGCCATCTCGATGACCGGCGCCAGGCGCGCCGCCCGACTGGCCGCCATCGATTAGCCCGCCTGCCGGGGGGTGAACACCGCAGCCAATTGCGCGGCACTCTGGCTCAGCCCCTCGCTTTCATCGAGCCCCTGACGCAGGTAGCTGACCATTTCGGCCTGCCGTGCAATGGCCATGTCGGTCTCCGGATCGCCACCCGGCACATAGGCGCCGACGCTGATCAGATCGCGGCTCTGCTGGTAACGCGACCAGAGCTGCTTGAAGCGCTGCGAAGCGCGAACGTGCTCGGCGCTTACCACCTGCGGCATCACCCGGCTGATGGAAGCCTCGATGTCGATGGCCGGGTAATGGCCCTCCTCCGCCAGCCGACGCGACAGCACGATATGGCCGTCGAGTACACCGCGCGCGGCATCGGCGATCGGGTCTTGTTGATCGTCGCCCTCGGAGAGCACGGTATAGAACGCGGTGATGGAACCCCCGCCCCGCTCGGCATTGCCGGCGCGCTCGACCAGGCTGGGCAGCTTGGCGAATACCGACGGCGGATAACCCTTGGTTGCCGGCGGCTCGCCGATGGCCAGGGCGATTTCACGCTGGGCCTGGGCGTAGCGGGTCAGTGAGTCCATCAGCAGCAGCACGTTCTTGCCCTTGTCGCGAAAGTACTCGGCGATACGTGTGCAGTATTGCGCGGCGCGCAGACGCATCAGCGGCGCATCGTCGGCCGGCGAGGCGACCACCACCGAGCGCTTGATGCTCTCTTCGCCGAGGATGTTCTCGATGAATTCCTTTACCTCGCGACCACGCTCACCGATCAGCCCGACGACGATGATGTCGGCCTCGGTGAAGCGCGTCATCATGCCCAGCAGCACCGACTTACCGACACCCGTGCCGGCGAACAGCCCGAGTCGCTGGCCGCGCCCGACCGTGAGCAGGCCATTGATGCTGCGGATGCCGACATCCAGCGGTTCGCTGATGGGATGGCGCTTGAGCGGGTTGATCACCGGACCATCCATCGGCACCCAATCCTCGGCGCGCATGCCGCCCTTGCCATCCAGGGCGCGCCCAGCGCCATCGAGCACGCGACCGAGCATGGACATGCCCATGGGCAGGCGTCCGGTGTTGACCAGCGGCACGACCCGCGCCCCTGGCGCGATACCGGCCAGGCTGCCGACCGGCATCAGATACAGCTTGCCGCTGGAGAAGCCCATCACCTCGGCCTCGACCTCGGTCGGGTGATAGCTGTCGTCGTTGATCACCAGGCAACGGCTGCCGACCGCCGCCCGCAGCCCCTCGGCCTCCAGTGTCAGGCCGACCATGCGCAGCAGACGGCCCTCAAGCAGCGGCTGGCTGGGCAGCTTGATCGCCGCTTCATAGGTTTCGAAACGTTTGGCGAAACTGACCCGCTCAAGGCGCATCGGACACGTCCAGATCGACATTCAGGTCGGCAGCCGGCGGATGGGTGGCGTTCTCCCGCTGCTGCTCGAACAGTTGCTTGATGGCCTGGGTCAGGCGCGTTTCGATGCTGGCATCGATACGGCTGTGCTCGGTTTCGATATGGCAGCCGCCTGGCAACAGACTGCTGTCCTCGAGGATGCGCCAGCTTTCCTCGTGGCGTTCGCGCAGCGCCTTGATCAGCTCGAAGTCCTGCGGATTGACGTGAATGCGCACGTTGCTGGCACCCATGGGCAGCAGCTTCAGCGCCTCGCGCAGCACCTGGCGAATCTGGCTGGAGTCGATCAGCAGATCGCGCTGGATCACCTCACGCGCCATGTGGCTGACCAGCGTGACCATGGCATGCTCGAGGTTGCGGTCCTGATCGGCGATCGGTTCGAGCAGCTGCTCCATCAGCCGCTCCAGGCTCTGCAGCCGCGGCGCCAGAGACGCCTCGGCCTCCTGCCGGGCCTTGAGCTGGCCCGCATGGAAGCCATCCTTCTCGCCAGTGGCGAAGCCTTCGTTATAGGCCTGCTGGCGAATCGCCTCGAGTTCATCGAGCGTCAGCGGTTTGACTTCCTCGACCGGCACGTCCTCGCTACGCGCCAACTCTTCGACCGTTTCCTCCACGCTGGGCGCTGACGGCAGCTCCTCTTCCTCGCCCTGCGGGTCGAAACTGGGCAGCGACCAGCGATCGAACAGGCTGACGTCTTTCGCGCGAATGAGGTCGCTGGGGTTGTCCTTCGCCATGTGTGAGGTGTTGTCCTGGTTAGATCATCTCTTCGCCGCCCTTGGAGCCCAGGACAATTTCCCCGGCCTCGGCCATGCGACGAGCGATGGTGAGAATTTCCTTCTGGGCATTTTCCACGTCGCTGACACGTACCGGCCCTTTGGCCTCCAGATCGTCGCGCAGCAGCTCACCGGCGCGCTTGGACATGTTCTTGAAGACCTTCTCCTTGATGCCGTCGTCGGCGCCTTTGAGCGCCATCACCAGCACGTCGGAGGATACCTCACGCAGCAGCACCTGGATGCCACGGTCGTCGACCTCGGCGAGATTGTCGAAGACGAACATCAGGTCTTCGATCTGGCTAGACAGGTCCTCGTCCACCTCGCGGATGGCGTCCATGAGCTGACCTTCGATGGAGCTGTCCAGGTAGTTCATGATGTCGGCCGCCCGCTTCACGCCGCCCAGGCTGGCGCGGCTGGTATTGGTGCTGCCGGAGAACTGCTTCTCCAGGATCAGGTTCAATTCCTTCAGGGCGGCGGGCTGCACGGTATTCAACGAAGACACGCGCAGCACGATGTCCAGGCGCACCTTGTGGTCGAAGTGGGACAGCACCTCGCCGGCCTGATCCGGATCGAGATAGGCCACCACGATGGCCTGGATCTGTGGATGCTCGTAGCGGATCACATCGGCCACGGCGCGCGGCTCCATCCACTTCAGGCTGTCCAGACCGCTGGTGTTGCCGCCCAGCAGGATACGATCGATCAGGCCGCCGGCCTTGTCCTCGCCCAGTGCCTGGGTGAGCATCTTGCGGATGTAGCCGTCGGAGCCAACGCCCAGACTGGTCTGGTCGCCGACGATCTCGACGAACTCGCTCATCACCTGCTCGATCTGTGCCTTCTGCACGTTGCGCATCTGCGCCATGGCCGTACCGACGCGCTGGACCTCTTTCGGACCGAGGTGGCGCAGCACCTGCGCCGCATCGGTCTCGCCCAGCGAGAGCAGCAGGATGGCAGCCTTGTCGACCTTGTTGAGCTTGGCTGGAACTCGATTGTCACTCATCGGCGTTGATCCACTCTTTCACCACCTGGGCTACCCGTCCCGGGTCATCGGCCACCAGGTTCTTGATCGCGTTCAGCTGGGCTTCATATCCCTCGCTGGGGCTTGGCAGCAGGATGTTCTGCGGACCGCTCAGGCTGACCCTGTCGTTGGTCAGGCCGCCATCCAGACCTTCGTCCTCGCCCAGTTCACCGGGCATGCCGGCCACCTGCAGTTCTTTACCGGCGTTCGGATTGGTCAGGCTCTTGAGCACCGGGCGCAGTACACCGAACACCAGGACCAGGATGAACAGCACGCCGAGCACCTGCTTGACGACATCCCAGAACCAGGGCTGCGAGTAGAACGGAATCTCCTCGAAGGTTTCACCGAAGCTGTCGGCGACGAAGGCGGTATTGATCACGCTGACGCTGTCGCCGCGGCTGGCGTCGAAGCCAACGGCGTCCTGTACCAGCCGGGTGAAGCGCGCCAGATCGTCGGCATTCCACGGCACGCGCACCATCTCGCCAGCCGCATTGAGCGACATCTGGTCGTCGACTACCACCGCCACCGACAGGCGGCGCAGGCGGCCATGCTGCTGCTTGGTGTAGCTGATGGAACGGTCGAGCTCGTAATTGCGCGTGGCCTGCTCGCGCTTGTCTGCCGGGAACGGCGCCAGCATCGGCTGGCCGGTCACCGGGTCCATGATCTGTTGACCGTTGGCGTCCACCAGCGGTTGGCCGGGCGCCACGGCACCGGCGGCCGCAGCGGCCTGATTGGCCTGCTCGGGAGCCGAAGCCGGGCCCGGCGGCTGGTTGCTCAGGGCACCCGGCACACCTTGCGGCGGCAGGCTGCTCTGGCGCTGTTCATTGACGCTCTGCTCGCTGCGCAGCGCCGGCTGGTCCGGGTTGAAGGTCTCCGAGGTGGATTCAACCGCGCTGAAATCCACATCCGCCGAGACTTCCGCCTTGTAGCGGCCACTGCCAAGCACCGGCTGCAGGATATTGTGCACACGCTGGGTATAGAGGCTTTCCATGCGGCGGCTGTAGTCGAACTGCTTGCCCGCCATGCTCAGCTCGGTCAGCTCCTGTTGGTCGGAGAGCAGGTTGCCCTTCTGGTCGACCACGGTGATCTGCGACTTGTTCAGCTCCGGCACGCTGGTGGCAACCAGGTTGATGATGGCCATCACCTGGCTCGGCTCCAGCGCTCGCCCTGGATAGAGTTCCACCAGAACCGAAGCGCTGGGCTTGCGCTCGTCGCGCACGAATACCGAGCTTTTCGGAATCGCCAGGTGCACACGAGCACCCTTGACGTTGTTCAGGCTGGAAATGGTACGACCCAGCTCACCCTCGAGGCCACGGCGATAACGGGTCGCCTCCATGAACTGGCTGGTGCCGAGGCCCTGATCCTTGTCCAGAATCTCGAAACCGATGTTGCTGTCGGCCGGTGCGATGCCGGCGCCTGCGAGCTTCAGGCGGGCACGCGCCAGATCATTGGCCTTGACCAGCAGGGCACCGGAATTGGGTTCGACGGTATAGGCGATGTCCGCGGCAGCGAGGGTTTCCATCACCTGATTGGCATCCATTCCCGCCAGGCTGCCGAGCAGCGGGCGGTAATCGGGTTGCTGCGACCAGAGCACCACGGCAAAACCCATCGCCACGCTGGCCGCCAGCCCGACCAACAGGCCGATCTGCCGCAGCATGGACATTTCCGAAAGGTTTTCCAGGAACGACAGGCCCAGCAAGGGCTTCTTGCCACCCTCGGGGGTTGCCGGCACCGGAACGTTGCTCACCGCTTCAGCCATGATTCAATCCGCCTCACACCGGCATCTGCATGATGTCTTGGTAAGCCTGAACCAGCTTGTTGCGCACCTGGGTCATGGCTTGAAAGGAAACGCTGGCCTTCTGCGAGGCGATCATCACTTCGGTCAGGTCGACGCCGCCCTGCCCCATCTCGAAGGCAGAGGCGAGCTGGCTCGAAACCTGCTGGGTTTCGTGCACCTTGTTCACCGCCTGGCCAAGCATGTCGGAAAAGCTCGGCGCGCCGACCTCCTGGGTCTGGACCTCCGGCTTGGAACGCGCCATGGCATCGGTCTGCATGGCCCGCATTTCCAGCATCAAGCGATTGAATTGAACGCCCTGACTCATCTAATCCTCCAACAGCCGCGGTTTTTTTGACGCATCGCGCGGCGAGCAAAGACTAGATAGCAACAAGGGTGCCAGTTCGCAGGTGAAGCGCCTGGCGGGGCGATGATAGGCAGCAGCCATTGCCGACTGTTACGCCCAACGCGCCTTTGGCTGTACCGGGACGCTGGCCAGCGCAGCCCCCTAGGCTTGTACCATAGGCTGCGGCGGCCGTCGGCCTCCCATCGCTCAGCAGAAGAACAGCAAAGAATGAACGAAATCAGTCGCAGCGCCCTGCGTCCTCTGAGCGACAGCTCGCCATCCACTGTCGTCGCCGGCTTCATTGCCATGCTCACCGGCTACACCAGTTCACTGGTGCTGATGTTCCAGGCGGGCCAGGCGGCCGGGCTGAGCGCCGGACAGATCTCGTCGTGGATCTGGGCGCTGTCCATCGGCATGGCGATCTGCAGCATCGGCTTGTCGTTGCGCTATCGCACGCCCGTGGTGGTTGCCTGGTCGACGCCCGGCGCCGCGCTGCTGATCACCAGCCTGCCCGGCGTCCCCTATGCCGAAGCGATCGGCGCCTTCATCTTCGCATCGGCCTTGATCGCGCTGTGCGGCATCACTGGCAGCTTCGACCGCCTCATGCGGCGGGTACCGGCGTCCCTGGCCGCCGCGCTGCTGGCAGGCGTGCTGTTCAACATCGGCAGCGAAATCTTCCGCGCCGTTGGTGTCCAGCCGGTGCTGGTGCTCGGCATGTTCTTCAGCTACCTGCTGGCCAAGCGCCTGCAGCCACGTTACGCAGTGCTGGCCGCACTGCTGGTGGGTTGCCTGATCGCCGAGGTTACCGGCCTGCTGGATTTCCAGCGCTTCAGCCTGCAGATAGCGGTGCCGGTGTGGACCACCCCGGCGTTCTCTTTCGCTGCCGTATTCAGCATCGGCATCCCGCTGTTCGTTATCGCAATGGCCTCGCAGAACATGCCGGGGCTTGCCGTGCTGCGCGCCGAGGGCTATCAGGTGCCGGCTTCGCCACTGATCTCGACAACGGGCATCGCCTCGGTGCTGCTGGCCCCATTCGGCTCCCACGGCATCCATCTGGCGGCGATCACCATGGCGATCTGCGCCGGCCCGGAGGCGCACCCCGACCCAGGCAAACGCTACACCGCAGCAGCCTGGTGCGGCGTGTTCTACGGCATCGCCGGTATCTTCGGTGCGACGCTGGCGGCGCTGTTCGCGGCCTTTCCGGCCGCGCTGGTGCTGTCCATCGCGGCGCTGGCCCTGCTCGGCTCGATCGGTTCGGGGCTGACCCAGGCGATGCAGCAGCCCAACGAGCGCGAAGCAGCGCTGATCACCTTCATGGTGACGGCATCGGGGCTGACGCTGTTCGGCATCGGCGCGGCGCTGTGGGGCCTGATCGCGGGGGTAATCACCTTGCTGATTCTGCGCCGCCGCAACTGAGCGGCGCTGAAGGGGGTGTCCGGCCAGGCAGCGTCGGGTGCGTCGTCAGATCGCCGTCGCACCACCATCCACTGCCAGGGCGTGGCCCGTGGTGAACGCGGCGCCGTCGCTGCACAGATAGAGCACAGCCGCGGCGATCTCCTCCACCTTGCCGATGCGCCCGACCGGGTGCATGGCGGCCGCGAACTCCGCTTTGCGCGGGTCGGCTTCATAGGCGCGGCGGAACATGTCGGTATCGATCACGGCCGGGCAGACGGCGTTCACGCGAATCTGCTTCTTGGCGTACTCGATCGCCGCCGACTTG
The DNA here is from genome assembly GCF_051948915.1 of Stutzerimonas sp. Brlt_14. Classification (NCBI taxonomy): domain Bacteria; kingdom Pseudomonadati; phylum Pseudomonadota; class Gammaproteobacteria; order Pseudomonadales; family Pseudomonadaceae; genus Stutzerimonas; species Stutzerimonas sp. Brlt_14. The sequence goes on from NZ_JAYJLM010000001.1 coordinate 282,575, forward strand.
GTCAGGCCGATCACCGCATGCTTGGACGCCGCATAGATGCTCATCTTCGGCGCGGCACCGAGCCCCGCGACCGATGCGGTGTTGACGATCGCTCCGCCGCCCTGGGCGAGCATGACCGGCAGCTGATGCTTCATGCACAGCCAGACACCCTTGACGTTGACGCCCATGATCGCGTCGAACTCCGCTTCGCTGCCCTCGGCCAGGCGCCCCTGCTCGATCTCGATGCCGGCGTTGTTGAACGCATAATCAAGGCGGCCGTACTGCGCCAGCGTCTGCTCGATCAGCGCCTTGACCTGCTCGTCGCGCGTCACGTCACAACGAACGGCGATCGCCTCACCACCCGCGGCGCGAATGGCCTCGGCGCCGTCGCGGATGCCCGCCTCGTCGATGTCCGCCAGTACCACCTTGAGCCCCTGCTGGGCGAATGCGAGCGCCGTGGCGCGACCGATGCCGGCCGCCGCGCCCGTCACCAGGGCGACCTGGCCGGAGAATGTCATGCTCATGATTGTTCTTCCCGAAGATTTTCGACTCGCTTTGTGCCTGAAATGACCACGCCAGGCGTCCCGGTCAGACTTTATACCCTCATGCGTACGGGCATTTCACCGCCGCCGCGGTCATATCACCGAAGTGGATGCCTGTGCATTCCAGCGCTCCGACGTCCCTTGCAGCTGCGCGCAGGGCGAGCTACACCAAACCTTTCGCAACTACGAGGCAAACGTTCATGACCCTGCTCAACCAGCAATTCCTGCTCGCCCAGCGACCTGTCGGTGCACCGACCCGCGAGACCTTCGAGTTCGTCGAGAAACCGCTGGGCGAGCCCGGACCGAATCAGATTCTGGTCAAGGTCGAGTATCTGTCCATCGATCCGGCCATGCGTGGCTGGATGAACGACGCCAAGTCCTACATCCCGCCGGTCGGCATCGGCGAGGTGATGCGTGCACTGGGCGTGGGCAAGGTGATCGCCTCGCAGCATCCCGATTACAAGGAAGGTGATTACGTCAACGGCGCCCTGGGCGTGCAGGCGTACTACCTTGGCGAGCCGAAGGGTTTCTACAAGGTCGATCCGCAACAGGCACCACTGCCGCGCTATCTCTCGGCGTTGGGCATGACCGGCATGACCGCCTACTTCGCACTGCTGTCGGTCGGCCAGCCAAAGGCCGGCGAGACCGTGGTGATTTCCGGGGCCGCCGGCGCGGTCGGCAGCATTGCCGGGCAGATCGCGAAGATCAAGGGCTGCCGCGTGGTCGGCATCGCTGGCGGCGCGGACAAGTGCCGGTTCCTCACCGAGAAGCTCGGCTTCGATGGCGCCATCGACTACAAGAACGAGGACCTGGCCGCGGCGCTCAAGCGTGAGTGCCCGAAAGGCGTGGACGTGTACTTCGACAACGTCGGTGGCGACATCCTCGACACGGTGCTGCAGCGCCTGAGCGTCGGCGCGCGGGTAGTGATCTGCGGCGCCATCAGCCAGTACAACAACAAGGAAGCGGTGAAGGGCCCGTCCAACTATCTGTCGCTGCTGGTCAACCGCGCACGGATGGAGGGCATGGTGGTCACCGACTACGTTTCGCGCTACCCCGAAGCGATGCGCGACATGGCCGAGTGGCTGGCCAGCGGCAAGCTCAAGAGCAAGGAGGACGTCATCGAGGGCCTGCAGACCTTCCCCGAAACACTGATGAAGCTGTTCACCGGCGGCAACTTCGGCAAGCTGGTCCTTAAGGTCAGCTGAGCGTAACGAGGTGAAGTCACAGGCCGAGCCCAGTGGCTCGGCCTTCTCGTTCGCGCTTACGCCAGCTCGGCTACCACGCTGGCCAGCGCGCTCGCCGGGTCCGCGGCCTGGCTGATCGGGCGACCAATAACCAGATAATCGGACCCCGCCGCCATGGCCTGAGCCGGAGTCAGAATCCGGCGCTGATCGTCCTGGGCACTACCCGCAGGCCGGATACCCGGTGTAACCAGTTGCAGCGCCGGGAACTGCGCTTTCAGCGGCACGGCTTCCTGGGCCGAACACACCAGTCCGTCCAGCCCCGCCTGGGCGGCAAGACCGGCCAGACGCAGTACCTGCTCCTGCGGCGCGACATCCAAGCCGATGCCGGCCAGATCGTCCTGCTCCATGCTGGTCAGAACGGTGACGCCAATCAGCAGCGGCGCGGGGCCGGCCATGCCGGCCAGGGTCTCGCGACAGGCCGCCATCATCCGCAGGCCACCGGAGCAATGCACGTTGACCATCCACACACCCAGCTCGGCAGCGGCTTTCACCGCCATCGCCGTGGTGTTGGGGATGTCATGGAATTTGAGGTCGAGGAAGACTTCGAAATCCATTGCCTGCAACGCCTCGACGATCGCTGGGCCGCAGCGAGTGAACAGCTCCTTGCCGACCTTCACCCGACACAGCCGCGGATCGAGCTGCCTGGCCAATGCCAGTGCGGCATCGCGGGAGGGGAAGTCGAGCGCTACGATAATCGGAGTCTGGCAGGTCATGGCATGTCCTCGAGAAATTCGGCGCGCATTGTCGCAGAAAATGTCCCATGCGACGAAAGCCTCGGCGCAGGGTCCAAACAGGCATGATCAGCAAAACGGTGACCGCTCGGGCGCACCCAAGTAAAGTGCGTGAACCCACCCACCGCTCGCCTGCCTGGAGGAACCCATGCCCTGGTATTTCTGGCTGATTCTGGTCGTCGCGCTCGGCTCGATCGTCGGCAGTCTGTTGATGTTGCGCTCCACGGCCCGGAAAATTCCGCTCACCGACGAGCAGAAGAAGCGTATTGCCCAGCGCAATGCCGAGGCCGACGCACAGGAGTCGCGCGACCGCTGAGCGCCGACCGATGCCGGGCGCAGGTACCGGCAGACGTTTACAGATGCCCGCCGCACTCAATAGTGGCACTATGCCCGTTTGCCGCGATCATGCAGTTCTGGCAGGACTTTCTTAATGCAATCTCCCCTCCCCGTTGACGGCCCGACCAACCCGAAGGCCAAGGCGATCTTTGCCCGTCGCATTCTCCCCGGCATGGTCGCGCTGCTGGTGGCGGCAATCGTCGCGGCCGCTTTCGCGGTCGTTCATATCGCCCGCAAGATCGACCAGGACGCCCTGCAACAGAGCCGTTTTCTCGCTGGCAAGGCGCTGCAGGCACAGCACGAATGGATGAACCGCTCCATCGTCGACTACGCCTTCTGGGGCGACGCGTACGTGCACCTCAATCAGCAGGTCGATGTGAACTGGGCATTCACGCAGGCCAATCTTGGCCCTTCGCTGTACAAGGATTTCGACTACGAGGCGGTACTGGTGATCACCCCGACGGGCGAAACCCCGTACGCCGTCATCCAGGGCAAGCTGCAGTCGGTGGATGCGTTCCAGTATCTGCAGCACGGCTTGCCCGAGCTGCTGACGCGGGCCCGTGCTGCGGCTGAGAATGACGCCGGCGCCTCGGCCCTGCTCTGGGTCGACGGGCAACCCGCGGTGGTCGCGGCTGCGTCGCTGGCCACGGGTGGGGCAGATATCGAAGAGCACGAAGGACCACCATCCACGCTCGTCTTCGTCGATGTGCTCGACACGGCGCGGTTGGAAGCTATCGGCGGGCAGTACGCTGTGGAGCAGTTGCGATTGCTCGGCGAGCCGTCGGACCAGACCGGGCCGATCATCAGCCAGACGCTGGAGGATGGAACAGCCGTTCACTTCACCTGGACGGCGCCACAGCCGGGGCGCCTGTTGCTTCTGGTCACCCTGCCCGTTCTCGCCGCCGTGGCGCTCGGCCTTGGGCTGCTGGCCTGGCTGCTGGTGCGCCATGCGCTGCGCGTGATGCACCTGCTCGACGTCAGCTACGCACGACTCGCCTCCAGCCGCTCAGCGCTGGCCGAGAGCGAGGAGCGCTTCCGCGATGTGGCGGAAGCGGCCTCCGACTGGATCTGGGAGACCGACGAACAAGCCCGCCTGACCTTCCTTTCCAACCGTTTCCGGCAGATCACCGGCCACGAACCGGCACAGTGGCTGGGCCGCCCGCTGCTGGAGCTGCTGATCACCGACAGCGCGGCGCTGCAAAATTGGCTCGAGGCGCCCCACAGCGCACCGCTGCGCAGCAGCTACCGCGCCGCCGATGGCTGCGAGCGCTATTGCCGGCTGGCTGCGCGCACCATCCAGCACGACGGCAAGCTGCTCGGCTACCGCGGCACCGCCAGCGACGTGACCGAGGAGACCCGGGCACAGGCGCGGGTTCAATACCTGTCGCAGCATGACGCACTGACCGGGCTGCCCAACCGCAGCCGCCTGCGTGACTACCTCGAGCAGAACCTGGCCTCGCTGCGTAGCGGCTCGACCCTGACGCTGCTGTATATCGACCTCGACCGCTTCAAACCGGTGAACGACACCCTTGGCCATGCGGCCGGCGACGAGGTGCTGATCGGCGTCGCGTCACGTCTGCGCGAGCGCACCCGCGATGGCGACCTGGTGGCGCGCCTGGGCGGCGACGAGTTCGTCGTCGTGCTCCATCGCATGGGCGAAGACAACGATATCGATCGGCTGTGCAACCGAATCATCGATGCGCTGAGCGCTCCGTTCATCTACGAGGATCAGCAGATCAGCATCGGCGCCAGCATCGGCGTGGCGCTGGCACCGACCGACGCCAACCAGGCCAATGAACTGTTGCGCTGCGCCGACATCGCGCTCTACCAGGCCAAGGACGCCGGCAGAGGCACCTGGCGCGCCTACGGCCGGGAGATGGATCAGCGCCTGCATGAAAGGCTGCGCCGCGAAGAGGAACTGCGCGTGGCGATCACCGAGCAGCAGCTCGAGGTGCACTACCAGCCGCGTTACCAGAGCCAGGGCCTGTACATCATTGGCGCTGAGGCACTGGTGCGCTGGGATCATCCGCAACGCGGCATGCTGTTACCCGAGCAGTTCATCCCGCTGGCCGAGGAAACCGGGCTGATCATCCCGCTCGGCCGCTGGGTGTTGCGTCAGGCCTGCCAGCAGGCGGCGCGCTGGCCGGGCGACACGGTGGTATCGGTCAATCTCTCACCGCTTCAGCTGCATGATGATCGGCTGCTGGAAGAGATCACCCAGGCACTGGCGGACAACGGCCTTGCCGGCAACCGCTTGGAACTGGAGGTGACCGAGAGCGCACTGCTGCGCGAAACCCAGAACACCCTGGAGTTGCTCAAGCGCATCAAGGCGCTGGGTGTTCGCCTCGCGGTGGACGACTTCGGCACCGGCTATTCGTCCCTGACCACCTTGCGGCACTACCCCTTCGACGTGATCAAGATCGACAACAGCTTTGTCGCCGGCATCGGCCAGTCCATCGAAGATCACTCCATCGTCCGCGCCCTGATCGAGCTGGGCCGTGGCCTGCGGATGCGGGTGACGGCCGAGGGCGTGGAAACCGAAGAACAGCTGCGCCTGCTGACCGACGACGGCTGCACGGAGGTGCAAGGTTTCCACATGAGCCATCCGCTGCCTGCGCAGGACCTATGGACGATGTTGCACGCAGCGGAGCGCCAGAGCTAGGCGCGCCGATGGAGCAGCATCAGCGCTTGAATTCGAACTGGATTTCCGCACCTTCGATCAGCGATTCGTCATCGTCTTCGCCCGAGATCAGGCGACCGCCGATCTGCATCGAGCGTGACGGTTTCGCCGCGTCGAAAAGCGGCGGCAGCAGGCGGATGGATTCGCTGCTTGGCGCAGGCAGCAACTCTTCGGCCAGCTCTTCCGGCAGGCGTAGATCGAGCACCGGCTCGACGAGCTCGACTTCGGCCGGCTTCTCCGGCTGCTTGGCTGGCGCGGGGCGCGGTCGAGCCGCGGGCTGAGGTTCGGGCTCCGGAATGCTGATCTGCACAGGCGGTGGCTCGGTTTCCGCTGCCTGCTCCACCGGCGCCACCTCGATATCCAGATCAGGCGGCGCCTGTGCCTCGTCAACGGGCTCCGCTGCCGGTTGCTGCGACTGTGGCGTTTCCCGTTCGGCATCCCGAGGTTGCTCCTCGCGCTCGCATCCACCGAGCAAGGCCAACAACAGCAACAACAGGGGCGGCCTCGGCATCGGCATCTTTCCTCACGGCGAACGACTCAGGAGCGTCTATTGTGCGTCCCGGCACAGCTCCGACGCCAGTTGCCCGAGCGTACGCAGCGCCCGCTCGGTTTCATGATTCCACGGCAGGCCACAGTTGAGCCGTATGCAGTGGTTGAACTGCTCGGTGTTGCTGAAAATCAGACCCGGCGCGATGCTGATGCCCTGCTCCAGCGCCCTCACGTGCAGTTCCTGAGTATTGACCCGCACCGGCAGACTGACCCAGAGAATGAAGTTGCCCTTGGGCCGCGTCATCTGCGTGCCTTCCGGGAAATAGCGCTGCACCGCCAGCTGGAAAGCGCTGAGGTTCTTGCGGTACTCCTGGCGGATGGCCCGCAGGTGTCGATCATAGCCACCATTCTCCAGGTACGCGGCCACCGCCATCTGCGTCACGCTGCAGGCCGAGTGGGTACTGAAGGTCTGCAGGCGCTCGATCTCCGGTTGATGGCGTCCGGCGATGACCCAGCCGATACGCACACCGGGTGACAGGGTCTTGGAAAAACTCGAGCAATAGATGACCCGCCCGTCCCGGTCGTTGGACTTCAGCGCCTTGTACTGGTCCTGCTCGAACATCAGCTCACCGTAGATATCGTCCTCTACGATCTGGATGTCGAACCGGGCCGCGAGGTTCAGCAATTGCTTCTGCCGGTGGTCGGGCATGCTCACACCCAGCGGGTTGCTCAGCCGCGCCGTGAGCACCAGCGCCTTGATCGGCCATTGCCCGGCTGCCAGCTGCAGCGCCTCGAGGCTCATGCCAGTATCAGGATCGCTGGGAATTTCGATGACCTTGAGTCCCAGCAGGTCCGCCAGTTGCAGCAGGCCGTAATAGGTTGGCGATTCGGCGGCGATCAGATCACCGGGCCGGGTCAATACCCGCAGCGACATTTGCAGTGCATCGACGCAACCATGGGTGATGACAATCTCGCCGGGATCGACCACCACGCCGGCGTCGCGCATGCGGATCGCCACCTGACGACGCAACGGCTCGTAGCCGGGACTGAACATGTAGCTGAACGCCCGTGGGCTCTGGAAGCGCGTGACCTTGGCAAGTTGCTGGTGCAAAGCCCTGACCGGCAGATAATCCACATGCGGCACGGCGGCACCCAGCGGAATCAGCCCTTCGCGACGGGACTCGCTGAGCACCTGGTTGATGATGCTGCTGCGCGTGACCAACGTGGGCCGCTCGACCCGCGCGATATCGGGTGTCGGCGCGGTGAGGACCGGCGTCTGGTGGACATAGAAGCCGGACTGCGGACGCGCCCGGATCATGCCCTGATCCTCCAGGTTGGCGTAGGCCTGCAGCACCGTCGCGTGACTGACGCTCAGCTGTCGGCTCATCTTGCGCACCGAAGGTACACGTTCGCCAGGCCGATACACTCCGCGCCGGATGTCCTCGGCGAGCTGCTGGGCAATGCGTTGATAGAGCAACAGATTGGTCATCTCGCCGGTCTCCCGCCAACTGAACCGTAACAGTAGCTCAGCGGACCACCTGCGGACCAATACAGTTACGCAGCATGTGGGCGAAACAGTCTATCCAGACGGGGCGCTAGCGGTCCGGGCCGAGATTGCCCGCTGCATCGGAAAACAGTATTTCCACGCGCCGATTCTGCGCGCGCCCGCGTGCAGAGGCGTTCTCGGCGATCGGAAAGCGCTCGCCGTAGCCGCGCACCTCGACGCGCTCGGCTTCGATGCCCAGGCTGATGAGCAGGTCGGCCACCGTTTGCGCCCGCGCGCGCGATAGTTCGAGATTGGCTTGCGGATCGCCACGGCTGTCGCTGTAGCCTTCGATGCGTACCTTGCGCTGCGGATTGAGCTGAAGAAAGTGCACCAGCTTGAGCAAGGTTCGGTTGGCCGAGTTGCCAAGCTCGGCACTGTCAGGGTGGAAAAGCACGTCCCCCAGGGTCATCACCAGACCTCGGTCGGTCTCGCTGGCGGCCAGGCTCATCATCTGGTCTTCCAGCCAGCGCCCCTGCTGTTCAGCGGTCATCAGCTGGGCATCCTGCAGCATGCGCCGCAGTCGGTCGCGCTCCATCTCCAGACGCGCCACCTGCTCCTGATGCTGCAACAGTTCGCCCTGCCGCGCGGCGATTTCGCTGTAGCGTCGGCTCAGGTAAGCGTAATGGCGAGCGTCTTCGGCTCCCCCCCAGTAGTCATTGAAGCGTTCGGCGCGCTGCAGGGTCTCCAGCGCTCGCTGCAGGTCCTTCGGCGCACCGCGCTGAACCATGCCGTCAGCCTGAATGCGCTCCAGCGCGGCCGACGCCTGGGCGAGCTCATGCTCAGTGTCCTGGCTCGAGCAGCCGGTCAGTGCGAGCGCGGCCATGACGAGGAAGAAACGCATGTTCACCGGACCTCTCCCAACTGCTGGCGTAGACGCTGGATGCGTCGATTCAGATCGTCGATCTGTGCCTGGCGCTGATCCTTCAGCACACGCGCCTCCGCCAGGCGGGCATCCAGCTCCGCCTGCTCGGCCAGCATGCGGGCCTGACGATTGTCACCGGCTTGCAGCGCTGCACGCGCAGCGCTCAGCTTGCTTTCGGCCAGTGCCAGTTCCTCATGGGCCCTGGAGGCCTCCATGGAGCGGGCCTGCGCCACGGCCTGCTCGCTCAGCTGCAGCTGAGCGGTCGGTGCGGGATCGCTGGCACATCCGGCCAGCATGAAGAAGGCCAGTGATGCGCTGGGGAAGAGACGTTTCAACACGCTGAATCCTACTTTTTCGAAGCCTTTGGCCGCTCCGCCTGCTGGTTTTTCCAGACGGTCAGGTTGTGCGCCACCAGCTGTTCCGGCACACCCGCGGCACGCAATTCTGTCATTTTCCGCGCCAGTTGTCCGCGCAGCCAGGGATCGTTGCAGGCCGAATCGTGCGAGATGGCCAGGTGCATGTCACGCCCGACCACTGGCGGATCAAGCCGCTGAATCTTGTCCAGCATGCCCGACGCATCCGCCGCGGCAACCGTGCTGTAGCGCTCGTGCAACAGGTAATCACTGCCGCCGGCGACCAGTCTCTGCAAGCCCTGGTCGAGGCTGTTGACCTGCTGCAACTGCAGGCTGCTCTTGGCGAAGGCATCGAACTCGCTGCCGAAACGTCCGGCGCCAACGGTCAGCCCGCCGTGCCCCTTCAGGTCCTCGCGGCTGGCATAGAAGAAGCCCGGCTCGTTGCGTACCCAGGCGACGGTCTGCAGTTGGATGATCGCCGGGTGCACGAAATCCAGCTCTTCCAGGCGCTGCACGCTGAGGGTCGCATCGGCCAGCACATCGACCCGACCGCTGCGTACCTCGTCGAGCGCCTTCGCTCGATCGCCCGTGTAGAGCAGATCCAGCTTCAGTCCGAGGGAATCGGCAATCTGCCCGAGCAGATCGGCATTGGCACCGATCAGCCGTTTGGGGTTCTGCGGATCCCGCCAGAGAAACGGCGGGTTGTCCGCGGCACCGGTTGCCACCAGGCGATCACATTTTCCCGCGGCCGTTGCCGTGAGCGGCGTCGCCAGGGTCAACGCGATCAAGGCCGATTTCAACGCAAAGGCGAAACGCATGAAAATCCTCTTAGTGCGGTTGAGCGGGTGCGAAACGGTTGCGCCGATGGTACACCGACGAACCCGCTGACCGCCCATGAAAAAACCCGCTACATGAGCGGGTTCTTTCGACAGCGATCAGCTTCAGACGAGCCGTTCCAGCTCCGGAATGATCTCGAACAGATCGCCAACCAGGCCATAGTCGGCAACCTGGAAGATCGGGGCTTCCTCGTCCTTGTTGATCGCGACGATCACCTTGGAGTCCTTCATGCCGGCCAAGTGCTGGATGGCACCGGAGATACCGACGGCGATGTACAGCTGCGGTGCGACGATCTTGCCGGTCTGGCCGACCTGCATGTCGTTCGGCACGAAGCCGGCATCGACTGCGGCGCGGGATGCACCGACCGCGGCGCCGAGCTTGTCGGCCAGCGAGTACAGGTGCTTGAAGTTGTCACCGTTCTGCATGCCGCGGCCGCCGGAAACGACGATCTTGGCAGCGGTCAGTTCGGGACGGTCGGACTTGGCCAGCTCTTCGCCGACGAACGCGGACTTGCCCGCATCGCCAGTACCGGAGATCTGCTCAACCGCAGCCGAGCCACCGGTGGCGTTCACGGCATCGAAACCGGTCGAACGCACGGTGATCACCTTGATCGGCGCGCTGGATTGCACGGTGGCGATGGCGTTACCAGCGTAGATCGGGCGCTTGAAGGTGTCCGGGCTTTCCACCGAGATGATCTCGGAGATCTGGTCGACGTCCAGTTGCGCGGCAACGCGTGGCAGGAAATTCTTGCCGTTGGTGGTGGCAGCGGCCAGTACATGGCTGTAGTTCTTGGCCAGATCAGCGATCAGCGGCGCGACGTTCTCGGGCAGCTGGTTGGTGTAAGCCGCATCGTCGGCGACCAGTACCTTGGCTACGCCTTCGATCTGTGCGGCTGCTTCGCCGATGGCACCGCAGCCACTGCCGGCTACCAGCACGTGGATGTCGCCACCGATGGCCTGGGCGGCAATCCGCTTGGCGGCGGCGACGGTGTTCAGGGTAGCGGCCGCGAGGACGGCGTTGTTGTGTTCAGCGATAACCAGGATAGTCATTTAGATTACCTTCGCCTCGTTCTTCAGTTTCTCGACCAGTTCAGCCACGGACTTGACCTTGATGCCGGCGCTGCGAGCAGCCGGTGCTTCGACTTTCAGGGTCTTCACGGTGGACGTGGTGGCGACGCCCAGCGCATCCGGGGTCAGCACTTCCAGCGGCTTCTTCTTGGCCTTCATGATGTTCGGCAGCGACGCGTAGCGCGGCTCGTTCAGACGCAGGTCGGTGGTGACGATCGCCGGCAGGTTCAGCGCGACGGTCTGCAGGCCGCCGTCGATTTCGCGGGTGACGTTGACCTTGTCGCCAGCCACTTCCACCTTGGAGGCGAAGGTGCCCTGGGCATAGCCGGTCAGCGCGCCGAGCATCTGGCCGGTCTGGTTGTTGTCGCTGTCGATTGCCTGCTTGCCGAGGATCACCAGTTGCGGCTGCTCCTTGTCGACCACGGCCTTGAGCAGCTTGGCAACCGCCAGGGAGTTCAGTTCGTCGTTGGACTCGACCAGCACGGCACGGTCGGCGCCCAGCGCCAGTGCGGTGCGCAGCTGCTCCTGGGCAGCGGTCGGGCCGATGGAGACGACAACGATTTCGCTCGCCACGCCCTTCTCTTTCAGGCGAACCGCTTCTTCCACGGCGATCTCGCAGAAGGGGTTCATCGACATCTTGACGTTGGCGAGGTCAACGCCGGAGTTGTCCGCCTTGACGCGAACCTTGACGTTGTAATCGACCACTCGTTTGACAGCTACAAGAACCTTCATGGATTCCTCGTTACTCTCCGGTGAATAGAATTCCGCCGAGGCGAACCGAGCCTTGCTCGTGGCTTGGGGTTTCGATAGCCGCTGCCCTGTTCGGCGAGTGCAAACCGTCCGTATCTTGACCGCAGGCCGCAGACGGGGTCAACAACGCATATGACCCGTCATAACCTCGCGGTTCGGCCGATTCTAACAGGCTTCCAGAAAATTCAAACAAACGTTTGTATTGGACCGATTCGAGCGTCTATATATAATGCGCCGGCCCGGCTCGGTCAGGGGCCGATCACAGCCCTCCACCACTTATATAACAACCAAGCCCTGAGTAGGAGAAAGCCTAATGGAACGCGAATACATGGAATTCGACGTTGTCATCGTCGGCGCCGGCCCTGCAGGCCTATCCGCAGCCTGCCGCCTGAAGCAAAAAGCCGCCGACGCTGGTCAGGAAATCAGTGTATGCGTCGTCGAGAAAGGCTCCGAAGTAGGTGCCCATATCCTGTCCGGCGCGGTCTTCGAACCTCGCGCGCTGAACGAACTGTTCCCCGACTGGAAAGAACTCGGCGCCCCGCTCAACACGCCGGTCAAGCGTGACGACATCTATCTGCTGAAGACCGCCGAAGCGGCCAGCAAGCTGCCCAATGCGCTGGTCCCCAAGACCATGCACAACGAAGGCAATTACATCATCTCCCTGGGCAACCTGTGCCGCTGGCTGGCCCAGCAGGCCGAGAACCTGGGTGTCGAGATCTACCCGGGCTTCGCCGCCCAGGAAGCGCTGATCGACGAAAACGGCATCGTGCGCGGTATCGTCACCGGTGACCTGGGCGTCGATCGCGAAGGCAACCCGAAAGAAGGCATGTACACCCCAGGCATGGAGCTGCGTGCCAAGTACACGCTGTTCGCCGAAGGCTGCCGCGGACATATCGGCAAGCAGCTGATCAACCGCTTCCAGCTCAACGCCAATGTCGACCCGCAGCACTATGCCATTGGCATCAAGGAACTGTGGGACATCGACCCCGCCAAGCACGAGCAAGGTCTGGTCGTGCACACCGCGGGCTGGCCGCTGAACGACGAGAACACTGGCGGCTCGTTCCTCTATCACCTGGAAAACAATCAGGTCGTGGTCGGCCTGATCGTCGATCTGTCCTACAGCAACCCGCACCTGTCGCCGTTCGACGAGTTCCAGCGCTACAAGCACCACCCGGTGATCAAGCAGTACCTGGAGGGCGGCAAACGCGTTTCTTACGGCGCCCGCGCCATCGCCAAAGGTGGCCTGAACTGCCTGCCGAAGATGGTCTTCAACGGCGGCGCACTGATCGGCTGCGACGCCGGTACCCTGAACTTCGCCAAGATCAAGGGCAGCCACACCGCGATGAAGTCCGGCATGCTGGCCGCCGAAGCTGCGGCGGACGCGCTGCTGGCCGGTCGCGAAGGTGGTGACGAGCTGAGCGCCTACGAAGAAGGCTTCAAGAACAGCTGGCTGTACGACGAGCTGTACAAGAGCCGCAACTTCGGCGCTGCCATTCACAAATGGGGCGCAATCAAGGGTGGCGCGTTCAACTTCATCGACCAGAACATCTTCGGCGGCAAGATTCCCTTCACGCTGCACGACACAAAGCCGGACTACGCGTGCCTCAAGCCGGCCGCCGAGTCGAAGAAGATCGAGTATCCGAAGCCGGACGGCAAACTGAGCTTCGACAAGCTCAGCTCGGTGTTCCTCTCCAACACCAACCATGAGGAAGACCAGCCGGTTCACCTCAAGCTGACCGACCCAAGCATCCCGATCGACAAGAACCTGCCGCTGTACGACGAGCCGGCTCAGCGCTACTGCCCGGCAGGCGTCTACGAAGTGGTCAGCAACGACGATGGCAGCAAGCGCTTCCAGATCAACGCACAGAACTGCGTGCACTGCAAGACCTGCGACATCAAGGACCCGGCCCAGAACATCACCTGGGTCGCGCCGGAAGGTACCGGTGGGCCGAACTACCCCAACATGTAAGCAACGAAAAAGGCTCCCTCGGGAGCCTTTTTTATGCCGTTGAAACCGGTATACCGCGACGCTACTCGGTACGTCCTATGGGAAAAAACACACCGCCGCTCCACACGCCGAGCCAGCTCTCGCCGTCCACATCACCCGGCACGGCCAGATCCACCAGCCGATAGAACACGTTGCGATGAACCAGCGCCTCGAGATTGGCGCGCACGTGAATGTACGGCGATGGTTCCTGAGTCTGCGGGTCGAGGCTGACGCGCAGCGGATGCTCCTGACCGGCCTCCACCACATCGTCAACATTGGTGACGAAACGCAGCAACTGCGCTTCGCCCTCCCCGCTCACGTCCAGCCGCACCGCGACGAAGGGCGCATCTTCGACCTGGATCCCGACCTTTTCCACCGGCGTAACCAGGAAGTAATCATCGCCGTCGCGTCGAATCACTGTGGAGAACAGACGAACCATCGCCGGACGTCCGATAGGCGTGCCCTGGTAAAACCAGGTACCGTCTCGTGCGATACGCATGTCGAGGTCGCCGCAGAATGGCGGGTTCCACAAATGCACCGGCGGCAGCCCCTTCTTCTCGCCCGCCGAGAGCTGGGCCAGCAGGTCTCCCGCCTTGCCTGTCTCGTTCATCCCGTTCTCCTCGCTTCGCAGCTATGTCGGCTTCGATACTGCCACATCCCTCAGCGTGACAGACCCAGTAACCGACGAGCATAGTCCTGCAAAGGCGGCCGCAGGAGATGCTCGGGTCTGGCATCGTAAATGCCGAGCAGCCCGCCACGGCTGCGAACGCGCGCGGTATCGACCAGATAGTGCGTGCCGGTTTCGATCAGCATCAGTTGCACTACACCGGAATCCACGCCAAGCCGATCCAGTGCGCGCTGCTCGTTCAGCTCGTCGAAGCTGCCGATGCGATCGTCCGCCGCTGCGTAGCGCAGATACAGAAGGTAATGGGCGCCGACCGCAGAGGCCTGCGTCATGGCTTCCTCCAGCCCGGCCGGCTCGCGAGCGCGGCGCACCAGCGGGAAATATTCGACGAAGCCGTTGAAGGCTTCCTCCGCCACGACATTCGGCCGCGGATAGACATCACCCGGGGGTACGAAATGGCCCTGCGCGATATAGATGAAGGAATCCGGCTGCAGACGCCATGAGCTGGCCCGGCGTGTCTCGCTGTGATCGAGAATACCGGCATCCCTCAGGTGGTAGCGGGTGCCCTCGGCCATGTCGCTGACTTTCATGCAGCCAGCCAGGGCAAGCAATGCCAGCAAACCTGGCACGCTTAATAGAAAACGCATGGATTTCACCCTCCAGAGGCCGGTGTCGGAAAACCGGCAATCGCACCGACAATGCAGCATCCACGCCAGATCGGCCAGCCGATGGTGCTGGTACCAGCGCGTCTGCCGCTCAAAGCCCGCGCTGCCACTCCTGGCGCAAAGGCGCAGCACGGGGATCGTCGATCGCCTCGCGCAGCTGGCGCATCAGGCGCGGCTTGTCGGCTCCCAGCGTGCCTTTGAGCACCAGATAGTTGGAGGCGTGGTCGCTGCGGAACACCGTGTCACGCAACTGGAGATCGCCCAGCAGCCATTCCAGCTCAACAAGCAGGTCGGAAAGCGGTAGCGGCTCGAAGTCTTCATATCCCTGGCGAAAACGCGCATAACCCTGCGGGAAACTGACCACCAGCGTGGAAAGAAACTCGGGCTGCGCTGCGTTCATCAGGCGTGCCGAATTGCGAGCATGCTGCCGGCTCAGCGCCCGCCCGCCAAGGCCATTGAGGATCATCACCGAACGGGTGATTCCCGCCTGGCCAAGCTTGTCCAGCGCGCTCAGGGTCGACTCGTAGGTTTCGCCCTTGTTGACCCGCGCCAGCACCTCGTCGTCACCGGACTCCGCGCCAACGTAGGCCATGCCAAGCCCGGCGTCCGCCAGCTCACGCAGCTCCTGGACCGACTTCTTGCGCAAATTGCGTGGCAGGCAGTAGCTGGACACGCGCTGCACCTCCGGCAGGCACTGGCGAATCTGCTCCAGGATCTTCAGCAGCCTGCGAGTCGGCAGCACCAGCGCATCGCCATCGGCCAGAAACACCCGCTGAACGATCAGCTGCTCGCCGCAGCGGCGAATCTCTTCGAGCACTTCCACCTCATCGCGGGCGCGGAATTTCTTCTGCGGCGCGGTGTACATCTCGCAGAACGTGCAGGCGTTCCACGAACAGCCGTTGGTCACCGGCAGGATCAGTGAATGCGCTTCGCTCGGCGGCCGGAAAACCGGCTCGATATAGCGGACGGGAAACTCGCTCATGCTCATTGTGCTTCGCCTGCGCCGACGTCAATCACGCTTGCGCTTGTTGCCCATGCGCACACCGATATCCATCAGGAACTGGAAGAATCCGTCCTGATCCTCCAGCACATTGCTCCAGAACGGCGAGTGATACAGCGCGACCGCGCCGTGCACCAGAGCCCAGGCGGCGCAGTAATGGAAATACGGTGGCACGTCTTCGAGCTTGCCCTCGGCGATACGCCCCTTGATCAGCTGGGTCAGGTGTTCGAAGTTGGATGCGCGGATGCTGTGCAGCTGCTCGACCATCTCCGGGACCTGGTTGCCCTTGACCACTTTCTCCTCGAGGCGGTCGAACAGACGGTAACGCTGCGGGTCGCGCATGCGGAACTCGAAATAGGCGCGCGAAAGCGCTTCCTTGTCGCGATCAAGATCCGGGGAATGCAGCAGCTGATTCAGGTCGCGCTCGTAGTCGAGCATCAGCCGCAGGTAGATTTCGGCCTTCGACTTGAAGTGCTTGTAGATGGTGCCTTTGCCGATGCCCACCGCATCGGCAATCATCTCGACCGTGACGCTATCCTCTCCCTGGTCGAGAAAGAGCTGCAACGCGGTATCGAGGATTTCCTGTTCGCGGCGACGAAATTCGCGGACCTTACGGGGTTCATTCTGCATAGGAGGCTGCTTAGATGAGAAATCGAGGCGGTCATTATGCCTAACCGGTCATCAAATGCACGGGGCATCCACCGATGATTCACATAAATGACGAATTTCCGCAAATAGTCGGTTTGCGATATCTCAACCATGCTGCCGTCGCGCCCTGGCCTCGGCGAGCCGCCAGTGCCGTCAGTGCCTTTGCCGAGCAGAACGCCACCCTCGGCGCACGTGACTATCCGCAATGGCTTACGGTCGAGCGCAGCCTGCGCCAGCGCCTTACGCGCCTGCTCAACGCACCGACCAGCGCCGACGTGGCACTGGTCAAGAACACGTCCGAAGCACTGTCGTTTGTCGCCTTTGGCCTGGACTGGAAAAGCGGTGATCGCATCGTCATCAGCGATGAAGAATTTCCATCCAACCGTGTCGTCTGGGAGGCACTGCAGCCATTCGGCGTGGAGGTCGTTCAGGTCAGCCTTAAGGGTGCCGATCCGGAAGGCGACCTGCTG
This sequence comes from Stutzerimonas sp. Brlt_14, assembly GCF_051948915.1. Lineage (NCBI taxonomy): Bacteria > Pseudomonadati > Pseudomonadota > Gammaproteobacteria > Pseudomonadales > Pseudomonadaceae > Stutzerimonas > Stutzerimonas sp. Brlt_14. Next base: position 299,386 of record NZ_JAYJLM010000001.1, read on the forward strand.
GCGGCCTGCGGGCCGCGGGTACGACTGATGGCGATCAGCGCGGTGCAGTACGCCAGCGGCCTGCGCCTGGATCTTGCACGTCTGGGCGAAGGCTGCGAGCAGCGCGGTGTGCTGCTGTGCATCGACGCGATCCAGCAGCTCGGCGCCCTGCCCTTCGATGTCCAGCAGAATCGCTGCGCTTTCGCCATGGCCGACGGCCACAAGTGGATGCTCGGCCCCGAGGGGCTCGGCGTCTTCTATTGCCGGAGCGACCTGCGCGATCAACTGAAGCTGCACGAGTACGGCTGGCACATGCTGGAACACGCCGGCGATTATGATCGCACGGACTGGGAACCGGCCCGCAGCGCACGACGCTTCGAATGCGGCAGTCCCAACCTGCTCGGGGCGATGGCGCTCGAGGCCAGTCTTTCCCTGCTGGAGGAAGTGGGCATGGAGCAGGTCGCCGCAGCCCTCGACGAACGCGTCGAATGGCTGTGTCGGGGATTAGGCGATCTGGGCGGGGTCGACATCCTGTCGCCGACAACAGCCGAGCGTCGGGCCGGCATCCTCACCTTCCGCCTGCATGGCTGGGACAATGCAGCGCTCTTCGAGCGGCTGAAGGCGGCGCAAGTCGTCTGCGCCTTGCGTGGCGGCGGCATTCGCTTCTCTCCGCATTTCTACACGCCGCAGCGCGTCATCGATGAAACCCTGGCGCTTCTGCACGAGCTGGCAAGTCACTGACGGCGATCAGCCAGCGAGACATGTATTCCAAATGCGTTTAAAAAGCGCGGAAATCCGCCAGCAGACCGCTAATGCAGCGTTAATACTTGAGTCACTGGCTAGGCAATCCCCCCACTGCCTGGCCAGATGAGGTCGCCTGGATTGCGATTTCATACTCCTAATGGTCTTGGCCCGGTTTCTCAGGAATCCGGGTTTTTTTTTGCGCGCTCGTGAGCCGATCAAGTCGACGCAGCACCGACGCGCGCCCGCAACCGGAAACACAGCCAGAGGAAGCCGACCCAGAACGGAATGGCGAACACCGACAGACGAATGCCGGGAATCCACAGCATGATCACCAGGATACCGCTGACGAAGGCCAGGCACAGGTAATTGCTGAGCGGGAACCAGAACGCCTTGAAGCTCGGTACCACACCCTGGCGCTGCATTGCCCGTCGGAATTTCAGGTGGGCCAGGCTGATCATCGCCCAATTGATCACCAGCGCGGCAACCACCAGCGACATCAATAACTCCAGCGCGCCCCGCGGCAGCAGATAGTTCACCAGCACGCAGAGCAGCGTCACCACCGCCGAGACGCCGATGGCGAGCACTGGCACACCACGGGCGTTGATCTTCATCAGACTGCGCGGCGCATCGCCCTGTTCGGCCAGGCCGTAGAGCATGCGGCTGTTGCAATACACGCCACTGTTGTAGACCGACAGCGCGGCGGTGAGCACCACGAAATTGAGCAGATGCGCGGCCGTATCGCTGCCGATCAGCGAGAAGATCTGGACGAAGGGACTGCCGCTGTAGGGATCACCCGCCGCCCCCAACGTCTGCAGCAGCGCATCCCACGGATAGAGCGCCAGCAGCACGGTCAGAGCACCGATATAGAAGATCAGGATGCGGTAGACGACCTGATTGATCGCCTTCGGTATCACCGTCTTCGGATCGGCCGCCTCTGCCGCCGTGATGCCGACCAGCTCCAGACCGCCGAAGGAAAACATGATGATCGCCAGCGCCAGCACCATGCCGCTGAAACCGTTGGGAAAGAACCCGCCGTGGCTCCAGAGATTGCTGATGCTCGCTTGCTCGCCGCCCTGCCCGCTCACCAGCAGGAACAATCCGAGCAGGATCATGCCGATGATGGCGGCAACCTTGATGATGGCGAACCAGAACTCGGTTTCACCAAACGCCTTCACGTTGCTCAGGTTGATCAGATTGATCAGCACGAAGAACGCCGCGGCAGTCGCCCAGGTGGGCACGTCCGGCCACCAGAACTGCACGTACTTACCCACCGCGGTCAGCTCTGCCATGCCCACCAGCACATAAAGTACCCAGTAATTCCAGCCGGACAGAAAGCCTGCGTAGCCTCCCCAGTACTTGTGCGCGAAATGACTGAAGGAACCGGCTACCGGTTCTTCGACGATCATTTCCCCCAGCTGACGCATGATCAGAAAGGCGATGAAGCCGCCGATGGCGTAGCCCAGGATCATGGACGGGCCGGCGCTCTTCAGCACCCCGGCGGAACCCAGGAACAAGCCGGTGCCGATCGCCCCGCCGAGGGCAATCAGCTGGATATGGCGGTTTTTCAGGCCTCGTTGCAACGGCCCGGTGTGCAGCGTCTCAGCGGTCATTACGCCACCTTGCGGATAAAGTACGAAGTGCGCAGCGCGCGGCAGATCAGGCAGGTTGCAAGCACGGAAACCGCGACCTTTCAGCCGCGAACCCGGGCAAGCGGAAAAAGCGACCTGAAGTTGGCGGTGGTCTGCTCCGCCAGCTGTTCGAAGGAAACACCCCGCAGCTGCGCCAGGAACTCGGCCACCTCGCGCACGTACTGCGGCAGATTGGCCTTGCCACGGTGGGGAATCGGTGCGAGATAGGGCGAATCGGTCTCCACCAGCAGGCGATCGGCAGGGACCTGCCGGGCGACGTCACGCAGCGCGTCGGCATTACGGAAGGTGACGATGCCCGAAAGCGAGATGTAGAAACCAAGGTCCAGAGCGGCCCTGGCCATCTCCCAATCCTCAGTGAAGCAATGCAGCACCCCGGCCTGGGGCAAGCTGGCTTCACGCAGCAGCGCCAGGGTGTCTGCGCGTGCCTCGCGGGTGTGCACGATGACCGGCTTGCCGGTCAGTCGGGCGGCCTCCAGATGCAGGCGGAACGACTGCTGCTGGAGTTCGGCCGCCTCGGGCTCGTAGTGGTAGTCCAGCCCTGTCTCGCCGATGGCAACGGCATGCGGATGCTGCAGCTCGCCCAGCAGCCAGTCCAATGCCGGCTGACTGGTCGGCTCCAGATCGAGCGGGTGTACACCGATGGAACAGTCGACATCGGCGTAACGCTCGGTCAGCGATTTGACCGCCGACGCGTTGTCGGCGCTGACCCCGATGCACAGGAAGTGTCCGACCCCTCGCGCTCGGGCAGCATCGAGCGCTGCATCGAGCGACCCGTCATGGGCGGTCAGGTCGAGTCGGTCAAGGTGACAGTGGGAATCTACCAGCATGGAGGGCGCAACTTGCTATCGCGGAAAGGGGGCGATTGTAGAGCAAATGGCGGGGAATCAGAAAAGGTAGGCGGTACAACGACGCCTGACGTACGGCACCGGGACGCCGACCCTCACATGGTATGGGTAGGACGATCGGACTTCAGCGCGCCGGCCAGATAGGTTTCGATCTTGTTGCGCGCGGTGTTGTCACCCTCGTTGAACTGCACGCCGATGCCTGCGGCACGACTGCCCTGGGCGCCCTTGGGGGTGATCCAGACCACCTTGCCAGCCACCGGAATCTTCTCCGGCTCGTCCATCAGGTTCAGCAGCATGAACACTTCGTCGCCGAGCTTGTAGCTCTTGTTGGTCGGAATGAACAACCCACCATTCTTGATGAAGGGCATGAACGCGGCATAGAGCACCGACTTGTCCTTGATGGTCAGGGACAGGATGCCGTTACGCGGACCAAGATTTGCTGGCAGGCTCATGCGGTGTTCCTAACGAAAGTTCCGGTCGATTCTAGCCCGCGCCGGGCAGCGTTGCCCACTGCACCAGCAGCGCTTCGAGAAGCAACACACGGTTGAGGTTGGCTTTGCCCAGCACTTTCTGCCGATGCTCGAGCAACCAGTCCTGCAGGGCGATCACTTTTTGCTGCGAGGATTTCTGCGCGAGATACTGCAGCACCTTCTGCATATCGGCAGCGCCCAGCTCGGCTTCATCGCCGGCCATCTGGTAACGCAGGATCAGATGCGCCCATTCGCAGAACCAGTCGAAGAGCAGGATCAGTGGTAACGCGTTCCAGCCCTCGGCGAGCTGACTGGCCGATTGCTGTTGCTTGAGCAGTTTCTTCACCCCGTCGACCACCTGGGCGCGCAACTCCAGCACCTTCTGCTCGTGCAACTTCAGCGCCGCCAGCGGCGACCCGGCGGCGAGCGTCAGCAACTGTTCGCGAAGCTCCGGGCCAAGCTCGGGTAGGCGCGCGGCGAGCCAGTCGAGGCTTTGCTGGCGGCCTGGCAACGGGCAGGCCTGTTGGACGCAGCGGCTCTTGATCGTCGGCAGCAGACGGCTGGGCTGATGACTGATCAACAGCAGCACCGTGTCACCGGACGGTTCCTCCAGGCTTTTCAGCAAAGCATTGGCCGCATTCAGGTTCATTGCCTCGGCGGGCTCCAGGAGGATCACCTTGCGCCCACCCAGCTGCGCCGTCTGGGTAACGAAACCGACCAGATCGCGGACCTGATCGACCCGGATGGCCTTGTCGACTTCCTCGGGCTCGAGGACGTAGTGATCCGGATGGGTCTGTGCGGCAAGCAGCTGGCAGGCCTTGCATTCGCCGCAGGCGCGGGCCTCGACCGGACGCTGGCAGAGCAGCAGCGCCATCAGCTGCTCAGCCAGCAGCCGTTTGCCGATGCCGGCGGGCCCATGCAGCAGGTAGGCATGCGCATGCTGCGCGCGCCCCGCCAGCTGCCGCCAGAGATCGACCTGCCAGGGAAGCACGTCAGTCATCGAGACGCACCAACAGCTCAGGGATCAGCGCCTCGACATCGCACTGAACCGCATTGAGCGCTTGGCCCGCATCGATCACCCGATAGCGCGAAGGTGCCGCTTCCGCGCGCTGAAGATAGGCGCTGCGCACCGCTTCGAAGAAGCGCATGCCTTCCTGCTCGAAACGATCCAGACGTCCTCGCGCAGCGGCTCGGGCCAACCCCACGTCCACCGGAAGATCGAAGATCAGCGTCAGATCAGGGCGCAGATCGCCCTGCACGAAGGTCTCCAGCTGAGCGATCCGCTCGAGCGACAGCCCGCGACCGCCACCCTGATAGGCATAGGTGGCATCAGTGAAGCGATCGCACAACACCACCGCCCCTCGTGCCAGCGCAGGACGGATGACCTGCGCCAAGTGTTGCGCACGCGCGGCGAACACCAGCAACAGCTCGGTATCCACTGCCATCGGCTCGTCCGCCGGCGTCAGCAACAGTTCACGAATGCGCTCGGCCAGTGGCGTGCCCCCGGGCTCTCGGGTCAGCACCACATCCAGCCCCCGTGCCCGCAGGCGTTCGGCGAGGTACTCGCGATTGGTACTCTTGCCAGCGCCTTCGGGGCCTTCGAGGGTGACGAAGAGTCCTTTCATTGAGCGTTCTCGCTATTGACCGGGGCCTGCCGGGGCGGCGGACTGGAGCGGTAGTCGGCGCGGCGCTTGAGCTGATACTCGCGCACCGCACGGTTATGTTGCTCGAGGGTGTCGCTGAAGACGTGGCTGCCATCGCCCCGGGCGACGAAATACAGGCTGGAGCCGTCGACCGGGTTCAGCGCGGCGCGAATCGCCTCGCGTCCGACCATGGCGATCGGCGTCGGCGGCAGCCCTGCGTTGGTATAGGTGTTGTATGGGGTTGGCGTGCGCAGGTCGGTGCGGGTGATACGTCCCTTGTAGGCTTCACCCATTCCATAGATCACCGTCGGGTCTGTCTGCAGAAGCATGCCACGCTCCAGTCGACGGACGAAGACGCCGGAGATCTCGCCCCGCTCCTCCGGCACTCCCGTTTCCTTCTCGATGATCGAGGCCATGATCAGGGCCTGATAGGCATCCTTGTATGGCAACCCTTGCGCACGTTGCTGCCATTCTTCCTCGAGCACCTGCTCAAGGCGCGTGAAGGCACGGCGCAGCAGGTCCAGGTCGGACGTTCCGCGGGTAAATCGGTAGGTATCGGGAAAGAAGCGCCCTTCCGGATGCAGCTCCGGCGCACCGAGCTTCGCCATGATGTCAGCATCGGACAGGCCATCCAGCGTCTGTTCCAGCTTGGTCTGGTTCTGCAACGCGCTGCGCAGCTGGCGGAAGTTCCATCCTTCAACCAGGGTCAGGCTGTACTGCACGACTTCGCCCCGCTGCCAGAGCCCGATCATGTCCCGCGCGGTCATGCCCGGCGCGAGACGATACTCACCGCTGTGCAAGCTCTGCCCGGACAGGTTCAGGCGCCAGTAGAGGCGCAGCCAGAATGCGTCATCCAGCACGCCCTCCGCTTCCAGCCGTTGAAACACACCGCTGGGCGTATCGCCGGGCCTCACCTCGAGCAGAAGAGCCTCATCGGTGACAGCCAAGGGCTGTTCCAGCGCAGCATGCTGTTTCCAGGCGAACAGCCCGAGCGCAATCGCTGCCAACACGAACAGCGTCAGCAGCAAGGCAAGAAGTTTACGGATCACGAATCACTCAACAGGTCGGCAACAACGGTCTGCAGTTTACGGGTCAGCGGACCGACCGACCAGACGCGCTCGGCCAAACCCGTGACCGGCCAGATGCCGTAGAGGCTATTGCAGACAAAAACCTCATCGGCCTGCAGCAGTTCCGAGTAGCTGATGTCGCACTCGCTGACTGGCAGCGCAAGGCCGGCGGCGCGCGCCATGATCTCGGCGCGCATTACGCCGGCGACACCGCAGCGAGAAAGCGAGGCCGTTCGCAAGTGGCCTTCGGTAACCAGGAACAGATTGCTGAAGACACCCTCGATCACGCGCCCGGACAGGTCCCGCATCAGCCCTTCGGCAAAAGCCGGATCCTGCCACTCGGCACGCGCCAGCACTTGCTCGAGACGATTCAGATGCTTGATCCCCGCAAGCCTCGGCTGCTCGGCCAGCCGTGTGTCACAAGGGAAGAGCCGAATGCCGCATTCGGCATGCTGCGCTGGGTAGGCCGGAAGCGACGAGCCGAGCAGCAGACGCTGCGGCCGACACGGCAGTGGCAGTGCATAGCCGCGCTGGCCGGTGCCACGGGTGATGATCAGCTTGGCGACGCCCTGGCCGAGCGCCTGGCAGAACTGCAGCAGCTCAGTGCGCAACTCATCGATGTCGAGGGGAATGGCGAGGCGTTGCGCGCCTTCGGCCAGGCGCTGGACATGGCGCTCCAGCAGACGCGCCCGGCCGCCCGTCACGCGGATCGTTTCGAACAACCCGTCGCCATAGGCCAGTCCGCGATCGTGAACGGGCAGTCCATCGGCGGGCTGCCCGTTCAACCAGCTCAACGTCACTCGGCGAACCGGCGGAACACAAGCGAACCGTTGGTTCCGCCGAACCCGAACGAGTTGGAGACGACCACATCGATCGGCCGCGGCTTGGCCTGGTTCGGCACGAAGTCCAGGTCACAGCCCTCGTCCGGCTCCTCCAGGTTGATGGTCGGCGGCGCCACCTGGTCCTGAATGGCCAGTACGCTGAAGATTGCTTCCACGGCACCGGCTGCTCCGAGCAGGTGACCGACCATCGATTTGGTCGAGCTCACCGACAGCTCGTAGGCGTGGTCACCGAACACACTGCGAATGGCCGCCGCCTCGGCCTTGTCGCCGGCTGGCGTCGAGGTACCGTGGGCATTGATGTACTGCACCTGTTCGACGTTCAGCTGAGCGTCGTTCAGCGCATTGCGGATGCAACGGGCAGCACCGGCGCCGTCATCGGGCGGCGAGGTCATGTGAAACGCGTCGGCGCTCATGCCGAAGCCGATCAACTCGGCATAGATGCGGGCGCCACGCGCCTTGGCATGCTCGAGCTCCTCGAGCACCAGCGCACCGGCACCATCGGACAGCACAAATCCGTCGCGCCCCTTGTCCCAGGGACGGCTCGCGGCGGCCGGGTCATCGTTGCGAGTGGACAACGCACGCGCCGCGGCGAAGCCACCGATACCGAGCCCGCAGGCAGCCATCTCGGAACCACCGGCAACCATCACGTCGGCTTCACCGTAGGCAATGTTGCGTGCCGCCATGCCGATGCAATGGGTGCCCGTGGTACAGGCGGTGGCGATCGCATAGTTGGGGCCTTGCAAACCCAGGTGAATCGACAGGAAACCGGACACCATATTGATGATGGAGCCAGGCACGAAGAACGGCGAAATGCGCCGCGGTCCTTGCTCGATCAGCGCCTTGCAGCTGTTCTCGATATTGGTCAGGCCGCCGATGCCGGAGCCCATCGCTACGCCGATGCGCTCACGATTGGCGTCAGTGATCTCCAGGCCCGAGTCACGCACGGCCTGGAAGCTGGCAGCGAGGCCGTATTGAATGAAGAGGTCGAGCTTGCGAGCTTCCTTCGCGGGCAGATACTGCTCGACATCGAAACCTTTGATCGACCCGCCAAAACGAGTGGAGTAGGCAGAAAGATCCATGTGCTCGATCAGGCCGATGCCACTGCGACCAGCAAGAATACCCTGCCAGCTGCTTGGCACATCGTTACCCAGAGGCGAAAGCATGCCCATCCCGGTGACTACGACGCGTCTACGCGACACAGCGATTACTCCTATACCTAAACGTACTTGGCTCATTCCTGCCGCGACAGGAACGGTTCGAGCGCAAGGCAAGCGCCCGCAGCCTCGATAAAATCCCTCTCAAAGAAAAGCCGCACTACCCGATCAAGGCAGTGCGGCTTTCCTGATTCCGAGCGGATTACAACTTACTGCGCGTGCGCGTTGATGTAATCGATGGCTTCCTGAACGGTGGTGATCTTCTCAGCCTGCTCGTCCGGGATCTCGGTCTCGAATTCCTCTTCCAGAGCCATCACCAGCTCAACGGTGTCAAGAGAGTCGGCACCCAGGTCTTCGACGAAGGAAGCGCTGTTGGTTACTTCCTCTTCTTTAACGCCAAGTTGCTCGGCAACGATTTTCTTGACGCGTTCTTCGATGGTGCTCATACCTTGTTTTCACTCCTATGGAAAAATCAGGCAGCTGGTCTGCGCGGTAGTGTATAGAAAGCGTTTTCCGCATTTCAAGTTGGAAGCAGGCAAGCATGGCCTGCCCTTCAACCATCTGTCTATAAACCAGCTGCAGTTTTATAGCTAATTTAAAGACAGCCGTTTGACTGTCCTCCTTCGTTTGGCGTCACACTCAGCTCATGTACATGCCGCCGTTCACCGGCACGGTTGCACCAGTGACATAGGCAGCACCATCCGATGCAAGAAACGCGACGACCTTGGCAATCTCTTCGGCCTGACCGAGACGTCCCAGGGGAATCTGCCCCAGGAGCGCATCACGCTGGGCTTCCGGCAACTCGCGAGTCATGTCGGTATCGATGAAACCAGGCGCCACGGAGTTCACCGTGATACCACGCGAACCGACCTCACGAGCCAATGCACGGCTGAAACCCTCCAGACCGGCCTTGGCTGCGGCGTAGTTTACCTGCCCGGCGTTACCCATGGCACCAACCACCGAACCGATATTGATGATCCGCCCCCAACGCGCCTTGGTCATGCCACGCAGCACGGCCTTGGAAAGGCGATACAGACTGTTCAGATTGGTATTGATGACGTCATACCATTCATCATCTTTCATACGCAGCATCAGGTTATCGCGTGTGATCCCGGCATTGTTGACCAGGATCGCCGGCTGCCCGAGATGCTGCTGAATGTGCTCCAGGGTGCTGCTGACGGATTCGTCGTTACCGACGTCGAGCACCAGACCGGCACCTTCGATGCCGTTGTTCTTCAGCGTTTCGGCGATGCGCTCCGCACCAGACGACGTGGTTGCAGTGCCGATCACGATTGCGCCCTGACGACCTAGCTCAAGGGCAATGGCCTGGCCGATCCCGCGGCTCGCGCCAGTTACCAGCGCCACCTTACCTTGCAGATTCATAGCATTCTCCTTGTTCAAGCCAATGCGTCACGAGTCGCGGCAAAGGCTTCGGGGGTATCGAGATTGTAGGTGCTGACGCCCTTGACGCAGCGCTTGTTGAGACCGGACAGAACCTTGCCGGGGCCGCACTCGACCAGCGAAGTCACTCCGCGGTCACCCAGGGCCACCATGGATTCGACCCAGCGCACCGGGCTGTACAGCTGCGCCAGCAGATCGCGCTTGAGCGTATCCAGATCGGCCACCACGGCCGCGCTGACGTTCTGCACCAGCGGAATCTGCGGCGCCTGCCAGGCGATTGCCTCGACCGACGCGGCGAAGCGCTCGGCCGCTGGGCGCATGAGATCACAATGCGACGGTACGCTGACCGGCAGCGCCATTGCGCGCTTGGCCCCCTTGGCCTTGCACGCCTCGATGGCACGCTCCACGGCCGCAGCACTACCAGCGATCACTACCTGACCCGGCGCGTTGAAGTTGACCGCACTGACCACCTCACCCTGTGCGGCTTCGGCGCATGCGGCCAATACATCGGCGTCTTCGAGGCCAAGGATCGCTGCCATACCGCCCTGGCCGGCCGGCACCGCCTGCTGCATCAGCTGCCCGCGCAGCTCGACCAGCTTGACTGCATCGGCGAACGGCAGGCTACCGGCAGCTACCAGCGCCGAATACTCGCCAAGGCTATGCCCGGCAACGAAGGCAGGTCGCGGACCACCCTCTGCCTGCCACAGGCGCCAGAGCGCGACAGAGGCTGCAAGAATAGCCGGCTGGGTCTTGTCGGTCTGATTGAGCTGCTCTTCCGACCCCTGCTGAGTCAGCGCCCAGAGGTCATAACCCAGCGCAGCGGACGCTTCGGCGAAGGTGTCGATGATGACGTGCTGCTGAGCACCAAGCTCGGCCAGCATGCCGAGCGATTGCGAACCCTGACCGGGAAAGACGAAAGCGAGTGATGCGGACATGAAACGGCTCTCTTATGGTTCTGTTCGTCTGAAGAACACGCCCATGCAGGCGTACCGAATTTCAGTTGGATGGCCAGCCATCTCGAGCGGTCACATCATCCGTCCCACCGGATGACCCATCGACTCTGAAAAACTGCCCGAGACGGTCTCGTAGCTGCGCGGGAAGATCATGCTCGACATCCTGCGCTGCGCGGCGAATGGCCGCCTTGAATCCATCAGCGCCAGCACTGCCGTGACTCTTGACCACGATTCCCTGCAGCCCTAGAAAACTAGCACCGTTGTACTGCGCCGGATTGAGCTCCGCGCGCAATCGACGCAACAGCGGCAACGCAACAGCACCAACGATACGTGCTGCAATCGAGCGCCTGAACAGCGCCTCGACCTTGGCGACCAGCATGCCAGCCAGACCCTCGCTGGATTTGAGCAAGATGTTACCGACGAAACCATCGCATACCACGACGTCTGCTTCGCCGCGATACAGCCCATCGCCCTCGATGAAACCACGATAGTTGAGGCCAGCCGCCTGCTGCAGCAACGCAGCCGCGAGCTTGACCTGCTGATTGCCCTTGATTTCTTCGGTGCCGACATTCAACAGCGCGACCCGAGGCTGCTGCCTGCCCAGGGATTCCGCCGCCACGGCCCCCATCACCGCGAACTGATAGAGCTGCTCGGCCGGACAGTCGACATTTGCACCGAGGTCCAGCAACAGGCACGGAGCACCCCGCGTCGGAAGTGCGGTCACCATGGCCGGACGGTCGATACCTGGAAGGGTTTTCAGCACTTGGCGCGCCAACGCCATCAACGCGCCGGTATTGCCGGCACTCACGCAGGCTTGCGCACCACCGTCACGCACCTGCTCGAGCGCTACACGCATCGAGGAACGTGGCTTGCCGCGCAAGGCCTGAGCGGGCCGCTCGTCCATCGTGACCATTTCGGGCGCATCGACGATTTTCAGGCGCGCACGATCGACACCGGGATGCTTGGCGACCAGCTGTTCGAGTAGAGAGGATTGGCCGACGAGGACCAGATGCAGCGAGGGGTTTTCAGCCAGGCAGGAAAGGCTGGCCGGAACAATGCAGTGGGGACCGAAGTCCCCACCCATTGCGTCGATCGCGATGACCGGAGCGGACAAGGATTACTCGTCAGCGCCCTTGTCGATCACCTTGCGACCACGGTAGAAACCGTCCGGGGAAACGTGGTGACGCAGGTGAACTTCACCGGTGCTCTTTTCCACGGACAGAGCGTTCGGCTCGAGCGCGTCGTGCGAACGACGCATGTCACGGGCGGAACGGGATTTTTTGTTCTGCTGAACAGCCATTTGGATCAACTCCTAAACGTTTGGGTCACGCTTTAACTGCGCCAGTACGCTGAACGGGTTGGACCGCGTTACCTCGTCCTCACTCGGCTCAGGCTCATCTGGCCCAACCGGCGGCTGGCAAATTTCAGGGTCATGGAGTGGAACAATCGGCAGAGCAAGCAACAGCTCGTCTTCGACCAGCGCCAGCAGATCCAGAGGATCCTCTCCCACTTCCAGCACGTCATAGCCTTTGGGCAGGTGCAGGCTGCTCGCGCCTTCATTCACAACGGCATAATCGCACTCGCTGTGAATTGGCAGAACAACCGGCTCCAGACAACGCTGGCAGATCATCTTGACCTCAACGTCGAGCTGACTGTGGATAACCACAGTACGCTGCTCGTCGCGCCCGAAGGCAAAACTGGCGCGCACCACACCCTGATCATCTTCGAGAGGATCGGTGAGCCGCTTGAGCTGCGACAACTGCAGCGCACCCTCAAGAGTGGCCGCTCGGTCTGCGAGCTTGCGCGGATCTACGTGCGGAGGTATCGGTCCTTTCAACATAAGCGCGGCATTCTAGGGACGTGCCTGTCACCTGTCAAAGGAATTCCGCCCAGCTTCACGACGCAGCGCATACAATGCCAGCCGCTATATATAAAGGAGGAAACATGCGCCCCCTGCTTCTCGCATCCAGCTCTCGTTATCGTCGGGAACTGCTGTCCCGCCTGCAACTGCCCTTCACCAGCTGCGCACCGGATATCGACGAATCTCCGTTACCAGGCGAGACAGCCGAGCAATTGGTGCGCCGACTTGCCGAGCACAAGGCCAGAGCACTGGCCGAGCACTACCCCGACCATCTCATCATTGGCTCCGATCAGGCTGCAGTATTGGGCAGGGACATTCTCGGCAAACCGCACACATTCGAACGCGCGAAGCTGCAATTACAGGCCGCCAGCGGCAGCACGGTAACCTTTCTCACCGGACTGGCACTGCTCAACAGCGAAACCGGAACCATCCAGACCGACTGCGTGCCTTTCACCGTGCACTTCCGGACGCTCGACGATGCACGCATCGAACGCTACCTACAAGCAGAACAACCCTTCGACTGCGCGGGCAGCTTCAAGGCCGAAGGACTGGGCATCAGCCTTTTCCGCTCGACCGAAGGCGAGGACGTCACCAGCCTGGTGGGACTGCCGCTGATTCGCCTGGTAGACATGCTACTGAACGAAGGCATCGACATTCCCTGACGACGCCCATCCACAGCTAGCGCAGCGCCGGCCCCTGCAGCCCAGCAAGAATCGCCAGACGCTCGGCGACGCTGGTTCCCAGTTTCTTGGTGAAACGATCGAATGGCGACTCCTTCACCGTGAAATCAACGATCTCCGGCTCGCCGACGACCTCGCGTGCGACGTAGGCGGTACTGCCCAGACCGTCGACCAACCCCAACTCCAGTGCCTGCTCGCCGGACCAGATCAACCCTGAGAACAACTCCGGATGCTGCGCGTCCTGGAGACGCTCACCGCGCCCACGCTTGACGCTATCGATGAACTGCTGATGAGTGGTCGCCAGAACACTTCGCCAGAACCGGGTCTCCTCCGGCTTTTCTGGCTGAAACGGGTCCAGAAACGCCTTGTGCTCGCCCGCGGTATACACACGACGCTCAACACCGAGCTTCTCCATGGTATCGACAAAACCGAAGGTGGCCGCGGTCACTCCGATCGAGCCGACCAGACTGGACTTGTCCGCGTAGATCTCATCGGCCGCACTGGCGATGTAATAGGCGCCCGAAGCACCCAGATCGGTGATCACCGCATAGACCTTGATGGCCGGATACTCGCCGCGCAAGCGACGAATCTCGTCATAGATGTAGCCCGACTGAACCGGACTACCGCCAGGGCTGTTGATGCGCAGGATCACACCCTTCGTATTGGCATCCTCGAAGGCCGCACGCAAGGCGCCCACGATGTTATCCGCACTCGCGGATTCCTCATCGGCAATCATTCCGCGCACGTTGATCACCGCGGTATGACTCTCCCGCGCAGCCTTGCCTTTCCCTAGCTGCAGCGCCGGCGAAAACAGCGCCAGCGCTCCGAACAAATAGATGAAAGTCAAAAGCTTGAAGAATATTCCCCAGCGCCGAGCACGCCGCTGCTCCTGAACGCCCGCAAGCAGGGTCTTTTCCAGCAACTTCCAGCTGCTGCGATCGTCCTTGGACTCATCCACCGGAGCTTTCCATTCATCCGACATATGCATTCACCTCAGAACCAGCCATGGAGCGCAGCCAACTGCCGAGCTCCGAAAAACGATCGATCCCCAGGCGCGGCTCGAACTGCTGCAGGACATGCAGCGGCTGCGCACCGTAGCCAACCGCAACGCCGTCCACCCCAGCGCGATGAGCCATCTGCAGATCGAACACCGAATCCCCGATCATCAGCGCCCGCTCCGGGCGGACACCGCAGTACGCGAGGATCTCGTGAATCATCAGAGGATCAGGCTTGCTTGCCGTTTCATCCGCGCAACGCGTGATATCGAACAAGTCTTCCCACCCCTGCCCCGCCAGGACGCGATCGAGCCCACGACGCCCTTTGCCGGTCGCCACCGCGAGCAGATAACCGGCCTCGCGGAACTCCGAGAGTGCTTCGGTGACACCTGGGTACGGCATGGAAGGCTGAGCTTCCAACCCCAGGTAATGTTCACCGTAATGGTGGCGAAACGCCTCGACCCGCGCCGCATCGACCTGTCCCGGGTACAGCACCTCGACGGCCTCAGGTAGCGCCAGCCCGATGATGCCCTTGACCGCCGTGTCGTCGACTTGCGGCAGGCCACAGGACCGAGCTGCAACATGGATCGATTCGACGATACGCCCGATCGAATCGACCAAGGTGCCATCCCAATCGAATATCAGAACCTTGTAGTTACTCACCGAGACGCTCCAGCGTGCGGGCCCACACCTCGTCGACCGGTGCCTCCAGCGACAGCTCCCCGCCATCCGGCAGGGGCACCTTCAGCGCATAGGCATGCAGAAACAGACGTTTGCCACCCAACTCGCGAACCTCGCGAGTGAAGTCCTCGTCACCATACTTGCTGTCCCCGGCGATACTGTGCCCCGCATGGCGTGCATGCACACGAATCTGGTGTGTACGCCCGGTCACCGGCTTGGCCTCGACCAGCGTCGCGAAATCACCGAAACGACGCAGCACACGAAACAGCGTCAGCGCCTCTTTGCCGTCCTCGGTCACTTCGACCATGCGCTCTCCGGAACGCAGGGTATTCTTCAGAAGCGGCGCACTGACCTGCTTCTTCGAGGTATCCCAGCGGCCGCGCACCAGCGCCATGTAACGCTTGTCCACACCGTCGCCACGAAGCGCCTGATGCAAATGGCGCAGCATGCTGCGCTTCTTGGCGACCATCAGCAGGCCGGACGTATCCCGATCGAGGCGATGGACCAGTTCAAGCTCCTTGGCGTCCGGGCGGAGCTGGCGCAACGCCTCGATCACGCCATAGGACAGCCCGCTGCCGCCGTGCACGGCGATGCCGGCCGGCTTGTTCAGCACGATGAGCGCCTTGTCCTCGTAGACGATGGCACTCTCCAGCCGCTCCAGCAGCCCCTGGGCCAGCGGCTCGGGCTCGTCTCGCTCGGCCAGACGCAACGGCGGCACGCGCACGAGATCGCCGGCCTGTAGCTTGTACTCAGGTTTGATCCGCCCCTTGTTCACCCGCACCTCGCCTTTGCGCAGGATGCGGTAGATTAGCGTCTTGGGAACGCCTCTGAGCTGGGTACGAAGGAAGTTGTCGATGCGCTGGCCGGCAAGTTCCGGCGCGACCTCGAGTATTTGCACACCGGAGGTCTGGGAGGGGGTATTGGTCATCGCGGCATCATACCAATTTTCATGGAATTGAAGCACTTAAACATTGCTGTTATAGTCGCGAACGCCGCCAAAAGCGGCCAGGTCACGGGAGGCCAATGATACGCCCGCCCTGACTGGCAAAAATGTTCGAGGACGTGAGGCCGTCCGACGGAGCTTCCCTCAAGTAGCGGTGAAGTTGCGAAACAAGCCTTGAAGACATGATGCGTGCCCCCACTGGGGAATCGCGATAACAACCCGCTCCCCGGATTCTGCGAGCGGCACCCGATTTTCAAAGTATGCGTGTTGGGTGGAGATGCACAGCATCGGATTGCGTAGCAAAGGCTTTCACAGACGCTCCATTCCGTCCGCTACCGATGCCTGATTCCTCCTCCCGAACCATTGCTTCTGTTCCGACAGCAAGCAGGAGACGTCGTCGCGACGCCGGCCCATTTGGCCGCACATCGCTGGACACTGGAGTGCCTTACAACCATTCCTGACTCACCTGACACCGACCGCGAGAGTCGTGTGTGCCGAACGCCGTTTCCGGATGCCACGGAAACCGACGGTACTACATGAAAAGAATGCTAATTAACGCAACTCAGCCCGAAGAGTTGCGTGTCGCACTGGTCGACGGCCAACGCCTGTTTGATCTGGACATCGAATCCGGTGCCCGCGAACAGAAAAAAGCCAACATCTACAAGGGCAAGATCACCCGCGTCGAGCCCAGTCTCGAAGCTGCCTTCGTTGACTTCGGTGCCGAACGGCACGGCTTCCTCCCCCTCAAGGAAATCTCCCGCGAGTACTTCAGCAAATCGCCTGAAGGCCGCGTGAACATCAAAGACGTCCTGCGCGAAGGCCAGGAAGTCATCGTCCAGGTCGAAAAGGAAGAACGTGGCAACAAGGGCGCAGCCCTGACCACCTTCATCAGCCTTGCCGGCCGCTATCTGGTGCTGATGCCGAACAACCCGCGAGCCGGTGGTATCTCCCGCCGCATCGAGGGCGAAGAGCGCAATGAGCTGCGCGAGGCGCTCAATGGCCTGAATATTCCAGCCGACATGGGCCTCATCGTACGCACGGCCGGTCTGGGTCGCTCCAGCGAAGAACTGCAGTGCGATCTCGACTACCTGCTGCAGCTCTGGACCGCGGTGAAAGACGCCTCCCAGGATCGCGCCGCGCCATTCCTGATCTATCAGGAATCCAACGTCATCATTCGCGCCATCCGCGACTACCTGCGCCAGGACATCGGCGAAGTGCTGATCGACAGCGTCGAGGCGCAGGACGAGGCGCTGAGCTTCATCCAGCAGGTGATGCCGCAGTACGCCAGCAAGATCAAGCTGTACGAAGACAGCGTGCCGCTGTTCAACCGCTTCCAGATCGAAAGCCAGATCGAAACGGCCTTCCAGCGTGAAGTGAAACTGCCTTCCGGCGGCTCCATCGTCATCGACCCGACCGAAGCCCTGGTGTCCATCGACATCAACTCGGCGCGCGCCACCAAAGGCGGCGACATCGAAGAGACCGCACTGCAGACCAACCTGGAAGCGGCCGAGGAGATCGCCCGCCAGCTGCGCCTGCGCGACATCGGCGGTTTGATCGTGATCGACTTCATCGACATGACCCCGGCCAAGAACCAGCGCGCCGTCGAAGAAAAGATGCGCGAAGCGTTGGAAGCCGACCGCGCACGCATTCAGGTCGGCCGCATTTCGCGTTTCGGCCTGCTGGAAATGTCCCGCCAGCGCCTGCGCCCTTCCCTGGGCGAAACCAGCGGCATCGTCTGCCCGCGCTGTAACGGCCAGGGCATCATCCGCGACGTCGAATCGCTGTCACTGGCGATCCTGCGCCTGATCGAAGAAGAGGCCCTCAAGGATCGCACCGCCGAAGTCCGCGCCCGCGTGCCCTTCCAGGTCGCAGCGTTCCTGCTCAATGAAAAGCGCAACGCCATCACCAAGATCGAACTGCGCACCCGCGCGCGCATCTTCATCCTGCCGGACGACCACCTGGAAACGCCGCACTTCGAAGTTCAGCGCCTGCGTGACGACAGCCCGGAGATCATCGCCGGCCAGGCCAGCTACGAGATGAGCCAGAGCGAGGCCGAAGAAGTCCAGCCGGTCAGTTCGACTCGCACCCTGGTTCGCCAGGAGGCCGCGGTCAAGACCGCACCGCAGCGTAGCGCACCCGCCACCAGCGCCGCTCCGGCACCTGCGGAAGCGCCCGTGGCTACGCCCGCGCAGGAACCAAGCCTGTTCAAGGGCCTGATCAAATCGCTGGTTGGTCTGTTCGCGGGCAAGGCCGAAGAGCCCCAGGCCGCAGCGCAAGTAGAGAAGAAGCCGGCATCCGCCCGTCCGCAGCGCAACGACGAGCGCCGCAGCGGCCGTCAACAGAATCGCCGCCGCGATTCCCGCAATGGGCGTGACGAGGAGCGCAAGCCGCGTGAAGAGCGTCAGCCGCGCGAAGAACGGCAACCCCGCGAGGAGCGCCAGGCTCGCGAAGAACGTCAGCCGCGTGAAGAGCGCCAGCCACGCCCGCCGCGCGAGGAGCGCAAGCCCCGCGAGCAGGCAGAGGCCGCTGAAGCCCAGCCACGTCGCGAGCGTGCTCCGCGAGAAGAGCGCAAGCCACGCGAAGAGCGCAAGCGTGAACTGCGCGCTCCGATCGACGAAGCACCGACAGTAGCGCAGGAGGAGCAGGCCGAGCGCCAGCCCCGCGAGCCACGCGCCCCGCGCGAAGAGCGCAAGCCGCGCGCCGAACAGCAGGCTGCGCCTGCGGATGAACTGCTGCAGCAGGCCCTGGAAATCGGCGAGACCGAAGATGCCCAGGAAACCAACGAAGGCGCGGAAGGCAACGACAGCGAGCGACCACGTCGTCGCTCCCGTGGTCAGCGTCGTCGCAGCAACCGTCGCGAACGCCAGCGCGATGCCAACGGCAACGAAATCGAAGACGCCGACGAGAGCAATGCCCCGGTGAAGACCGAGGAAATCGCCATCGCCGCTACTGCCGCCGCCCTGGCCGCCAACACCGCCGACACCGAAGCCGCGCCCCAGGCGACGCTGGCCGAAGACACGGTGATCCAGACCAGCAGCGAAGGCGTCGCTACGATCGTCGAACACGCGCCAGTCGCCCAGCCTGCTGCGAGCGAAGGCATCGACGAGCGCAAAGCCAGCGAAGAACCTGCACCAGCCGAGGCGCCGACCGATATTCCGGTACAGCCGGCCGAGGTAGCGCCGCAAGAGGTAGCGCAGGTCGCCCAGCCGGAAGCAGCGCCCCAGCCCGCCCCGGAGCCTATTGTCGAGAAGCCCGAAGCGACACTGGCTGCCACCCCGACGCTGACGCCGAGCGGCCGCGCACCGAACGATCCGCGCGAGGTTCGTCGCCGTCAACGCGAAGCCGAGCGCCTGGCCAAGGAGGCAGCTGAAGCCGAAGCCAAGGCCGCAGCGGAGCAACCGCTGGCGAGCCCTGAGATCGTCGCCAGCGAGCCGGTCGTGGACACCCAGCCGGAGCAGCCCGTCGCTCAGCAGGCAGCAGACGCTCAGCCCGAGCAGACGATAGAGCCTGTGCCTGCCCAGCAGCAGCCCGCAGTGGAGCAACAGTCGACCGAACTGGTTGCCGAGCAAGTGCCTGCCGACGATGCAAGCGAGCACAAGCCGGTAGCGCCGGCATTCGACGAGGCGCCTCAGCCTGCTGCCGAGGAATCGGAGCAGCCTGCTCAAGGCTCCGACCCGGACAACCGTGAGAAGCCGCAAGGCTAAACGACACGGGTGTTGAAAAAGGGATGCTTCGGCATCCCTTTTTTGTTTCGTCCAACCCTGAGGATGCGTTGCATCTAGCTCTAGCGCAGCGCATCTCCGGCGAACGTAGCGGCGGATACAAGAACGCCCGATGCATTGCATCGGGCGTCGGGTACCGCTATCTCATTGGGACCGGCGAATGTTGCCCATCCAGGCCGGTTCCAGGCCATCGACCACCGATCAGAGCACGTTCGGCTCGATTTCCAGGCAGACATCGAAGCGTTCGAGCACGTCGGCCTGGATCCGTCGCGCCAGCTCCAGCAGCTGCTCGCCGGTAGCCTGTCCATGGTTCACCAGCACCAGTGCCTGCAGCCGATGAACGCCGGCGTCGCCATCGCGAAATCCCTTCCAGCCAGCTCTTTCGATCAGCCAGCCAGCTGCCAGCTTTACCAAGCCAGCGTCCTGCGGATAGGCGACCAGATCGGGATAAGCCGCGCGAAGTGCATGCGCCGTCCCGGCGCTCACCAGCGGATTCTTGAAGAAACTCCCGGCATTGCCCAGCTCCCGCGGGTCCGGCAGCTTGTCACTGCGAATGGCGCAGACCGCACGGCTGACATCCATAGCCGTGGGCTCGACGATCCCCTGCTCCGCCAGCCACTGGCGGATCGGGCCGTATTCGAGATGCAACGGGGCCTGGCGGCGCAGAGCGAAACGCACCCGCAGGATCAGATAGCGCCCCGGCATCTGCTTGAAAACGCTGTCGCGATAGGCGAATGCGCAGTCGGCCAGCGCGAAGTCCCGAAGCGCCCCGGTTTCGATATCCAGTGCCGTGAGACCGGAGAAGACATCCTTGATCTCGACCCCATAGGCACCGATGTTCTGAATCGGTGAAGCGCCCACGGTCCCGGGGATCAGGCTCAGGTTTTCCAGCCCCATCAGGCCCTGCTCCAGACTCCAGAGCACGAAGGGATGCCAGGGCTCCCCGGCCTCCACCTCGACGATCACCTGACCGGCCGACTCGTCGATGATCCGCTTGCCTCGACTGGCCATGTGCAGCACCAGGGCCGGCACATCGCGAGTCAGTAGCAGGTTGCTTCCGCCACCGAGCGGCAGAAGCGGCACCCCAAGCTGGCGCGCACGAGCAATCGCCTCATACACATCGGCATCACTGTGCGCCTCGGCGAAATATTGGGCACGCTGGTCTACGGCAAAGGTGTTGAATGGCTTGAGGGAGCGGTTTGCTTCTATGGTGAGGCTCACAGTCGCCCCTTTATCTCGGCGAGCAGCGCATCACTGGCCTCTTCGATGAGATTCAGCACGTTGTCGAAGCCGTCTGCTTCGCCATAGTAAGGGTCAGGCACTACGTCGCAGCCAAGCCCGTAGCGACGCAGCAGCAGGTCGACTTCCGCCTTGGCGCCGTGTTTCGGGCGCAGAGCCTGCAGCCGTGCCAGATTGTCGTGATCCATTGCCAGGATGAGATCGAAGCGCTGGAAGTCCGCAATGGAAACCTGCCGGGCGCGCAAGGCGTCGAGCGTGTAACCACGCCGTCTCGCCGCCTCGCACGCCCGCTTGTCTGGCGCCTTGCCGACATGCCAGTCGCCGGTTCCGGCCGAATCAATCTCGACTCGCGCGCCAAGGCCGGCCTGCTCGATCCGCTGGCGAAACACACCCTCGGCCGTGGGCGAACGGCAGATATTCCCCATGCAGACGAACAGCACCTTCATGTCAGCCACCCAGCAAACGGCGAACCCGATCCAGGTCCTCAGCCGTGTCGACCCCGGCGGGAGGAGCTTCGACGGCATCGGCCACATGGATGCGCCGCCCATGCCAGAGCGCACGCAGCTGCTCCAGACACTCCGTATCCTCCAGCCAGCACGGGCCCCAGGATACGAAGTCGGCCAGGAAGCCAGCACGGTAGGCATAGATGCCGATGTGCCGCCGGTAAGGGACTCCGGGCGGTAGCTGGCTGCGGTCCACGGCAAAGCTGTCACGCGCCCAGGGCAGCGGCGCTCGGCTGAAGGTCAGTGCCAGGCCGTTGATATCCGAGAGCACCTTGACAACATTGGGATTGAACAGCGCCTGAGCGTCCGCCAAAGGTTCGGCCAGCGTAGCGATGGCAGCCTCCGGATGGTCCGCCAGATTGGCGGCGACCTGGTCGATTACAGCCGGCGGAATCATCGGCTCGTCGCCCTGCACGTTGACCACGATAGCATCGCCAGGCAGCCCGAGCTGCTCGGCCACCTCGGCCAAACGATCGGTGCCGGAGTTATGCTCGGCGCGGGTCAGCACGACCTCTGCGCCAAACGCTGTGCAGGCATCGACGATGCGCTGATCATCGGTGGCAATCACTACACGCTGGGCCGCGCTCTTGCTCGCCTGCTCCCAGACGTGCTGGATCATCGGCTTGCCGACGATGTCCTGCAGCGGCTTGCCGGGCAAGCGCGTCGATGCGTAGCGGGCCGGAATGACGACGGTATAGGCGGTGCTCATTTGTCCAGACGCTCTTCCACATCCAGAGTACGCGCTTCGCTCTCGAGCATTACCGGGATGCCGTCGCGCACGGGAAAGGCCAGGCCATCGGCCTTGCAGATCAGTTCCGACTTGTCCTCGGCGAGCTTCAACGGCCCCTTGCATAGTGGGCAGGCCAGAATGTCGAGCAGTTTGGTATCCATGCGCAGTCCTTGGAAGCGATCGACCGCGGCGGCAGGTCGAGCGGCTTAAGAGAGATCGGGCAGCAATCGCGCCAGCTGATCGTCGAACCAGGTTACGAACGCCGTGGAGGGCACGGCCTGCACCTGCAGATACGACCAACCCGGGGGTGCGAACGCCCGGCATTTCACCGCGTCCTTCTCGGTCATCACCAGTGGCAGCTCGGGGCTGAACTTCAGCTGCTCCGGGCTGTAATCGGCGTGATCGGCGAAGGCGTGCGGAATCGGTCGCCAGTGTAGCGTCTCGAGCGTGTCGAAGAAACGCTGCGGGTTGCCGATACCCGCCACCGCATGCAACTGCTGGCCGGCCGGGTAGTGATCCAGCGGCCAACGCCGACCGGTACTCAGCTCGACCAGGCCAACCGGCTGAAGGCTGAACGCATACCCTTCGACGGTATCGGCGGCGGCGCCGTTGAACAGTACGGCATCCACCTCGCCAAGCCGCTCAGGCGGCTCACGCAGGGGGCCGGCCGGCAGGCAGCGGCCGTTGCCAAGCCCACGCGCGGCATCGATCAGCACCAGTTCGAGATCGCGCGCCAGACGGTAGTGCTGCAGACCGTCGTCGGAGAGGATCAGATCGAGCGGCTCCTGCTCGAGCAGAGCACGAACTGCGCGCGCGCGATCAGGATCGATCATCAACGGAACCCCCGTACGCTGAACGATCAGCAGAGGCTCATCGCCGCAGTGCTGTGCCGGGAGCTCGGCGCGAACCCGCCACGGCAGCGTCGGGGGCTCGGCAGCATAGCCACGGCTGACGACCCCGACACGCAGCCCGCGACGTTGACAGTGTTCGATCAACCAGAGGATCAGCGGCGTCTTGCCCGTGCCACCGACGGTGATGTTACCGACGACGACAACCGGAACAGGAGCACGATAGGAGGTGTTCGGATCTTCGAGGAAACGCCGGCGCCTGGTTTCGACCACTCGCCGGTACAGCAGCTCCAGGGGCGCCAGCAGACACAAAGCCGGATGCCCCTGATACCAGGCACGTTGCAGGCGCTCGGCGAAGGACATCAGGGCGACGCCTGCGCCTCGACAGTGGTGATCCGCAGCTGGGCGAAGCCGAGCTTGCCTGCGGCATCCATCGCCGTGATGACCGCCTGGTGCGGCGTCTTGCCGTCGGCGCTGATGACCATCGGCAACCGGTTATCGCCGCCGGACTCCTTGCTCAGCGCGGCCATCAGCGAATTCAGATCGCTCTTGAGCAGCGCCTTGCCATTGAGCGAATAATTGCCAGCCACATCGATCAGCACTTCCAGCTGGCGAACCTCGGCATCCTGGGGCGGTGTGCCGCTGGCCGCTTCTGGCAGGTCGACCTTGAGCTGCGTTTCACGGGTGAAGGTGGTGGTGACCACGAAGAACAGGAGCAGGATGAACACCACGTCGATCAGCGGTGCGAGTCCGATCTCCACGTTCTCCCGGGGTTTGCGACGGAATTTCACGCCTTCTCCTCACCGAGATCGACATCGCGGTCGCCCTGCACCACTTCCACCAGCTTGATCGCCTCCTGCTCCATGCCGACGACGAGTTCGTCGACGCGACGCTGCAGGAAACGATGGAAGAACAGCGCGGGGATACCGACCATCAAGCCCGCAGCGGTGGTGATCAGCGCCTTGGCGATGCCTCCTGCGAGAAGCGGTGCGTTGGCCATGCCCGAGCCCATGAAGGCGCTGAAGATCTCGATCATGCCCAGCACGGTCCCCAGCAGACCGAGCAAGGGTGCAATGCCGGCGATGGTGCCCAGGGCGTTGAGATAGCGCTCCAGATCGTGAACGACGCGGGCGGCGGCCTCCTCGATGCACTCCTTCATGATCTCGCGACCACGCTTGGAATTGCTCAGGCCGGCGGCGAGGATCTCACCCAGCGGGGAGTCGGCGCGCAGCTCCTTGAGTTTCTGGTTGCTGAGCTTCTTGTCCTTGATCCACTTCCAGACCTGGCCTAGCAGGTGCGGAGGTGTGACACGGCTCGGACGCAGCGTCCATAGGCGCTCGGCGATGATGCCGGCGGCTGCGATGGAACACAGGATGATTGGCAGCATTATCCAGCCGCCTGCTTTGACCAGCTCCCACACGAGATGAATCCCCCTCGAAAAAGTGGCGCCACTCTAGCATAGGGTCACCGGGTCGCCGACGGCCGCCGTTCTCATTTTTCCCGCCAGAATCGTCGCTGCGAACGTTGTAGCCGAGGAGGCGAAAAGCTTCCCAGCTCTATGCGGATTGCGCCATGCAAGGCGGTGTCGTAGGCCCGGATGTCAAGGGTCTCGAGCCGCTCGACCACGCTTGGGTGTGGGTGGCCGAAGGCATTGTGCAGGCTGCGCGAGATCAGCGCGGCATGGGAGGCGACACCGCGCAGAAACGGTTCTGACGACGAGCTGCGGCTGCCATGGTGGGGCAGCAACAGCCAGTGCGATGGGGTGCGCTGTTCGCTTGCCAGCCATGCCCGCTCCGCGGCCTGGTCGATGTCGCCGGTGAGCAGGATCCGCTCACCATTGGCCTCGATTTGCAGCACGCAGGACTGCTGATTGCTGTCGCGTGCCATCTGCCATTGCCACAGACTGAAGCGCACATCGTTCCACTGCCAGCTGCGACCGCTTTCGCAATGTTCGGCGCCCAGATCAGGCGCAAGGCGCGACGGCTCGCCACTGACCACCCGATCAACCCTCAGCAACCGCTGAACCGCGTGCGCACCGCCCGAATGATCATTATCGGCATGACTCAGCAACAGCAGGTCCAACCGAGTCACGCCAAGGGTCCGGAGCGAAGGGACGACCACCCGCTCGCCCGTATCGAAGTCGCCTTGCTTCGGCCCGGCATCGTAGAGCAGTGCATACTCGCGAGTGCGTACAAGCACCGCCAGGCCCTGCCCGACATCCAATACCCAGACCTGCGCCCGGCCGTCTTGCACCTCCACACGAGGCGGGAATACCAGCGGCAATAGCAGCAGCAAACCCAGCGAACGCAGCGGAATACCCGCTGGCAGCAACAGCAACAGGACGCCCAGCCCGATTAACGCCAGCGCCCAGACGGGCAGGCCGACCGCAATCCAGGCGGGTTGCCAATTGGCTATCGCCGCCAGGACGTCGAACAGCAATGCCAGCGAATAGCCGACCACCGACAGCAGCGCTTCGCCAACCCCGGCCAGGGGCAGCAGGAGCGTACCGAGCAACGCAAAGGGCACGGTCAGACTCACCCAGGGTACGGCAAGCAGATTGGCCAGCGGCCCGCTCGCACTTACCGGCAATCCGAGGGCCAGCAACAGCGGAAGCAGACCAAGGGTGGCCGCCCACTGCGCCCGGGTCAGGGCCATCCACCAGCGCCATGAGCCGAGCCGCCCCGAGAACGCCAATGCCAGAACCGCCACCGCTCCAAACGACAGCCAGAACCCCGGCTGCAATGTCACCAGAGGATCGATCAGCAGGACGCCATCGAGCGCCAGCAGCAGCGGCAACCAGACACCCAGATGGCGAAAGCGCAATCGCCAGACAAGCACCACCGTCACCATCAGGCAGGCACGACGCACCGGCACATCGAAACCGGCCAGCCAGCCATAGGCCAGCGCACCGCTTAACGCCAGCCCGCACGCCCAGGGCAACCAGGGCAACCGCCGCGGCCACGCCCCCAGGCGAGCCAGCAATGCGACCAGACCATAGAGCAGCCCCGCCAGCATGCCGATGTGCTGTCCGGAGATGACCATCAGGTGGAGGGTGCCGGTGTCCTGCAACACCTGCCAGTCGCCGCGGCTCAAACCGGAATCGTCACCCACCACCAGTGCCGCGATGGCGCCCTGCCGATCGGATGCCGGAACGGCCATGAGCCGCGCCCGAAGCTGATCGCGCCATCCGTCGCTTGCCGTCGACGCCGTCAGGCGCTCGCCCGCCTTTATCGTGCCCGTGGCGCCGATGCGTCGCGCCAGCAACCAGGCTTCGTAATCGAAGGCGTGGGGATTGACCATGCCATGCGGTCGCTTCAGTCGCGCCGCCAGGCGCCAACGCTCGCCGGCTTGCAGCAGCGGACCGTCATACCAGGACAGCCGCACCTTCGATGGCAACCCGGCATGGCGCGATTGGATGTCGTCGAGCTCGAAGCGCACCACATTGCCGATACGGCTGGGCAACCCCACTACCCGCCCCTCGAGCCAGAACGTGCGACCGTCCATGGACGCCGGCAAGCGGTCGTCGATGGCGCTCTGGCTCTGGTAGCAGGCCCAGCTCAAGCCCAGCAGAAACAAGCCCGGCGCCACCCAGCGGTGACGCAGCAGGAGCAGCAGGCCGACAACCGCCAGCGCCGCGCAGAACCACTGCGCGGGCAAGGCAGGAAGGAAGCGTGGCAGGACCAGGCCCGCGGCGAGCGCAAGCATCCATGTGCGCATTTTCAGTCTCCAGAAATCCTTTCCGGACCGTTATCGAAGCGGGGCAATCTGTCGCAGGCGTAGACGTAATGTCACAAAACTACTGTCAGCGTCGCACCGCGATTCAAGGCATAATCGCCCCGCTGCTGCCTTCAGAGAACCTTCATGCCGCGTCGTTTTTTCAAACGCTACATGCCGCACCCCGATCGCATCAAGACTAACAAGTCCCTGCGTTTTCTCGGCGCGCTGATTCACGATCCCAATCTCTGGCATCTCAATCGACATTCGGTATCCCGCGCGATGGCGATCGGCTTGTTCTGGGCCATGATCCCGATGCCGATGCAGATGCTCGCAGCGGCCGTCTGCGCCCTGCCCTCCAGAGCCAATCTGCCGATCGCAGTGGGGCTGGTCTGGCTGACCAACCCGCTGACCATGCCGCCGGTCTTCTATTGCAACTACAAGATCGGCACCTGGCTGCTGGACACCCCGGCCTCCAGCATGCCGGCAGAACTGAGCCTGGCCTGGGTACGCTACATGCTGCAGCACAACTGGCAGCCGCTGTACCTGGGCTCCCTGGTCAGCGGGCTGGTGCTGGCGGTGCTCGGTTATGTATTCACCCAAGCCTACTGGCGGTGGTGGGTTGGCCGCAGCTGGCGGCGGCGGCAGAACGGCCGTCGTTGACGGCCGAGCCGGTCATTCGTAGCGCAGGGCCTCGGCAGGCTGGGTCTGCGCGGCGCGCCAGGCCGGGTAGATCGTGGCGAGAAAGCTCAGGGTAAGCGCCGCCAGCGATACCAGCACCACGTCATCCAGACGCAGCTCCGAAGGCAGCGTACTGATGAAATAGACGTCGGAGCTGAAGATGTGCTGTCCGGAGAGCCGTTCTAGCCAGGTCACCAGGTCGCTGACGTTCAGCGCGCCGAGCACACCCAGGATCACGCCAATCACGGTGCCGCTGAAGCCGATGATGCTGCCCTGGACCATGAAGATGGCCATGATCTGCCGCGGCGTCGCCCCCAGTGTCCGCAGAATGGCGATGTCGGCACGCTTGTCGGCGACCACCATGATCAGGGTGGCGATGATATTGAATGCGGCTACCGCGACGATCAGCATCAGAAGCAGGCCGATCATGGTCTTTTCCATCTTCATCGCGCTGAACAGGCTGCCCTGGGTGTAGGACCAGTCCTCCACGCGGTAGCCTTCGCCCAGCGTGGCCTGTACCTGTGCAGCCACCTCCGGCGCACGGTAGAGGTCGTCAAGCTTGAGTCGCACGCCCTGAACCTGTTGCGGCATCCAGCGATGGATCTGCGCGGCGTCGGCGCGATGGATCATCCCCAGACTGCCGTCCAGATCGGCGCCCACCTTGAACACCCCGACCACGTTCAGCCGCTGCATACGCGGTGTGACGCCACCGGGAGACGAACTGACCTCAGGGACGATCAACGTCAGCTTGTCGCCCAGCTTCAGCCCGAATCGCCGCGCGGTCATCAGACCGATGATCACACCGTACTCGCCGGGCTTGAGCGCATCCAGGCTGCCGCCGACCAGACGCTCACCAACGATGGACACCTGCGCCTCCGCCTGCGGATCGATGCCGCTGATCTGGATCGGTTGCATGCTGCCCTTGAACGACAGCATGCCTTCGAGCTGCGTCACCGGCGCCATGCCGACGATCTGCGGGTGTGCCGACAGGCGCGCGGCAACCGCCTGCCAGTCATCCAGCGGCTGCTCACCGATGACCGTCGCGTGGGGCACCATCCCGAGAATCCGCGCGCTCATTTCACGCTGGAAGCCGTTCATCACCGACAGGACCATGATCATCGCCAGCACACCCAGCGCCAGGCCGATCAACGAGGTCAGCGAGATGAACGAAATGAAATGATTGCGCCGCTTGGCACGGGTGTAGCGGCTGCCGATGAAAACGCTGATGGGCCTGAACATCATTCGGCCACCAGGCGCCCGTCTTCCAGCCGCAGCACCTGGTCCATCTGGGCGGCAAGCTGGCGGTCGTGGGTAACCACGAGAAAAGCGGTATGCAGCGAGGTGCTGAGTTCGAGCATCAGATCCTGAATGCCTTGCGCGGTGTGATGGTCCAGGTTGCCGGTTGGCTCATCGAGCAATACCAGTGCCGGCTCGTTGACCAATGCCCGAGCGATGGCAACGCGCTGTCGCTCGCCACCGGACAGCTCCGCAGGCTTGTGCTCCAGGCGATGGCCGAGGCCGACCCGCTGCAGCAGAGCCGACGCTCGCTGCCGCGCTTCCGGGATCGGCGTGCGCCCGATCAGCAGCGGCATGCAAACGTTCTCCAGCGCGGTGAACTCGGCAAGCAGGTGATGGAACTGATAGACGAAGCCCAATGCGCGGTTGCGCAGCAGCCCGCGATCCTTCTCGTTCAGCGCCGACAACTCCTCGCCGGCCAGCCAGACGCTGCCCTCGCTCGGCGTATCGAGCCCACCGAGCAGGTTCAGCAGCGTGCTCTTGCCCGAGCCGGAGCTGCCGACGATGGCCACGCGCTGCCCGGGGAACAGTTCAAGTTGCAGCCCGGACAGGACCTCCACCGATTCGGGGCCCTGCTCGTAGCGCTTGCCCAGGTTGCGGCAACTCAGCACCGCCTGCTTTTGCGAAGACAGCTCGTTCATAACCCGCTCACTCATAACGTAGCGCCTCTGCCGGCTGGGTGCGCGCGGCACGCCAGGCCGGATACAGGGTCGCGAGGAAACTCAGGATCAGCGCGGCGACGCAGACCTGGATCACATCGGCCGCCATCAGCTGGGACGGCAGGTAGTCAATGAAATACACGTCGGCACTCAGAAACTTGTGCCCGATCAGCCGCTCCAGCGCGGCGATCCAGCTGCTGACATTGACGGCAGCGAACATGCCGAGCAGTGCGCCGACCAGAGTGCCGACCACGCCGATCACCGTACCCTGGACCATGAAGATCGCCATGATCTGCTTCGGCGTAGCGCCCAGCGTGCGCAGGATGGCGATGTCGCCGCGCTTGTCGGTCACCACCATCACCAGCGTGGAGATAATGTTGAAGGCCGCGACCGCGACGATCAGCAGCAGCAGCAGCCCGATCATGGCCTTCTCCATGCGGATCGCCTGGTAGAGGTTGCCGTGGGTGCGGGTCCAGTCGCGGGAATAGAAGTCGTCACCGAGCTGACCGGCCAATTCCCAGGCGATACGCGGCGCCTGGAACAGATCGGCGAAGCGCAGGCGCAGCCCCTGCACCTGATCCGGCTGCCAGCGTTGCAAGCGAGCCATGTCGGCAATGTTGGCCAGGGCGACGTAACCGTCGATCTCGCCGGCACCGACATGGAAGATGCCGGTGACCGTGAACCGCTTCATGCGCGGAAACATGCCCGCGGGGGTCACGGTCACTTCCGGGGCGACGAAGGTGATCTTGTCGCCGACCGCAACGCCGAGCTTGGCGGCTGCCTTGTCGCCAATGACGATGCCGAACTCGCCGGGCTTGAGATCATCCAGCGAGCCTTCGCGGAAGAACTGGTCGATGATCGACACCTGTCGCTCCGCTTGGGGCTCGACCGCATTGATCAGGATCTTGGTCACCTGGCCCTGATGGGTGAGCAGCCCCTGGCTCTGGATGAAGGGCGCGGAGGCCAGCACCTGGGCATGCTGTTCGAGGCGTGCGCCCAGTGCCTGCCAATCGTTGATCGGCGTCGGGCTTTCGATGGTCGCGTGGGGCACCATGCCCAGCACGCGAGTGCGCATCTCATGATCGAAGCCATTCATCACCGACAGCACGACGATCATCACCAGCACGCCAAGTGCGAGCCCGATCATGGATGTCAGGGAAATGAAGGAGACGAAGAGACTGCGACGTCTGGCGCGTGTATAGCGCGCCCCGATGTACACGGACAGCGGTCTGAACATAGATCGACGGGTTCGCTGGCGGGGAAAACAACATGCAGCTGACGCCACCGCGGGGCCTGATACACTCTGGCCATCAACGCTACCCGGGTATCGCCATGCCGACACAAGACACTGAAGAACGCCGCGAATACTACCGTATCGAGGATCGCGTGGCACTGGAAATCATCCCGGCGAGCCACGACCACCCCGCCGGAAGCGAGCCTCTGCCTGCGCTGTTCAGCCTGCTCGGGGAGCTTCACCAGCTGGATTTCGAAGCACAGCACTTGTTACGCCAGATTGCCGAGAGCAACCGCACGCTGGCCAATTACCTCAAAGTACAGAACAAGCGAATCGAGCTGCTGGGGCAGGCATTGGCGCAGGACCTGCTGAAGGATCAGAGCGCACCGCAGCCGGTGGTGCTTTCCGAAGGCGGCATCAGCTTCGTCAGCGAACAGCCATTGGCGGAAGGCGAGGTCGTCACGCTGAAGTTGGTCCTGCTGCCGCAAGGGCTCGGCCTGCTGTTGCCGGCACGGGTGATCTACAGCACCGCGATGCAGGACGGGCGCTACGACATCGGCACCGAGTTCGAAGCGTTGACTGATGCACAGCGACAATTGCTTGCTCGGCATATCCTGCAGAAACAGGCGCTGGAGAGACGCCTGGCCCTGGAAAGCCTGCAAGGAGATTGACCAATGCGCCGCCTGGCGACCCTGCTGTTCACACTGACATTCAGCCCGTCGCTGTTCGCCGAAGAAATTCGCATACCCGTCGGCCAGCAAGGCCAGCCCGAGATGGCGATGCCCGCGCGTGGCGACTCCAAGATCAAGGTCCTGGACCGTTTCGGGCTCGCCGATGAGGAGCACCCGGCCGTTGGCCGGCCGCCGATCACCCGCTGGGATTATCGGGAATTCTCCGTATATTTCGAACGCGACCGAGTCATCAACAGCGTCCGACACCACCAGCGCGCTCAACCACCCGTGAAGGAAGATCAACAACCGTGACACTCATCTACGGCCACCGCGGCGCCAAGGGCGAGGCTCCGGAGAACACCCTGGCGAGCTTCGAGCAATGCCTGCAGCATGGCGTACGCCGCTGCGAGCTGGACCTGCACCTATCCCGCGATGGCGAGTTGATGGTCATTCATGATCCGACGCTCAAGCGCACCACCGGCCGCCGAGGCAAGGTTGCCCAGCACGATGCCGCGGAACTGGTGAAGTACGACGCCCGCCAGGGCGGCCCGGGCTGGAAGACGCCCTGCCCCATTCCACGGCTGAGCGAGCTGTTCGAGAAGTGCGATTTCGAGCACTGGCAGCTCGAAGTCAAGAGTGCTTCGCGGGTTCGCGCCGCACGCACGGTACTGGCGATCAAAGAGCTGGCCGAGCGTTATCAGCTCAAGGAGCGAATCACGGTCACCTCCAGTTCACGGGAGGTCCTGCGGGCTCTGAATCGACTGGCACCGGAAATCTCACGCGGACTGGTCGCAGAATACAACTGGCTCGACCCGCTCAAGGTGGCCCGTCAGCATGGTTGTGATCTGTTGGCACTGAAGTGGACGCTGTGCACCCCGGAACGCCTGGAGAAGGCAAGAAAGCAGGGCTTGCATGTTTCGGTCTGGACGGTGAACGAACCGGCGCTGATGCGGCGCCTGGCGGACTTCGGCGTGGACAGCCTGATCACCGACTATCCGGGCCTGGCGGTGAGCACACTGGCGCAGGCCTGACCGTTAGACCTGCGCCTGCGGCGACTCGGCAGCACAGGCGCTGCCGGATCGTCTCACCTGATCAGAAGCTCTCCCGGTTCGGCCAGTGCCAATCCCGGGAGTCCCAGCCCTCTCCAGCCGGCTCAGGCCGCCGGCCGGAGCCGCTCAAAAAAGCCGGTTGAGCCCGTCGAACGCCGCCACCCGATAGGCTTCCGCCATGGTCGGGTAGTTGAAGGTGGTGTTGACGAAGTACTTGATGCTGTTGGCAGGGCCCTTCTGATTCATGATCGCCTGACCGATGTGGACGATCTCCGACGCCTGGTAACCGAAGCAGTGCACACCCAGCACTTCAAGGGTTTCGCGATGGAACAGGATCTTCAGCATCCCCACCGGCTCGAAGGAAATCTGCGCCCGCGCCATGCTCTTGAAGAATGCCTTGCCCACTTCGTAGGGAATCTTCGCCTGGGTCAGCTCACGCTCGTTCTTGCCGATCGAGCTGATCTCCGGAATGGTGTAGATGCCCGTCGGCACGTCATCGACGAAACGCCATGAATCGTTCTCGACGATGCTCCCCGCGGCCGAGCGACCCTGGTCGTAGGCGGCGCTTGCCAGCGATGGCCAGCCGATCACGTCACCGGCCGCATAGATGTTGCCGATCTCGGTGCGATAGTGCTCGTCGACCTGCACCTGGCCGCGGCTGTTGGCCTTCAGACCGATATTCTCCAGGCCGAGCTTGTCGGTATTGCCGGTACGCCCGTTGCTCCAGAGGAAGGCGTCTGCCTTGATCTTCTTGCCAGACTTGAGGTGCAGGATCACGCCGTTCTCCAGCCCCTCGACCCGCTCGTACTCTTCGTTGTGGCGAATCAGCACGTTGTTGTTACGCAAGTGGTAGCTCAGCGCATCGGAAATCTCGTCGTCGAGGAAGCTGAGCAGCTGCTCGCGGTTGTCGATCAGATCGACCAGTACACCCAGGCCGCTGAAGATCGATGCGTACTCGCAACCGATGACACCGGCACCGTAGATGATCATCCGACGCGGCGTGTGGCTCAGAGTCAGGATGGTATCGCTGTCGTAGATGCGCGGATGGTTGAAATCGATATCGGCCGGC
This sequence comes from Stutzerimonas sp. Brlt_14, assembly GCF_051948915.1. Lineage (NCBI taxonomy): Bacteria > Pseudomonadati > Pseudomonadota > Gammaproteobacteria > Pseudomonadales > Pseudomonadaceae > Stutzerimonas > Stutzerimonas sp. Brlt_14. The sequence continues at coordinate 332,708 of NZ_JAYJLM010000001.1, forward strand.
CGGTAGGGGCGCGAGCCGGTGGCGATGACGAACTGGTTTGCGACCAGCTTTTCCACCATGCCGTTGAGGCAGACCACTTCCACGCTCTGCTCGTCGGAGAAGCTGGCAGTACCGAAGAAGGTGTCGATGCGATTGCGCGCGTAATAGCTGGTACGGGAGGTGACCTGCTTGCTGATGACCTTTTCGGCGCTTTTCAGAACATCTGGAAAGGAGAACCAGCGCGGCTCGCCGATCTGGCGAAACAACGGGTTGGTGTTGTACTGCATGATCTGCCGCACCGAATGGCGCAGCGCCTTGGACGGGATGGTGCCCAGGTGCGTGCAGTTGCCTCCGACCAGCGGGCGGTTGTCTACCACGGCGACCTTGCGTCCCGCCTTGACGGCGTTCATCGCCGCGCCCTCCCCGGCTGGACCAGAACCCAGTACCACCACATCGTAGTTATAGACCGCCATATACACTCCTGAAAACGCAGCGAGGTACGCCGCTGCTGTCAACAAATTCGCCGAAGCCGAAACGCAAAAAGGTTCTGCGCGCTGTCAGTCGTCTCGCCGCGGCCACCGCCCCGCCTGGGCGGTCAGCTCGCGGCGACACAGAGTTCAGCGTTTGGTGGCGTCATAGGCGAGGTCAGTGGTGGCCGAGCGCTTCGCTTCGTTCACCTCCTCGCATTTCTCGCGGCTTCCACCGCAGATCGAACATTCCTTCTCGATGCCCAGATTGGCGATACCACCGCACGACCCTGCGATGGGCTTGCGCCCCATGATCACGCCGATGGCCATGCCGGCCACGACAAGTACCATTACCAGGAAAACCAGTAACCAGGTCATTGCTCTACTCCCGCACCGAACAGCTCATCGAAAGCCTTGGTGCTAGTTGTTGCGAAACCCTGTCCTTCACGGACGACGAAAAACGCGGCGATGGCGTTACGCTCAGCCAGCGCCAGACCCTGCTCGGGGCCTAATACCATCAGCGCGGTAGACAACCCATCCGCGCGCAAGGTCGACCTGTCGATCACCGTGACCGCAGCCAGGTGATGCTCGATCGGCCGGCCGCTCAGCGGGTTCAGCGTATGCGAATAGCGCCGCCCTTCCAGCTCGAAATAGTTGCGATAGTCGCCGGAAGTCGAGACGCCCATTCCGTCGAGCTCGATGATCTTCTGCGCTACGCGCTGATCGTCCCGGGGGGCCTCGATGGCGACGCGCCAGGGCGATCCGTCGGGTTTGCGGCCTTCGGCCTTGAGCTCTCCGGTGATCTCCACCAGATAGCTGCGCACGCCCAGTTCTTTCAGGCGATCGATCACACGGTCCACCGCATATCCCGCGGCAATGCTGTTGAAGTCCAGTTGCAGCGCGACCGACTTGCACAACTGATCGCCTTCGATACGCAGATGCCGATGGCCAGTCAGCGCTCGCGCCTCGGCAATCTCTTCCTCCGACGGAACACGCTCGCTGCGCCCCTGCGGGCCAAAGCCCCAAAGGTTGAGCAAGGGCTCGAGTGTAAGGTCGAATGCGCCGTCGCTGTCCGCCGACAGCTGGTCGCCCGCTGCGACCAATTCGCGCACCGCCTGCGGCATCGGCTCACAGGCTCCACCCGGCAAGGCATTGAAACGCTCGACGTCGGAATCGCTGCGATAGGTCGACAACTGCTTGTCGAGGTCGGCGAGGATGGCCTCGACCTCGCCATGCAGGACTTCCTTGGCCGGAACATCGCCGCTGCGCACGTACTTGATCGTATAGGTACTGCCCATGGTCGGCCCGGTGAAGGCTTCGACCTTGTCCTGAAACAGACAGCCCGTCAGGGCTGTCGCGAGAGCGACAGCGATGACGGGCTGGAGAGACGCGACAGCAATGGATCGGAGTGAAGCTCGGATCATGCTAGCCGCCGAAGTCGTCGAGCAGGATGTTCTCCGGCTCCACACCCAGGTCAGTGAGCATCTTGATGACCGAGGCGTTCATCATGGGCGGGCCGCACATGTAGAACTCGCAATCCTCCGGGGCCGGATGGTCCTTCAGATAGTTCTCGTACAGCACGTTGTGGATGAAGCCGGTCGGGCCGTCCCAGTTGTCTTCCGGCAGCGGATCGGACAGCGCCAGATGCCACTCGAAGTTCGGATTCTCGGCCTGCAGCTGATCGTACTCTTCGACGTAGAAGGCCTCGCGCATGGAGCGCGCACCGTACCAGAAGCTCATCTTGCGCTTGGACTTCAGACGCTTGAGCTGATCGAAGATGTGCGAACGCATCGGCGCCATGCCGGCACCACCACCGATGAAGACCATCTCGGCGTCGGTGTCCTTGGCGAAGAACTCACCGAAGGGTCCGTAGACGGTGATCTTGTCGCCCGGCTTGAGGCTGAACACGTAGGACGACATCTTGCCCGGCGGCACATCGTCACGACCCGGCGGCGGGGAAGCGATACGGATGTTGAACTTCACCAGACCGCGCTCTTCCGGATAGTTGGCCATGGAGTAGGCACGAATGACGGTCTCGTCGCACTTCGATACGTACTTCCACTGATCGAACTTGTCCCAGTCGCCGCGATACTCCTCCTGGATGTCGAAATCCCGATAACGCACTTCGTGCGGCGGACACTCCAGCTGGACGTAGCCGCCTGCGCGGAAGTCGACGTTCTCGCCTTCCGGCAGACGAAGCGTCAGCTCCTTGATGAAGGTGGCCACGTTGGGATTGGACTCCACCGTGCACTCCCACTTCTTCACGCCGAAGACTTCTTCCGGGACCTCGATCTTCATGTCCGCCTTGACCGGGGTCTGGCAGGACAGACGCCATCCCTCACCGGCCTCACGACGGGTGAAGTGCGACTCCTCGGTGGGCAGCATCTCGCCGCCACCGCTCTCGACGATGCACTTGCACTGCGCGCAGGTACCGCCGCCGCCACAGGCGGACGAAAGGAAGATGTTGTTGGCAGCCAGCGTCTGCAGCAGCTTGCCGCCGGCCGGCACGGTGATGGTTCGCTCACCGTTGATTTCGATGGACACGTCGCCGCTGGACACCAGCTTGGCGCGCGCAGCCAGGATGATCACCACCAGCGCAAGCACGATGGCGGTGAACATACCGATGGCGAGGAAAATTTCGTAACTCATCAGTTCGTCCCGTCCTTACAGCTGTACGCCAGAGAAAGACATGAAGCCCAGCGACATCAGTCCGATGGTGATGAAGGTGATGCCAAGCCCCTGCAGACCATCCGGCACGTCGCTGTACTTGAGCTTCTCGCGAATCCCCGCCAGCAGCGCGATCGCCAGCGCCCAGGACAGGCCGGAGCCCATGCCGTACACCACGCTCTCGCCGAGGTTGTAGTCGCGCTCGACCATGAACAGCGTGCCACCCATGATGGCGCAGTTCACGGTGATCAGCGGCAGGAACACGCCCAGCGCGTTGTACAGGCTGGGTACGTACTTATCGAGCGTCATCTCGAGAATCTGCACGATGGCCGCGATCACACCGATGTAGCTCAGCAGACCCAGGAAGCTCAGGTCCACTTCAGGCAGGCCGGCCCAGGCCAGCGCACCGCTCTTGAGCAGGTAGGTGTAGATCAGGTTGTTGGCCGGCACGGTGATGGTCTGCACCACGATGACCGCGATACCCAGACCGATGGCGGTTTCCACCTTCTTCGAGATCGCGATGAAGGTACACATGCCGAGGAAGAACGCCAGGGCCATGTTCTCGATGAACACGGCGCGGACGAACAGGCTGATGTAATGCTCCATTAGTAAGCCTCCTTGCTGGAGACTTGCGGCGCCATCTTGAAGGCAGGCTTCTCGACCTGCTCCTTCTTCCAGGCACGGATGCCCCAGATGAACAGGCCGATCAGGAAGAACGCCGAGGGCGGCAGCAGCATCATGCCGTTGGGCAGGTACCAGCCACCGTCATTGACGGCCGGCAGAATGGTGTAGCCCATCAGCTTGCCGGCGCCGGTCAGCTCGCGAATGATGCCCAGGGCGATCAGCATCGCGCTGTAGCCCAGGCCGTTGCCGATACCGTCGAAGAACGACAGCAACGGGGGGTTCTGCATGGCGAAGGCTTCGGCACGCCCCATCACGATGCAGTTGGTGATGATCAGGCCAACGAACACCGACAGCTGCTTGGACAGCGAGAAGGCATAGGCCTTGAGCACCTGGTCAACCAGGATAACCAGCGAGGCGATGATCACCATCTGCACGATCATGCGGATCGAGTTCGGGATCTGGCTGCGGATCATCGAGATGAACAGGTTCGAGAAGGCACAGACCAGGGTCAGCGCCACCGACATGACCAACGCGGTGTTGAGGTTGGAGGTCACCGCCAGTGCCGAACAGATCCCGAGGATCTGCAGGCCAATGGGGTTGTTGTTGAAGATCGGGTTGAGCAGTACTTCTTTCACAGTGGGTTGCGACATGATCAAGCCTCCCCAGCGCGCAGATTAGCGATAAATGGACCGAAGCCGTTCTCGCCCAGCCAGAACCGCAACAGGCTGTTGACACCGTTGCTGGTCAGGGTCGCGCCGGCCAGGCCGTCGACCTGATGATTGGCACGCGGGCTCTGCGGGTCGACCCCGCCCTTGACGATCTGTACGGCCAGCTTGCCGTTGTCATCGAACAGTTCCTTGCCCGGCCACTGGCCGCGCCACTTCGGATTGTCGACCTCACCACCTAGGCCGGGTGTTTCGCCGTGCTGATAGAAGCCGAAGCCCGCCACGGTATCCAGATCACCCTTGACGGCCATGAAGCCATAGAGGGTGGACCACAGACCGTAACCGCGCACCGGCAGGATCAGCGTATCGATCTCGCCTTCGCCCTGGCCTTCGACGATGTAGACAGTGCTGTAACGTTCACGACGCTTGATCGAGGCGATGTCCTGCTCGCCCGGCAGGGCCTTGGACAGCGCAGGGTCCTTGGCCGCGACCAGCGGATCGAAGGTCTTGGCGTCGAACTCGTCGCTGAACTTGCCGGTTTCCAGATCGACCAGACGCGCAACGATACGCTCGTTGAACAGCTGCTTGACCTTGTTCGCGGACATCCCGGCCTCACCCAGGCCGGCAATGGCCAGGATGCTGCGCTGCTTGTCCAGCAGGCGGTTTTCCTGCTGGGTCGGACGCAATGCCACGGCGGCACCGGCCACGAAGATGGAGCACACCAGGCAGACCAACAGGGCTACCGTCAGCGTGCGAACGGTGGATTCTTTCTGACTAGACATTACGTGCCAGCCTCCGCTTGATATTGGCCTGAATGACGAAATGGTCAATCAGCGGCGCACACAGGTTGGCGAACAGGATCGCCAGCATCATGCCTTCCGGGAAGGCGGGGTTGACCACGCGGATCAGCACGACCATGACGCCGATGAGGATGCCGAACACCCACTTGCCGGTATTGGTCATGGAGGCCGACACCGGGTCGGTCGCCATGAAGATCATGCCGAAGGCGAAGCCACCGACGACCATGTGCCAGTACCAGGGCATGCCGAACAGCGGGTTGGTCTCGGAGCCGATCAGGTTGAACAGCGTGCTCAGCGCAATCATGCCCAGCATCACGCCGGTGACGATGCGCCAGGAGGCAATCTTGCTGCCGATCAGGACGGCGCCGCCGATGAAGATGGCCAGGGTGCTGGTTTCACCGATCGAGCCGTGAATGGTGCCGACGAAGGCGTCCATCCAGGTGATGCCGCTGCTGATCACATTCTCGATGCCACCTGCGAAGCCCAGGCTCAGCGCGGTTGCACCGGCATAGCCATCGACCGCGGTCCACACGGCATCACCGGACATCTGTGCCGGATAGGCGAAGAACAGGAAGGCCCGCGCGGTCAGCGCCGGGTTGAGGAAGTTCTTGCCGGTACCGCCGAAGATTTCCTTGCCGATCACCACGCCGAAGCTGATGCCCAGCGCGACCTGCCACAGCGGGATGGTCGGCGGCAGGATCAGGGCGAACAGCACGGAGGTCACGAAGAAACCTTCGTTGACTTCATGCTTGCGGATCGAGGCGAACAGCACTTCCCAGAAGCCACCGACGATGAATGTCACCGCGTAGATGGGCAGGAAGTAGGCCGCGCCCTGGATGAAGTTGTCCCACAGGCTGTTGGGATCGAAGCCGGCAAAAGCACCGATCAGCGCAAAACGCCAGCCTTCCTGGGCAGCCAGCAGATCGGGGCTCTGTGCATAGATCAGGTTGGCCTGGTAGCCGGTGTTCCACATGCCGAAGAACATCGCCGGGAAGGTGCACAGCCAGACGGTGATCATCATGCGCTTGAGGTCGATGCCGTCGCGCACGTGAGCGGTGGTCTTGGTGACGCTACCGGGACGATAGAGGAAGGTGTCGGCCGCTTCGTACAGTGCATACCACTTTTCGTACTTGCCGCCTTTTTCGAAGTGATGCTCGATCTTGTCGAGGAATGCGCGAATGCCCATGCCTTAACCCTCCTTCTCGATGCGGGTCAGATTGTCCCGCAGGATCGGGCCGTATTCGTACTTGCCGGCACAGACGTAGGTGCACAGCGCCAGATCTTCTTCATCCAGCTCAAGGCAGCCAAGCTTTTGCGCCACCTCGGTGTCGCCCACGATCAAGGCACGCAGCAGCTGGGTCGGCAGCACGTCCAGAGGCATGACCTCCTCGTAGTTGCCCACCGGCACCATGGCGCGCGGACTGCCGTTGGTGGACGTGGAGAACGCGAACTTCTTGCCGCCCATCAGCTTGGAGATATAGATGTTGAGGATGGAGTGCTTCTCCACGCCGGCACGCATGTAGTGCAGCATCTCGCGCTCCTTGCCTTCGCGCAGGCACGACACCTGCTGGTGGTAGCGACCGAGATAGGCGAACGCGCCATGGGCGGTACGGCCGCCCAGCAACGAGCCGGATACGACGCGGTTGGCGCCAGGCTGCAGTTCGCCGGCAGTCAGCTCGTCGAGGTTGGCACCGAGGCGGGTGCGAACCAGGCGAGGATTCTCGACGACCGGGCCGCCCAGAGCGACGACGCGTTCGACCCACAGGCGTCCGCTGGTGAACAGCTTGCCGACGGCGATCACATCCTGATAACCGATGGTCCAGACGCTCTTGCTTGCACTCACCGGATCAAGGAAATGGATATGGGTACCGGCCAGGCCCGCCGGATGCGGGCCACTGAAGACCTCGACCTGCACCTTGGCCAGGGATTCGCCGGGCAGCGACGCGCCTGGGGCCTTGCACAGGAACACTTTGGCCAGGTTGCCCAGCACCTTGAGGCCTGCCTCGAAGGCTTCTGCCTGTTCGGCGATGATCACCGCAGGATCGGCCGCCAAGGGATGCGTATCGATGGCTGTCACGAAGATGGAGTTAGGCACCGCATCAACCGCCGGCACCTTGCTGAACGGACGCGTGCGCAGTGCGGTCCACAGGCCGGACTGCTGCAGGTTCTCGCGCACCTGTTCGCTGCTCAGGCCTTCCAGCTGGTCGGACGAGTAGCTCGCGAAGGTGATTTCGTCATCGCCCTCGAGGTCGATGACCACCGACTGCAGCACGCGCTTTTCACCGCGGTGCACTGCACTGACGACGCCAGCACCGGGCGCCGTGTAGTGAACGCCTTCGGACTTCTTGTCGGAAAAAAGGATCTGCCCCAGCTTGACCCGATCACCGACCTGCACAGCCATGGTGGGCTTCATGGTCGGATAGTCGAAGCCGATGACGGCGACGCTGCGTACGGGCCTTCCGGCCTCGATACGCTGCGTCGGCGCGCCGACTATGGGCAAGTCAAGCCCTCGTTTTATATTGATCATCGGTTTGCCTAACCACTGATTTTAGAAAGCTTTTTTGGCAGGCCCGGCGGCATGGCGCAAAGTAGGATTGCACTGCGCGCACCAATACGTTATTGGCGCGACACCATGTCGCGGACCCAGGTAAAAAATCCGCCCGATTATAGAGGTCGTATGCCTTGACTGACCACCCAGGTATTGCGGATTTTTGACTCGAGACAAGAGAACCAAAATTATCCCGACCGCACCCGGCCCCTGATCACCGACCGCTCAACCTCGCAGGATTTACGCTCGAACCGGTGCGCCAGAAACGCGAAACGGGAGCCAGGGCTCCCGTTTCTGCTTGCCACCGCGACGCTTAGCGCGGGAAGGCCGGCGGGTTGACCCCTGCCATGTCTTCCATCACACGCACCACCTGGCAGCTGTAACCGAACTCGTTGTCGTACCAGACGTACAGCACGACGCGGTTGTCATTGCAGATGGTCGCCTCGGCGTCCACTACGCCAGCATGGCGAGAACCAACGAAATCAGTGGATACAACTTCCTGCGAGTTGACGAAATCGATCTGCTTCTGCAGGTCAGAGTGCATGGCCATCTGGCGCAGGTACTCGTTGATCTCGTCGCGGCTGGTGGCCTTCTCCAGGTTCAGGTTGAGGATGGCCATGGACACGTTCGGCGTCGGCACGCGGATGGCGTTGCCGGTCAGCTTGCCCTTGAGCACCGGCAGCGCCTTGGCAGCTGCAGTGGCGGCGCCGGTCTCGGTGATGACCATGTTCAGCGCAGCGCTACGGCCACGGCGGCTGCCCTTGTGGAAGTTGTCGATCAGGTTCTGGTCGTTGGTATAGGAATGCACGGTTTCGACGTGGCCGTTGACGATGCCGTACTGATCGTTCACCGCCTTGAGCACCGGCACGATGGCATTGGTGGTGCAGGACGCCGCGGAGATGATCTTGTCATCGGCAGTGATGTCGCCATGGTTGATGCCATGCACGATGTTCTTCAGCTCGCCCTTGCCCGGTGCAGTCAGCACCACACGAGCGACGCCCGGACACTTGAGGTGCTGCCCCAGACCTTCGGCGTCACGCCACTTGCCGGTGTTGTCCACCAGCAGGGCGTTCTCGATGCCGTACTGGGTGTAGTCCACCGAGGCCGGATCGTTGGAGTAGATCACCTGGATCAGGTTGCCATTGGCGGTGATGGTGTTGTTCGCCTCATCGACGGTGATGGTGCCATCGAAGGGACCATGCACCGAGTCGCGACGCAGCAGGCTGGCGCGCTTGACCAGATCGTTGTCGGAACCCTTGCGCACGACGATGGCGCGCAGGCGCAGACCGTCGCCACCACCGGTCTTCTCGATCAGGATGCGCGCCAGCAGGCGACCGATGCGGCCGAAACCGTACAGCACGACGTCAGTACCCTTGTGCCCGGTAGCAGCGTGACGCTTGTCGGCGACCTCGGCCAGCTCTTCGCGCACGAACTGCTCGAGGCTGCGGCCGTTGCCGGCGTCCTTGTACTTGGCGACCAGCTTGCCGAGATCGACCGAGGCGGCGCCGAGGTTCATCTCGCTCATGGTCTTGAGGATCTGGAAGGTGTCGTGCACCGACAGCTCGGTCTCGTCGGCGATGCGGTGACGGGCGAAACGGTGCGCCTTGAGGATGGCGATCACCGAACGGTTGATCAGGCCACGGCCGTAGATCGAAGTCACCACGTTGTTGTTGCGATACAGCTGACCAATCAGCGGAATCATCGCTTCGGCGAGGGCTTCGCGGTCAATCCATTCACCAAGACACTGGTCGGGCTTCTGAGTCACGGGCAGTTCCTTCCAACATGTAGGGGCTGAGAAAAAGGGCTACATTATGACGGCGCACCCTAGCGCCGGCAATCTGCAGCGGACGAAACACTGACAGCCAAGCGCCTCGATAGTTACAATCCCGGCGGCCTATTTTTTCCATCGGAGCCACGCCCACTCGTGTCCGTCTTGCGCCTTCCCCCTCTGCCTGCCGCCAGCGGCAAGCAACATTGGGGCAATCTTCCAGGAGCCGCGCTGAGCCTGGCGATTGCCGAAGCAGCCAGCAACGCCAAACGCTTCACGCTCCTCCTCACCGCCGACAGCCAGAGCGCCGAGCGCCTGCAGGAAGAACTCGCCTTCTTCGCTCCGGATCTGCCGGTTCTGCATTTTCCGGATTGGGAAACGCTGCCCTACGACCTGTTCTCGCCGCACCAGGACATCGTTTCCCAGCGTATCGCCACGCTCTACCAGCTGCCTGAACTGAGCCATGGCGTGCTGGTAGTGCCGATCACCACCGCCCTACACAGGCTGGCGCCCAAGCGCTTTCTGCTCGGTTCGAGCCTGGTGCTGGATGTTGGGCAGAAGCTGGATGTCGAGCAGATGCGCCTGCGTCTGGAAGCGGCCGGCTATCGCTGCGTGGACACGGTCTACGAACATGGCGAGTTCGCCGTGCGTGGCGCGTTGATCGATCTGTTCCCCATGGGCAGCGCCCTGCCCTACCGTATCGACCTGTTCGATGACGAGATCGAAACCCTGCGCACTTTCGATCCGGAGAATCAGCGCTCCATCGACAAGGTGGAGTCGATCCGTCTGCTGCCAGCCCGGGAATTTCCGCTGAAAAAGGAAGCGGTCACCGGCTTCCGCGCACGTTTCCGCGAGCGTTTCGACGTCGACTTCCGCCGCTGCCCGATCTACCAGGACCTGTCCACCGGCATCACGCCCGCCGGTATCGAATACTACCTGCCGCTTTTCTATGAGGAGACGGCAACCCTCTTCGACTATCTGCCCGAAGACAGCCAGGTGTTTTCCCTGCCCGGCATCGAGCAGGCCGCCGAGCAGTTCTGGAATGACGTGCGCAATCGCTACGAGGAGCGCCGCGTCGACCCCGAGCGCCCGCTCCTGCCGCCGGCCGAGCTGTTCATGCCGGTGGAAGACTGCTTCGCCCGGCTCAAGCTGTGGCCGCGCGTGGTTGCCAGCCAGCAGGACGTGGAACCCGGCATCGGCCGCGAGCGCTTCCCTGCGCAGCCCCTGCCGGAACTGGCGATCGAATCCAAGGCCAGCGAGCCCCTGGGCAAGCTGCGCCAGTTCCTCGACGGCTTTCCGGGGCGCGTGCTGTTCACCGCCGAGTCCGCGGGGCGCCGCGAAGTGCTGCTGGAGCTGCTGGCGCGCCTGAAGCTGCGCCCGCAGGAAGTCGAAGGCTGGGGCGGGTTCCTCGCCAGCGAGGAGCGCCTGGCGATCGCCATCGCCCCGCTCGACGAAGGCTTGCTGCTGGACGAAGTCGCCCTGGTCGCGGAAAGCCCGCTGTTCGGCCAGCGCGTCATGCAACGCCGGCGTCGCGAGAAGAGTCGCGACGGCGGCGACAACGTCATCAAGAACCTCACCGAGCTGCGCGAAGGCGCGCCGGTGGTGCATATCGATCATGGAGTCGGCCGCTATCAGGGGCTGGTCACCCTCGAAATCGAAGGCCAGGCGCAGGAATTCCTCCTGCTGCAGTACGCTGACGAGGCCAAACTCTACGTGCCGGTCGCCAGCCTGCATCTGATCGCCCGCTATACCGGCAGCGACGACGCCCTGGCGCCACTGCACAAGCTCGGCTCGGAAACCTGGCAGAAAGCCAAGCGCAAGGCCGCCGAGCAGGTGCGCGACGTGGCTGCAGAACTGCTCGACATCTACGCCCGCCGCGCCGCGCGCCAGGGCTATGCCTTCAAGGACCCGCAGGTCGACTACGAAACCTTCGCCGCCGGCTTCCCCTTCGAGGAGACGCCGGACCAGCAGGCCGCCATCGACGCGGTGCGCGAGGACCTGTTGTCGGCCAAGCCGATGGACCGCCTCGTGTGTGGCGATGTCGGCTTCGGCAAGACCGAAGTCGCCATGCGCGCCGCCTTTATTGCCGTGCACGGCGGCAAGCAGGTGGCGGTACTGGTGCCCACCACCCTGCTCGCCCAGCAGCACTACAACAGCTTCCGCGACCGCTTCGCCGACTGGCCGGTGCGGGTCGAGGTGATGAGCCGTTTCAAGTCCGCCAAGGAAGTGCAGAACGCCATTACCGAGTTGGCCGACGGCAAGATCGACATCCTCATCGGCACCCACAAGCTGCTGCAGGACGACGTCAAGTTCAGCAACCTGGGCCTGGTCATCATCGACGAGGAACACCGCTTCGGTGTGCGCCAGAAGGAGCAGCTCAAGGCGCTGCGCAGCGAGGTGGACATCCTCACCCTGACCGCCACGCCGATTCCGCGCACGTTGAACATGTCCATCGCCGGCATGCGCGACCTGTCGATCATCGCCACGCCACCGGCGCGCCGGCTGTCGGTGCGCACCTTCGTCATGGAGGCCAACAACCCGACCATCAAGGAAGCGCTGCTGCGCGAGCTGCTGCGTGGCGGCCAGGTCTATTACCTGCACAACGACGTCAAGACCATCGAGAAGTGCGCCGCCGACCTGCAGGCACTGGTACCCGAGGCACGCATCGCCATCGGCCACGGACAGATGCGCGAACGCGACCTCGAGCAGGTGATGAGCGATTTCTACCACAAGCGCTTCAACGTGCTGGTGGCCTCGACCATCATCGAAACCGGCATCGACGTGCCCAGCGCCAACACCATCATCATCGAGCGCGCCGACAAGTTCGGCCTGGCCCAGCTGCACCAGCTGCGCGGCCGCGTCGGCCGTAGCCATCACCAGGCCTATGCCTATCTGCTCACCCCACCGCGCAAGGCCATGACCGATGATGCGCAGAAGCGTCTGGAAGCCATCGCCAACGCCCAGGACCTCGGTGCCGGCTTTGTCCTGGCCACCCACGACCTGGAAATCCGCGGTGCCGGCGAGCTGCTCGGCGAAGGCCAGAGCGGGCAGATCCAGGCCGTCGGCTTCACCCTGTACATGGAAATGCTCGAGCGCGCGGTCAAGGCCATCCGCAAGGGCGAACAGCCAAACCTGGAGCAGCCGCTCGGTGGCGGCCCGGAGATCAACCTGCGCCTGCCGGCATTGATCCCCGAGGACTATCTGCCGGACGTGCATGCGCGCCTGATTCTCTACAAGCGCATCGCCAACGCCGCCGACGAGGACGGTTTGAAGGAACTGCAGGTTGAGATGATCGACCGCTTCGGCCTGTTGCCCGAACCGACCAAGAACCTGGTGCGCCTGACCCTGCTCAAGCTGCAGGCCGAAAAGCTGGGCATCACCAAGATCGACGCCGGCCCGCAGGGCGGACGCATCGAGTTCTCGGCCGACACTTCGGTTGACCCGATGGTGCTGATCAAGCTGATCCAGAGCCAGCCGAACCGCTACAAGTTCGAAGGCGCCACGCTGTTCAAATTCCAGGTGCCCATGGAGCGTCCCGAGGAGCGCTTCAACACCCTGGAAGCGCTGCTTGAGCGGCTGGCGCCCAACGAGCAAGGTTCCTAGATGCCGCGTCGCTATCTGGCCCTGTTGTTATTGTGGCTGTCGCCGCAGGTGCACGCCGAGGCGCTGTATCGCGTGGAGCTGATCCTGTTCCGCCACGCCACGCCGCTGGAGGCCAGCCGGCACGCGCCTTACGACTGGGCGCGGCAAGCCCTGCCGCTGGAGCGCCGCGCCGAGCGGCAGCCGGCGCTGGAGCACATCGCCGCCCGGCTGACCCCGGAGCAGGGTTATCAGGTGCTGCTGCACCGCGCCTGGCAGCAGCCGGTCAGCGACGACGGCCCGGCCATCGCCATTCACCAGGGCCAGCGCCACTTCGAACACTATCCGATCCAGGGCACGCTCAAGCTGCGACCGGGCCGCTACATGCAGACGGACATGACGTTCTGGGTCAACCGCTTCGGCGAGTACGGCCAGCTGCTCGCCAGCGAACGCCTGACGCAGCGGGTCCGCCTGGTACCCGGCCGGCTGACCTACATCGATCACGACAGCCTCGGGCTGCTGATCGAGCTCAGACGGCTATGAGCCTGTCGCCTTTGCGGCCCCGGCGGCGGCATCGCATCCCAGCAGCGGGGGCCTGAACCGTGGCCCCAGCACTGCCTTCGCGCCCGGAGCGGCGGATCGACGATCTCGCACCGGTGCCGCTGCTCAGCCTGGGCAGCCATCTGGCGACCAACTACCAACCCGGCAACCGGCGCATGGTCAGCGAATACCAGCACCGGGCGGGCCTGGCGTTTCTCTATGGCTCAGCGCGCGTGCATGGCAAGCGCGACGGCGAGCGCATTCGCCATCCGGCGGACGACGAGCTCCAGCTCATCGCCCGCCAGCCGCAGGCCGAGCAGGCATTGCGCAAGCAGCTGGAGCAGCTGGGCTTCCGTCCCGCGTTGCGCCAGAGCCTGGCCTTGCCGAAGGAGTCGGCGGAGATGTTCCAGCTGCCCGGCGAAGAAGCCTGGATCAGGTTCGTCCAGCAGCAGCTGCCGGAGCTGCGTCGCCAGGGCTGGCAGATCGACATTCACCCGGGCTTCGCCTACGACCTGACCGCCATCGACGCCTGGTACGCCGAGATCGACGAGTCCGCGGCGGACGACTGGTTCGACCTCGACCTCGGTGTCGTCGTCGACGGCCAGCGCATCGGCATACTGCCCGTGCTCCTACGCCTGATCCGCCAGAGCCCTCAGCTGCTCACGCCGCGAGCACTGGCCCAGCGGGGCGATGACGAGCAGCTGCGCGTGCAGCTGGAGCGACGCGACGGGCAACCGCTGCAGGTGGCTCTGCCCTTCTCCCGCATCAAGCCGATCCTGGCGACGCTTGGCGAACTCTATATGCGCGAGCCGATGGATGGCCCCGCGCTGCGTCTGAGCAAGGCCGACGGCGCGCGCCTGGCCGGCCTGGAAGGCCTGGCGCCGCACTGGCGCGGGGGCGAGCAGCTGCGTGCATTCGCTCGACGCCTGCACAGCCCTGGCGCCCAGCCCGGCCAGCCACCCGCCTCGCTGAACGCCACCCTGCGGCCCTACCAGCTGCAGGGCCTGGCCTGGATGCAGACCCTGCGCGAACTGGGCGCCGGCGGCATCCTCGGTGATGACATGGGCCTCGGCAAGACACTGCAGAGCCTGGCACACATCCTCGCCGAAAAGCAGGCCGGACGCCTGGACCGCCCCGCGCTGGTGGTGATGCCCACCAGCCTGATCCCCAACTGGCAGGACGAAGCCAGCCGTTTCGCCCCGCGCCTGCGCGTGCTGACGCTCACCGGCAGTGGTCGGCAGAAGCACTTCGCCGGGATCGCCGATCACGACCTGCTACTGACCAGCTACGCCTTGCTGACACGCGACATCGCCGTGCTGCGCGAGCAACCGCTGCATCTGCTGATCCTCGACGAGGCGCAGCACATCAAGAACCCCTCCAGCAAGGCCGCCCAGGCGGTGCGCGAGCTGCAGACCCGGCAACGGCTGTGCCTGACCGGTACGCCATTGGAAAACCACCTGGGCGAGCTATGGTCGCTGTTCCACTTCCTCATGCCCGGCTGGCTCGGCGATGCGCGGCGCTTCACCCAGGATTACCGCAACCCCATCGAGAAGCATGGCGACGAGGCCCGTCTGGCA
The DNA here is from genome assembly GCF_051948915.1 of Stutzerimonas sp. Brlt_14. Classification (NCBI taxonomy): domain Bacteria; kingdom Pseudomonadati; phylum Pseudomonadota; class Gammaproteobacteria; order Pseudomonadales; family Pseudomonadaceae; genus Stutzerimonas; species Stutzerimonas sp. Brlt_14. The sequence continues at coordinate 347,922 of NZ_JAYJLM010000001.1, forward strand.
CATCTGCGCGCGCGCCTGCGGCCGTTCCTGCTGCGCCGCACCAAGGAACAGGTGGCCACCGAGCTGCCGGCCAAGAACGAGTTCGTCCACTGGGTCGAGCTGTCGCCCGCCCAGCGCGAACGCTACGAGACGCTACGCCTGGCCATGGACCGCAAGGTCCGCGAAGAAATCGAGCGCAAGGGCCTGGCACGCAGCCAGATGGTCATCCTCGAGGCGCTGCTCAAGCTGCGTCAGGTCTGCTGCGATCTGCGCCTGCTCAAGGGCGATGCCGTTGCGACGTCTCGCGGCAGCAGCTCGGGCAAGCTGGACAGCCTGCTGGACATGCTCGACGAGCTGATGAGCGAAGGACGCCGCGTGCTGCTGTTTTCCCAGTTCACCTCGATGCTGGCGCTGATCGAACAGGCGCTGCTCAAGCGCGGCATCACCTACGTCAAGCTGACCGGCGAGACCGACGATCGACGCACGCCGGTCGAACGCTTCCAGGCCGGCGAAGTGCCGCTGTTTCTCATCAGCCTGAAGGCCGGCGGCACCGGACTGAACCTGACGGCCGCCGACACGGTGATCCATTACGACCCCTGGTGGAACCCCGCTGCCGAGAACCAGGCTACCGACCGCGCCTATCGCATCGGGCAGGACAAGCCGGTGTTCGTCTATCGTCTGATCACCCGCGGCACCGTCGAGGAGCGTATCCGCGAGCTGCAGGCGCGCAAGGCCGAGCTGGCCGCCGGCGTGCTGGAGGGCAGCGGTGAAGGCGGCTGGCAGCTGGCCGAGCAGGACATCGAAGCGCTCTTCGCGCCGCTGCCTTGAGCCATGCCTGGCGAAGTTGTGACGCCGACAAGCGCAGCATTTCGCGCTTTGCCAGATCATCGCCACCTCGTTTAACTTCTCACCAGACGACGGCATGGCCGTCCCCACCCGCCAGCGCTACAAGGAGCAACCCATGAGCCTCTACGAGATTGCCTTTTCCGGCCAGCTGCTCCCCGGCGCGAAGCTCGAACAGGTCGAAGCCAACCTGACCAGGCTGTTCCAGGCCGATGCCCAGCGCATCGCGCTGCTGTTCTCCGGGCGCCGCATCGTGATCAAGCAGAACCTGGACTTCGCTGCGGTGGAAAAATACCGCCAGGCCATGGAGCGCGCCGGTGCCCAGGTCGAGGTCAAACCGATGCCGGTGGATGTCGAGGAAATCGAGCTGGCGCCGCCACCACCCGCCACGCCTGTCGCTACCCCTGCGAGCACCGCACCTGCAACGGCTCGGCCCGGCGAGACACCTGGCGCACTGAAGGTGACGCCGCGGGATGAATACATGGCCGCCTTCAGCGACGTCGAGGCGCCGGACTTCGGTATCGCACCGGTTGGCGTCGACCTGCAGGACGCCCGTCCCGAACCCGAGGCCCCGCGCGTGGACCTCTCGCAATTCAGCCTGGCTCCGGTGGGCAGCGACATGGGCGAGATGCCGCGCGCCGTCGACGGGCCCAAGCCGGACATATCGCACCTCAAGCTGGCGGACTGATCGCAGCCCACCGCAAGAAACAGCCGCCCGGCCATTTACAGCGACCGGTAGGGTGGGCTTCGGCCCACCTCGCGCTGATCGGGCGAACTCGCAGCGCTGCGCCATGCTCCAAACCTACAAGCCCGCAAAGCGCCTGTACTCATGGATCTTGTCGTTGCCCGCCCCGAAGGGCTGTATTGCCCGCCCGGTGATTTCTATATCGACCCCTGGCGGCCGGTCGATCGCGCCGTCATAACCCACGCCCATGGCGACCACGCACGCTGGGGGATGGGCCATTACCTGGCTTCCAGCGACAGCGAAGGCATCCTGCGTTCGCGCATCGCCGCGGATATGCCGCTGCAGACACTGGCCTATGGCGAATCCATCGAGCATCACGGCGTAAAGCTCAGCTTTCATCCCGCTGGTCATGTACTCGGCTCGGCCCAGGTGCGCCTGGAATACAAGGGCGAAGTCTGGGTCGCTTCGGGCGACTACAAGGTCGAGCCGGACGGCACCTGTGCGCCGTTCGAGCCGGTGCGCTGCCATACCTTCATCACCGAATCGACCTTCGGCCTGCCGATCTACAAGTGGCCGGCGCAAACCGAGGTCTTCCGCGAGATCAACGATTGGTGGCGCGCCAACGCCGCGGCCGGGCGCGCCAGCGTGCTGTTCTGCTATGCCTTCGGCAAGGCGCAGCGCATCCTGCACGGCCTGGATGAAAGCATCGGCACCATCGTCGTGCATGGCGCGGTAGAGCCGCTGAACAAGGTCTATCGCGAGGGCGGCATCCACCTGCCGCCGACGGTGTATGCCGGTGACCTGAAGAAGGGTGATCCGCGCCTGAAGCAGGCCATCATCCTCGCCCCGCCCTCGGCTGGCGGCAGCACCTGGATGCGCCGCTTCGGTGACTATGCCGACGCCTTCGCCAGCGGCTGGATGATGCTGCGCGGCACCCGCCGTCGGCGCGGCGTCGACCGCGGCTTCGTGCTTTCCGACCATGCCGACTGGCCAGGTCTGCTCTGGGCCATCGAGCAGACCGGCGCCGAACGGGTGATGGTCACCCACGGCTCCGTTGCGGTGCTGGTGCGCTACCTGCGCGAAATGCGCGGCCTCGATGCCCAGGCCTTCGCCACCGAATACGGCGAAGAGGACGATACCGCGACGGAGGGCACCGCATGATCGAAGGCCACGCCGCTTTCCCGTGGCGCGGCGACCGCCGAAGCGGAGGCGCCGCATGAAAGCCTTCGCCACGCTCTACAGTCGCCTGGACGCCACCACGTCGAGCAATGCCAAACTGGCCGCGATGCGCGACTATTTTCGCGATGCCGATCCGGCCGACGCTGCCTGGGCGGTCTACTTCCTGGCCGGCGGCCGCCCGCGTCAAGTGGTCCCGACCCGCGTCCTGCGCGAAACCGCCATGCAGGCGGCGGGCCTGCCCGAATGGCTGTTCGAGGAAAGCTACCAGGCGGTCGGCGACATGGCCGAGACCATCTCGCTGCTGATGCCCGAGGCCGAACACAGCTCCGAGGACGGGCTGGCCGTGTGGATGCAGGACCGACTGCTACCGCTGCGCGGCCTGCCGCCGGAGGAGCTGGCCGAACGCTTGCCGGCGCTCTGGGTACAGCTGGACCGGCTCAGCCTGATGGTCTGCATCAAGCTGATCACCGGCGCCTTTCGCGTCGGCGTGTCGAAGCTGCTGGTCACCCGCGCGCTGGCCTCGCTGGCCGACCTCGACCCCAAGCGTGTCGCGCAGCGCCTGGTCGGCTACACCGACCTGTCCCACCGACCCAGCGCCGAGGGCTATCGCGCGCTGATCGCCGAAGAATCCGAGCATGAGCATGCCCAGCGCGGTGGCCAGCCCTACCCGTTCTTTCTCGCTCATGCGCTGCAGGCCCCGGTGGACACGTTCGACACGCTGCTTGGCGCGCCGGACAACTGGTTCATCGAATGGAAGTGGGATGGCATCCGCGCCCAGCTGGTCAAGCGCGACGGGCAGATCTGGGTCTGGTCGCGCGGTGAGGAGCTGGTCAGCGAGCGTTTTCCCGAGCTGTGCGAACTGGCCCGCTGCCTGCCCGACGGCACGGTGATCGATGGCGAGATCCTGGTCTGGAAGCATGCCCCGGAGACCCTGGCCGGCGAGCTGTTCGACGCCGCCAGCACCGGCGAGCCCAGCGCCGATGGCTTCGGCGTGCAGCCCTTCGCCCTGCTGCAGCAGCGCATCGGCCGCAAGAACCTGACCGCCAAGGTCCTGCAGGATGCCCCGGTCGCCGTGCTCGCCTACGACCTGCTGGAATGGCAGGGCGACGACTGGCGGCAGCGCGAGCACCGCGAACGCCGCCAGCAGCTCGAGGCGGTCGTGGGCCAATGCCCGAGCCCGCAGCTGATGCTTTCACCACTGGTGAGCGGAGCGGATTGGCAGGACCTGGCCCGCCAGCGCGAAGCCTCCCGCCAGCTGGGCGTGGAAGGCATGATGATCAAGGCGCGCGCGGCCCAGTACGGCGTCGGCCGGACCAAGGACGTCGGCGTCTGGTGGAAGTGGAAGATCGACCCCTACTCCGTCGATGCGGTGCTGATCTATGCCCAGCGCGGTCATGGCCGCCGCGCCAGCCTCTACACCGACTACACCTTTGCCGTCTGGGACGGCGAGCCGGGCGACCCTGAGCGCAAGCTCGTGCCCTTCGCCAAGGCCTATTCCGGCCTCACCGACGAGGAAATGCGCAAGGTGGACGCCATCGTGCGCAAGACCACCGTGGAGAAGTTCGGCCCGGTGCGCAGCGTCACCCCGACCCTGGTGTTCGAACTCGGCTTCGAAGGCATTGCCGCCAGCAGCCGCCACAAGAGCGGCATCGCCGTGCGCTTCCCACGCATGCTGCGCTGGCGCCTCGACAAGCCGGTGGAGGAAGCCGATACGCTGGAGACGCTGAAGGAACTGCTGGGATGAAACCAAGGCGCCCGGCAGCCGCTCGGCCCTCATCCCATCCCTCTCCCAAGAGCCTCGCTGCCGGCTGGTTTGCCAGCCGTGCCTGGCAACCCTTCCCGTTCCAGCAGGAGGTCTGGCAAGCGATAGGCGATGGCGAATCGGGCCTGCTGCACGCCACCACCGGCTCCGGCAAGACCTACGCCGTCTGGCTCGGAGCCCTGAATCGCTTTGCGACCAAGGCACCCTCTCCCACCGCGACGGACAAGCCCGCGCCTTTGACGGTGCTCTGGATCACCCCGATGCGCGCCCTGGCCGCCGACACCGCCCGCGCCCTGCAGGCGCCGCTGGACGACCTCGGCATCGGCTGGAGCATCGGCCTGCGCACCGGCGATACCAGCGGTGCCGAGCGTGCGCGGCAAGGACGGCGTCTGCCCAGCGCGCTGGTCACCACGCCGGAAAGCCTGACCCTGCTGCTGACCCGCGCCGATGCGCGCCAGGCCTTCGCCGGTTTGCGCATGCTGGTGGTGGACGAATGGCACGAGCTCTTGGGCAACAAGCGCGGCGTGCAACTGCAACTGGCGCTGGCGCGCCTGCGCCAGTGGATGCCGGAGCTGATCGTCTGGGGCCTTTCCGCCACCCTCGGCAACCAGCCCCACGCGCTGGACGTGCTGCTGCACCCCGGCAGCGGCAGGCTGGTGCAGGGCAAGGTGGACAAGGACCTGCGCGTCGACACCCTGCTGCCGCCGAGCATCGAGCGCTTCCCCTGGGCCGGTCATCTCGGCCTGCGCATGCTGCCGCAGGTGGTTGAAGAGGTCGACTCCGCCGCGACCACCCTGGTGTTCACCAATACCCGTTCGCAGTCGGAAATCTGGTATCAGGCGCTGCTGGATGCGCGGCCGGACTGGGCCGGGTTGATCGCCCTGCACCACGGCTCGCTGGCACGCGAGGTGCGCGACTGGGTCGAACTGGGCCTCAAGCAGGGCGCGCTCAGGGCCGTGGTCTGCACCTCCAGCCTGGATCTGGGCGTGGACTTCCTGCCGGTCGAGCGGGTGTTGCAGATCGGCTCGCCCAAGGGCGTGGCGCGGCTGATGCAGCGCGCCGGCCGCTCCGGACACGCGCCGGGGCGAACCTCGCGGGTCACCCTGGTGCCCACCCACAGCGTAGAGGTAGTGGAAGCCGCCGCCGCCCAGGTGGCCATCGCCGAGCGTCGCATCGAGGCCCGCAGCGCACCGCATCGCCCGCTCGACGTGCTGGTGCAGCACCTGGTGAGCATGGCCCTGGGCGGCGGCTTCCGCCCGGATGAACTTTATGCCGAGGTGCGCCAGGCCTGGTCCTACCGGGAGCTGACCGACGAGCACTGGCAATGGGCGCTGGCCTTCGTCCGCCATGGCGGGCATTCGCTGACCGCCTACCCCGACTATCAGCGGGTCGAGCCGGACGAAACCGGCCTCTGGAAAGTACCCAGTCGCCGCGTGGCGCTGCGCCATCGCATGAGTATCGGCACCATCGTCAGCGACGCCAGCCTGACGGTGAAGTTCTGGGCCAAGGGCGGCAGCGGGCGTTCGCTGGGCAGCATCGAGGAAGGTTTCATCGCGCGCCTGCGCCCCGGCGACAACTTCCTCTTCGGCGGCCGCCTGCTGGAGCTGGTGCGGGTCGAGAACATGACCGCCTACGTCAGCCGCGCGACGGGCAAGAAGGCTGCCGTGCCGCGCTGGAACGGCGGTCGCATGCCGCTATCCAGCGAGCTGGCCGATGCTGTGGTCGAGCAGCTCGGGGCTGCCTCGCGCGAGCAGTTCACCACCCCCGAAATGCGCCTGGTCGAACCGCTGCTTCGCGTCCAGATGGACTGGTCGGCGCTGCCCACCAAGACCACCTTGCTGGCCGAGGTGATGAAGTCCCGCGAAGGCTGGCACCTGTTCCTCTACCCCTTCGCCGGGCGCCATGTGCACCTGGGTCTGGCCAGTCTGCTGGCCTGGCGCATGGGCCAGCGTCAACCGCTGACCTTCTCCATTGCGGTCAACGACTATGGCTTCGAACTGCTTTCGGCCACCGAGGTGGACTGGCTGCACTGGCTGACGCCGGAGCTTTTCAGCGAAAACGACCTGCTGCACGACGTGCTCGCCAGCCTCAATGCCAGTGAGCTGGCGCGCCGCCGTTTTCGCGAGATCGCGCGCATCGCCGGGCTGGTGTTCTCCGGCTACCCGGGTGCGCAGAAGAGCGCGCGTCAGCTGCAGGCTTCCAGTGGCCTGTTCTTCGATGTGTTCCGCCAGTACGATCCAGGCAATCTGCTGCTGACCCAGGCCGAGGAAGAGGTGCTGCGCCAGGAGCTGGAAGTCGAGCGCTTGCAGCAGACGTTGCAACGCCTGCAACAGCGCCGTCTGGACGTCCACCAGGTGCGGCGCGCGACCCCGCTGGCCTTTCCTCTGATGGTCGAGCGCTTTCGCGAAAGCATGACTTCGGAGAAGCTCGCCGACCGCATCCGCCGCATGGTGGCGGAGCTGGACAAGGCTGCTGGTCCCGGCGGCTACCAGCCCGAGCCACAATCGACGATCACCATCGAGCGCGACGCTCCGCGACCACGCAAGCCCCGCGCACGCAAGGACGGCACGCCGCGCACGAGGAAGGCCAAACCCGCCTGATGAACCGAACCACAGGACCAACCGACGGATCATGAACGCCTACCAGCCCATCGAACTGGCCGGCGCCACACTCTGGCTGCTGGCGGAAAAGGCGATCTACTGGCCCGCACAGCAGACCCTGTTTGTGGCCGACATCCATTTCGGCAAGGCCGCAGCCTATCGTCGCCTCGGCCAGCCTGTGCCCCATGGCACCACCGATGCCAACCTGCGCCAGCTGGACGGCCTGCTGGCCCGATACTGCTGCCGCCAGCTGATCTTTCTCGGCGACTTCCTCCACGCACCCGAATCCCATGCGCCGGCCACACTTGCGCGCCTGGCCGAATGGCGCTCGCGCCATCCCCAGCTGGCCATCACACTGGTGCGCGGCAACCACGACCTCCGTGCAGGAGACCCGCCGGCCCAGCTCGGCATCGACGTAGTGAACGAGCCACTGCTGCTCGGCCCGTACGCGCTGCAGCACGAACCGCAGCCGCACCCCAGCCACCACGTGCTGGCGGGCCACGTTCACCCTGCCTTCCCACTACAGGGTCGCGGGCGCCAGCGCCTGCGCCTGCCCTGCTTTTGCATCGGCGAACGACTCAGCCTGCTGCCAGCCTTCGGCAGCTTCACCGGCACGATGACGGTGGCAACCGAAGACAGCTGGCGAATCTATGTGGTGGGGGATGGAGAGGTGTGGCCGGTGGCGCACTCGGCGCCGGTCAGGCCTGGGATATACCGGTGATGGTGATGCCGTAGCGTTCGGCAAGGCGTGTGGCGGGAGTGTCCTCGAGATCGGGGTCGTGCTCGTGCTCGCTTTCCTGATCCGGATAGAGCTCTTCCGCCTTGCGCGTCACCAGTTCGACCGCATCGTCGATGTCCGGCTGGTGTTCGGAGTCGATCTTCAGCATCGAAGTGTTGCCGTCTTTGTTGTACGCAATGATCCAGGTCGTCATGGAATGCCCCTCGCCTTAAAGAAACCCGTGTGAACGTAATAACGCCCATTTTGGTTTTTGTAAGTTTTTAGACCCATCCGGCGTCGGCAGTTCGGTCCCTCACCTCAAAGTTAGCAGCTTTAATCGCAGGACGAGGAACAACCCTCCGGATGGCCAGTCATCCGTGGTGTCCTTGTACGACGAGAAGAATGAGTCCGACCCATGAGCGCCTCCCGTGCACATTCATCCGAGCCATCCGAGGATCAGCTGGTCGCCCTGCTGCGCCAGCATGCCGAGCCCCTGCCCGCCCTGGACGAGCCGCGCTTCGCCGACGCCTTCGAGCGCTACGCCGACGCGCGGGTCGTGCTGATCGGTGAGGCCAGCCACGGCACTTCCGAGTTCTATCGGGCCCGCGCCGCAATCACCCGGCGGCTGATCGAACAGCACGGGTTTTCCATCGTCGCGGTCGAGGCGGACTGGCCCGATGCCGCGCGCATCGACTGTCATTGTCGGCAGCGCGAGCCCGTCGCCTGGGCCGAAAATGCCTTCAAGCGCTTCCCGAGCTGGATGTGGCGCAATCGCGAGGTCGACGGTTTCGTGCACTGGCTGCGTGAGCACAATGCCGCGCTGACCGCCGAGCAACGCGTCGAGTTTCGCGGCCTGGACGTCTACAGCCTCGGCAGCTCAATGCGCGAAGTGCTGGATTATCTGGATCGCACCGATCCGGCGGCCGCCGCCGCTGCCCGGCGGCGCTATGGTTGCCTGAGCCCCTGGCAGGAAGATCCGGCCGACTACGGCCGCAACGTCATGCTCGGCCAGCCTTCCTGCGAAAACGCCGTCATTGAACAGCTGCAGGCTCTGCTCACCCAGCGCCTGGCGTACATCGACCAGGACGGCGAGCGCTTCTTCAATGCCGAACGCAACGCGCGGGTGGTGCTTGCCGCGGAGCACTACTATCGGGCGATGTACCGCGGCTCGACGGAGTCCTGGAATCTGCGCGACCGGCACATGTTCGATACGCTGCGTGCCCTGCTCGATCATCGCGGCGCGGATGCCAAGGCAGTGGTCTGGGCGCACAACTCGCACATCGGCAATGCCGCGGGGACCTCGATGGGCTGGGGGGGCGAATTCAATATCGGCGAACTCTGCCGCACGGCTTTCGGCCGCGACGCGGTGCTGATCGGCATGGCGACCGACCGCGGCGAGGTCGCCGCGGCGGACAACTGGGACGAGCCGATGCGGCGCAAGCAGGTCATCCCGTCGCGGCCCGACAGTTGGGAGCAGCTGTTCCTGCGGGCCGGCGTGCCGGCATCACTGACCGATTGGCGGGATGATCGGGGCAAGCTGCGCGAGGCGCTCAGCCATCCACGACTGGAGCGTGCGATCGGCGTCATCTACCGGCCTCTGACGGAGCGGCAGAGTCATTACTTTCGCGCCATCCTGGCCGAGCAGTTCGACGCGCTGATCTGGCTGGAGCAGACGCAGGCGGTGACGCCCATCGGCCCGCAGGACATCGACGCGAGCGTCGTGCCGGATACCTACCCGTTCGGGGAGTAAGCCTGCGTCGCGGCACCGGAGCGCTGCGACGCAGTCATGCATGAAGAGACTAACAGCCGGCTTATGCCACCGGCGCAGGTGGTGGTTGATCCGGCACGGTGGGCTCACCAGGCTCAGATGGCTGGGTCGGCACTCCCGGCTCCTCCGGATCGCCCGGCACGCCGGCGGCGCGCCAGTACTGGCTGTCAGCATTGGGGGTATAACGAAGCGATTGAGCGGGCATGATGTCCTCCACTGCATGCACCCGCGGCAGCGGGCAGGTCTGTAGTAGAGGGCCGGGCGAGGCGTTTCTATCCCACCTTCCGTCGGAGGCCACGCCCACCCGCGGCGCTTACCACATCAGGTCGTCGGGAACCTGATAGGCGGCGTATGGATCGTCGGCATCCGGTTCTTCGGTGCGGATGTTGAGCTGCACCACGCGCTGCGGGTCACGCTCCTGGATCTTCAGCGCCGCTTCGCGCGGAATGACCTCGTAGCCGCCGCCGTGCCGCACGATCGCCAGCGAGCCACTGGCCAGCTTTTCACGCATCAGCTTGTTGACCGAAAGGCGCTTGACCTTCTTGTCGTCGACGAAATTGTAGTAGTCCTCAGTGGTCAGCTTCGGCAGGCGGCTGGTCTCGATCAGCTGTTTGATCTGCGCGGCGCGGGCCTTCTGCTCCGCCTTCTCCTGCTGCTGACGGTTGAGTTCCTGGTCGCGGGCGAGCTTCTCGGCCTGGGCCTGCAACGCGGCCTGGCGCTGGGAGTCGTCCTTCTCGACCTGCCCCTTTTTCTCCAGGCGCTGCTGCTTCTGCTTCTGCTTGACGGCCTGCTTGGCCTGCTTTTCGTTGACCAGCCCGGCTTTGAGCAGCTGGTCACGGAGGGAAAGACTCATGTTTCGGCTCGTCTTTTGGGTGAATTCAAATGGGCGCGGTGGCTGCGAATCCTCGCGGCGCCGAGCGGCATTGTGGTGGATGCGCAAGACGACATCCACCTCTGCGCGCCGTCTTCAGCCGCAGGACGGCGACCGCTCGGCCTTCTTGGCTTCGCCCCAGAGGGCGTCCAGCTCTTCGAGGTCGCAATTCTCGATGGGTCGTCCCGCGTCCCGCAAGGCCTGTTCGATGAAGCGGAAGCGCCGCTCGAACTTGCCGTTGGCCGCACGCAGGGCGTTTTCCGGATCGACCTTGAGATGGCGCGCCAGGTTGACCACCACGAACAGCAGGTCGCCCAGTTCTTTGGCGATGGCCTGCGGATCGTTTTCGCTCATCGCCTCCAGCACTTCGTCCAGTTCTTCGCGCACCTTGTCCACCACCGGCAGCGCCTCGGGCCAGTCGAAGCCCACCTGGGCGGCGCGCTTCTGCAGCTTCGCCGCGCGACTGAGCGCCGGCAATGCGCTGGGAACGTCATCGAGAAGAGACAGCTGCTCGGGCGCGGCGGCTTTCTCGGCGCGCTCCTCGGCCTTGATCTCCTCCCAGCGCCGCTTGATCGCCGCCTCATCGAGCCGCGGAAGTTCCGGCGAGCCGTACAGGTCACCATCCGGAAAGACATGCGGGTGTCGGCGCACCAGCTTGCGGGTAATGGCATCGACCACCGTGGCGAAGTCGAAGCGCCCCTCCTCCCGGGCCAATTGGCTGTAGTAGACGACCTGGAACAGCAGATCGCCCAGCTCGCCGGGGAGATGCTCGAAGTCGCCACTTTCGATGGCATCGGCCACCTCGTAGGCCTCCTCCAGCGTGTGCGGGACGATACTCGCGTAGTCCTGTTGCAGATCCCAGGGGCACCCGTGCTGCGGATCGCGCAGCCGGGCCATCAGGTGCAGCAGGTCGGGGAGTTGGTACATGGGATTCCTCAAGGAGACTTGGCTATCGACGGTCGCTCAGCGCCGGGCGTCGCGAGCGAAGAGCCGGCTAGGCGAACGCCTGCCGAAAAGCGGAGTTGGCTATTGCCAATGCGCACTTTTCGGTAGGCCTTCAACTACGCCGGATCGAGCGCAGCCGTTCGGAAAGATCAGGAAGCGCGCTGACGCTTGGCCTCGATGATATTCGGCAGCTGCGAAATACGGCTGAGCAGACGCCCCAGGGCATTCAACCCCGGGATCTCGATGGTCAGCGTCATCTGTGCGGTGCTGTCTTCCTTGTTCGAACGGGTGTTCATCGACAGCACGTTGATGCGTTCGTTGAGCAGCATCTGCGAGATATCACGCAGCAGACCGGCACGGTCGTACGCGCGGATCATGATCTCGACCGGATAGGTCTTCTCCGGCACCGGGCCCCAGCTGACCTGGATGATCCGCTCCGGCTCGCGACCGGCCAGCTGCAGCACCGACGGGCAGTCTTGGCGGTGGATGCTGACACCGCGGCCCTGAGTGATGTAGCCGACGATCGGGTCGCCCGGCAGCGGCTGGCAGCAGCCAGCCATCTGCGTCAGCAGGTTGCCGACGCCCTGGATCTGCACATCGCCACGCTTGCCGGGCTTGTGTGGCGCGGAACGCCGCGGGATCAGCTCTAGCTGATCGTAACCGCGCTCCGGCTCGACCAGCTGCTGGGCCATGTTGACCAGATGCGCCAGGCGCAGGTCGCCGGCACCAAGGGCGGCGAACATGTCCTCGGCGTTCTTCAGGTTGGCCTTTTCGGCCAGCTTGTCGAAATCCACCGGCGGCAGGTCCAGGCGGCTCAGCTCGCGTTCCAGCAGCGCCTTGCCGGCGGCGACGTTCTGGTCGCGCGCCTGCAGCTTGAACCAGTGAACGATCTTTGCCCGCGAACGTGACGTGGTGATGTAACCCAGGTTGGGGTTCAGCCAGTCGCGGCTCGGCGAGCCGTGCTTGCTGGTGATGATCTCCACCTGCTCACCGGTCTGCAGGCTGTAGTTGAGCGGCACGATGCGGCCGTTGACCTTCGCCCCGCGGCAGTTGTGGCCGATCTCGGTGTGTACTCGGTAGGCGAAATCCAGCGGTGTTGCGCCCTTGGGCAAGTCGATGGCATGGCCATCCGGAGTGAACACATAGACGCGATCAGGCTCGATGTCGACGCGCAACTGGTCGGCCAGGCCGCCGATGTCGCCCAGCTCTTCGTGCCATTCGAGTACCTGACGCAGCCAGGCGATCTTTTCCTCGTAGTGGTCCGAACCGGAATTGACGTCGGTGCCCTTGTAGCGCCAGTGCGCGCAGACCCCCAGTTCGGCCTCCTCGTGCATGGCGTGGGTGCGGATCTGCACCTCCAGCACCTTGCCCTCGGGGCCGATCACCGCGGTATGCAGCGAGCGATAGCCATTCTCCTTGGGGTTGGCGATGTAATCGTCGAATTCCTTGGGAATGTGCCGCCACAGGGTGTGCACGATACCCAGCGCGGTGTAGCAGTCACGCACTTCCGGAACCAGCACGCGAACGGCGCGAACGTCGTAGATCTGGCTGAACTGCAGGCCCTTCTTCTGCATTTTTCGCCAGATGGAATAGATGTGCTTGGCGCGTCCGTCGATTTCCGGCTGGATGCCGGCCGCGGTCAGTTCGTCCTTGAGCTGCTGAACGACATTGGTGATGTACTGCTCGCGATCGAGCCGACGCTCGTGCAGCAGCTGGGCGATCTGCTTGTACTGTTCCGGCTCGAGGTAGCGGAAGGACAGATCCTCCAGCTCCCACTTGATGTGGCCGATGCCCAGGCGGTGGGCCAGCGGTGCGTAGATGTCGAAGACCTCGCGGGCGACACGCTGGCGCTTCTCGTCGTCGGCCAGCTTCACCGCGCGGATGGCGCAGGTGCGCTCGGCCAGCTTGATCAGCGCGACGCGGACGTCGTCGACCATGGCCACCAGCATCTTGCGCAGGTTTTCCACCTGCGCCTGGGACCCGAGCACCAGCGATTCGCGCGGGTTGAGGCTGGCGCTGATCGCCGCCATGCGCAGCACACCTTCGATGAGCTTGGCCACCACCGGCCCGAAGCGCTGGTGCACATCGGCCAGCTGAATCTTGCCCTCACGCACGCCGCGGTAGATGACCGCAGCGACCAGGCTGTCCTGATCCAGTTTGAGGTCAGCGAGGATCTCGGCGATCTCCAGGCCGATCTGATAGCTGGAGGTGCCTTCGCTCCAGAGGTTCTGCGCGGCATTGGCCTGCTGTTCCGCTTCGCGGGCGAACTCGCAGGCCTCCTTCAGCGCCGCACGGTCGAGTGCCGGGTCCATCCCCAACACATGATCGAGCCAGCCATCCAGGTTGATGCTGCCGTCCGTATTGATCGGCTGAACCGCTCTGACCTGTACCATCTACCTTCCCTTCTGCGCAGCATCTGCGCCATGAACGCCGGCATTCTGCGTGCCGGTCGGTTGAACCACAGGCCAGTCGCCTGTCAAAAAATACTGCACCGAGCGTCAATCCCGCTCGAACAACGCCATGGCCTCGGCGTGGGCCGTCTGCGGGAACATGTCCAGCAGCCCGGCACGCTTGAGGCGGAAGCCCTGGCTGGCCAACTCGCGCGCATCGCGCGCCAGGGTGGCCGGATTGCATGAAACATAGACCACGCGGCGCGCCTGGAGCTGCGTCATCTGCCGGACGATCTCCAGCGCACCGTCACGGGGCGGATCAAGTAGCACAGCATCGAACCCGCTGCGCGCCCAGGGTGCGTCGGCAAGCGGCTTCGACAAGTCCGCCCGATAAAAGTGCACCTGTTCGAGGCCGTTGCGCTGCGCGTTGTCCTGCGCCCGCGCCACCATCGCCTCGACACCTTCCACCCCCACCACCTGCGCGCCCTGACGCGCCAGCGGCAGGCTGAAATTGCCCAGCCCGCAGAACAGGTCCAGCACCCGCTCCCCCGCGCTGGCGCCCAACCAGCTCAGCGCCTGGGCGACCATCGCCTCATTCACCGGTGCATTGACCTGAACGAAATCCCCCGGCCGCCAGGCCAGCTCCAGGTCCCAGGCCTCAAGGCGGTAGCCCAGCGCCTGCCCGGGCACATCGGCTTGCGGCTCGCCCTCGCCCTGCAACCAGAGCTGTGCCTGATGGGCGCGGGCAAAGGCCCGCAGGCGCACCAGGTCGATCTCCGGCAGCGGCGCGGTATGGCGGATCAACACGGCCTCGGCGGTGCCACTGAACAGCTCCACATGGCCGATGGCCTGCTGCTTTGTCAGCCCGTGCAAGGCCTCGAGCAACCCCGGCAGCAGCGTCTGCAAGGGCTGTACCAGAACCGGGCACTGGTCGATGGCGACGATGTCCTGGCTGGCCGTGGCACGAAAGCCCACCTCCAGGCGCTTGTCCCTGGTGTGCCAGCGCACCGCCAGCCGGGCTCGACGTCGATAGCCGAAAGCCGGACCGGTCAACGGCTCGGCCCAGCGTTCCGGCTCGAGCTCGGCCAGGCGAGCGAGCTGCTCGCCCAGGGTGCGTTGCTTGAGTGCCAGCTGATCGTCGATGGCGGCATGCTGCAGGGTGCAGCCGCCACAACGGCGAGCGAAGGGGCATGGCTCGTGCTGGCGCACCGCACTGGGTTCGAACACCCGCTCACAGCGGGCATCGACGATCTGGCTGCGCGCGTTCAACACGCGCGCTTCGACGGTTTCACCAGGCAATGCGCCTTCGACGAACCAGGTGCGCCCCTCGACGAAGGCGATGCCACGGCCGTCATGGGCAAGCCGCTCGATGCTCAGCCGTTGCTTCTTGCCAACCGGCACCTGGGGCTTGCGCTCGCCGCCGCTGGGTTGAAAGCGCAGAGCGCCGCTACGTTTGGCCATCAGCGGCCCCCTGCGTTATGGGAATGCCGGCCAGCAAGCCGTTCAATTGGGTGCGTCATAAACGCCGGTCGACAGATAGCGGTCACCGCGATCGCAGATGATCGCCACGATCACCGCGTTCTCCACCTCCTGCGACAGACGCAGAGCCGCGGCCACCGCGCCGCCGGAGGACACACCGCAGAAGATGCCTTCCTCGCGCGCCAGGCGGCGCATGGTCTGCTCGGCCTCGTCCTGGGACATGTCGACGACGCGATCGACCCGCTCGGCCTGATAGATCTTCGGCAGGTATTCCTGCGGCCAACGGCGGATGCCGGGGATCGCCGCGCCTTCCATCGGCTGCAGGCCCACGATCTGCACCGCCGGGTTCTGCTCCTTGAGGTAGCGGGACACGCCCATGATGGTGCCGGTGGTGCCCATCGAGCTGACGAAATGGGTGATACCGCCAGCGGTCTGCTGCCAGATCTCCGGGCCGGTGCTGCTGTAGTGGGCTTCCGGGTTGTCGCCGTTGGCGAACTGATCGAGCACCTTGCCGCGTCCCTCGGCCTGCATCTGCAGCGCCAGGTCGCGGGCGCCTTCCATGCCCTGCTCCTTTGTCACTAGGATCAGCTCGGCGCCATAGGCGGTCATCGCCGCCTTGCGCTCGGCGCTGGAGTTGTCCGGCATGATCAGGATCATCCGATAGCCCTTGATCGCGGCCGCCATGGCGAGGGCGATACCGGTGTTGCCGGAGGTCGCCTCGATCAGCGTATCGCCCGGCTGGATATCACCGCGCAGCTCCGCGCGGTTGATCATCGACAGTGCCGGGCGGTCCTTGACCGAGCCGGCCGGGTTGTTGCCCTCGAGCTTGACCAGGATGGTGTTGCTGGTCTTACCCGGCATCCGCTGCAGGCGAACCAGCGGGGTGTTGCCGATGCAGTCGGCAATGGTCGGATAGTGTGTAGTCATGGCGTCGCACAGCATCTGAGAAGGTTGACATGATACCGGCAACACTCGACGACGGGCAGACGTATCGGCCACGCGGCGTCGCGCCCGCAACAGACGAACCCGCTCAGGGTCGCGCCAGGATCTTCGGCGCCGCCTCGATGATCTGCCGTGACAGGTGTTCCATTCGCGGCGATTGCACCTTCCAGGTATGCCAGTAGAGCGCGATCTCCAGCGGTTCGTCGGCAGCCAGATCGACCACCTCGCCAGCGCGTAGCGCCTCATGCAGCAACAGTTCGGGAACCATGCCGTAGCCCAGGCCGTAGCGGATCGCGCTGAAGTGGGGCTCGGCACCCGGTACGTAATGACAGGGATAGGCACCTTCGGGCAGGCCGAAGCGACGCAGCAGGAACGACGACTGCAGGGTGTCCTTGCGCGTGTAGGCCACCACCGGCGCCTTGCGCGCGGCGTTGCGGGTCAGCCCGTTGGCGAAGTGCTTCTGGCGAAACTCGCTGGAGGCCACCAGGCGGTAGCGCATGCTGCCCAGCGGGCTGGCGCTGCAGCCGCGCATCGGTTTGGGCTCGGTGCTGATGCAGCCGATCGCCAGGCCGGTCTCCAGCAGGCTGTATGTGTGATCCTGGTCCTCCACCGTCAGGTCCAGCAGCACCCGCTCGCGGATCAGCACCTCGGCGAGGGCCGGGAAGAACCAGGTACCCAGGCTGTCGGCATTGAGCGCCGCGACCACCACCAGCGGGGCATCGCTGCGTTCGGCCAGATCGGCCAGCAGGTCGGCTTCCAGCAACGAGGCACGTTTGAGGTACTGCAGCAGACGCTGCCCAGTTTCGGTGGGCCGACATGGCCGGCTGCGCACCACCAGCGCGCTGCCGAGCGCGCTCTCCAGCGCGCGAACCCGCTGCGAGATGGCCGGCGGGGTCAGGTGCAGACGCTGCGCTGCCTGCTCGAAGCTGCCGGTACGGATGACGCTGCGAAACGCCTCGGTCTGCTTTGGGTCGAGATTCATGCCGTCCGCCAGATAAGAAAATGTTTGTATGGCCTAAAAATACTTAGCCACGTCAAATAACGCCATGCTTGCCCCATAATCGCGCACATCGAGCTGCCCCGCCCCAACCGCGGGCAGCGTAGCCTCGGAGAGTCGTCGTGGAACTGCTGCACACCATCTACCTGATCGCCATCACGGCTGAAGCCATGTCCGGAGCCATCATGGGCATGCGCCGCGGCATGGACCTGTTCGGCATCTGCCTGCTCGGCACGGTGACGGCACTGGGTGGCGGGACGGCCCGCGACGTACTGCTCGGCCACTACCCGGTCGGCTGGATCGCACACCCGGAGTACCTCACCTTCACCATCGGCGCGGCGATCGTCACCGGCTTCATCGCGCGCCACCTGCATCACCTGCGCATGGTCTTCCTGCTGGTGGACGGTCTGGGCCTGGTGGCATTCACCGTGATCGGCTGCGATATCGCCATGGGCATGGGGGCGCATCCGTCCATCGTAGTACTGGCCGGCGTGATCACCGGCATCTTCGGCGGCCTGATGCGCGACGTGCTCTGCAACCAGGTGCCGATGGTGCTGCAACGCGAGCTGTATGCCACCGTGGCGCTGTTCACCGGGGTGTTCTATGTCGGCATGCTCTGGCTGGAGATCAACACCACCCTGGCCACCCTCGCCGCGCTGGGCAGTGGCTTCCTGTTCCGCGTGCTGGCGATGACGTTCAGCTGGAAGCTGCCGGACTTCAACGGCAAGGACATCCGCGGCCTTGAATGATCGAAGGTGCGGCGACCGGGCTTGATCGCACCAGCAGATTCGCCACGTCCGAGCCGCTACACTAGCGCGCTCGCAATCCCGGATCGGTGAATGGATGTGCTGAAAGACCTAGGAATTCGTGGCCGCGTGCTGATGCTCACGCTGCTGCCCAGCACCCTGCTGGCAGTGGTGCTCGGCGCCTACTTCACCTGGATGCAATTGTCGGAAATGCGTCACCAGCTCGACGAGCGTGGCCAACTGATTGCCGAGCAGCTCGCGCCGCTGGCCGCCCCGGCGATGAACCTGGGCTACGACAAACGCCTGCAGCGCATCCTGACCCAGGTGCTGGACCAGGCCGACGTTCGCGCAGTGACCATCCTCGACCCCGAGCGCGTACAGCGGGTGCATGCCGGGCCGCGCATGCTGACCCCGCCACCACCGGGCGATCCGGAAGGGCTGACCCGCGTCAGCAGCATGGACCATACGCGCATCCTGATGCCGGTGCTCAGCCGTCACCTCAATCTCGCCGACGAAGCCCGCGGGCCGGAAGAAAAGCTCATCGGCTGGCTGGAGCTGGAACTGTCACACCACAACACCCTGCTGCGCGGCTATCGCAGCCTGCTGACCAGCCTGTTCCTGGTCGGCGCGGGGCTGATCATCACTGCGCTGCTCGCGCTGCGCATGAGCCGCGCCATCAGCCTGCCGCTGCAGCGCGTCAAGGCCGCGGTCGCCCAACTCAAGGACGGCCATCTGGAAACCCGCCTGCCGCCGTTGGGCAGCCATGAAATGGATGAGCTGGCGTCCGGCATCAACCGCATGGCCGAGGCGCTGCTCAGCGCCCGCGAAGAACTGCAGCAGAGCATCGACCAGGCCACCGAGGACGTGCAGCAGAATCTCGAAACCATCGAGATCCAGAACATCGAGCTGGACCTGGCACGCAAGGAGGCGCTGGAGGCCAGCCGTATCAAGTCCGAGTTCCTGGCCAACATGAGCCACGAGATTCGCACCCCACTCAATGGCATCCTCGGCTTCACCCAGCTGCTGCAGAAGAGCGACCTGACGCCGCGTCAGCAGGACTACCTGGGCACCATCGAGAAATCCGCCGACAGCCTGCTCGGGATCATCAACGAGATTCTCGACTTCTCCAAGATCGAGGCCGGCAAGCTGGTGCTGGATACCATTCCGTTCAACCTGCGCGACCTGATCGAGGACACCCTGACCATCCTCGCACCGGCGGCACATACCAAGCAGCTGGAGCTGGTCAGCCTGGTCTATCGCGACACGCCGCTGTCGCTGGTCGGCGACCCGCTGCGCCTCAAGCAGGTGCTGACCAACCTGATCAGCAACGCCATCAAGTTCACCAACGAAGGCACCATCGCCGTGCGCGCCATGGTCGAGGACGACAATGGCGAGCGCGCCCAGCTGCGCATCAGCGTGCAGGACACCGGCATCGGCCTGACCGATCAGGACCTGCGCGCGCTGTTCCAGGCCTTCAGCCAGGCGGACAACTCCATGTCGCGCCAGCCCGGCGGCACCGGCCTCGGCCTGGTCATCTCCAAGCGGCTGATCGAGCAGATGGGTGGCGAGATCGGTGTCGACAGCATCCCGGACGAGGGCTCCGAATTCTGGATCAGCCTCAGCCTGCCCAAGGCCCGCGATGATGCCGAAGACCTGCCCCACCCCGCCCTCCAGGGACGCCGTATCGCCCTGCTGGAGCAGCACCCACTGGCTCGTCAGGCCCTGCAGCACCAGCTGCACAGCCTAGGCCTCGAGGTGCAGACCTTCGACACGCTCGACCAGATGCAGAGCACCATCAGCGCACGCCGCCAGAGCAGTGAACTGATCGATCTGGCCGTGCTTGGTGTTACCAACCGCGAGATCGAGCCACAGGCGCTCAGCCGCCGACTGGCGGAGATCGAGGCGCTCGGCTGCAAATGCGTGGTGCTCTGCCCGACTACCGAACAGGCCAGCTATCACGATTCGCTGCCCGAAGCGCACAGCTACACCCAGCTGCAGGGCAAGCCGGCCTGCACACGCAAGCTGCAGCGCGTGCTGGTGGAGCTGGTGCGGCCCAACCAGGCCTACGCCGAGCCCGCCGCTGCCGCGCCCAGCCGCGCCGCCCAGGTGCTCTGCGTCGACGACAATCCGGCCAACCTCCTGCTGGTCAAGACTCTGCTCGGCGACATGGGTGCCGACGTGGTGGCGGTGGACAACGGCCCTGCCGCGCTGGAGGCGGTCAAGCAACACAGCTTCGATCTGGTATTGATGGACGTGCAGATGCCGGGCATGGACGGTCGCCAGACCACCGAAGCCATTCGCCAATGGGAGCAGGCCAGCAGCAGCACGCCGCTGCCGATCGTCGCGTTGACCGCCCATGCCCTGGCCAACGAGAAGCGCTCGCTGCTGCAGAGCGGCCTCGACGACTACCTGACCAAGCCCATCAGCGATCGCCAGCTGGCGCAGGTCGTGCTCAAGTGGACCGGCCTGGCCCTGCGCAGTCAGCCGCAGCGCATCGCCGAGGCATCGCCAACAGCGGAGCAGAGCCTCAAGGTGCTCGATCAAGAGGAAGGTCTGCGCCTGGCCGCGGGCAAGGCAGACCTCGCAGACGACATGCTCGGCATGCTGCTGCAGTCGCTGGAAGGCGATCGCCGCACGATCCGCGAGGCGCGACTGGCCGGTGACCGCCAGGCTCTGATCGAGCGCGTGCACCGCCTGCATGGCGCGACGCGCTATTGCGGGGTCCCGCAGCTGCGCAACGCCTGTCAGCAGAGCGAAACGTTGCTCAAGCAGAACCATCCGGACAGCGAGGCGGCGCTGGATGAACTCGACGCTGCCATCGGCCGGCTGGAGCAGGAAATCCACGCCAACGGCTGACCGACCGGGCCGGGCATTGCCCGGCCCTACTCCTTTCGCGCCGCCCCTGACCGATCAGGAACCATGATGAACGATCACCCCGCCCAAGACGCCTTCCAGCACGCCGAGCTCGACTGGGACGAGAACGGCCTGCCGCAGTCCCGCCACTATGGCGATGTGTATTTCTCCCGCGCCAGCGGGCTGGCCGAGACCGAGCACGTATTCCTGGCGCAGAACGATCTGCCCCGCCGCTTCGCCGCCATGCAGCCCGACGAGTGTCTGGTCATCGGTGAAACCGGCTTCGGCACAGGGCTGAATTTCCTCTGCGCCTGGCAACTGTTCGAACGCAGCGCCAGTGCCCGGGCGCGGCTGCATTTCGTAAGCGTCGAAAAGCACCCGCTAACCTTCGCCGACATGCAGCGCGCGCTGGCGCTGTGGCCGGAGCTGCAGGCCCAGGCCGACCAACTGCTCGAACAATACGTCGCGCTCAATCCGGGCTATCAGCGCCTGGTCTTCGCTGGCGGGCGAGTGGTGCTGACCCTGCTGATCGGCGACGTGCTGGAATGTCTGCCCAGCCTGGACGCACGCATCGATGCATGGTTTCTCGACGGCTTCGCGCCGGCGAAGAATCCGCAGATGTGGCAACCGGCACTGTTCAGCGAAATGGCCCGGCTATCCGCACCGGGCGCCACTCTGGGCACCTTTACCAGCGCCGGTTTCGTGCGTCGCGGTCTGATCGAGGCTGGCTTCGACATGCAGCGTGTGCCGGGATACGGCCACAAGCGCGAAATCCTGCGCGGCCGCCTGCAATCGAGCACTGCGCAGGTGGCAGACAAGCCCTGGTTCGCCCGGCCACGCCGTACCGTCCGCGACCGCCGTGCCGTGGTGATCGGCGCCGGCCTGGCCGGTTGCGCCACGGCTGCCGCGCTGGCCGCCCGTGGCTGGCGGGTCAGCGTTCTGGAGCGCCATGCCGACGCCGCGCAGGAGGGCTCCGGCAATCCGCAGGGGGTGCTCTACCTCAAGCTGTCGGCTCACGGCACCGCGCTGTCGAAGCTGGTGGTCGGTGGCTTCAGCTATACCCGCCGACTGCTCGGCCACCTGCAGCAGGGCCAGGACTGGCAAGCCTGTGGTGTGCTGCAGCTGATCTACGACGACAAGGAACGCCAACGCCAGGCTGAGCTGGCGGAGGCTTTTCCGCCCTCACTGGTTCATCCGCTCGAACGCGACGCCGCCGAAGCACTGGCCGGCGTGGCCCTGACCGAAGGTGGCTTGTTCTATCCCGATGCCGGCTGGGCCCATCCACCCGCGCTGTGCCGCTGGCTGCTGCAGCGACCGGGTATCGAGCTGCTGCGGCATCGGGAGGCCCTCGATCTGCGCCGCCACGGCGAGGCCTGGCAGGTGCTCGGCGGCGAGGGCGTGCTGGCCGAGGCGCCGGTCGTGGTGCTCGCTGGCGCAGCCGATGCGGCGCGCTTCGAGCAGAGCGCCTGGCTACCGCTCAAACGCATCCGCGGGCAGATTTCTGCCCTCCCCGCCACGGCCCGCAGCGGCCAGTTGCGCACCGTGCTGTGCGCCAAGGGCTACGTTGCACCGCCACGAGACGGCACCCATACCCTGGGCGCGAGCTTCAATTTCCAGCAGACCGACGACGCCCCCAGTGTCGCCGAGCACCAGGCGAACCTGGAGATGCTCGAACAGATCTCGACTGACCTCTACCAACGCCTGCAGGCCGATCCGCAGCGCACCGAAGCCCTGCAGGGCCGCGTCGCGTTCCGGTGCACCAGCCCGGACTACCTGCCGCTGATCGGGCCGCTGGCCGACCCGCAGCGCTTCGCCGAAACCTACGCGGCGCTGGCCAGGAACGCGCGGCAGTCCGTGGAGGCCGTCTGCCCCTGGCTGGACGGCCTCTATGTGAACACCGCCCACGGCTCGCGCGGCATGATCAGCGCGCCGCTCTCCGGCGAGCTGCTTGCAGCCTGGCTGGATGACGAGCCGCTACCATTGCCACGGGAAGTGGCAGAAGCCTGCCATCCCAACCGCTTCCTGCTACGCAAGCTGATTCGCGGCACCTGAACGAGCAGACAGCGCAAGCCGTCACCCTGCCGGTGACGGCTTGCATCGAGGCGCGCGCCGAAAGATACTCCCCCCACTATACAAAGCAACCGGCGTAGGTCCCATGAAAACCCTGTCTCTGCTCGCTCTCGGCTTGTTTTCCCTCGGCACCCAAGCGGCCCCTGCGGCCGATCCGGAGCAACTGCGCGTCGAGGCCGTCGGCCTGATCGCCCCGTTCCAGCAACAGCTGCTCGGCACCGTCAAACAGGCGATGGCCGATGGCGGCCCGGCGCAGGCGGTCGAAGCCTGTCAGTCCCTGGCGCCGAGCATTGCCGCCCAGCACAGCCAGGCGCCCTGGACCGTCGGCCGCACCGCCCTCAAACTGCGCAATCCGGACAACGCGCCGGATGCCTGGGAGCGTCGTGTGCTGGAGCAGTTCGCCCAGCGCGCCGCTGCCGGTGAGCCTGTTCAACAGCTCAGCCATGGCGAAGTAGTTGCCGGCGAATATCGCTACATGCAGGCAATCGGTACCGCCGAGGCCTGCCTGGGTTGCCATGGCGAGAACATCAAACCGGAACTGCTGCAGCTGCTCGACAAGCACTACCCGCAGGACCAGGCGCGCGGCTTCCGCGAAGGCGATCTGCGTGGCGCATTCACCCTGAGCCGTGCCCTGGCGCCCTGATAGGCTTTACACTCCGCGGGCGGTCGCGCACCGCCACGGCCCGTCATCCTCGTAGGGAACGCTCATCAAAGCGGACGTACCAACGATGGAGACGAGCGCTCACGATGGAGTATTCATGCAGCCAGATACCACCCTCCGCATTGCTTCCCTTTCGGCCGCTTGCGCCTGATGGATGTACTGCTGCTCGAAGCGCTGGGCATCGGCCTGATTCTCGGGCTGCTGCTCGGCCTGACCGGTGCCGGCGGCTCTCTGGTCGCGCTGCCGCTGCTGCTAAGCCTGCACCTGCCGCTGCGCGATGCCATCGGCGTCAGCCTCGGCGCAGTGGCGATGTCTGCGCTCATCGGCGCCATTCCGCGGGCGCGGCTGGGCCAGGTGGCCTGGCGCCCGGTGGTGTTGCTGGCGTTCTGCGGCCTGCCCGGCAATGCCGCCGGCCAATGGCTGGGCCAGTTCATTCCCGAGCGCGCACTGATCATCGGCTTTTGCCTCTTGGTGCTCTGGTCGGCCTGGCGGATGTGGCGCGGTGCCAGCCTGCCGGCCAAGGAGAGCGCCGAGGACCGCTACCCGGCACTGCTCGGCATAGGCCTGGGTGTCGGTCTGTTGTCGGGCCTGATGGGTGTCGGGGGCGGCTTCCTCATCGTCCCGGCACTGCTCTGGTTCACCTCGTTGTCGCTGCTCAGCGCGATGGCGACATCCATGGCCGTGATCGCTGTCGTCAGCGGCGGCGGCTTTCTGCTCTACCTGACCGATGCCGAGCCGCCGCTGGCATTGCTGGGAGGGCTGGCCCTGGGTGGCGCGTTCGGCGTGCTGTCCGGCAATCGCCTCGCGCAGTACCTCAACAGCAGCCTCCTTCAGCGCCTGTTCGCACTGATGTTGGTGCTCGTCAGCCTGTCGTTGGGGATACAGAAGCTGCTGCTGGGCCATTGAGTTCGGCCCTAGCGCGGTTCATCCCAGAACGGCCGGCTGGCCTCCCACTCGATGTCGGCACGACTGCGGCCGATGTCCTTGAGCATCTCGTCGCTCAGACTGGCCAGCTGCCGCCGCTGCCGTGCCAGCTCGTGCCAGCGCCGCAGCTTCAACCAGCCCTGCTTCAGCAACGCAGGTCCGGCAATCCGAGCGGCTTCGGGTAGATGAAGCCTGTGCGAAACGATCTTCTGCATATTCATCACAGCGCCCTCCTGTTTGGATTGGCGCCAGTCTCGCGCGGCGATTACGATCAATCCAACGAATGTTACTGATGCCTGGCATCTTGAGGATTGATGAATGGCGAGCTACCCGAACATCGATACCGAACTGCTGCGCAGCTTCGTCGCCATTGCCGATCACGGCGGCTTTACGCGGGCCGCAGCTGCGGTCAACCGCACCCAGTCGGCGATCAGCATGCAGATGAAGCGCCTGGAAGAAGATGTGCTCGAACGACCGCTGTTCGAACGCAGCGGCCGCCAGGTCAGATTGACTGCCGAGGGGCAGATCCTGCTGGGCTATGCCCGGCGCATTCTCAAGCTGCATGGCGAGGTCATGACCACGCTGCGTCAGCCGCACATGGTCGGCGCGGTCCGGATCGGCACGCCGGACGACTATGTGATGCGCTTTCTGCCGGGCATCCTGGCCCGCTTCGCCCAGGCCTACCCACTGGTCCAGGTGGAGGTGCACTGCGAGCCATCGAGCCAGCTGCTGCAGCGCCGCGATCTGGACCTGAGCATCATCACTCGTGAGCCGGGTACGGAGATCGGCCAGCTGCTGCGTCAGGAATATGTGGTGTGGGCGGCTGCTCCGGGCTTCAACCTGGACGACCAGCGTTCATTGCCGCTGGCCACTTTCAATACCGACTGCTTCTGCCGCGCCTGGGTGTGCAACGCGCTGGACGCCCGCGAGATCGATTACCGGATCGCCTATAGCAGCCCCAGCCTCGCGGCCATCATGGCCATCGTCGGCGCCGGGCTGGCGCTCACCGCCCAGCTGCAAAGCCTGATTCCGGCGGACCTGCGCATTCTGGGCGAGGCGGATGGGCTGCCGGCGCTACCGCAAACGAGCATCGTGCTGCTGCGCAACCCGCAGCAGCGTTCGCCGGTCAGCGAGACCCTCGCCGAGTACATCGTCGAGGGTTTCCGTCTGTAGCGGGCTCAGGGCCGCGTAGCGGCCAGCTCGTCGAACACCTCCGGTACCAGAGCGGCCTCGCCCTTGTCGGCCAGCCGTTGGCGGGCTCCTGCGGTCTGCGGGTCGTCGAGCATCCCCAGCAGCCGCTCTCCGCGCTCGGTCAGCACGAAGTTCTCGCCATTGCCGCCCTGCTCTTCCGGGCGCGCCACGATGAAGCCGCCTTCGAACAACAGGCTTTCGTAGTCGGCGGCCTCGGCACGTAGGCTGTCCAGATTCGGCATCGGTTTGCCCTCGCTTTCCAGCTGTGCGGCATGCTCTTCGGCGTAGCGACGTGGTTTGAAGGTGTCGTTGGCGCTGGCCTGGACTTCGTGCAGCAGGCGCTGGATCAGATCCCAGTTGTAGCTCATGGCCTTTCCTCCCGTGACAGGTATCCGCTCTCGAACGAGGCGTCTAAGCATTCCGACCCTTCCCGGCGGCAGGCGGTTCGCCGCTGAACTAAAGCGGCTGCGCTGCGATCCACCGTTCAGACCGTTTGAGGAGGATCGAGCCATGAAATTGCTGACGATGACCCTGACCGCAGCCTTGCTGGCCAGCCCGGCCGTGCACGCGGCCTGCACAACCGACGAGGTGAACGCCAAGGCGGACGAACTGGCCAAGCGCGTCAACCAGCTGACCGAGAGCAATCCGGAGCGGGCCAAGGAAATCAACGAGGAAATCCGTCAGATGGACGCCAAGCGCAGCGCCGATCAGCTCGGCGACGAGTGCGAGGCTTATGACAAACGTCTGCAGCAGATCGAGCAAGCGGAGCGCGAAGCCGACATCCCGCCGGCCGACACGCAACGCTAGGTGAATCAGCCGAGGGTCACTCGGCTGCGGGCTTCTTGCGCTTGAGCGGCGCCATGCCGTCCTGGCTGACCACGGGTGATGGCGCCTCCCGCTTGGCACCGTTCGGGCGCTTGCCGGCAGGCTTGGACTTCTTTTCCACGCCTTTCTTCTTGTCGACCTTTTTCTTCTTGCTGCCAGCGGCCTTGCCTGAGGCCTTGAGGTTCTTCGGACCCTGATAAGTGCCTTTCAGCCCCTTGATCACCCGTTTCTCGAAGCGTTGTTTGAGGTAGCGCTCGATGCTGGACATCAGGTTCCAGTCGTTGTGGCAGATCAGCGAGATCGCCAGCCCTTCGGCGCCGGCGCGCCCGGTACGGCCGATGCGGTGCACGTACTCGTCACCCGAACGCGGCATGTCGAAGTTGATCACCAGGTCCATGCCTTCGATATCGAGGCCACGGGCCGCCACATCGGTGGCCACCAGCACCTTCACGCCGCCCTGCTTGAGCCGCTCGATGGCCAGTTTGCGCTCCTTCTGGTCCTTCTCCCCGTGCAGCACGAAGACCTTGATGTCGCTGGCCACCAGGTGCCCGTACAGGCGGTCGGCCTGGGCGCGGGTATTGGTGAAGATGACCGCCTTCTGGTAGCTCTCGTTGGCCAGCAGCCAGTGCACCAGCTTTTCCTTATGTGCCACATCGTCGGCGGTGATGATCTGCTGCCGGGTCGCCTCGTTCAGCTCGCTGACGCGGTTGAGCTGAAGGTGCAGCGGATCATTCAGCACCTTGGCGACCATCTCGCGCAGCCCGGCGCCCCCACTGGTGGCAGAGAACAGCAGCGTCTGCTGACGCTTTTCGCATTCGCCTACCAGACGCTGCATGTCTTCGGCAAAACCCATGTCGAGCATGCGATCAGCCTCGTCGATCACCAGAACCTCGACATCCTTGAGGATCAGGTTGCCCGCGTTCAGATGCTCGATCAGCCGGCCCGGCGTGCCGATCAGCACGTCCGGCACCTTGCGCAGCATCGCGGCCTGGACCTTGAAGTCCTCACCACCGGTAATCAGGCCGGACTTGATGAATGTGAACTGCGAGAAGCGCTCGACTTCCTTGAGGGTCTGCTGGGCCAGTTCGCGGGTCGGCAACAGGATCAGCGCGCGCACGTCGACCCGCGGCTGGGCATCGCCGATCAGACGGTTGAGCATCGGCAGCACGAACGCAGCCGTCTTGCCACTGCCGGTCTGGGCCGTTACACGCAGATCGCGCCCTTCCAGCGCCGGCGGAATCGCCGCCACCTGCACCGGGGTCGGCTCGACGAATTTGAGTTCGGCGACGGCCTTGAGCAGGCGTTCGTGCAGGGCGAATTGGTCAAACAAGGGAGCTACCTCGGAGGTCGAAAAGAACGATGGCATAGGTTACCCGGTCTGCCCGGCAAAGGCGCGTTCTGTAACAGCCGGCATGTTTTCTCTGGCAAACACAGGCTAAGCTGACAAAGCGAAGCGGCTTAATGCCCAGGAGGTTCGCATGAACTCGATGAAGCGGATCGCGCTGCTGGCCGGCGCGCTTTCACTGGCACTCT
The DNA here is from genome assembly GCF_051948915.1 of Stutzerimonas sp. Brlt_14. Lineage (NCBI taxonomy): Bacteria > Pseudomonadati > Pseudomonadota > Gammaproteobacteria > Pseudomonadales > Pseudomonadaceae > Stutzerimonas > Stutzerimonas sp. Brlt_14. Next base: position 375,883 of record NZ_JAYJLM010000001.1, read on the forward strand.
CCACGGTGACGGCGGCGCAGCCGAACAACGATCACCCCGGCAACAGTAAGTACAAGGCTCAGCGCGGCCAGGGGCAGGCGCCGGCGCAGCAATATCATCACCAGCGGCCGTCCGTGGATATCGGCGCGGTTCGCATCACGCTGCGCAACCACCGCGAGCTGCTCATGCCGCCATCGTCCCTGCCCCCTGGCATCCAGAAGAACCTGGCGCGCGGCAAACCACTACCGCCGGGCATCGCCAAGAACCTGGACAATCGCCTGCTCGGCCATCTGCCACGCTACGAAGGCTATGAATGGAAGCAGCTGGGGCGTGACGTGATCCTGGTGGCCATCGCCACGGGCATCGTTTACGAAATCCTGGAGAACGTACTGGATTGATCCCGTACGGCTGGCGCCGTGGCGGCCGAGCTACTTCGGTTCGCAGGTCAGTTTGATGCGCAACCGGATCACGTCGCGCTTGAACTTCGACGTCAGCGCCTTGCGCTCACCGGGTTGCAGCTCCGTGCGCCGGGTACGCGGTGCTTCTGGACCATTCCGGAACACGGCAGTGCAAACCGCCGCCATCTCCCCGTAGTTGTGCAGCAGAAGGCCGGCGAGATCGCGGTCGATGACCTGCGGCGTCACGGTGACTTCGGCGCCGTTGAGCTGCTGGTCGATGTCCACGGGATAGGAGGCGGCGCTGGCCGCAAAAGGCAGCAGGGCAAAGAGTAGGTAACCGATTGTTTTCATTTTGACTGGGCTCCTCTACAGAGTGGCCAGCCTAACAGACCTTGTTAAAGGAACCGAAGGAATGAAAGTGCCCCGTGTGACCCTCGATCAGTGGCGCACCCTGCAGGCGGTCATTGATCACGGCGGCTTCGCCCAGGCGGCCGAAGCGCTGCATCGGTCGCAGTCTTCGGTCAGCTACACCGTAGCACGCATGCAGGAACAACTGGGCGTGCCGCTATTGCGCATAGACGGGCGCAAGGCAGTGCTGACCGAGGCAGGAGAAGTGCTGCTGCGCCGGTCGCGACAGCTGGTCACACAGGCCAGTCAGCTGGAAGAACTGGCGCACCACATGGAACAAGGCTGGGAAGCCGAGGTGCGCCTGGTTGTCGATGCCGCCTACCCCAGCACCAAGCTGATACAGGCCCTCACCGAATTCATGCCGAAGAGCCGCGGCTGCCGGGTGCGCCTGCGCGAGGAAGTGCTCTCCGGGGTCGAGGAAGTGCTCAAGGACGGCACCGCGGACCTCGCCATCAGCGGCCTGGACATCACCGGCTATCTGGGCAGCGAGCTCAGTACCGTGGAGTTCGTCGCCGTGGCACACGCCAACCATGCCCTTCACCAGCTCGGACGCAAGCTCAGCGTGCAGGACCTGCAGAGCCAGATGCAGATCGTGGTGCGCGATACCGGCCTGCGCCAACCCCGTGATGCCGGTTGGCTCGGTGCCGAACAGCGCTGGACGGTGGGCAGCCTGGCGACGTCGGTGGCCTTCGTCAGCAGCGGTCTGGGCTTCGCCTGGCTGCCGCGGCATCTGATCGGGCGCGAGCTGGCTGAAGGCATACTCAAGCCGCTGCCACTGGTCCAAGGCAGTATTCGCCGGCCGCTGTTCTATCTCTACACTAACCACGACAAACCGCTCGGGCCGGCTACCCGGATTCTCATCGAGCTGATCAAGACGTACGATGCCGGACAGGCCAACTCGCTGGCCGGCTGACAGCTTCCCCAACATCAGGAAACCATCATGTTGAAACGCATCGCCCTCGCCGCCTGTTCCGTACTGCTGGCCGGCAACCTGCTCGCTGCCGAAAACCCTCGCGTGCTGCTGACCACCAGCCTGGGTGAAATCGAACTGGAACTCGAGGCGGAAAAGGCACCGATCAGCGTCGAGAACTTCATCGCCTACGTCGATAGCGATTTCTACGACGGCACCGTGTTTCACCGCGTCATCCCAGGCTTCATGATCCAGGGTGGCGGCTTCGGCGAAGGGCTGAACCAGAAACCCACCAAGGCGCCGATCAAGAACGAGGCCGACAACGGCCTGCACAACGTTCGCGGCACCGTCGCCATGGCCCGTACGCAGAACGTCAACTCGGCAACCAGCCAGTTCTTCATCAACCACCGCGACAACGACTTCCTCGACCACGGCAGCCGCGATTTCGGCTACGCGGTGTTCGGCAAGGTGGTGCGCGGCATGGAGGTCGTCGACCAGATCGCCCAGGTCCCTACCGGCAACCGCGCCATGATGCAGAACGTGCCACTGACTCCGGTGAAGATTATCACCGCGAAGAAGCTCTGATCCCCGAAGGGCCGGTTCACCGGCCCTTCGCATTTACGGCGGCGCGTACCCCGCTGCCGCCATCGTGCGAAACCCTCAACCGACAGGAGAGCGCGATATGACTACCCCGCAAAGCCCGCTGAACACACCGGAAGGCGAAGCCCAGCTGCTGCAGGACCTGCTCAGCGCCGAACGCGCGGGCGCCAAGGTTGCCGGCGAATCGCTGCAACAGGCCACCGACCCGGAACAGCGGCAGCTACTGGAGCAGATTCGCCAGGGCGAGATCGAGAGCTGCAAACTGTTGCTCAACTGCCTGCAGCATCTGGGCGTGGAGCCCAACAAGGACACCGGCGCCTTCTACGGCAAGGCGATGGCCATCGAGTCGCTGGACGACCGTCTGCCGTTCGTCGACAAGGGGCAGCAATGGGTGATCCGCAAGCTGCGCGAGTACCTGCCGGGTTGCCAGGACCCCCTGCTGCGCAGCGAATTGCAGCGCATGCTGGATATCCACGAGGAAAACAGCGCCGCATCCCACGCCTGACGCAAGTGGCTAGCTGCCGGCCTGCCGGTACGGCAGCGCCTGCCGCGCCGCCTCGGCATAGGCCAGCACACCGACGCGCTCCTGCTGCAGAAAATCCATCACCGCGGCGCGCAAACCGGGGTGCTGCAGATAATGCCAGGAGCGCGTAATCACCGGCTCGAAGCCCCGAATCAGCTTGTGCTCGCCCTGCGCGCCGGCATCGAAGCGCTGCAGGCCGTCCGCGATGGCCTGGTCGATGCCCTGGTAAAAACAGGTCTCGAAGTGCAGACGGTCAAACTCCGCCAGGCAGCCCCAGTAACGGCCGTATAGCCCTCTGTCGTCACGCAGGCTGAAAGCCATCGCCACCGGGCGAGTACTCTGCTGCGCCAACACCACCCGAATCGCCTGCGGCATGCGCTCGGCCAGCAGGCTGAAAAACGCGCGCGAAAGGTACGGCACCTGCCCACGCACCTGATAGGTGTTGGCATAGCACGCGTAGACGAAATCCCATTCCGCCTCGCTGAGCTGATGGCCTTCGCGCCAGTCGAAGACGATGCCCTGCCCCGCCACCTGCTCGCGTTCCTTGCGCAGCTGCTTGCGCTTGCGTGAGGTCAGCGCATCGAGAAAGTCCTGAAAGTCACGATAGCCGCGGTTGTGCCAGTGAAACTGACAACCGATGCGCTCCAGCCAACCCTCCCGGCCAGCCATCAGCCGATCGGCCTTCGACTCGGTGAAGTTCACATGGATGCCGGATATCTGCTGAGCGTCCAGTTGCTCGGTGAGCCCATCGAACAGCGTTGCCGCCGCCTCGACATCGCCGAGCAGGCGCTGGCCCGCGACCGGAGTGAACGGTACGGCGCACAGCAGCTTGGGGTAGTAGCGGATGCCGGCGCGCTGGCAGGCGTCCGCCCAGGCCCAGTCGAACACGTACTCACCGTAGGAATGGCTCTTGCGATACAGCGGCAATGCGGCCCGCAGCCCACCCTGCGGATCGCGCAGCAGGCGATGGGCAGGCTGCCAGCCACTGCGCCCTCCGACACTGCCGCTGTCCTCGAGCGCACTGAGAAACGCGTGACACAGAAAGGGTTGCGAATCGGCCAGCAGGGCGTCCCATTCGGTGGGATCGAGTTCGGCGAGGCGGTGCAGGGTCTGGATAGGCATGGATCGCAGTCTGGCCTGTCGCGCAGACGAAAAAAAGCCCCGCCAAGGCGGGGCTCAAATGGAGCATCACGGATGAGAGTGATGTTTAGAACACGTACTGGGCACGCAGGCTGATGGCATCGCCGTCGTCGTCGCCGTTGGCGTTGACCACGTCATCCACACTGGTCTTCAGGTAGTTGGCCGAGAGCTTGACCGACTCGTTGGCGTACCAGTTGAGACCGATGGTGTGAGTCTTCGCACCTGCTTCTGCGCTATCCAGGGCACCGACATAACCGCTCGGTGCAACACCGGTTTCATCGACGGTGATGTCGTCGAAGCGGTAGAAAACTTCCCAGGCACCGATCCGCTTGTTCTCCGGCTTGATCTTGTCGAACTTGCCGCCATCGAGCTTGTAGGAGCGCGACTCACCGGTGAGGGTGTACGCCAGCTGGACGTTGTAGCCGGTGGCTTCGAGGTCTTCGAAACCTTCCATGGCGTCGACGGTACGGGTCAGGTATTCGCCCTGCACCGAGAACGGGCCGATCATGTAGGCCGCCTCCAGGCCCCAGGCCTGATCGGTGCCGTCGGTGCGAGTGCCGCCGAAGGTGGCGCGGTTGCCGTTGGCACTGTCTTCGGTGGTGCCACGCACGGACAGGCGCGGACGAATGCGTTCCAGGTAACCTTCTTCCAGGTCACGCTGACCGAAGCTCGCGCCCAAGTGCAGCACCTGGTCCTTCTCGACGATCGGGGCGATCACGCCACGCAGCACGAAGCTGGTGTTGTTGGCGCCATCTTTATCTTCCAGTATGTCGGCACCGGGGTTGTCGGCGTCGGCGTCGGCGTCCTGACGGTAAGCACCGGCTTCACCGTGGAACATGCCGACGGTGGTACGCACGCGGATGCCTTCGCCGTCTTCGTGGCTGTTCAACCAGGGCGCCAGGTCATAGATCGCAGAGCGCTCGATGGCGGTGATCCACTTCGAGCTGACCGCCTCCTCCAGGCCGAATGTCGGAATGATACGGCCAATCGAAACCTGGACCGGCTCCCAGCCGTTGTAGTGGATGGCCAGCTCTTGCCAATCGCTGGAATCGTTGCCAAAGTTGCGGTGGAAGGTGTAGCCCCAATCGGTGAAGGCAACACCGGAAATCTCCAGACGCGCACGACGGAAATAGGTCTCGTCTGCGCGCTCGCCGTTCTGGGTGTAGAAACCATCGAAGCTGTCGGCATCGGCCTGCAGACGGCCATTGATCTTGAACGAGAACTCCTTGTCGGTGGTTCCGACCTCCAGGCCGCCCTTGGTCTTGATAACGAGATCGGCGCCGTCGGTGGTGACGGTACCGGCGAAAGCCTGGGCGGAAACGGCCAGAGCCAGGGCGCTGGCAGCGAAACCGGCGAAGTGCTTACGGATCATCCAAAATTCCCCTTTATGTTTAGCGTCGGAAACACACGAGATGGGCTCTTTGTGTTGGGGGCAATCTTGGCGACGGCGTATGTCAGCCAAATGGCTGATATGTAAAGCTTTTGTGACAGCGGAACTTTCCGGGGAGCCGCATCGCAGAGCGGCTGCGGCACGTTTTCATCAGCTGCGGGCGTTGCGCTCGCTAGGCCGCCGGGCTCCGGCGACCAGTTTGTCGACCGCCTTCGCGGCGGCGACCATGCCGAAGGTGGCGGTGACCATGGTCACCGCGCCGAAGCCACCGGCGCAGTCGAGCTTGACGCCCTCGCCGACGAAGCTCTTGCTCTGGCACACGCCGCCATCGGGCTTCGGGTAGCGCAGCTGTTCGGTGGAGAACACGCAGGGCACGCTGTAGGTGCGCCCCGGCGTGCGCGAGAAGTTGTATTCGCGACGCAGCAGCGAACGCACCTTGGCCGCCAGCGGATCGTTGAAGGTCTTGTTCAGATCGGCGACCTGAATCTGTGTCGGGTCCACCTGCCCACCGGCGCCACCGGTCGCGATGATCTGGATCTTGCGGCGCTTGCACCAGGCAATCAGCGCCGCCTTGGCCGGCACGCTGTCGATGCAGTCGATGACGCAGTCGATGTCTTCGGTGATGTACTCGGCCATGGTTTCGCGGGTGACGAAGTCGGGCACCGCATGAATCCGGCACGCCGGGTTGATGGAACGGATGCGCGCGGCCATCTCGTCCACCTTCGGCTTGCCCACCGCACCCTCCAGTGCATGGATCTGCCGGTTGGTATTGGTGATGCACACATCGTCCAGGTCGAACAGGCTGATCTCACCGACGCCGCTGCGTGCCAGCGCCTCGGCCGCCCAGGAGCCTACACCGCCGATGCCGACCACCGCCACATGGGCAGCCGCCAGCCGCTCCAGACCGAGCCGGCCATACAGACGGGCAATGCCGCCGAAACGCTGTTCATCGATAGACATGCCGACTCCCCGGAGAAAAACCTGGCGATTATAAGACCTCGCCGCGTGCCGACCACTGCATCCGGCCGTCACCGCAGCCCCGGCTTTGCTTTAATATGGCGCCCTTTCCCCGCCGTACCGGAGCTGTGATGACCGCCCCCGCCCTCTCCCCGACCCTCGAACTGGCCTGCGAGCTGATCAACCGCCCCTCCGTGACGCCGCTGGACGAAGGCTGCCAGCAGCTGATGAGCCAGCGCCTGGCGGCTTGCGGCTTCGCCATCGAGCCGATGCACATCGAGGACGTGGAGAACTTCTGGGCCATTCGCGGCAACGAAGGCCCGGTGCTGTGCTTCGCCGGCCATACCGACGTGGTCCCCACCGGCCCGCTGCAGGCTTGGCAGAACCCGCCGTTCAGTGCGCGCATCGACGAGCTGGGCATGCTCCACGGCCGCGGCGCGGCAGACATGAAAGGCAGCCTGGCCGCCATGGTCGTGGCAGTGGAACGCTTCACCGCCGACCATCCGGACCACAAGGGACAGATCGCCTTCCTGATCACCAGCGATGAAGAAGGCCCGGCGCACCATGGCACCAAGGCGGTGGTCGAGCGCCTGCGCGAGCGCGGCCAGCGCCTGGACTGGTGCATCGTCGGCGAACCCTCGAGCACCAGCCTGGTGGGCGACGTGGTGAAGAACGGCCGCCGCGGCTCGCTGGGCGGCACGCTCACCGTGCGCGGCCAGCAGGGCCATGTGGCCTATCCGCATCTGGCGCGCAACCCGATTCATCTAGCCGCGCCGGCACTGGCCGAACTGGCCGCCGAACACTGGGACGATGGCAATGCGTTCTTCCCGCCGACCAGCTTCCAGATCTCCAACCTGAACGCCGGCACCGGCGCCACCAACGTCATCCCCGGCACGCTGGAAGCGGTATTCAACTTCCGCTTCTCCACCGAGTCGACCGTCGAAGGCTTGCAGCAACGCACCGCGGCGATCCTCGACAAGCACGGCCTGGACTGGAGCGTCGACTGGGCGCTATCGGGCCTGCCCTTCCTCACCGAGCCGGGCGCGCTGCTCGACGGCGTGGCCAAGGCGATCCGCAGCGTCACCGGCCGCGAGACCACACCATCCACCAGCGGCGGCACCTCGGACGGGCGCTTCATCGCCACCCTGGGTACCCAGGTGGTCGAGCTGGGACCGGTCAATGCGACGATTCATCAGGTCGACGAGCACATCCTCGCCAGCGACCTCGATCTGCTGACCGAAATCTACTACCAGACCCTGGTGAACCTGCTCGCATGCTGATCTGCCCGATCTGCCAGGCGCCGCTCAGCGCGGTGGAAAACGGCGTGGCCTGCCCGACCAACCACCGTTTCGACCGCGCGCGCCAGGGCTACCTGAACCTGCTCCCCGTGCAGCACAAGAACAGCCGCGATCCGGGCGACAACCAGGCGATGGTCGAGGCGCGCCGGCGCTTTCTCGATGGCGGTCACTATGCGCCGCTGGCCCGACGCCTCGCCGAGCTGGCCGCCGAGCGCGCGCCGCAACGCTGGCTGGACATCGGCTGTGGCGAGGGCTACTACACCGCCCAACTGGCCGCCGCGCTGCCTGATGCAGAGGGCTATGCACTGGACATCTCCCGCGAGGCGATCAAGCGCGCCTGCAAGCGTGCGCCGCAACTCGAGTGGCTGGTGGCGAGCATGGCCCGCGTGCCGCTGGCCGAGGCCAGCTGCGACCTGCTGGCCAGCGTGTTCAGTCCGCTGGACTGGCAGGAAGCGCGACGCCTGCTCTCGCCCGGCGGCGGACTGCTGCGCATGGGGCCGACCCGCGAGCACCTGTGGGAGCTGCGCGCGCGGCTCTACGACGAGGTACGCGACTACGACGACGAGAAGCACCTGTCGCTCATTCCGGACGGCATGCGCCTGACCCACAGCGAAACCCTCAGCTATGAACTGCAGCTGGACAACGCCCAGGCCCGCGCCGATCTCCTGGCGATGACCCCGCACGGCTGGCGCGCCAGCGCCGAGCGGCGCGCCGCCGTCATCGACACGCCGCTGGCGGTGCGGGTTGCGATACGCTACGACTGGATCGAACGAATTTCCTAAGGCAAATGCCTCGATAGCATGCGAGGCAGGCCAAGGCACAACACAGAAGGCAGTCGCCCATGCGTCAACCCGATATCGAGATCTACCTCAGGGATGCCAGCCAGGAAGCCGTCGGCGAGTGGCTGACCGAGGCCATCGGCCCCTGCTCCGCCTGGCAGCAGAAAGGCCAGACCTTCAAGTGCAACGCCGCCGGGATTCCAGTGACCTGGCTGCCCAAGGCGGTCGGCAAATGGCACTGCCTGCTCTTGGAAAGCGATGCCACGCCCTGGGCCGATGACCTGGCCTGTGCCCGGGCGGCACATCAGGCGCTGGGTGTGGAAATCCGTTGCGCGCCGGGCGGCTGGCAGGAAGAGGAAGCCGAGGAAGAGGCCGACCGCTGGATACGCGTCAGTGGCGATGGCGAGGAAGAGATCGTTTGGCGCACGGGTTGATTGCACCTGGGTCGTGAAACACCCACCAGGAACCAGCAGATTGGCCCTTGGTGGCCTGCAGCGGAGCGTCGCCAGCTCAAAAAACAAAGCCCGTCATCAGGACGGGCTTCGTTCTTCTGCGACCGGAGTCAGAGGCCGGCGACGTCCTCGGCCTGCAGGCCTTTCTGGCCCTGGATCACCGAGAATTCCACCTGCTGCCCCTCGGCCAGCGAGCGATGGCCGTCGCCACGAATGGCGCGGTAATGCACGAACACGTCGGCGCCATTACCCCGCTGAATGAATCCATAGCCTTTTGCATCGTTGAACCACTTGACGGTCCCGGTTTCGCGCTCAGCCATTACCACTTCTCCAACTCGCTTTTTGTTATTCCTCGGAAGAGGGTTTCCACAGCCTGACCCTCGTGCATTCGTCAGCTTGCGAATGCGACTCGAAAGCAGCCGTCGCCGGAGTATAAGCCAAGGATTTCTGCTGTCAGCCCCTTTTCCGCCTCGCGTCGTCTGCCCTGCACGGCGGCCATGGCTGCCGTGCAGGGCCAGCATCAGGCGCTACGGCGGCGCCGCCACAGCCACAGCGCGAGCACGCCCAGCGTCAGTACCAGCGGTACCAGGGCGATATTGGCGAACTTCAGCGTACGTCCCAGCGCCTCGATATCGGCGTTGAGCTGGTAGCGTACCTCGCGCAGCTCTTTGCGGATGCGCACCTTTTCCTGGAGGAACTGGCGCAACGCCTGCTCCTGCTCGCCGGAGAGCTCCAATGCCTGTTCGGGGTCCGGGCTCTGCAGCTCGGCCAGCTTCTGCTCGGTATCGGCCAGGCGCTGTTGCAGCACCTCCTCCTTCTCGCGGAAGCGGTTCTCGGCCTGACGCTGCAGCGCTTCGACCACCACGAACGGCCGGGTGAAGCGCCCGCGCGAGCGCACGCTGATCAGCGCGTCGGTGCCGGAGAGGTTGTCCAGCGCATTGATCACGAAGGCGCCGTTGTCGGCCCAGGGCTGGGGCACGCGCTGACCGAAAAAGTCCTGCACCTGCACCCACATGCGGTCAGCCAGCATGTCGGTATCAGCCACCGCGATGACGTTGATGTTCTGGCTCTCCTGGATGCCCTTCTCGCGCCCTTCGATACCATTGGGGAATGCCGTCTTGGCCGGGCCCTGAATGCGCGCTGCCAGGGTATAGCGCTCGCCGGTGGGCTCGAAGCCGAGCAGCAGGGTCTCCGGGTTATCCAGTGTGGCGAAGCGTTCGGCATCCACCGGCATGGCGTATTCGGAGCTGCGCATCAGCGGGGTGAAACGCGTGGTCGCCCCTTCCAGCGGCTCGAGAATGCCGGCACTGCCAAGCGTGATGTTCTCCAGCGCGGCGATGCTCACGTCATCCTGGTCCAGCGCGGCGCGCGGCAGGCTCAGCCAACCGGCATGCCGAACCGGCCGGCGCTCGGCGCCCATGCCCACCGACATGCCGTAAGCGGCATCGGCCAGCGCCTTCTTCGGCAGCATGCGCACGCCCCAGGCCTTGAACAGCGGTTCCAGGTCAGAGACACGCTCCTCGCCGAACTCGCCCGGGCCGATGCCCATGCCCGGATCGATCTCGCTATGCGGATCGAGGAACACCAGGAGCTTGCCACCGCGCAGCACGAACTGGTCGATGGCGAACAGCGTCTGCTCGGGCAGATCCTTCGGATGGATCAGCAGCAGCACCGATACATTGGTGGGGATCAGATCGACATCGCGCTGCAGGCTCTCGATATGGAACAGCTGGCGGACTTCCTCCAGCACCATCCACGGCGGCGTCGCCTGCTGCGTGCGCATGTCGAAGCCCCCGGTCAGCTGCAGGCCGGAAAGCACACCCACCACCGGCAGCTCGGCAGTCGCCAGGCTCTGAACCAGGCGGCTGACCTCGTACTCGAGAAACTCCTCCTGATCCAGCGGGAAGAACGGGATGATCTGCGTATTGCCCTCGGCATTGGTGCCGGCCAGCCCGAAGTAGACCTTGTCACCGCCCTGGTTGAGCGGTACCGCCTGCAGGCCGAACTCGGCGGCGCGGTCTTCTTCCTCGGAGAACGGCTGCGGATCAATCACGTGCAGCTTGAGCTTGCCGCCAGAGGCGCGCTGATAGGCACGCAGCATCTCCTCGACCCGACGCGCGTAGTTGCGCAGCGCGACCAGGTCCTTGGCGGTCTCGTCCGAATAGAAGAAATGCAGCTCGATGGGTGACTGCAGCCCCTCGAGGATGCGCTCGGTACCTTCGGAAATGGTGTAGAGCTTCTGCTCGGTCAGGTCCAGCCGGGCATTGGTCAGCAGCGTGCCGGTCAGCCCGTTGAACAGCAGGAATGCCAGCGCGATCAGCAGCAGCCCGGCACCGGAATAGATGACTCGTTTCATGGTGACTCCTCAGGCGGCTTTCTTCAGGTCGACGACCACGGCGGTGGCCGCCAGCCAGGCGACGATCAACGTGACGAAATACAGCAGGTCACGCAGGTCGATCACGCCCTTGCTGATGGAGTCGAAACGGATCAGGAAGCTCAGCGAAGCCACCGCGTCGATCAGCCACTGCGGCGCCCAGGCGAGGGCGTCGAGCACCATCGGCAGACCGCTGACGATGAACAGGAAGCACACCGCCACCGAGAGGATGAAGGCGATCACCTGGTTTTTCGCCAGCGCCGACATGCACGAGCCGATGGCCAGGAAGGCGCCGGCCAGCAGCCAGCTGCCGAGATAGCCGGCGACGATCACGCCATTGTCCGGCTCACCCAGGTAATTGACTGTGATGACCATCGGGAACGTCAGCAGCAGCGCGATCCCGGCAAAAACCCAGGCGGCGAGGAACTTGCCGGCGACCGCCTCGAAGCGGGTGATCGGCAGCGTCATCAGCAGCTCGATGGAACCGGACTTGCGCTCCTCAGCCCACAAGCGCATGGCGATAGCGGGTACCAGGAACAGGTAGAGCCAGGTATGAAAGCTGAAGAAGGGCGTCAGGTCCGCCTGGCCGCGCTCGTAGAAACCGCCCAGGTAGAAGGTGAATACCCCGGAGAGCACCAGGAAGATCACGATGAACACATAGGCGAGCGGCGTGGCGAAATAGCTGCCCAGCTCGCGCTTGAAGATGACCGGCAACTGGCTCATAGCGCTTCCCCTCGCGTCAGGTTACGGAACACCTCATCCAGCCGGCCGCGCTCCACGTCCAGCTCGGTGACGGCCCAGCCCTGCTGGGCGATCAGCGCGTTGACCTGCGGGAAGATCACGTGCCCGGGCTGCGCCAGTACGGTCAGGCTGTGCTCGCGCTCGTTTCGCTCGACACCGGCGACACCCGGCAAGGCCGCCAGGGCGACTTCGTCCAGCGGCGCATCACTGACCAGCGTGACCGCCTGGTGATGCTTCGAGCGGCTTTCCAGCTCCAGCGGCGTGCCATCGGCCACCAGCCGGCCATTGGCGATCACCACCGCGCGGGTGCAGACCGCACTCACCTCTTCGAGAATATGGGTGGAAATGATGACGATCTTGTCCTGCGCCAGCCCCTGGATCAGCTGGCGCACCTGATGCTTCTGGTTCGGATCGAGCCCGTCGGTGGGCTCGTCGAGGATCAGCACGTCAGGGTCGTGCAGGATCGCCTGGGCCAGACCGACACGCCGCTTGAAGCCCTTGGACAGCGTCTCGATGCTCTGCCCCAGCACCTTCTGCAATTCCACCTGGGCGACAGCTGCATCGACCCGCTGACGCTTGTCCGCACCGCGAAAACCACGCACTTCGGCGATGAACTCGAGAAAGCCACGCACCGTCATGTCGCCATAGCAAGGTGCGCCTTCGGGCAGATAGCCGATCAGCCGCTGGGCCTGGAGGGTCTGGGTGCGGATGTCGTGACCGAGGATGCGGGCAGTGCCGGATGTCGGCGCGAGAAAGCCGGTCAGCATCTTCATCGTGGTGGACTTGCCGGCCCCATTGGGGCCGAGGAACCCCAGCACCTCTCCGCGCTGGACCTGGAACGACAGGTCGTCGACCGCGGTGTGCTGGGCAAAACGCTTGGTCAGGTTGCTTATTTCGATCATGGGCTCTCACCAGTGCGCACAAGGCCTGGCGTGCCGCCGCGCGACCCGAGCCAGGCCCTGCAAAAATGCCGGCGGAACTATAAGAACAGCTACTGGACGAATGCAACCACGCGGCTTGGCGGCAACGTTTGCCGGACGTTGCCGCCAAGCCTCCAAGCGATGCAATGGACCCCGCACAGCGCTTGAAGTACGTTCTCGAATCCATGGAAAGCGGCGATCGATCTGCCTGATCACGCCGCCTCTCAAGGTGGTTACCGACACATGTCCCTACGCTTCGGAGAAATTCCTGCCTCACTGGCGCCAATGGAGCTGTTGCTGCTCGCCGATCCTTCGCCGAGCAAGGTGCGCTCGTATCTGGCGGACTCGACGTGCTTCGCCGCATCGCTCGACGGAACGGTCGTCGGCATCGGTGTCGTGCGGCCGATCGGCGAAGGCGCGCATGAGCTGATGAATATCGCGGTACGACCCACCCGGCAGAAAGCGGGCTACGGCACAGCACTGCTGGAATGGATCATCGAGCACTACCGCAGGCTCGGCGCCGGCCGGCTCGAAGTGGGCACGGGGTCGTTCGGCTATCAACTGGCGTTCTATCAACGCCAGGGCTTTCGCGTAACGCGAATAGAACGAGACTTCTTCGTCGACCACTACCCCGAGCCGATCATCGAGGTCGGGATCCGCCACCTGGACATGCTGCGCCTAACGCTCAGCTATTCAGGTGATTCCGGTTAGCCGCGGCCAAGTCGCCGCCCTTGCTGCAAACGGAGCTGCGAGCAACAGCCTCCTCCTTTGATCCGAGAGCACTGCAATGCCGAACCCGATCGAGTTCGAAACCGAACGCCTGTTCATGCGGCAATGGCGCCCGAGCGACCGGGCGCCCTTTGCCGAACTGAACGCAGACCCGCGGGTCATGGAGTATTTCCCTGCCCCGCTCGAGCGCGACGAGAGCGATGCGCTGGCTGATCGCTGCCAGGCGCTGATCGAGCAGCGAGGATGGGGCTTCTGGGCCGTGGAGCTGAAGGGATCCGCCGAGTTCATCGGCTTCCTCGGCCTGCATATACCGATCGCCGAGCTGCCCTTTTCGCCCTGCGTGGAGATCGGCTGGCGCCTGGCCTTCCAGCACTGGCACAGAGGTTTGGCAACGGAGGCCGCGCGCGGTGCGCTCGAGGTGGGCTTCGACAGGCTGGATTTGGCGGAAATCGTCTCTTTCACCACGCTCGGCAATCAGCGTTCGCGCGCGGTCATGCAACGAATCGGCATGCGCGAGGCGAGCCGCTTCGAGCATCCGAGCATACCCATCGGTCATCCACTTCGCGCACACTGCCTGTACCGTCTTTCGCAGGTGGACTATCGGGCGCAGCGGATTGCAGGCGACTGAGCCCCGTCCGAACACGCTCCCACCTACAACCTGGTCCTGGTCATGCCCGTCCTGTTGCTCTCCCTGTTACTGCTCGCTGCTCCCGGCTTCGCCCATGCGGAGGACGGGGCAATTGCCCGTCTGTTCGAACGCGCGGGGGTCGAGGGGACACTGGTCATCGAGTCCGTCGCCACGGGCCAGCGCTTCGTCCACAACGATGAACGCGCCGGCACGGCTTTTCCCGCAGCGTCCACGTTCAAGGTGCTGAACACTCTGATCGCACTGGAGGAAGGCGCCATCGCCGGGGCGGACGAGATCATCCCCTGGGACGGCACCCGTTACGAGATAGAGGACTGGAACCGCGACCAGACCTTGAAGAGCGCATTCAGGGTCAGCTGCGTCTGGTGCTACCAGAGGCTGGCCCGACGAGTTGGCGCGGCGGCCTATCTGCGCCACATCCGCCAGGCGCATTACGGGCAGCTGCACGAACCTGTCAACGTCACCGAGTTCTGGCTCGATGGCTCGCTGCGCGTCAGCGCCGAACAACAGGTGGGTCTGCTGCGCCAGGTGGTCGCGCGCAGCCTGCCGTACCGGGCGAGGAGCTACGACACCCTCAGGACCATCATGCGCGTCGACAGCACGCCGGCTTATAGCCTGTATGCCAAGACCGGTTGGGCGGCTCGCGACAATCCTGGCATCGGCTGGTACATCGGCTATGTTGAAGCCGGCGCCGACACCTGGCTGTTCGCGCTGAATCTGGACACCCGCGATGCGACCGATCTGCCCCTGCGCCAGCGGATCGCGCTGGATGCGCTGCGGGCGAAGGGCATACTCCCGGCCCAGTGATTCTTCCAATGGTCCGCCGCAGCAACCCGGCGACGCCGCGTTCCACACCACACCAAACGGAGCCGCCATGCGCAGCGACGAGATCAAAGCGGTATTCGATCAACAGGCCGCCAGCTACGACGAGCGCTGGGCCAGAACCGCGCCCATTCGCAACGCCCTGCATTTTCTTCTGGAGGCGGTGTTCGCACCGCTGCCGGCCGAGGCGCGGGTACTGTGCATCGGCGCCGGCACCGGCGAGGAAATTCTGCACCTGGCCCAGTGCCGACCCGGTTGGACCTTCACCGCGGTGGAGCCATCGGGCGCGATGCTGCACGTCCTTCGCGACAAGGCAACACGAGCCGGAATCGAACAGCGCTGCCAGTTCCATGAGGGCTACCTGGAGACACTGCCTGAGCAGGCCCCCTTCGACGCGGCAACCTCCCTGCTGGTATCCCAGTTCATTCTCGAGCGCGACGTACGCATCGGCTTCTTTCGTGACATAGCCGCCCGACTCGGCCCGGGAGCGCTATTGGCCAGCTCTGACCTGGCAGCGGAAGTCACCACGCCAGCGTATGCGGCGCTGCTGGAAACCTGGCTGAACATGATGACCCTCGCCGGCATTCCCGCGGCAGGTCTTGAGCAGATGCGTGCCGCCTATGACCGTGACGTGGCGATACGGCCCCCGGAGCAGGTCGCGTCCATCATCGAGGCCGGCGGCTTTGCCTGCCCCGTGCCGTTTTACCAGGCCGGGCTGATCCATGCGTGGTACGCGCGGCGAGCCGATGCGCCCTAGCGCCCGGCCGGTCGTGCAGGCGCTGCTGATCGCCTCTATCGCCGGCGCTTTCATCTGGGCATTGTCGCCCTGGGCCAGTGGTCAGGCCGAACCCTGGGACGGCGACGGCCTGTACTACAGTGGTGCGCTGTTTACAGCAGGCGTGCTGGCCGGCTTCATCGTGCCGCGACCACGCTGGGCACTGTACCTGGGGGTCGTCGTCGGCCAGGTGCTGTACCTGCTCCTGTTCCTGCCCCTCAGCCCGCTGCTCGCCGTGGGCTTCGCGTTTCTGCTGCTCTGGTCGCTGCTGTTTGCGGCCGGGGCCTGTGCCGGCGCTCGCCTTCGTGCCCGTTGACGCGCCGGAGTGGCTCATCCGGGCAAAGCACGTGTCGAACGGGACACCGGAATCCCGCAACGGAGGCTTTCAATGACCCCGCCAGAACTGGCCAGCATTTACCGCGCCTATATCGCCTGCCTCAATGCCCGGGACTGGCCCGAGCTCGGACGTTTCGTGCATGACCAGGTCCGGCATAACGGCAACCGTATCGGCCTGGCCGGCTATCGACAGATGCTGGAAAATGATTACGCCACCATTCCCGACCTGCATTTCGAGATCGAACTGCTGGTCAGCGAGCCACCGCATGTCGCGAGCCGGCTGCGCTTCAACTGCTCGCCGGCGGGCCGTTTTCTCGACCTGGACATCGACGGGCGGAAGGTCTCGTTCGCCGAGAACGTCTTCTATGAATTCAGGGACCGGAAGATCGTCGAAGTCCATTCGGTGATCGACAAGCCCGCCATCGAGGCTCAACTGTCGGCACGAGGGCAACCGCACGGGCGTTGACCGATTTCGCTCGAGTTCTGCCGGCAGCCATACACCGGTGTGGATCAGGCACTGACAGGGCAGCGCAGGTTTTGCCCGGCCACCTCGCTTGGGGCACACTTGCCGCCTTCGAGGGCTCCGCCCCTTCCACAGTCGAATCCGCCGTATGACCCGCTCCCCCGTTCGCCGTCTGATCTTCTCCCTGGTGCGCCGTGTGCTGTACACCTGGGTGCGCTCGGAGACCATCAACCAGTCCGCCTTCACCCTCAAGCTGGATCGCAGCAAGCCGGTGTTCTATGTACTGCAGCAACCCTCGCTGAGCGATCTCGCCGTGCTCGATGCCGAGTGCAGCAAGGCCGGACTGCCACGCCCGGTGGCCGATGTGGCGGTGGGCGAACTGGTGGAGCCGGCCGCCTTCTTCTTCCTCAATCCGGCACCCAGCTGGTTCGGCCGGCGTACCCGTCTGGTCGCACCACCGGCGCTGGTGCGGCTGGTCGGCGCGCTGGAGCACAACGCGGTAGAGAACGCGCAGATCGTTCCGGTCAGCGTGTTCTGGGGGCAGTCGCCGAATCGCGAGACCAGCGCCTGGAAGCTGCTGTTCGCCGACAGCTGGGCGGTCACCGGGCGCCTGCGCAAGCTGCTCAGCATCCTGGTGCTGGGGCGCAAGACGCGCGTGCAGTTCTCCGCGCCGATCCAGCTCAACGAACTCATCGCCCAGAACAAGGGGCACGAGCGCACACTGCGCATGGTCCATCGCATGCTGCGGGTGCACTTCCGCAACCAGAAAACCGCCGTGATCGGGCCGGACCTGTCGCACCGGCGCAATCTGGTGAAGGGCCTGGTGCACGCACCGCAGGTCCGCCAGGCGATTCGCGAGGTAGCCGAACGCGAGAAGATCCCCATCGAGAGGGCCGAGGCCAAGGCGCTGCGCTATGGCAACGAGATCGCCTCGGACTACGCCTACACGGCGGTGCGCTTTCTCGAGGTTGTGCTGTCCTGGTTCTGGAACAAGATCTACGACGGCATCCGCGTCAACCATATCGAGCCGTTGCAGGACGCCGTCCGCGGCTACGAAGTGATCTACGTGCCCTGCCACCGTAGCCACATCGATTACCTGCTGCTCTCCTACCTGCTGTTTCGCAACGGCCTGACCCCGCCGCACATCGCCGCCGGCATCAACCTCAACATGCCGGTAATCGGCAGCCTGCTGCGCCGCGGCGGCGCCTTCTTCATGCGCCGCTCGTTCAAGGGCAACCCGCTGTACACCTCGGTGTTCAACGAATACCTGCACAACCTGTTCACCCGCGGCTTCCCGGTCGAGTACTTCGTGGAAGGCGGGCGTTCGCGCACCGGCCGCATGCTGCAACCCAAGACCGGCATGCTGGCGCTGACCCTGCGCAGCTACCTGCGCTCGTCGCGCCTGCCGATCCTCTTCGTGCCGGTCTACATCGGCTACGAGCGGGTGCTGGAGGGCCGCACCTACCTCGGCGAATTGCGCGGCGCGGCGAAGAAGAAGGAGTCGATCTTCGACATCTTCAAGGTCATCGGCGCCCTCAAGCAGCGCTTTGGGCAGGTCTGGGTAAACTTCGGCGAGCCGCTCAAGCTCAACGAATTCCTCGAGCAGGAGCAACCCGGCTGGCGCCAGCAGGCCTATGCGCCGGACTATCGCCCGCAGTGGCTGAACGACGCCACCAACCACCTGGCCGAGCGCATCGCCCAGCGCCTCAACGAGGCGGCGGCCGTCAACCCGGTCAACCTGGTGGCGCTGGCGATGCTCTCCACCAGCCGTCAGGCGCTGGACCAGCAATCCCTGGCACGCATCCTCGATCTCTACCAGGCGCTGTTGCGCGCAGTGCCCTATTCGCCGCACACCACGCTGCCGGAGGGAGACGGCAACGCACTGATCGCCTACGTGAAGAGCCTCGACCTGCTCGCCGAGCAGAAGGACGCACTGGGCAACATCCTCTATCTGGACGAGCAGAACGCCGTCCTGATGACCTACTACCGCAACAACGTGATGCATATCTTCGCCCTGCCCGCACTGCTGGCGAGCTTCTTCCAGAGCAGCTCACGCATCAGCCGCGAGCAGATCCAGCGTTTCACCGAGGCGCTGTACCCCTATCTGCGTGCCGAGCTGTTCATGCGCTGGGAGGTCGAGGAGCTGGAAGCGGTGGTCGATCAGTGGCTGGCGGCCTTCGTCGAGCACGGGCTGCTCAAGGTGGACGGCAACCACTACGTGCGCCCGGCGCCAAGTTCGCGGCAGTTCGTCCTGCTCACCCTGCTGGCGCGAGTGGTGATGCAGACCCTGCAGCGCTTCTACATGGCCACCTCGCTGCTGCTCAACAGCGGCCAGCACAGCCTGAGCGCCGAGGAGCTGGAGAATCTCTGCACGGTCATGGCCCAACGCCTGTCGATACTCCACGGGCTCAACGCGCCCGAGTTCTTCGACAAGACGCTGTTCCGCCACTTCATTCAGAGCATGCAGGAACAGGGTGTGGTCAGCACGGATGCCAACGGCCGCCTGGGCTACCACGAAAAGCTCGAGGAGCTGGCCGAGGGTGCCGCCAAGCGCGTGCTGCCGGCGGAGATTCGGCTGTCGATCCGGCAGGTCGCACTGGAGCGCCATCACGACGACAGCGAGGCGACGCCGCCGCCCGACGCCTGACGCTGCCAGGTCATCAGGCGTTCCGGGTGGCCGGTGTGTGCGTCCAGTTGCTCGCCTGCGACCTGGAAACCGTGACGACGATAGAAGGCGATGCTGGCGTTGTTGGCGGCGTAGACGGTCAGGCTCAGCTGCTCGCGCAGGCGCTTGGCGTGCTCGAGCAGGGCCGAGCCGATGCCTGCGCCCTGCTCCGCTGGTGCCACGAAGATCGCCGCCAGGATGTCATCGAGCAGCGACACGAAGCCGACCAGCGTGCCATCCCGCTCGTAGACCCAGGTCTGCGCAGCGGGCAGATAGAGGTTGCGCATGTCATCCAGCCGCGCCTCCCAGAAACTGCGCGCGACGAAGTCATGGGCCCGGCTGGATGCCTCGAGCCAGATGCTCAGCAGCGTTTCCAGGTCATCGGGGCGGTAGGGGCGGATCATGTGAAACGTCTCCAGAACTGCGGGGGCACGACGGTAGCGCATCGTCGCCTGGATGTCGCGCCGCCGGGAATACACTAGCATCAACGTCAGTGTCCACCGGCGCTCTAACGCCAGACACGCCCCATCTGCCAGCAAGGTAACCACCATGTATCGCATCACCACTCTCGTCGCCGGCCTGGCCCTCTCCGCCAGTGCCTTCGCCCTGTCGCTCGCCGACCTGACCCAGCGCGATGCCAGCGCCGGCCTCAAGGATGCTCTCAGTCAGGGCGCCAAGGTCGCGGTGCAGCAGCTCGGACGCCCGGGCGGCTTCAGCAGCGACCCGAACGTGCGCATCGAGCTGCCGGGCAACATCGGCAAGGCCTCGCGGATGCTGAAGATGGTCGGCATGGGGGCCCAGGTCGAGCAGCTGGAAAACAGCATGAACCTGGCCGCCGAGAAGGCCGTGCCGCAGGCTCAGCAATTGCTGCTCGATGCCGTGCGCAAGATGACCGTCCAGGACGCCAAGGCGATTCTCGCCGGCGGTGACGATTCGGCTACCCAGTACCTGAACAAGTCCAGCCGCGAACAGATCCGCGCCAGGTTCCTGCCCATCGTCAAGCAGGCCACCGACCAGGTCGGCCTGGCGCAGCAGTACAACGCGGTGGCGGCCAAGGTTCCGGCGGGCCTGAACGGCAACTACGCCAATATCGAAAGCTACGTGACCGAACAGGCGCTGAACGGCCTGTTCACGGTGATCGCCGAGCAGGAAGCGAGCATTCGCAAGAACCCGGCCGCGGCAGCCACCAGCCTGGCGAAGAAGGTCTTCGGCGCACTCTGATGCACGGGCGCGCGTCAGCGCAGCTGGCGGCGGGCCGGAGCGGAGCGGAACGCCCCCGCCGGGGGGCGCGGGAATCGTTGAGAGCGGTTTCAGGCCAGGGACTGGCGTCAGCGCGGCCCCAGGATGGTTTCCAGCGCCTCGGGGCGTGGCGCGCCCTGATGCTGCTGCAGCCGATCGTTGTCGTCGAGATAGAAGATCGCCGGCGTGGCCTGGGCGCCCAGTTCACTCATCAGCATCAGGTTGTCGGTGAGCTGTTTTTCCAGCGCTGCCGGGATCTGCTCCAGCGCCTTGAGTTTGCTCGCCTTGCCGGCCGCCTCGTGCGCGTTGAGCGCCGCCTGGGGATCCTTGGCGCTGAGCAACGCAGCGGACTTGCCGGCGCTGTCGGCGCGCAGCATGCCGACCATGATGTGACGCAGCTGTACCTTGCCCGCCTCCACCCAGGGCCGCGCCTGCTTCCAGAACATGTTGCAGTACGGGCAGTTCGGGTCGCTGAAAAGATAGACGATACGTGGCGCGTCGCCCCTGCCATCGGCGATCCAGCTGCTGCCCGCCATGCGCGCCCACATCTCCTTGCCCAGCGGTTCGTACACCAGTTTTTCCAGCTGTCCGCGGGTCAGGTCCTCGCCCTTGGCGTCGAGCAGGCTGCCGATCAGCACGTGCTCGCCATCCGGCGTGAGGTACAGCGCCATGCCCTGCCCGTTGTAGCGCGCCGCGAACCCCTCCAGACCACCCGGCGCATCGAAGCGGCCGACGATCTCGGCGCCGCGCGCTTCGACGGCCTTGATCGCCGCTGGCAGCTCGTCGGCCTGAACGGCGGGAAATGCAAGCAGGCTGATGCCGGCCAGCAGGCAGGATATTGGCTTGGTTCGAATCACTGCGTAGATGCCTCTTTCAGAGTTTCCAGCGCACGCGCCAGGCTGGCGTGCGAGAGTTCGCCGAGATGGCTGCCGACCTGGCGCCCCTCGGCGTTGTAGAACAGTGTGGTGGGCAGCGCCGTGGAGCCGACGTGCTGACCGAGCCGGCCGCCGCTGTCGAGCAGCACGTTGTCCAGTTCCAGCCCGGCCTGCTCCATGAAACGATTGATTTCGCCCTCCCCCTCGCCCTGGTTGACGAACAGGAACAGGGTATCGCTTTCCCGCGCCTGGGCCTCGGCCAGCACCGGCATTTCACGCCGGCACGGCGGGCACCAGGTTGCCCAGAGGTTGATCACCAGTGGTTGGCCGGCGTAGTCCTCCAGCGCAACCGGCCGTCCCTGACTGTCGCGCAGGGCCATTTCCGGCAGGCGGGTGCCCTGCTCGAAGGAATACCAGGCCAGGTTGCCGAAGCCCCAGCTCAGCACGCCGACCGTCAGCGCGATGCCCAACGGCCTGCGCAGTCCGCTGTCACGCCAGCCCCACCAGATGCCCAGCGCCAGCGCAGCGACCAGCCCTGGCCAGGCAATGAAGCCGCCGTCGCGGATATCGATGACGCTCAGCCAGTCGTCGCGGTAGTACGCCCAATAGGTGGCGACGAAGGCCAACCGGGCCACCAGCACGGCGACCAGCAGGAGGCGAAACAGCTGCCGCTCGGGATTACGACCGCTGCGCCGGCCGACCCGCCAGCCGACCAGACTGGCCAGCAGCAGGCTGCCGAGCAGGATCACATGGGGCATGGCCAGGGTCAGCGGGCCGATATTCAGTGTCAGCATCTACTCTCCGTTGGTTGATTCGTGTCGGTCTGGGCCGCTCGGAACATCAGGCGCGACATCAGACGGGAAACTGCAGACAGAAGGTTGTCCACCCTTGTTCCGAACGGCAGCTGATGTCGCCACGGTGTGCCTGGATGATGGAACGGGTGATCGCCAGCCCCAGCCCGGCGTTACTCGGGCTGCCTTCACGACGTGCCGGGTCGACCCGGTAGAAGCGGTCGAACAGCCGCTCCAGGTGCTCGGGCGCGATGGTCACCCCCGGATTGGTCACCGCCAGCGTCACGCATTCAGCGCGGCGCTCGATGGTGACCCTGACCAGCTCGCCGTCCGGCGTGTAGCGCAGCGCATTGGACAGCAGGTTGGACAGCGCGCGGCGCAGCATTGCCAGGTCGCCGTGGATGGTACCGGCACCGGTCAGCTCGAAGCGCACGCCGCGCTCGTCCGCCGGCAGCTGGTAATAGTCGAGCAGTTGCGTACAGAGCTGCTCCAGCGCCACCGGCTTGGCATCGGGGACGATCAGGCCGTTGTCGGCCTTGGCCAGGAACAGCATGTCGTCGATCATCCGCGACATGCGCTGCAGTTCCTCAAGGTTGGAATGCAGATTGTCCTGGTACTGCTCCAGCGAACGCCCGCGCGTCAACGCCACCTCGGTGTGGGTCATCAGGTTGCTCAGTGGCGTGCGCAGCTCGTGGGCGATGTCGGCCGAGAAGTTCGACAGTCGCACGAAGGCGTCTTCCAGACGCGCCAGCATCGCGTTGAAGGCCTGTACCAGCTGCTGCAGCTCTGCCGGCGTCGAGTCATCGGGAATGCGCTCGCGCAGCGACTTGGCCGAGACCGAGGCCGCCACCTGGGTGACCTCGCGCAGCGGCCGCAGCCCGCTGCGCACCAGGAGCCAGCCGAGCAGCCCGCTGAGCAGTGCGCACAGCACCAGCGCCGCCCAGAGCCAGCCGCTGAAGGTATGGAAGAAGGCCTTGTGCGCGGTCACATCGAGCATGACCAGCAGCGTCAGGCGCCGCCCTCCCACCTCGACATGCCCCGCTTCGCCCCGCCAGACGCGGCCCTCCAGGGTCAGTTCACCCTCGTTCTCGCCGATCAGCATGAGCAGCGACGGCTCCGCCGCCTGCTGCTCCGGTCGGGGGAAGAGCTGCGTGCCGGCCTCGTCGAAAACGAAGCCGCGCATCTCGCTATGGCCATCCAACAGCACTTGCAGCTGCGGCCGCACGCGCTCGAAGTGCTCCAGGTCGTCCAGGCCGGTCAGCAGACGTCGGCTCGCCTCGAGTTTCTCGTGCAGCGTGTGGCGGTCCAGCTCATCGAAGTGATGCTCGCTGAGCTGGCCGAAGAAATAGCCGGCCGCCGCCAGCACGCCGGTGACCGCAAGCATGAACATCAGGCTCAGCCGCGCGGTGAGCGACAGCCGGATCATGGCGCGTCCGGCTCGTCGAGCATGTAGCCCATGCCGCGCGCGGTATGGATCAGCTTGGGTTCGAAGCCGTCGTCGATCTTCGCCCGTAGCCGGCGGATCGCCACCTCGATGACGTTGGTGTCGCTGTCGAAGTTCATGTCCCACACCTGCGAGGCGATCAGCGATTTGGGCAGCACCTCGCCGCGCCGGCGCAACAGCAGCTCCAGCAGGGCGAACTCCTTGGCGGTCAGGTCGATGCGCTGACCGGCGCGCGTGGCGCGACGCTTGAGCAGGTCGACCTGCAGGTCGGCCACCTGCAGCTGAGTCTGCAGCGCCGTCGCATTGCCGCGCCGCAGCAGGGTGCGTACCCGCGCCAGCAGCTCGGAAAAGGCGAACGGCTTGACCAGGTAGTCATCCGCTCCCAGCTCCAACCCCTTGACCCGGTCCTCGACACGATCCCGCGCGGTGAGGAACAGCACCGGCACCTCGTTGCCCGAGGCACGCACCAGTCGCAGCACTTCCCAGCCGTCCAGACCCGGCATCATCACATCAAGGATCAGCAGGTCGTAGGGCACGCTCAACACGTGCTGCAGCGCATCGGTGCCGCTGGTGACGCGGTCGACGGTGAAGCCGGCCTCGCTCAGCCCCTGCTGCAGGTAGGTGCCGGTTTTCGGCTCGTCTTCGGCGACCAGCAGTTTCATGCGGATATTCCATCGGTGGTGGACGGTGCAAGTGTGGCAGCGCCGCACACCGCTGCGCCACGAAGCTGACAGAAAAGTAATCTTGCGCTCAGCCTCCCGTCAGGCCGCTCGCGTTAGCGTGAGGCCCAGCACATCAGGCTTGACCTTGCCATGGCGTCAAGGTCGAGCATCGCGCCAGCTCCCTGGAACTGGCAAGCGAGGAACCACCCATGAACAGTATTCGACTCAAGGTCACCGGCATGAGCTGCGGTGGCTGCGTCAGGCATGTCACCGCGGCGCTGCAGGCGCTGGAGGGTGTCGAACGCGTCGAAGTGGACCTGGCCGGCGGCCTGGTTCGGATCGACGGCAGCGCCGATGACGCAAACCTGATCGCAGCGCTCGCCGAAGCCGGATACCCCGCCGAAACCCTGGACCGTCGCAGCGCCTCGGCCGCACGCACCGGTGGATGTAGCGGCGGTTGCTGCTGCAGCTGAACTCAGATCTGGAGAAACGCATGAAACCTCATCTCACCGTACTCGCCGCACTGCTGATGTCCGGGGCGGCTCAGGCCGCCGAGGTCATCGATGTACACCGGGACGCCAACTGCGGCTGCTGCAAGGACTGGATCAAGTATCTGGAAACCAATGGGTTCGAGGTGCGCGACCATGTGGAAGTCAACATGCTGCCGGTCAAGGAGCGCCTCGGCGTGCCGCCGCGCCTGGGCTCGTGCCATACCGGCGTGATTGGCGGCAAGTTCGTCGAAGGCCACGTGCCGGTGGCGGCGATCCGCGAGCTGCAGCAGCGCGACGATCTGGCCGGAGTCGCCGTACCGGGCATGCCAGCCGGCTCGCCGGGCATGGACTACGGCCAACCACACCAGCGCTATCAGGTGATCGGGCTGACCAGTCAGGGCCGCGACCTGGCGCTGGGCGACTATCTCGGCAGCCAGCCACTTCGCTGAAAGCAGCTCGCCTGGCAGGCGGCAGCGCACGGGCCGACCCTCGGCAAGCACCCTGCCTGCCGCCATCCGGCCGCAGGTGTCGTCGCCAGGCGCGGTGACAGACCAAACGGCCCGCTCGCTTACCCTGTCAAGCTGCCGTCAAAAGCCTCCCGGCCAGCAAGCTGACAGAACCGTAATGTTCGGCTCAGCTTGTCGTCAGATGCGCCGCGCTATGGTGAGCGACAGGACTGCTGCGACTGTTTGTCCAGCGCAGCCACATCGCACATGAACAGGACCAGCATGCACTCGACCAGCTCTCGGCGCACCTTCGTCAAAAGCCTCGCCGCCGGCGGCGCCTTCGCCGGACTCGGGCTGTGGCGCCAGCCCGTCTGGGCGCTGACCAGCCCCGGCCAGCCGACGGTACTCAGCGGCAGCCAATTCGACCTGACCATCGACTCCATGAGCGTCGACTTCACCGGCCGCCGGCGCACCGCCATGGCCATCAATGGCAGCATTCCCGGCCCGCTGCTGCGCTGGCGCGAGGGTGACACCGTGACCCTGCGCGTGCGCAACCGCCTGCCGCAGGAGACCTCGATCCACTGGCACGGCATCCTGCTGCCGGCCAACATGGACGGCGTGCCCGGCTTCAGCTTCGCCGGCATCGCGCCGGACGGCATGTACGAGTACCGCTTCAAGGTCAAGCAGAGCGGGACCTACTGGTATCACAGCCACTCGGGCTTCCAGGAGCAGCTCGGCGTCTACGGCCCGCTGATCATCGATCCCGAGGAGCCGGAGCCGTTCGCCTACGAGCGAGACTATGTGGTGTTCCTCTCCGACTGGACCGACGAGAGCCCGGCGCGCGTGCTGGCCAAGCTGAAGAAGCAGGCCGACTACTACAACCAGGGCCGCCGCACCGTCGGCGACTTCATCAACGATGTCGCCGACCAAGGCTGGCGCAAGACCTTCAGCGACCGCTGGGCCTGGGCGAAGATGAACATGTCGCCCACCGATCTCGCCGACGTCAGCGGCGCGACCTACACCTACCTGCTCAACGGCCAGGCCCCGGATGCCAACTGGACCGGGCTGTTCCGGTCGGGCGAGCGCATCCGCCTGCGCCTGATCAACGGCTCGGCGATGAGCTACTTCGACTTCCGTATTCCCGGCCTCAAGCTCACCGTGGTCGCCGCGGACGGGCAGAACATCGAGCCGGTAACGGTCGACGAGATTCGCCTCGCGGTGGCGGAAACCTATGACGTGATCGTCGAGCCGGACGGCAGCCAGCACGCCTACACCCTCTTCGCCCAGGCCATGGACCGCAGCGGCTACGCCCGCGGCACGCTGGCCGTGCGCGAAGGCCTGCAGGCCCCGGTGCCCAACCCCGATCCGCGCCCCGAACTGACCATGGACGACATGGGTCATGGCGATCACGCCGCCCATGGCCAGGCTGCCGCAACGCCCGCGCAGGGCCATGACGCCCATGCCGGACACGGCGACCATGGCGCGATGGATCACGGCTCGGATGGCAGCGGGATGCAGGCACATCCGGCCAGCGAGACCAACAACCCTCTGGTGGACATGCAGACCATGATGCCGGTGGCCAAGCTGGATGACCCGGGCATCGGCCTGCGCGCCAACGGCCGGCGCGTGCTGACCTATGCCGACTTGCGCAGCGCCTTCGCCGACCCGGATGGCCGCGAACCGGGCCGCACCATCGAACTGCACCTGACCGGCCACATGGAGCGCTTCTCCTGGTCGTTCGACGGTATTCCCTTCGCCGACGCCGAGCCGATCCGCCTCCGGTACGGCGAGCGGGTGCGCTTCGTTCTGGTCAACGACACCATGATGCACCACCCCATTCACCTGCACGGGCTGTGGAGCGACCTGGAGGACGAACACGGCGACTTCCTGGTGCGCAAGCACACCATCGACATGCCGCCGGGCTCGAAACGCAGCTACCGCGTCACAGCAGACGCCCTCGGCCGCTGGGCCTACCACTGCCACATGCTGATGCACATGGACCTCGGAATGTTCCGTGAAGTCCGCGTAGAGGAATGACGGAGAAGCCTATGAAAACCCTCAAGCACACCACCCTGCTCGCCCTCGGCCTGACCGCCTCCCTCGGCCTCAACGCGGTCCAGGCGCAGCAGAGCGAACATGACGGTCATCATGCCGAGAACGACCCGGCCGAACAGGCCACCCCGCAGACCACGCAGCCCAAGACGCAACAGGGCGGCATGATGCAGGGCATGGACCACGACAAGATGAAGGACATGCACGAGCAGCATATGGGCAACGGCCACATGGATCATGGCGGCATGGGCGGCGGATCGGTGGACAAGGACATGCCCAAGGACGCCGAGCAGGGCAATCCGCATGCGCATTAAGCCGCTCCCCGTCGCCGTCGCGCTGAGTCTGGTCACGGCGGCGAGCCAGGCGCAGCAGAACATGGACCACTCCAGCCATGCCGGCCACGCTGCGCCGGCAGCGCACGAGCACAGGGATCATGGGCGAACCGATCACGGCCACATGGACCACGGCTCGATGGCGCACCCGCCGGGACAGGAGCCGCGCACGCCCATCCCAGCCATCAGCGATGCGGATCGCGCCGCGGCGTTCCCCAGCCTGCCGGCCCATCACATGCACCAGGGCGGGACGAATTTCCTGTTTCTCGCCGACCAGCTGGAGTGGCAGGACGCCGACGAGGGCAGCGCGCTGGCCTGGGACATTTCCGGTTGGGTCGGTGGCGACATCGACCGTCTGGCGTTCCGCTCGGAGGGTGAGCGTACCAATGGCCACACCGAGGAAGCGGAACTGCAGCTGCTGTGGAGCCACGCCATCGGTCCCTGGTGGGAAACCGTCGCCGGCGTGCGCCAGGACTTCAAACCCGGCTCGCCGCAGACCTGGGCGGCCTTCGGCGTGCAGGGCATGCCGTTGTTCGGCCTGGAAACCGAGGCGACCGCCTTCATCGGCGAAGGCGGCCAGAGCGCACTGCGTCTGGAGGCCGAGTACGACATCCTGCTGACCCAGCGCTGGGTGCTGCAGCCCACTGCCGAGCTCAACCTGCACGGGCGCAACGACGAGGCGCGCGGCGTCGGCGCAGGGTTCAGCGACGCCAGTCTAGGGCTGCGCCTGCGCTACGAGATCAGCCGCCAGTTCGCGCCTTATATCGGCGTGACCTGGAACCGTGCCTACGGCAACACCGCCGACCTGCTGCGTGCCGAAGGCGAGGATGTCAGCGACACCCGCCTGGTGGCCGGCATCCGCTTCTGGTTCTGAGGGGTACGGCATGAGAACAGTCCTGGCGACGCTGGCGCTGAGTGCCCTGGCGGTGGTGACCGGCGCGGCGCTGGTGCTGTACTCCGGCATCATCGACGTCGGCGCTGACGACCCGCACAGCGCACCGCTGCATGCCGTGCTGGAGACGGCCCGCGAACGCGCCGTAGCCGTGCGCGCCCGGGACATCGAGGTGCCGCCGCTGGGCTCGGCGGAACAGATGCGCTCCGGCGCGGGCAACTACGCGGCGATGTGCGTCGGTTGTCACCTGGCGCCGGGCGTCGCGCCAACCGAGCTGAGCCAGGGCCTCTACCCCGCCCCACCAGCGCTGGCCGAAGCCACCCGCGACGGCGACCCGGCCGCGACCTTCTGGGTCATCAAGCATGGGCTCAAGTCCACCGGCATGCCGGCGTGGGGCCGATTCATGGAGGACCACTACATCTGGTCGCTGGTCGCCTTTGTCGAGCAGCTGCCGTCACTCACTCCCATGGAATACCAGGCGCTGGTGGCCTCCAGCGACGGCCACCAGCACGGCGGCGGCGAAACGGACATGCATGATCACAGCGGCCAGCATTCCAGCCAGACCGGCGATCACCACGGCGCTTCCGAGCAGGGCGAGACAGATGCGAAGGTGCATCGGCATTCCGACGGCAGTCGTCACCAGCACTGACGCACACCTGGCTCAGCGTTTCGCCTCGATCCTGCCGACCCGTTCGAGCCACTCGGACTCGAGCCGGTTCTGTTCGATGTCCATGCCCAGCGCCTCCATCGCCTCGCGGTGACGGTCGATTTCGGCGACCGAATCACTGAGCCCGGTGAGATTGCCATCGAGCTGGTGCATCTGCGTCAGCCCAAGGTGATAGAAGCGCAGCAGCTTGATTGCCGCGGGATCGCCCGCGCTCACGCCGGCCCTGACCTGATGCATCATGTTGGTCACCCGCATCAGACTGCGCTTGAGCCGCCAGCCATAGGCCGCCGAAGCCATCCACGGCTGTTGCCAGTACAGCAGCCGCACCAGCGCGACGGTCAGTGCCAGCCCCGCGACGACCCCGCCAATGTTCAGCCGCAGGTTGTCGCCGCCCGGCTCGCCGAACAGCGCGACCGCCAGGCCCGACAGGCCCATGGCCAGAATGGCGAAGGTGGCCGCGACGATCAGCGTGCTGCGGCGGGTCTCGCGACGGTAGGTTTCGGGGCTGCGCGGAACGATCTCGAATAGCACCACGGGGCGTTGTCCTCGGCTGAAATGGATGGCAGGCGCCGCGCATTATCACCCCATTGGCCCACGCGCGGCTGACGCAGCGCAGCGCTTCGCACGCTCTCGCGAATCGCCCTACGCCAGACATCGCCCCGTCGCAGGTTCAGCCGCTATGCTGCAGCCACCGCCCCACGGGAACTGTCCATGCGCCGCCTCGCGATACCTGCCGACCAGCAACGGGTCTACGACATCTACATGCACCCGGATGTGGTGCCCTACCTCGGTTTCGACCCCATGCCACGCGAAGCTTTCGGCAAGGTGTTCGAGCCGCTGTTCGAAAGCGGCAGCTTCTACGTGTTCGAGGAGCATGGGCAGGTACAGGGCTTCTACAAGGTGCAGCGGCACCTCGGTCGCGCGGCTCATGTCGCCTACCTGGGCACGCTGGCGGTCGCACCGCAGGCCAAGGGCAGCGGACTGGCCCGACGGATGATGCAGGACGCCCTCGACCGGCTGGCCGCCAGCGGCATCCGCCGCGTGGAGCTCAGCGTGGAGGCCGACAATCCGCGGGCGATCGCCTTCTACCAGCGCTTCGGCTTCGTGCACGAGGGAACGCAGCGGGCGGCCTACAAGCGCGCCGGCGAGGATGGCTATGTCGATGAACTGATGTACGGCCTGCTGCTGGAGGCCTGACGGGATGCCGGACGGCGGACGCCGTCCGGCCGGGTGATCAGCCGGCGAGCTTGCTGGTGATCTTCGCCACATGCTCGCCCTGGAAGCGCGCGATGGCCAGTTCCTTCTCCGATGGCTGACGCGAGCCGTCGCCGCCCGCGATGGTCGAGGCGCCATAGGGCGTGCCACCGTTGGTTTCGGAGATGTCGAAGAACTCGCTGATGCCATAACCGGTCGGCACGATGACCATGCCGTGGTGCGCCAGGGTGGTCCAGGTCGAGGTGATGGTCATCTCCTGACCGCCGCCGGTGCCGGTCGAGGCGAACACGCTGGCGACCTTGCCGTGCAGCGCGCCCTTGGCCCAAAGGCCGCCGGTGCGGTCGAGGAAGTTGCGCATCTGTCCGGACATGTTGCCGAAGCGGGTCGGGGTGCCAAAGATGATTCCGTCGTAGTCCGGCAGCTCGTTCGGATCGGCGATATCGGCTGGCTGATCGACCTTGCCGCCGGCGTTGCGGAAGGCGTCTTCCGGCATGGTTTCCGGCACGCGCTTGATCGTCACTTCCACGCCCGGCACGCAGCGCGCGCCTTCGGCGACGGCATTGGCCATCGTTTCGATATGGCCGTACATGGAGTGATAGAGCACGAGAATCTTCGCCATCTTGCTTTCCTCTTTCGGTGGGTGAGTCTGAATTAAGTGGTGGATGGGATAACGCGCCAGACGGGTCGTTCCGACAGCAGGCGTCAGAGCGACTCGACCAGGACAACTTCGCTGTCTGCCACGGCCCTGATGCTCAGCCGTGTCTCATCACGCACGGCCACGCCATCGCCGGCGGCGACCGCAAGTCCGTTGATCTCGATCTGGCCGCTGGCCGGCACCAGATACACCCGGTGCCCGGCAGCAATTTCGTAGTCGGCGCTCTGCCCTGCTGCAAGCGTAGCCGCTGCCAGCCTGGCTTCAGCACGAATCGGCAGCGCCTCGTCATCGCCGGACAGGCCACTGGCGAGCGTGACGAAGGCGCCGGCGCGCTCGCCGGTGGGGAACTGGCGAGTGCCCCAGGCCGGCGGCAGTCCGGTCTGCTGCGGGTGAATCCATATCTGGAAAATGCGCGTTTCCACATCCTCCAGGTTGTACTCGCTGTGCACGATCCCGGTGCCGGCGCTCATCACCTGCACATCGCCAGCGACGGTACGGCCGCGGTTGCCGAGGCTGTCTTCATGGGTGATGGCGCCCCGGCGGACGTAGGTGATGATTTCCATGTCCCGGTGCGAGTGCGGTTCGAAGCCCGATTGCGGCGCGATGCTGTCGTCGTTCCATACGCGCAGGCGGCCCCAGCGCATGCGCTCGACGTCGTGATAACCAGCAAAGGAAAAGTGGTGGCGCGCGTTCAGCCAGCCGTGCTGCGCATGGCCAAGCCGGGCATATGGACGTAGTTCGATCATCTCGCTCTCCACAGATCGGGGCACCGGGACGAACCCGGCCAATGAGGGAGATGATCCATTCAATCAGATCAATATTGTTTGCAATTTTCAGCCAATAAGCATCGATTAACTAGATACGTATGCAGACGAACTGGCTTCGACAATCTGGCGTAGCGACCAGTCTCTTGCCCGTAGCGCATTTACCTGCCACAAAGCGCTCCCCTCTTTCAGCTTTCAGGAAGCGCATGAATGAACGATGAATTGCTGGTCGAAGACATTCAGCTCGGCGATGGCAAAGCGGTGGTCAAGGGTGCGCTGATCACCACCCAATACCGCGGCACGCTGAGCGACGGCACGCTGTTCGACAGCTCCTACGAGCGCGGCAAACCCTTCCAGTGCGTGATCGGCACCGGTCGGGTGATCAAGGGTTGGGACATCGGGCTGATGGGCATGCGGGTCGGCGGCAAGCGCCGGCTGTTCGTGCCGGCGCAGCTGGGCTATGGCGAGCGCCAGTTCGGCGCGCATATTCCGCCCAATTCGGATCTGCACTTCGAGATCGAGCTGCTCGAAGTACTGACGCGAGACGACTGACCAGCCTCTCTGACGCCCCCTGCGGGCCGCCAGAAAGTCGCGCGAATCAGGCCTCGCTGGCGAGGTCCGGGCGCGCCACACCGTGGGGATACTGCTCCCGATAGCGCGCCAACCAGACTGCCCCGGCCGGATCTTCCCAGGCGTGACGGTGCAACAGCGCCATGCCATCCGGATCGTTCAGCAGGCGCCAGCGCGCCGCCTCGGCATCCGCGCCGTCCGGGCCGACCGCCAGCACCTGACCGAGGCGCTGCTCGCGCAAACGCTCGGCGCCGCTGACCACCCTGGCATGCCGGGCGCGCGCCATGGCACAGACCAGCGCGTTGTACAGCGGATCGACCACCGCCACGAGGAAGCCATGGCGCAAGGCAACCGCCTGGTTCTGCTGCTGGTACAGGTCGGTATTGGCCAGCTCGGTGGGCGGTGCGTATTCCTCCGGGATCAGGAACAGCTTGCTGCGCCGCGCGGCCAGGCCGAGACCCGTACGGCTGGTGATCACCGATACCGGCGCCGACAGGATCAGCGACACCACGATCGGCGCCAGCCACCAGAGAAATGCTGCATCCAACCAGGCGACCAGTGCCGTCCAGAGCACACCGATGACGATCTGCGAGCCATGCCGGCGCAGGGCCTCACCCCAAGGGGTTGCGTTATCGCCGCGCTGCGGAGAGTTCCACTGCACCGACCAGCCGAGGAAGGCCGCAGTGACGAACACGCTGTGGAAGAGCATGCGCACCGGCGCCAGCAGCACCGAGAACAGCGTTTCGATCAGCATCGACAGCAGCACCCGCAGCCGCCCGCCATAGGCTTCAGCCCCCTGGATGCAGACCAGCAGCACGCTGAGCAGCTTGGGCAGAAACAGCAGTGTCATGGTCGCCGAGAACAGCGCGATGGCTTCCTGCGGGTGCCAGCGCGGCCACAGCGGGTAAAGCTGGTTCGGCTGCAGGAAGTACTCCGGCTCCATCAGCGTATGGATCGCCAGCAGCCCGGTGGACAGCAGCAGGAAGAGAAACCACAGCGGCGCCGACAGGTAGGACATCACCCCGGTGAGGAACACCATGCGATGCACCGTGTGTACTCCGCGCACCATGAACAGGCGGAAGTTCATCAGGTTGCCGTGGCACCAGCGACGATCACGCTTGAGTTCGTCGAGCAGGTTCGGCGGCAGCTCCTCGTAACTGCCCGGCAGGTCGTAGGCGATCCACACGCCCCAGCCGGCGCGGCGCATCAGCGCGGCTTCGACGAAGTCGTGGGAGAGGATCGCCCCGGCGAACGAGCCGGTGCCGGGCAACGGCGCCAACGCGCAGTGCTCGATGAACGGCTTCACGCGAATGATCGCGTTGTGGCCCCAGTAATGCGATTCACCCAGCTGCCAGAAGTTGAGCCCGGCGGTAAACAGCGGACCGTAGACGCGCGTGGCGAACTGCTGCAGGCGCGCATAGAGCGTGTCCATGCCCGACGCCTTGGGCGCAGTCTGGATGATGCCGGCGTTGGGGTTGGCCTCCATCAGTCGCACCAGGCTGGCCAGGCATTCGCCGCTCATCACGCTGTCGGCGTCCAGCACCACCATGTAGCGGTAGCTGCTGCCCCAGCGACGGCAGAAGTCGTCGATGTTGCCGCTCTTGCGCTTCACGCGGCGCCGGCGGCGACGGTAGAAGATGTGACCGAAGCCATCCACCGCACGGCACAACTCGACCCAGGCCTTCTGCTCGGCAACACAGGTGTCGGGGTCGTTGCTGTCGCTGAGCACGAAGATGTCGAAATGCTCGAGTTCACCGGTTGCCTTGAGCGACTCGTAAGTCGCGCGCAGGCCGGCGAACACACGCGGCACGTCCTCGTTGGCAATCGGCATCACCAGCGCCGTACGCGCCTCGGCCGGTATCGGTTCGGTGCCGGGGCTGCTGGCCGAGATGCTGTAACGGTCCTTGCCGCGCAGCAGCTGGAAGAAGCCCATCAGCGCGGTCCAGAAGCCCACCGAGACCCAGCAGAACAGCAGTGCGAAGAGCAGCAGGATGCTCGTCTGCACCACATAGGGAAGGATCTGCCGAGCTGATTCGGACAGCGGCTGGACGAACACTTCCTGCATGTCGACCAGGAACCAGCCCTGGTAAGGCAGCACCGCCTTCATCTGCCAGGTGGCAAAGGCGGTCTGGCCGAGCATCAGCACCAGCAGTGCCGCACGGCGCAGCGCCGCGACCCGGCGCCAGCGCGCCTCGTCGAGCGGCTGCGGACTGGGCTCGAAGTGACGCCGCGGCGGCGTGCGGCCCAGCATCCGGCGCCAACCGCGGCGCAGAATATTGGTATGCCAGGGCTCCGGCACCATGCGTGTGCGCACGATCGGCGGGGTCGACTGCACATACGCGCGGCCCTGGTGGTCCTCGGCGATCACGCCGGCGCGGTCGAACAGATCGCCCCAGCCAAGCCGCAGTCGCGCGACCACCGAGTCGAGCAGACGCCGCGACGGGCTGCGCTGCGCGCTGGTCTCGGCAGACAGTTCATCATGCAGCGCGAACAGGCCGCCCCGCTCGGCCGCCTGCCGGTATCTGGCCGGGTCCTCGGTTTCGTTCAATGCCAGGCCGTCGCAATAGCTTTGCGTCAGACCATTCACTGCATGCTGCTCATTCATGGGGAGGAATCTGGTAGGTCCAGGTTTCGGAAAGGGTCTTGTCGCCATCGACCAGCGCCGCACGCATCTCGACCGGGCGCGCCGGGTCGCGCACCTTCACGCGCAGCGTCAGGCGCCAGCCCTTGGTGACGGTGTTGTAGCGCAGGTTGTTTTCCACCAGCTCGGCATTGTCATCGACGCTGACGCGCGTGCTGACCGGCGCATCCTCGGCGAGCTTCTCCAGCACCGGCCCGACGAAGTCCACGACCAGCGCCGTGCTGCCGTCAGGCTGGCGGATCAGGTTGGCCTGCTTGACGTCGCCGGTGGAGATACGGGTCTGCTGCACCCACGCCAGCTCAGGATCGTGCAGGCTCGGTTCGTCCATGGAAAAGTGCAGGCGGTATTCCAGATCCAGCGACTGGCCGGGCTCCGGCTGCTTTTCCGGGGACCAGAAGGCGACGATGTTGTCATTGGTCTCGTCAGGCGTCGGGATCTCGATCAGCTCAACGTGGCCCTTGCCCCAGTCGCCGCGGGTTTCCACCCAGC
This sequence comes from Stutzerimonas sp. Brlt_14, assembly GCF_051948915.1. Classification (NCBI taxonomy): domain Bacteria; kingdom Pseudomonadati; phylum Pseudomonadota; class Gammaproteobacteria; order Pseudomonadales; family Pseudomonadaceae; genus Stutzerimonas; species Stutzerimonas sp. Brlt_14. Next base: position 411,413 of record NZ_JAYJLM010000001.1, read on the forward strand.
CGCTCGGGCGCAGCTCGTAGCGGTCGTCCAGGTCTTCGTAACGGCCGAAATCGCGAGTGCGCTGCATCAGCCCGAAGCCGCGCGGGTTCTCCACGCTGAACGCACTTACGGCCAGCCGCTTCGGATTGTTCAGCGGGCGCCAGATCCATTCGCCACTGCCGGCATGAATCGCCAGACCCTCGGAGTCATGCAGTTGCGGACGGAAGTTGGTGACATTGCTCGGCTGGTTGGCGCCGAACAGGAACATGCTGGTAAGCGGCGCAATCCCAAGCTTGCCGACCTGCTCGCGGAGAAACACCTTGGCCTGCACGTCCAGCGTGCTGTCCTTGCCCGGCGTCAGCACCATGCGATAGGCGCCGGTGGCGCGCGGCGAATCGAGCAGCGCGTAGATCACCAGGTTGCGCCGATCAGCCTGCGGCCGCTCGACCCAGAATTCGCGGAACCGCGGGAACTCCTCGCCCACTGGCAGTGCCGTGTCGACCGCCAGCCCGCGCGCGGAGAGCCCGTACCACTGGCCCTTGCCGATGATGCGGAAGTAGCTGGCGCCGAGCAGGGTCATCACCTCGTCCTGCTTGTCCTTCCTGTTCAGCGGATAGAGCACCTTGAAGCCGGCGAAGCCCAGCCCCTCCAGCGCGGCCGGATCAATGTCGACGCCGCCGAACTCGAACATAGACGGGTCGTAGCGAATCTCGCGCACTTTCGTCGCGGTGATTTCATTGATGCGCACCGGCGTGTCGAAGTGCATGCCCTGATGATAGAACTGCAGATGGAACGGGGTTTCGACGTCCTTCCAGTAAGCATGCTCCGGGTTGAAGCGCACGCGCTGGTAGTCGGCGAATGCCATCTTGCGGAATTCGTCGGGCAGGTTGCTCACCGGCTCCTCGTAACCGCTGGCAGCCAGCTCCTGAGCCCGCTTGGCCACATCGTCGAGGCTGAACGCCAGCGCACTGCCGGCCATCAGCATGCACAGGCCACCCGCCAGACCGGCCAGCATGCGTGCCGGCTGATTCCCCGTGTTCCATTGAAAAATGCGTAACACACCGCCTCCGAATTACACGTTTGTGCAGAGTTCGCTCTGCTTCGCTGTGTTCTGATCGCCTACAACCCGCGTGTCCCGCCGCGTTGCTCTGAAGCGCGGCAGCGGCCGTGGGCTGGATGCAAATCGCCATACAGAAAAAGTCTTACAACAACTCGAATCGCGCGCTTTGCACCGACCGCGAGTCGAGCCCCAACTGGACTTCGAACTCGCCAGGCTCGGCCACGTAGTCGAGTCGCGCGTCGGGAAACTTCAGATCGTCCTCGCCCAGGTCAAAGCGCACTACCCGCGACTCGCCCGGCTCTAACATGAGCTTTTCGAAGCGTTTGAGTTCCTTGACGGGGCGCACGCTGGAGCCGACCAGATCCTGCAGGTACAGCTGCACTACCGTCGCGCCGGCGCGTGCGCCAGTGTTCTTTACCGTTACGCTGACCTCCAGAATCTGGCCGCGTTTCAGCTGATGTCGTGAAAGCTGCGGCTTCGCCAGCTCGAACTCGGTGTAGCTCAGGCCATAACCGAACGGGTACAGCGCACCGTTGGGTTCTTCGAAATACTGCGAGGTGTAGTTGCCGGGGCGACCCTCGACGTAGGGTCGGCCGAGTCGCGGGTGGTTGTAGTAGGTCGGAATCTGGCCAACCGAGCGCGGAAAGGAGATCGGCAGTTTGCCGGACGGGTTGTGCACACCGAGCAGCACCTCGGCAATCGCGTGCCCGCCCTCGGTGCCGGCGAACCAGGTTTCCAGCACCGCATCCGCGTTGTCCTTGACCCAGCCCAGTTGCAGCGGCCGGCCATTCATCAAAACCACCACCAGCGGTTTGCCGGTGGCAGCCAGCGCTTCGAGCAGTGCCTGCTGGCTGGCCGGCAGCGTAAGGCTGGTACGGCTGGAGGATTCGTGGGACATGCCGCGTGACTCGCCCACCGCCGCTACGATCACGTCAGCCTCGCGCGCCGCACGCACGGCCTCGTCGATCATCGCCTGCGGCGGGCGCGGGTCCTGCGTCACTTCCGGGCGATCCCAGTTGAGAAAGTTCAGGTACTCGATCAGTCGCGGATCGTCGGTGACGTTCGCGCCACGGGCATGAATGACCCGGCCGGAATCGCCCACTGCTGCCTCGAGGCCCTGACGCAGCGTCACCGTCTGTGCCGCCACACCGGCCGCCGACCAGCTGCCGAGCATGTCAACGTGGGAATCGGCCAGCGGGCCGACCAGCGCGATGGTCGCGTCCTTGCGCAGAGGCAGCGTCTGCTGACGGTTCTCCAGCAGGACCAGCGAGTCGCGCGCCACTTGCCTTGCCGCCTGGCGATGCAGGCGGCTTTCGGCATTGACCTCGACGGGGTCGTCCACCGCCTTGCCAATGCGCAGGTACGGATCATGGAACAAACCGAGGTCGTACTTGGCACCGAGCACGCGACCCACCGCCTGATCGATCAGTCCGACCGGCACCTCGCCACGCTCGACCAGCCCCGGCAGCTCCTGCAGATAGAGCGAGTCGTGCATGCTCAGATCGATCCCCGCCTCGATCGCCAGGCGCGCAGCCTCGCGTCCGTCGCGGGCCACGCCGTGGCGCAGCAGTTCGTCGATGGCGCCGTGGTCGCTGATGTTCAGCCCACGGAAGCCCCAGTCGTCGCGCAGCAGGTCGCGCAACAGCCAGCGGTTGGCGCTGGCCGGCATGCCGTTGACGGTGTTCAGCGCGATCATCACGCCGCCTGCCCCGGCGTCCACCGCGGCACGGTATGGCGGCAGATAATCCTGATGCATACGCTGCGGGCTCATGTCGACCACGTTGTAGTCGCGGCCCCCTTCCACCGCGCCATACAGGGCGAAGTGCTTGACGCTGGCCATCACGCTGTCCGCGGCGCTCAGGCGCTCACCCTGATAGACACGCACCAGCGTGCCGGCGATCTGCGAGACCAGGTAGGGATCTTCGCCGAAGCCTTCGGAGGTCCGGCCCCAGCGCGGATCACGGGTGATGTCGACCATCGGTGCAAATGTCAGGTCCAGGCCGTCGGCGCTGGCCTCGATGGCCGACACGCGACCGCTAAGGGCGATGGCCTCGAGGTCCCAGCTCGAAGCCAGCGCCAGGCTGATCGGGAAGATGGTTCGGTGGCCGTGAATGACGTCGTAGGCGAAAAAGATAGGAACGCCCAGGCGGCTGCGCAGCGCCGCATCCTGCATGGGTCGGTTGTCGGCGCGGGTGACCGAATTGAAGGTGGCGCCGATGCGTCCAGCGGCGATTTCCTCGGCGATCCGCTCCCGGGGCATGTCGCCACCGATGCTGATCAGGCGCAACTGGCCGATCTTCTCCGCCAGGGTCATGCGCTCGAGCAGGGTTTCGATCAGCGCCTGCCGGTCATCCAGCGGCAACGCGGGCTGTGCCGCGCAGGGGAACGAGCCCATCGCGCTGGCAAGCAGGACAAACGGCAACAGCCTTTTCATCATCACGTTCCGCAACCCCATTCGTTGAACCGATCAGCCACACACAGGCACACCCATCGCGCCGGCCATGAAGTCCGTTCGCAATGGGTTAAAAACTATTTTTAAAGTTCGATGGTGCCGTCGAGATAAAGCACGGCCTGCCCGGCCACCATCACACGATCCGCTTCGACCCGGCAGTGCAGGATGCCGCTACGTTTCGACGCCTGCAGCGCCACCAGCTCGTTACGCCCAAGCCGCTCGGCCCAGTAAGGCGCGAGCCCGGCATGGATGGAGCCGGTAACCGGGTCCTCGTCGCCGCCGTTGGCTGGCCAGAAGTAGCGGGAGACGAAATCCTGCTCGCTACCTGCGGCGGTCACCACCACGTCCAGTGGGGCCAGCGTACGCAGCGCATCCAGATCGGGAGCCAGCGCCCTGACCTCGCGCTCGTCACGGTAGACGGCGAACCACGCCTGCGAGCTGCGCAGAACCGCTTCCGGCTCGCACCCAAGCCCCTGCAACAATGCCGCCGGCGGTTCGGCAACTGGTTCCGGCGCGCGGTTGGGGAAGCTCATTTCCAGCATGCCATCAGCCCGTCGCTGCACCGCCAGGTCGCCCACAGCGGCGGCGCGGAAGGTCAGCGGTGCCTGAGCCAGGCCCGTTTCCAGCAGCACAAAGGCGCTGGCCAGCGTGGCATGGCCGCAGAAGTCGATTTCAGTCAGTGGCGAAAACCAGCGGATGTGAAACGCCCCGTCCGCTTCGCGTACGAAAAAGGCCGTTTCAGAAAGGTTGTTTTCGGCGGCGATGGCTTGCATCAGCTCGTCCGACAGCCAGGTTTGCAGGGGTATCACTGCCGCGGGATTGCCCCTGAAGCGCTCGGCAGTGAAGGCATCGACCTGGAACATCCGCAATTTCATGTTTGCACCCTGTGCACGGTCAAGCGACCGCCGCCTACTCTAACCGGGCTGACGGGGTGCTAGCCAGTGGTGCGTGAAGGCTGAAGGGCCCGGAATCCGTCCGGTTCACCTACTTTCGGCAGCGCCGCGCATCAGCCCAGGGCAAAGGGCAGCAGCAGCGCGATCAGGATGCCCAGCAGACTCATGCCCAGCGCGGCGAAAGCGCCGCATTCGTCACCCTCTTCCAACGCCCTCGCCGTACCGATGGCATGCGCGTTGATGCCATAGCTGAGGCCCCGCGCGGCGGGATGCTCGACACCGGCCCAGCGCAACAACAGCGGCCCCAACGCGGTGCCGATAACGCCGGTGAGCATGACGAACACCGCCGCCAGCGAGGCCAGCCCGCCGAGCTGCTCGGCCACCAGCATGGCGATCGGCATGGTCGCCGACTTCGGCGCCAGGCTCATCAGCACCGGCAGCTGCGCGCCCAGCGCCCAGGCGATCGCCAGCGTCAGCACCACGCTGAGCACGCCGCCGACCGCCAGGGTAATGACGATCGGCCAGAACAATTGCTGAATCCGCTTGAGGTGACGATGCAGCGGCACCGCCAGCGCCACGGTTGCAGGCCCCAGCAACATGGCGATCAACGAGGCACCCTCGCGGTAGCGCGCGTAGTCCAAATCCACCAGGGTGAGCGTGCCGACTACCAGCAGCATGCCGATCATCACCGGCTGCAGAACCAACCAGCCGCTACGCCGATAGAGCATCAGCGCGAGTTGGAAAGCGATCAGCGTCAGCGCCACGGCGAACAGCGGATGCACCACGACGGCCGCCCAGGCCGTGCGCCAGTCGAGAACCGTCATGCCTGATCCTCCCGCTTGAGGTCGAGCCGGCGAATCAGTCGCTGCATCAGCCAGCCGCAGAACGGCACGGTGATCAGCAACGACAGCACCAGCCCGGCGGCGATGGCAGGCAGGTCATCCAGCAGCGCGGCGCCGCTGGTCATGATTCCGGCGGCAGGCACGATGAGCAGCAGCGGCAGGTACTGCAGCAGCAGCGCCGCGGTCTTCTCCAGCGACTCGGGAATGCTGCGGCGCAGCAACAGGAGGCCGAACAGCAACAGCATGCCGATGATCGGCCCAGGCAATGCCGGCAGCAGCACCAGATTGATCAGGTTGCCGAACAGTTGCAGCAGCACCAGCCAGGTCAGGCCCTTGAGAATCATCGGCGGTGCTCCATTGGCGGCAGGTCAGAAATCATGACGACAGCTCCTCAGTGCGTGGCAAAAGGTTTCGACTATGGCTGTGTTGGCAGCGGCGCAACAGATGCAGATTGGCACTAAAAAAGCAGATCAGCCGATCCCGAAACGTTCCACTGATACAGGTCAACCCATTGTCCGAAGACGTTGCAGGGCAGGCAACCGATGCTCATCTGATCTGTATTTTGGCTTTCATCTGAGTCTGTTATGCAGCACCACTGGCAGGGATCATCCGCTTCGCCTGAAATGCCTATGGGGCGAAGCCTAATGACCGACCGCATACCCTCGCAGATCATCGAAACCGTTGATCCCAGCCAACCGATCCGCCTGACGCCCGCGCAGAGCGGCGGGCCCATTCATACGCGCAGTTTCAGCGGCCGGTTCCGCAACCTGCGCCTGTTGGGCGGCGCGCTGCTGATGCTGCTCTACTTCGGCACCGTCTGGCTGAACTGGAACGGGCGCCAGGCGGTGCTGTGGGATCTGGACCGGCAGCAGTTCCATATCTTCGGCGCCACCTTCTGGCCGCAGGATTTCATCCTGCTCTCGGCGATTCTGATCATCGCCGCGTTCGGCCTGTTCTTCATCACCGTGCTGGCCGGGCGCATCTGGTGCGGCTACGCCTGCCCGCAGAGCACCTGGACGTGGATGTTCATGTGGGTGGAAAAGATCACCGAGGGTGATCGCCTGCAGCGCATCAAGCTCGACGCCGCGCCCTGGTCGCCCGCCAAGCTGCTGCGCCGTGCCGCCAAGCACACGCTGTGGCTGGCCATCAGCCTGGCCACCGCGCTGGCCTTCGTCGGCTATTTCACCCCGGTACGCGAACTGGTGGGCGACCTCGCCCGCTTCGAGCTCGGCGCGACCACCGGTTTCTGGCTGCTGTTCTTCACTGCTGCGACCTACATCAACGCCGGCTGGCTGCGCGAACAGGTGTGCCTGCACATGTGCCCCTACTCGCGCTTCCAGAGCGTGATGTTCGACGCCGATACCCTACTCGTCTCCTACGACACAGCCCGTGGCGAGAACCGCGGCGCGCGACGCAAGGGCAGCGACCCGCGCGCGCAGGGCCTCGGTGACTGCGTCGACTGCACGCTGTGCGTGCAGGTCTGCCCCACCGGCATCGACATCCGCGACGGCCTGCAGCTGGACTGCATCAGCTGCGGTGCCTGCATCGACGTCTGCGACAGCGTCATGGACCGGATGGGCTACGACCGCGGCCTGCTGCGCTACACCTCCGAGCGCGCGCTCAAAGGCGGCGCTACCCGCCTCTTGCGGCCGCGCCTGATCGGATATGCCGTGGCGATGACGGCGATGATCGCCGCCTTCATCTGGGCACTGGACGCGCGGCCGCAGCTGCAGCTGGACGTCACCCGCGACCGCACCCTGTACCGCGAGAACATGCAGGGGCAGATCGAAAACATGTACCGCCTCAAGCTGATCAACAAGACGCAGCAGCCGCGCCGCTACGCGCTGGCATTGGACGGCGGCCCCTTCGAGCTGCAGGGCCCGCGCGAGATCAGCCTGGCACCGGGCGAGATCGCCGATCTGCCGGTCAGCGTGGCGCTGCTCGCCAACACCGATGGTTCCAGCCATGAGCTGCGTTTCCAGGTCAGCGACCTGGCCGAGCCGGACAGTCGGGTGAGCACACCGAGCACCTTCGTCGCCCCCATCGCGGCGCTACGCCAGTAGACTGGCCATGCCCAACCGCCACGGCCCGGACACGATGAAGCGTTACGAGAAATTCGCCGACGAGATTGCCGAACTGATCCGCAGTGGCGTGCTCGCGCCGGGAGAAAAGGTGCCCTCGGTGCGCCACGCCAGCCGCACCTACGGCGTCAGCCCGTCCACCGTGTTCCAGGCCTACTACCTGCTGGAAGACCGCGGGCTGATCCAGGCGCGGGCGCGTTCGGGCTATTTCGTCCGCGAACATGCCAAGCGCCCGTTGCACGAACCGGACATCAGCCTGCGCCCGGCGGAAACCACCGATGTCGGCGTCAGCGAGCTGGTGTTCTCGGTGCTCGCCTCGCTGCGCGACCCGGCCACGGTGCCCTTCGGTTCTGCCTTTCCCAGTCCCGAGCTGTTTCCCCTGCAGCGCCTGGCGCGCTCGATGGCACAGAGCGTGCGCGACATGCCGGCACGCGAGGTGATTGCCGAGATGACCGCCGGCAACCCGGACCTGCGCCGGCAGATCGCCCTGCGCTACATGGTCAGCGGTGTGATGCTGCCGATGGACGAACTGGTGATCACCACCGGTGCGATGGAGGCTCTGAACCTCTGCCTGCAGGTGGTGACCGAACCGGGCGACCTGGTGGCCATCGAGGCGCCAGCGTTTTACGCCACGCTGCAGGTACTGGAACGGCTCAAGCTCAAGGCGGTGGAGATTCCGGTGCACCCGCGCGAAGGCATCGACCTCGACATCCTCGCCTACCGCCTCGCGCACTTGCCGATCAAGGCCTGCTGGTTCATGAGCAGCCTGCAGAACCCGCTGGGCGCGAGCATGGGCGAGGCGAAGAAGCAGCAGCTCTATGAGCTGTTGCAGCGCCACCAGGTGCCGTTGATCGAGGACGACGTCTACGCCGAACTGTACTTCACCCGCGAGCCGCCCAAGCCGGTGAAGAGCCATGACCGCGAAGGTCTGGTGATGCACTGCGGCTCGTTCTCCAAGAGTCTCGCGCCCGGCTACCGGGTCGGCTGGGTTGCCGGCGGTCGCTATGCCGAGCAGATCGCCCGGCTCAAGCTGATGACCACCATTTCCCCTTCCGTGCCGGCGCAGGCCGCCATTGCCGATTACCTGCAGCACGGCGGCTACGACCGTCACTTGCGCAAGCTGCGCCATGCGCTGGAGATGCAGCAGGGCGCGATGCTCGCCTCCGCGGCCCGCCATTTCCCAGCGAGCACGCGAGTCACCCGGCCCAGCGGCGGCTACTTTCTGTGGTTCGAATTTCCCGAGCAGGTGGATTCGCTGCAGCTGCTGCAACTGGCGCTGGCCCAGGGCATCAGCCTGGCGCCAGGGCCGATCTTTTCGGCGACCCAGCGCTTTCGCAACTGCGCGCGGCTGAATCACGGCCATCCATGGGACGCCCGCAGCGAGCAGGCGATGGAGTTGCTGGGCAGGATGCTGAAGTCGTTCTGAGGGCCTGACTCAGGCGCAATCCACCGGTAGCTGCCCGCGGCCGCTCTTCATCAGGTACATGCGCTCATCGGCCTGCTTGAGCAGCTGCGCCTCCACTTCGCCGTCCTCCGGGTAGAGGGCGATACCAATGCTCATGCCGATCTCCAGGCTGTGTCCGGCAATCGGCAACGGCGCCTCGAAGGCGTCGCGGATCTTGGCCACCACCCGCTGGGCGTCCTCCGCGTCGATGATGCTTTCCAGCAATACCACGAACTCGTCACCGCCCAGCCGCGCCACCGTATCGGTGTCCCGCACGCAACCGCCGAGGCGTTCGGCGACGGTCTGCAGCAGCTGATCACCGCCGCCATGCCCGTAGGTGTCGTTGACCTGCTTGAATTGGTCCAGGTCCAGGTAGAGCAAGGCGATGCGCCCGCCGTTGCGCCGCACCCGTGCCAGCGCCGTGCTCAGTCGATCGCGGAAGCACGCGCGGTTCGGCAGACCGGTGAGCTCGTCGTACTGCGCCATGCGCTCCAGACGCGCATAGAGCTGCTTGCGCTCGATTGCCGTGACCACCTGGGTGGAAACGAACTGCAACAGCTCCTGATCCTTCTCGGTGTAGGGCGCCGCGGTGCTCTTGAGCAACAGGACGCCGATCACGCCCTCGCTAGAGTTGAGCGGCACACCCAACCACCAGGCGTGGAGATCCCCGTCACCGAGCGGGAGCGCCAGCGCACGCATTGAGTCGGCGTTGAAGCGCAACGCTTGTGCGCCATGCAGAACGGAAAAGCACAGAGACGCCGCAGGCTCCGCCGGCAGAGCAGTCGCGTCGAGCGCCAGCGCCTGGTAGGGATAGGCGAGTTCGCCGCTGGCAGTATTGCGGATGGCGACGATGAAATCGTCCACCGGCAGCAGCTGCGCAATGGTCTGATGAATCTGCTGATACAGCGCGGCCAGATCTTTCGCGCCATGCGCCGCTTCGGAAATGGAATAGAGCGCCGCCTGCATCGCTTCGGATTGCTTGCGCTGGGTGATGTCGCGCGCCACGCCGATGCGCAGTTTGTTATCGGTCGACCAGCAGGCCGACCACATGATGTGCACTACGCCGCCGTCCTTGCGCACGTATCGGTTCTCGAAGTGCAGCAGCGGCTGATCGGCCATGACCGAGCGGGCCGCGGCCATGGTCCGTTCACGGTCTTCGGGATAGACCATCTCGATCATCCGCTTGCCGAGCATCTCCTGCGGCGTATAGCCGAAGATGCGTTCACACGCGGCGCTGGCGTAAACGAAGTTGCCTTGCGCATCGACGACGCAGATCGCGTCCAGCAGCAGATCGACGACCCTTGCCAGGGGCGCGCAGCTATCTGTCTTCACGGCGGCGAACCTACTCGGCCATTGGGCACGGGCCGGGCGATCGACACTTCGTGAATCGAGTGATCGCCCATTGCCCTGCTTCAAGCATCGCCCATATTTCCCCTGGCCGTGCTGATTTTTTCAGCCCTCCATCTCACTGCACCCAGTGCGGGTAGTAGCCGAGCGATGCCTGGGTGTCGGCATCGCGCAACGTCGCAATGCCTTGCGCACCGCCGACGTCCTGCTCGGGGCGGTCGCCGCGGAAGAAAAAGCGACGACCATCGGCAAGGGTCAGGTACAGGCCAACCGCGCCGTGTCCGGCCAGCGGTACCAGCACCAGCTGTCCGTCGCCGAACAGGTCCAGGCTCTGCGCGTGCCCGAAATAAGGCCGTGGATCGAACTGCAGGGGCTGCCAGTCGATCGGATGGCGGAACTGGCTCCGCAGTACCGCTGGTGGCGTCGCCGTCTGCAGGTAGTCGAGACTGTCCGGACTGGCGAGCACCGGCACGCCCGGAAAGTCGACCAATCCGGAGGCATGCTCCCAGCGCACGCAGCCCAGCACGATGCGGTCGATCGCCAGCCCATCCCGCTCCAGCTGGTCGCGTACCGGCTGTACCTCGCCGTAGCGCTTGGTTCGCCACGGCAGTTCGGCGTCCAGCTGCTCGTCGATCTGCCGCCCCAACCCGGTGCCGAACAGCAGACGGGTACCTCGATGTTCGATCAGGATGGCGATGTGCTGGGTCTGTGGCTGATGCTGCCAACCGCCGCGGCGCAGCAGGAAGTCGCCACTCTCGCTCTGCGCCGTCCTCACCAGACTGAAGCGCAACCCTTCCGCTACGGCGTTGGCCGACGTCACTGCCGCCAGCAGCGCAAGCAACAGCAATGCGCCGAGCCGCCGGATGCGCCCACCGAGCGTCCACACCTTATGTGCGTTCATGGCGGCTATAACCCCGGCATGCCGGCATAGCCGGGCAACGCGCGAATGCGCGCGAACCACGCCTGCAGCGCCGGATATGCCTGCAGATCGAGCCCGCCATCGCCTCCGAGCGCAACGTTCGGGTAGACGGCGATATCGGCGATGGTCGGCGCGCTCGTCTGCGCCAGCCAGGCGTGCTGCGCGAGATGCCGTTCGAGCAAGCGCAAGGCGCTGGCGGCACGCGCCTGGGCCAGCGACTCGTCGATGGGCCGGCCGAACAGCTTGCCCAGACGCAGGGTAGCCGGACCGTGCTGCACCTCGTTGGCAGCGAAGCTCAGCCAGCTGGCGATGCGGCCCTGGGTCTCGGCGTCCTGCGGGTACCACTCAGGGGCATAACGCTGGGCCAGATAGACCAGGATCGCCTGGGAATCGCCCAGTCGAAATTCGCCGTCTTCGAGCACCGGAATCTGCCCGCGCGGGCTGATCTCGCGAAACGGCGGCTGCTTGTGCTCGCCGGCCAGCAGGTTCACCGGCACCCGCTCGACCGGCTGGCCGATCAGGCTCAGTAACAGGCGAACCTTGTGGCAATTGCCGGACAGCGTCAGGTCATGGAGCTTCATGGTGTTGCCCTCTGCGATGGGTGTGACTGGATAATAGACAGACCTGTCTGTATACTGCAAGCACCACGAAGGAACGACAGCTGGAGCGAGCGACGAGCGCTCCCGCATAATGGTCGAACCGCAGGAGGTATCCATGGCATCGAACAAGCGCGACCAGCTGCTCAACACCGCAGAGAATCTGTTCTATCGCGAGGGTTATCACGCCACCGGCATCGACCGCATCCTGGCCGAGTCCGGCGTGGCCAAGATGACCCTGTACAAGCACTTCAAGTCCAAGGACGAGCTGATTCTCGCCGTGCTGGACGCCCGTCACGAACTGATGCTGACGCGCCTGCGGGAACGGGCCGCCAGGCTGCCGCCGCGCGAAGCGCTACTGGGCATTTTCGATGGGCTGCACGGGATGATTCACGGCAACGATGCGTTCTGCGGCTGCCTGTTCATCAACGCTGCGGCGGAGTATCACGATCGGGATCATCCGATCCATCGTCGCTCGTCGGCCTACAAGGCGGAGTTGCTCGACTATCTGCGCGAGCTGCTGGAACGTCTGAACGCACCGCAGCCGCTGCAGCTGGCGCGGCAGCTGCAATACCTGCTCGAAGGGGCGTTGAGCATGGCGCACATCGAGGGGCCCGGCGAGCAGGCCCTGAACGCCAAGGCCGCCGCCGAATGCCTGCTGAACGCAGCAGGCATCTGATGAGCGCGCCTGTCGGGCGCGCCCGATAGGCGCCGTCAGTGGGCGCTGGCCTCGCCTTCGCGAACTCGGAACCAGGCCGCGTACAGCGCCGGCAGGAAGAGCAGCGTCAGCGCGGTGGCGACGATCAGCCCGCCCATGATCGCCACCGCCATCGGCCCGAAGAAGATGCTGCGCGATAACGGGATCATCGCCAGTACCGACGCCAGCGCGGTGAGCACGATGGGCCGGAAGCGGCGCACGGTGGCCTCGACGATGGCGCTGAAGCGCGCCTGCCCGGCACCGATGTCCTGCTCGATCTGATCCACCAGGATCACCGAGTTGCGCATGATCATTCCCGACAGCGCGATGGTACCGAGCATCGCCACGAAGCCGAACGGCTGGCCGAACAGCAGCAGGAACAATGCAACACCGATGATGCCCAGCGGCGCGGTGAGAAAGACCATGGCCGAGCGCGAGAAGCTCTTGAGCTGGGCCATCAGCAGGGTCATCACGACGATGACGAACAGCGGCAGGCCGGCGTTCACCGAACGCTGGCCGCGCTCGGAATCCTCCACCGTGCCGCCGACCTCCAACAGATACCCGCCAGGCAACTGCGCACGGACGTCCGCCAGGGTCGGCTCGATCTGCCGCACCAGTGCCGCCGGCTGCTCGTCGCCGTAGACATCGGCGCGTACGGTGACCGTTGGCAGGCGGTTGCGGTGCCAGATCACACCTTCCTCGAAGCCGTACTCCAGCGTCGCCACCTGCGACAGCGGTACGCTGCGGCCGCTCTCGGTGGGAATCGCCAGACTCGGCAGCATGGACAGCTCGAGCCGTTCACGCTCAGTGCCGCGCAAGAGGATCTCGATCAGCTCGTTGTCTTCACGGAACTGGCTGACACTGTTGCCGATGAAGGTTCGCCGCAGGAAGCCGGACAGCTCCGCGGTGCTCACGCCCAGCGCACGGGCGCGATCCTGATCGACGTTCAGGCGCACCATCTTGCTTGGCTCCTGCCAGTCCAGATGGACGTTGGCCACGTGCGGGTTCTCGCCCACCTTGGCGGCGACCTGCCGCGCCAGCCCGCGCACCACATCAATGTGCTCGCCGGTGACACGGAACTGCACCGGGTAACCCACCGGCGGGCCGTTCTCCAGCCGCGTCACGCGGCCGCGCAGGCTCGGGAAGTCCTCGCGCATGCGCTCGATCAGCCAGCTGCGCAATGCCTCGCGGGACTCGATGCTGTCGGCCAGCACAACGAACTGGGCGAAGCTGGTCGCGGGCAGCTGCTGATCCAGCGGCAGATAGAAACGCGGCGAGCCGGTGCCGACATAGGCCACGTAGTTGTCGATGCCGGCCCGCTCCTTGAGCATCTGCTCCAGCCGCGCCACCTCCGCTTCGGTCGCCTTCAGCGAGGCGCCTTCGGCCAGCTTGAGGTCCACCATCAGCTCCAGACGGCCGGACGCGGGGAAGAACTGTTGCGGCACCAGACGGAACAGCACCACGGCGGCGGCAAAGATCACCAGGGTGAGCAGGATGACGGTCTTGCGGCGGCGCACGCAGAACGTCACCACGCGCCGCACGCGCTGATAAAACGGCGTGGCGTACGGATCGTGGCCGTCGCCGCCGCTCTGCTTGTGCGCCTTGGCCATGTCCGGCAGCAGCTTCTCCCCGATCAGCGGCACGAACATCACCGCAGCGATCCAGGAGGCGATCAGCGAGATCGCCACGACCTGGAAGATCGAACGGGTGTACTCGCCAGTACTGGAGTTGGCGGTGGCGATGGGCAGGAAACCGGCGGCGGTGATCAGCGTGCCGGTCAGCATCGGGAACGCAGTGCTGGTCCAGGCGAAGCTGGCGGCGCGGAGCCGGTCATAGCCCTGCTCCATCTTGATGGCCATCATCTCCACCGCGATGATCGCGTCGTCCACCATCAACCCCAGCGCCAGCACCAGCGCGCCGAGGGAAATCTTGTGCAGGCCGATGTCGAGGTAGTTCATGGCGGCGAAGGTCATGGCCAGCACCAGCGGAATCGACAGCGCCACCACCAGACCGGTGCGCACCCCGAGCGAGAAGAAGCTCACCAGCAGTACGATCACCAGCGCCTCGATCAGCACCTTGACGAACTCGCCGACGCTGGTCTTCACCGCCGCGGGCTGGTCCGAGACCTTGCGCAGCTGCATGCCGGCCGGCAGTTCCTGCTGCAGCCGGGCGAATTCCTGCTGCAACGCCTCGCCCAGTATCAGGATGTCGCCGCCACTCTTCATCGACACCGCCAGGCCGATGGCCGGCTCGCCCATGAAGCGCATCCGCGGCGCAGGCGGGTCGTTGAAACCACGATGCACCTCGGCCACATCACCGATGCGGAACGTGCGACCGGCGACGCGAATGGGGAAGTCGCGAATCTCCTTGACCGTCTCGAAACTACCGGTCACGCGCAACTGCACCCGGTCGCTGATGGTCTCGACGAAACCGGCGGCGCTGACCGCGTTCTGGGCCTCCAGCGCCTGACGCACGGCTTCCAGCGGAACGCCGAGGGTGGCGAGCTTGACGTTGGAAAGCTCGATCCAGATCTTCTCGTCCTGCAGACCGATCAGCTCGACCTTGCCGACGTTCTTCACCCGCTGCAGTTGCAGCTGAATGCGATCGGCATAGTCCTTGAGGATCGCGTAGTCGAACCCTTCGCCAGTCAGCGCGTAGATGTTGCCGAAGGTAGTGCCGAACTCGTCATTGAAGAACGGTCCCTGTACACCCGGCGGCAGCGTGTGGCGAATGTCGCCGATCTTCTTGCGGATCTGGTACCAGAGGTCGGGGATGTCCTTCGAGCGCATCGAGTCGCGCGCCATGAAGGTGACGTTGGACTCGCCCGGCCGTGAGAAGGAGACAATGCGCTCGTACTCGCCGGTCTCCATCAGCTTCTTCTCGATGCGTTCGGTGACCTGGCGTGAAACCTCTTCGGCCGTCGCGCCAGGCCACTGAGTCTGGATGACCATGGCCTTGAAGGTGAACGGCGGGTCCTCGCTCTGCCCGAGCTTGCTGTAGGACAGCGCGCCGACGAGGGCCAGCAGCAGCATCAGGTAGACGACGATCTGTCGGTTCTGCAGCGCCCAGGCGGAAAGATTGAAGCGCATCGCGGTTACTCCTGGGCAGCCAGCTCGACGGGGCGGTTGTGGCGATCGACCGGCCGCACCGGCTGGTTGTCGCTGAGCATCTGCCCTCCGGCCAGCACGATCCAGTCATCGGCAGCGAGCCCTTCAAGCACCGGCACCAGCTGCTCGCCGAACGCACCGGTACGGACCTCGACACGCTCCACGGTGGAGTCGGGTCTGAGCCGCCAGACGTACGCCCTGCCCTGTTCGGCGCTGAGTGCGGAGAGCGGCACCGCCAGCGCAACGTCGCCGTCACGGCGGATGCTCACCAGCGCGCTCTGCCCCAGCTCGGCGGGCACTTCCTGTTCGGTAAAGGCGACGCGGGCGGAATAGGTCCGCGACTGCGCGTCCGCCGCCGGCGAAAGCTCGCGAATCTGGCCGCGGTATTGCCGGCCCGGCTGCGACCAGAGTTCGACCTCCACTTCCTGACCGACCCGGTAGCGCTCCAGCGACTGCTCCGGCAGGTCGATGGCGACCTCGCGCTCACCATCGGCCGCCAGCACGAAGGCCGTCTGACCGGCCGCCACCACCTGGCCGACCTCGATGCGGCGCTGGGCGATCAGCCCATCGCGGGTGGCCCGCAGCACCGCATAATCGACCTGGTTGCTGGCCACGTCGAACTCAGCCCGCGCCTGCTGCAGTCGGGCCGTCGCGGCGCGGTAGGCATTGTCGGCATTGTCGAACTGCGACTGGCTGACCAGCTGACGACCGAGCAGCGCCTGATAGCGGTCGTACTCCGCCTTGGCCACCCGCAGGTTGGCTTCCGCTGCGGCCACCTGGGCACGCATGCCGTCCAGCTGCAGGCGCACGTCCTGTGGATCGAGGCGTGCCAGAGGCTGGTCCTTGCGCACACGGTCACCCGCTTCGACCAGGCGTTCGACGACCTTGCCCCCGATGCGGAAGGCCAGTTCAGGCTCGTAGCGCGCGTGCACTTCGCCGGGGTAGCTCTCGCGCGCTTCGCTGGCCGGTTGCGGATGCACGACCATGACCGGCCGCGGCAGTTGCTGCGGCGGCTCGCCGTTACCACAGGCGGTCAGAGTGAGCGCTAAGCCAAGCACGGAGGCGAAGGACAGGACATGTCGGAACACGATGAAGGTCTCTCTGTCGCGAAGCGGATTGGAATACTTATACTGCGCGGTATAGTAAAAATAGCGTACCAGCCAGTCCAGTATTAAAACGCCCATGATAGAGAATCATTCACCCTCGCCCGGCCCCGGCCGCCCGAAGGACCCTGCCAAGCGCGAGGCGATCCTCGCTGCGGCGCAGGTTTTGTTCCTCGGCAACGGCTACGAAGGTAGCAGCATGGAGGCCATCGCCAGCGAAGCCGGTGTCTCCAAGCTCACGCTGTACAGTCATTTCAAGGACAAGGAAGCGCTGTTCTGCGCCGCGGTGAAAGCCACCTGCGAAACGCGGCTGCCGAGGCGCCTGTTTCAGGTGGAGGCCGATTGCGACATCGAGAAGCTGCTGCTGGAGATCGGTCGTGCCTTCCATGAGCTGGTCAACAGCCCAGAATCCATTGGCCTGCATCGGGTGATGGTGGCGATGGCGACGCAGAACGCAGGCCTGGTGAAGATGTTCTTCGACGCCGGTCCGCAGCAGCTGCTATTGGATTTGCAGCAGCTGTTCGGCCAGGCCGACAGCCTGGGCCTGCTGCGCATCGACGACCCGCTGCGCGCCGCCGAACACTACTGTTCGCTGATCAAGGGCGCGCAACATTTCCGCCTGCTGATCGGCTATGCCGAGGCACCGAGCCAGGCGGAAAGCGATCAGCATGTGGCGGATGCGGTGGGCCTCTTTCTGCGCGCCTACCGCGGCTGAATCCGGCGCTGCGTCATCTGCTCACCGGGGTCAGGCCTGCAGCTTCTTCTTCGGGTAGATGTCGTAGCGACTGGACTTGCCTTCCAGACTGTAGCCGGGCTTGCTGCCGTCGATGGCCGGCGCCTTGCGTGGCCGCTTGACCACCACCCGATGGCTGGCCAGTTCCAGGGCAGCGGAGAGCAACGCCGGCGCATCCAGATCGTCGCCGACAAAGGGACGGAAAAGGCGCATCTCCTTCTTCACCAGCGCGCTCTTGTCGCGGTGCGGGAACATCGGGTCGAGATAGATCACCTGGGGCGGCTCGTCCCGCCACTGCTGCATCAGTTCGATGGCGTTGCCCTCGAGCAGCCTCATCCGCGCGGCGATGGCGGCCACGTCGGCGTCCGCCGCCGCGCGGCTGAGGCCGTCGTCCAGCAGCGCCGCGATCAACGGTTGACGCTCGATCAGACTGACCTCGCAGCCCAGCGTCGCCAGTACGAAAGCATCACGCCCGAGCCCGGCGGTGGCGTCCAGCACCCGCGGTCGGATACCGGGCTGAATGCCCACTGCCTTGGCGATCATCTGCCCGCTGCCCCCACCGAACTGACGCCGATGCGCCGCCGCACCCTCTACGAAGTCCACCCGCACCGGCCCCGGCGCCTGTGCCTCGAGCAGCTGCAGCTGCAGACCGGCCTCGCCCACCTGCAGCGCGAACTCGGCCTCGGCCAGCTCCTGCGGCAAACCCAGGCGCTGCGCCCATTGGCCAGCGACTGCGGCGAATGACGGCGCGAGCGGCTCGACCCGAACCAGAGGATTGCTTGCGGACATGGGGCACCCGAGATCGATTCAAAGCGGCGCATTGTGCCAGAGCAGGCCTGCGGACGTCCGGGCTGGCACACCTAACGGCACATGCCGAAACCGCCCATATCCACATGGAAGTGATCGTGATGGGCCGCGTTGTATTCCGGCCCCAGCGTCACGTTGAAGGCCTTGCAGGCCGCATCGCGCACCTGACGCAGGAAACGCGCCTTGTCGCCCTCGCCCTGCCAGTCCCTGGCCACCGTGATACGCGTGCCGTCCTGCAGATGAAAGCCGGCCAGGTCAAGCGCATTGGCACTGGCGTGCTGGCTGCGACGGTTGCTGCGGGCGATGTTACGGCAGGCGAAGCTACCGAAATGATCGATACGCACCACCGGCTGGCCGAACACAGCCTGCGCGGCCGGCTGCAGACCATGCATCTCGAACATCGCATAGGCGGCCGCCAGTGGACAGGTCGCCAGAAACGGCCCGTTGAAACGCACGTCCGAACCCTGCACCCGCACACTGTTCTCCACCGGGCAGCCAGGTTCCGGCGTGCTGTCCGGCACAGCGGTGTAACGCAGCGGTGCCGTGGCCAGCGCCTGTTCGCAGAGGGAGCGATCCTGTTGCAGGCGGCGAAGCTTGAGCGAGGTCAGCAGGTTCGGCGGCTCGCGAATATCCAGCGGCGCCCAGGGATTCCAGCGCGGCGGGATATCGATCAGTTCCTGCCGCACCGCCAGCACGAAGCCGGCCAGCAGCATCAGCAGAACAAGGAAGAATCGGCCGAAGGTCATACCCTATGGGCAACGACGCAGCGGCGAAGTTGAACGCGGTGTTTTACAAAACTGGTCAGGCGGCCCGCTCAATCCAACAGCGACAGCTGCGGCGCCTCGCGGACGGCGGCAAGCGCTGGCATGCCGGGCAGCCGCTCGCTCAGCAGCTGGTGGAAGCGCATGGCCAGTTCCGGTGCGCGGTGGTTGTCCGGCGTATGCAGATAGACGTGCGGCGTTTTGCCCGCCTCGATCCAGTCCGCCACCTTGTCCAGCCAGGGTGCGAGAAAGGGATCGTTGGCTTCCAGCTGCGGATGCCCCACGAACCGCAGCTGCGGCGAATCGCTGAACGCCACCGGCCGCACCGGCAGACGCGGCTTCTTGCTCTGCGCATGCAACAGCGCCGGATCGCTTGAGCGGCAGCTGAACAGCGCCCGACTGTCGAGACAGATGCGCTCCACGCCACGATCACGCAGCAGCCGATTGAGCGCCCGCTCGCCGTCACCCTTGTCGAAGAAGGCCGGATGGCGCACCTCGATGGCCAGCGGCGCCGCGAAGCCTTCGATGAAGGCGGCCAGTTCTGCAAGCCTGGCCGGACCCACGCTGGCGGGCAGCTGCAGCCAGAACGGCGTCACCCGCCGCCCAAGCGGCTGCAGCAGGCGCTGGAACGCCTGCGCCGCATCCAGCGCCGCGGGCAAATTCTCAGCCTGGCTGATTTCTCTGGGAAACTTGGCGCAGAAGCGAAAGTCGTCCGGCATCTGGCTGGCCCAGCGCTGGACCTTGTCGTCCGATGGCCAGGCATACAGCGTGGTATTGCCCTCGACCGTATTGAACACCGCGCAGTACTCGGCCAGGAACGCGGACGGCAGGGTGCCCGGCGCGTAGAGCGAGCCGAGCCAGGCGCTCTCGTTCCAGGAGGGGCAACCGAGAAAATAGGGAAACTGCGGCAGAAGAAAGCGCCTCAGGCGTAAAGGTCGAGCCCGAGCACCTCGGTGCCGTCGAGATCCACGGGCATGCTGGCGGTGCTGGTATAGCTCGCCAGGGCCAGGGCAACCCGACTGGAAAGCGGCCGCTCGGGCTGCGGCTCGTCATAGCGGAAGGCGGCGTAGCGCTCCACCAGCGCACTGGAGTTGACCCGCTGTTGCGGGCGATCGGCCTGGGGCTGATAGTCTTGCCCGGTGCGCGAATCGACGCCGCGCTGAGCCTGCGCCAAGCGCTGGGTTTCGCCATAGCTGTCCGCCGCCCTGCCGGTACGGGCAGAACGATCCGTTGCATAGGGGACAGGGAAGAAGCTATCGACGCGCATCATTGGACTCGATCAGAGGCCCGGCGACTCTAACGGGCGGCCATGGCTTTGGCAACGGCTCGCGTCATTTGATCCCTTTCGGCGTCGCGACGTTGTCGCGCAGGTAAACCGGCTGGGCCTGATCGGCCTCCAGTGCCTCGCCGCGCTGCCAGGCAAACGCGGCCAAGCGCAGCAGGTCTTCGGCATGGGGCAACAAGGCGGCGTCGCAGCCCTGCACCGCCACCGGCATGCGCTCGGCATAGCCCCAGCCCGTGCCGGCGCCGAACCAGTCGCCGCCGGCAGCGCGCGGCAGAACGGCCTGCTCGGGCGGAAGCACGGCCTCGCTACCGACCAGCTGCATCTCACCGCCGTGCTCGCGATAGCAGCCCCAGTAGACCTCGTCCATGCGAGCGTCGATGGCGGCAGCGACCTGCGTCGCGCCCTGCTCGCGCCAGGCCCGCTGCGCGATGGTCGCCAGGGTGGACACCGGCAACACCGGGCGCTGCAGGGCGAACGCCAGCCCTTGCACCACCCCGATGGCAATGCGTACGCCAGTGAAGGCGCCCGGCCCGCGGCCATAAGCGATGGCATCCACAGCCGACAACGCGACGCCGGCTTCGCCGAGCAACGCCTGCACCATCGGCAGCAGACGCTGGGCGTGCAGGCGCGGGATCACCTCGTAGTGACTCGCTACCTTGCCGTCATGCAAAAGCGCGACTGAGCAGGCTTCGGTGGCGGTATCCAGGGCCAGCAGAGTGGTCATCAGGGCGTTCCGGTCGGTGAAAAAGGCGCCGATTCTAACGTATTCACGCACCGGGTTGCGTCGCGCAGCCGGAAACGAAAATGCCCGTATCCGGGGATACGGGCATCATCGACGCGTGTCGCTCGAAATGATCAGCTCAGGGCAGCAAAGACCTTGGCGGTGATCTCTTCCACGGAACCGACACCTTCGATACGGCTGTACTTCGGCGTGCCTTCGGCGGCGGCCAGGCTCTGGTAGAAGTCCACCAGCGGCTTGGTCTGCGCATGGTAGACGGACAGGCGATGACGCACGGTCTCTTCCTTGTCGTCTTCGCGCTGGATCAGCTCTTCGCCGGTCTCATCGTCCTTGCCGGCAACCTTCGGCGGGTTGTGCTCGGTGTGATAGACGCGACCCGAGGCCGGGTGTACACGACGACCGGCGATACGGCCGACGATTTCCTCGTCATCGACGGCGATCTCGATCACGTTGTCGATGCGCACGCCCGCTTCCTTCAGCGCCTCGGCCTGGGGAATGGTGCGCGGGAAACCGTCGAAGAGGAAACCGTTGGCGCAATCCGGCTGAGCGATGCGCTCCTTGACCAGGTTGATGATCAGGTCATCGGATACCAGTCCACCTGCATCCATCACGCTCTTGGCCTTGAGGCCGAGTTCGGTGCCAGCCTTGACAGCCGCACGCAGCATGTCGCCCGTGGAGATCTGCGGAATACCGAATTTTTTGGTAATGAAGCCTGCCTGGGTACCTTTGCCGGCACCGGGCGCTCCCAGCAGAATCACACGCATGGATGAATCCTCGAGTTTCTTGGAAGGGGTGATTGCCAGCGGGCCGTTCCGGCTCGTCGCTGGCGAATCAAAAATTCTGGTTTGCCGCCATGCGACAAAAGGTTGAACACGATACACAGCGCACCGGGGCGGCACAAGCCGTCCCGAAAAGGTCTATCGGCCCTCATAAATGCGGCGATTCGACGCGAGTTGCGCACAACGGCGGCGTGCAATGACGCCGCCGCCAGCGCCCCGTGCTGCGCTCAGCCGGTATTGCGCAGACCGGCCGCGATGCCCGCCACGCTGACCAGCAGGGCCTGCTCGAGGGGGCTCTCCGCCGGGCCTTGCCGCTGCCTGGAACGCGCCAGCAACTCGGTCTGCATCAGGTGCAGCGGGTCCAGGTAGGTATTGCGCAAACTGAATGCCTCCTGGGTCTTGGGGCTGTGATCGAGCAGATCCGACTGGCCGGTCAGGCTCAACACCGCCTCGATGACCTGCGACAATCGGTCACGCAAATCGCTACCCAGCGAAAGCAGCTCAGGCTGCACCAGACGCTCGTCGTAGCGCCGCGCGATGTCGGCGTCGGCCTTGGCCAGCACCATCTCCAGCATGTCGATGCGCGTACTGAAGAATGGCCAGCGCGCTCGCATCTCAGCCAGCCGCTCGCCCTCCCCGCGCTGCAGCGCCCCGTGCAGCGCCTGCTCCCAGCCCAGCCAGGCCGGCAACATCAGGCGAGTCTGGGTCCAGGCGAAGATCCAGGGGATCGCCCGCAGGCTCTCGACGCCGCCTTCGCGGCGCTTGGCCGGCCGGCTGCCCAGCGGCAGGCGCCCCAACTCCAGCTCCGGCGTCGCCTGCCGGAAGTAGTCGACGAACAGCGGATGCTCGCGCACCACGCCGCGGTAGGCCGCAACACCCTCGGCGGCAAGCCGATCCATCGTCTCGCGCCAGCCGGGTTCAGGGGGCGGTGGCGGCAGCAGCGTCGCTTCGAGCACCGCCGCGAGGTACAGGTTGAGGTTCTGCTCGGCGATATCCGGCAGGCCGAACTTGAAGCGGATCATCTCGCCCTGCTCGGTGGTGCGGAAGCGCCCGGCGACCGAGCCCGGCGGCTGCGACAGGATCGCTGCATGGGCCGGACCGCCGCCGCGCCCGACGGTGCCGCCGCGGCCGTGGAACAGCAGCAGTTCGACGCCGTGCTCGCGACAGACCTCCACCAGTTGTTCCTGGGCCCGATACTGGGCCCAGGCGGCCGCCGTGGTACCGGCGTCCTTCGCTGAATCGGAGTAGCCAATCATCACTTCCTGGGGGCCATGCAGGCGCTGGCGATAGCCCGGCAGGGAAAGCAGACGGTCGATGGTCGGTGCCGCGTTGTTCAGGTCATCGAGGGTCTCGAACAGCGGCACCACGCGCATCGGTCGCTGCAGGCCGGCCTCCTTGAGCAACAGTTGCACGGCGAGCACATCGGAGGCCGCGTGAGCCATGGAGATGACGTAGGAACCCAGCGACGCCGCTGGCGCTTCGGCGATCACCGCACAGGTGGCGAGCACTTCGGCGGTATCGGCGGATGGGTGGTAATGCGCCGGCAGCAGCGGGCGCCGATTGGCCAGCTCGTGCTGCAGCCAGTCCAGGCGCTTCTGCTCATCCCACTGCTGATAGTCGCCTAGCCCGAGGTAATCGGTGATCTCGGCCAGCGCGGCGGCATGACGGGCCGCATCCTGGCGAATGTCCAGCCGCACCAGGAACAGGCCGAACACGGCCAGGCGACGCAGGCAGTCGAGCAGAGCGCCATCGGCGATCACCCCCATGCCGCAAGCGTGCAGGGAGCGGTAGCACAGCTCCAGCGGGCGACGCAGCTCGGCGCAATCCTGCAGGACTTCCGCCGGCGCTGGCTGGCCGTGCTCGATGGCCGCGCGGGCCCACTCACGTGTCGCCCGCAGGCGCTGGCGCAGCGGCTTGAGCAAGACGCGATAGGGCTCGGCCGAGTCGCCGCTCTGGCGCAGCAGTTCGTCACTGGCCTCGCGCATGGACAGCGCGGTAATCAGCCCTTCTATCTCGCGCAGGTAGAGATCGGCGGCCACCCAACGGGCGGTCAGCAGCACCTCGCGGGACACCATCGCGGTGACGTTCGGGTTGCCGTCGCGGTCGCCCCCCATCCAGGAGGCGAAGCGGATCGGCGCGGCCTCCAATGGCAGGTGCAGGCCGGTGAGGCGGTGCAGGGTCGCGTCGGTCTGGCGCAGCACGTTGGGCACCGCCTTCCACAGCGAATTCTCGACGGCAGCGAAACCCCACTTGGCCTCTTCCACCGGGGTCGGCCGGTTGCGACGTATCTCCTCGGTGTGCCACACCTCGGCGATCAGGCGCTGCAGGCTCAACTCGATGCTCGCCCGCTCGGCGTCGGAGAGATCGGTGTGATCCCGTGCCGCCAGCTGCTGGGCGATGGCGTCGTACTTCTGGATCAGCGTGCGGCGCGATACCTCGGTGGGATGCGCGGTGAGCACCAGTTCGATTTCCAGGCGGCTGACCTGCCGCGCAATGAACTCGTTGTCGTGCCCGGCCGCCTTGAGACGCTCGATGAGATCGGCGAACGCCCCGATCTCGAACGGCGCCGGCTCGCCTGCGGCGCGCCGGCGCACCTGATGGTACTGCTCGGCGATATTGGCCAGATTGAGAAACTGGTTGAACGCCCGGGTCATGGGCAGCAGTTCGCTCTCGTCGAGACTGTCGAGCGTTTCGGCCAGCAGCTGTGCGCCCTCTGCCGAGCCCTGGCGGGCGGCCTTGGCGCCCTTGCGGATGCGCTCGATCTTGTCGAAGAACTGATCGCCATGCTGCGCGCGGATGGTATTGCCCAGCAGTTCGCCGAGCAGGTGTACGTTGTCGCGCAGGCGCGCATCGATGATTTTCGCCATGACCTTTGCTCCTCCCGCCAGTAGCCCATGAGTTTCGCGAGCCTCGCCAGGCTTGCACGACCGTTTCGCCGCTATGCATCAGACGCTTCGCTGGGCAAACGATCCTGAACGGCTACGCTGAAATTATCTCCAACCAGAGTGCCCACCGCGCACCGCCATGACAAGGCATCGATGGCTAACGCGCGTGGGCAGCGGCACGCAAGCCACAGTCATCACCGCCATCACCGCTCGTGTGCGCGGGCATTAAGGAGTAACCATGAGAATTTCCGAGCTTGTCAGCCATTGGGAACGCGACGCCAAGGGCCGCATGAGCCATACCACCTACAGCATCCCGCTGGATGTCGAAAGCGCGGCACGGCTGGCCGCCCTGGCCGAGATGTACCCCAAACGCAGCACCGAGGCGCTGCTCGGCGAACTGGTCGGCGCCGCTCTCGAAGCAGTCGAAACCAGCCTGCCCTACGTGCGCGGCACACACGTGATCGCGACCGACGAACAGGGCGATCCGGTTTATGAAGACGTGGGACCCACCCCGCGCTTTCTCGAGCTGTCGCGCAAGCACCTCAAGCGCATGCTGGACGAGCCAGACGCCGCCAGCTGAGTCATCGCCCGCCACTATCGACCGCGGACGGGCAGCGCCGACGGTGCCCGCCCTACCCTTATCGTGATGCCGCGCGGAATTCCGCGTGGCACTGCCCTCGCTGCGTCCTCGCTTCCCCTCCGTTTCGCTGACGACCGCTCTAGCCCGCCATTTCGACGGAACGTTTGGCGCCGTCCGGCCTCACAAGAATATGTCCCGACATCGGTAGTGCCCTAATCAGCCCACTGCCCGGCCAGGGACGGTAGCTATCCGTTAAGCAATTCGAACTGGAGACTGACCATGAACAAAGCTGTCGCAACCCACGCTTCGAGATTCCAGCTACCCAAGCTTGCAGCCATCGCACTGGGCGGCCTGCTGCTGACGGCCTGTGCGGGCAACCCACCGACCGAGCAGTTTGCGGTGACCGAATCGGCTGTGCGCAGCGCGGTCAGCGCGGGCGGCCCCGAGTACGCAGCCGTGGAGATGCGTGCCGCGCAGGAAAAATGGAAAGAGGCCGAACTGGCCATGCAAAAGGAAAACTACGAACAAGCCCGCAAGCTGGCCGAACAGGCCGAATGGGATGCCCGCGTCGCCGAGCGCAAGGCCGAAGCGGCCAAGGCGCAGAAGGCCGTCGAGGACGCACAGCAGGGAATCCGTGAGCTGCGCGAAGAAGGCATGCGCAACGTTCGCTGAGCCCGCATCAGGTTCGACATTCCATTTATTGCACAAAGGATGAATTCGTCATGCACAAGCTCGTAACCCTACCGACTCTTCTGGCTCTGAGCATTGGCCTGGTGGCCTGCGCCAACCAGCCCAATCAGAACCTCGAAGACGCTCGCAGCAGCTACTCCGCACTGCAGGCTGACTCTCGCGCCAGCAAGCTGGCCGCGCTGGAGACCCAGGACGCCGGCAACATGCTGGACAAGGCCAACAAGGCCTATCTGAACGATGCCGACGAGAAGACCGTGGACCAACTGGCCTACCTGACCAAGCGCCGCATCGAGCTGGCCGAACAGACCATTGCCCTGCGCAGCGCCGAAGAGGAACTGGGCAAGACCTCGGCACAGCGCGCCGAGGCACGCCTGGAAGCGCGCGAGGCGCAGATCCGCAAGTTGCAGGAAGACATGCAGGCCAAGCAGACCGAACGCGGCACCCTGGTGACCTTTGGCGACGTGCTGTTCGACTACGACCGCGCCGAGCTCAAGCCTGGCGGCATGCGCAGCGTGCAGAAGCTCGCCGACTTCCTCAACGACAACCCGGAGCGCAAGGTGATCGTCGAGGGCTACACCGACAGTACCGGTTCGGCCGAGTACAACCAGCGTCTGTCCGAGCGCCGTGCCGATGCGGTTCGCATGGCGCTGGTGAAGATGGGTGTGGACCCGCAGCGCATCGTCTCCCAGGGCTACGGCAAGGAGTATCCGGTGGCCAGCAACAGCGATTCGGCCGGTCGTGCCATGAACCGCCGGGTCGAGGTGACGATCTCCGACGACAACAAGCCGGTGGCGCCCCGCTCGTCGATGCGCTGATCAGCCCCGCGTAACGAACGCTCCCGACGCAGCGCTGCGTCGGGAGCGTTTTTCTTATGTCCGCACCGCGGGCGGAGCCGTCCGCTCAGCGCAGCAGCCCGCCTGGCACCGGCTCTTCCATGCAGCGCACCGCGCGCTTCTTGTTGTCCACCAGGACGCCGGTAAGCCCCTTCTGCTCGGTATCGAACAGCACCAGCACGCCATCGATGCACTGCGCCACTTGCGATGCTGGCTGCAACGACACGCGGTAATCCTCACCGGGAACGGTCTTGAGCATGGTGTAGTCGGCGAGCAGCAATGCGTCCTCTGGCTTGGCGATATGCAGATAGCCGTAGTACGACAGCACGGCGACCGTGCCGACGACGCTGCCGATGGCGGTGAGGATGAGCGGAATGGGATTGCGTTCGGACATGGACGATCTCATCAGAGGCAAAGAGCGCCATTGTGGCAAATTCGACGGCGACGCAGGCGGCTCATTTGCCGCCGGCACGGGTTTCGCCGCGAGCCTGGTAGGTCGCCTCGTAGACCCGTTCGGCCAGCCGCGAGAACGGCAGGCTCTGGATCCAGACGCTGCCGGTGCCCTTCAGCGTCGTCAAAAGCAGCCCTTCGCCGCCGAACAGCATGCTGCGCAGCCCACCGGCCAGCTGGATGTCGTAGTCGATGCCCGGCGTGAAGGCCACCAGGCAGCCGGTATCCAGGCGCAGGGTTTCGTTGTTCAGCTCCTTGCGGATCACCGTGCCGCCGGCATGAATGAAGGCCAGGCCATCGCCCTGCAGGCGCTGCAGAATGAAGCCCTCGCCACCGAAGAAGCCGGCGCCGATACGCTTGCTGAAACTGATGCCGATCCGCGTGCCGTAGGCCGCGCAAAGAAAGGCATCCTTCTGGCAGATCAGCTCGCCGCCAAGCCTGGCAAGGTCCACTGGCACCACGGTACCGGGATAGGGCGCAGCAAAGGCAACCCGCGCGCGGCCCTTGCCCTGGTTGGTGAAATGGGTGAGGAACAGCGATTCGCCGGTGATCATCCGCTTGCCCATGCCCCACAGCTTGCCGAGCACACCGCTCGCCGAGCCATCGCCCATGCGTGCTTCGAAGCGCACGCCATCGGTCATGTAGTTCATCGCGCCGGCCTCGGCGATCACCGTCTCGCCGGGATCGAGGATGATCTCCACGCTCTGCGCGGACTGTCCGAGGATTTCGTATTCGAGTTCGTGACTGGCCACGGCGAGCTCCTGATCCTGTGATTGCAGCGCGGCGACAGCGGCCTCGGCTGGCCTCGCCTACTTGCGCCCGAGAATGCGCAGGATACGCAGGAACAGGTTGATGATGTCCATATAGAGCGCGGCCGCACTGTCGATGGCGTTGTCCAGCGTCTTGGGAATCTGGTTAGCCCGCCCCCAGTCGACGCCCACATAGCCGCAGAAGATCAGCACCACGATCCAGTCGATGACGCCGTGGTGGATGCCGAGGATGAACACCTCGACCAGCTCGACGACGATCACCAGCAGCAACGCGATCGTCAGTGCGCTGGCGATGCTGGCGAAAAAGCGCGGAAACAGCGTGCCGAGCAGCATCATGCCGAGGGTGACCAGCGCGGTGATGCGGATCGCCTCGTACACCAGCGCGCTGTCGTAGCGGCTGACCACCAGGTTGATTATCAGCCCGAACGGCACCACCACCAGGTTGTAGCCGAGAAAGCTCACCCAGGGCTTGTCAGAGCTGTGGAACAGCCAGGCACCGGTCAGGCAGCTGGCAAAGTAGCCACCAACGAACAACCAGGGATGGATGCTGCGAATGGACTCGACCGGGATGTTTCCCACCATCCACCAGTTGATCCAGAAGCCCCAGCAGAGGGTCAGACCGATGACGAGGTTGTAGGCGCCAGCCGAAAGGGTGCGGTCCAGTGGGCTGGACCGGCGGGCAAAGACGGGGTTTTGCATGTCGATACGCTTCCTTGCGTGATGATTGATTCCGGGCCCATGTCGAGTCGGCTCAGAGGATGTTGGCGTAGTCCGCCTCGATGCGATCCAGGCTCAGGTGATTGAGAAAGTTGGAGAAGCACATCCAGGCCGACAGCGCGTTGAGGTCCTGGAACTGCGGTGGCAGGTACTTGGGCGGCACCACCATGCCCTCGTCCACCAGCTGGCGCAGGGTGCGCATGTCTTCCAGGGTGGTCTTGCCGCAGAACAGCAGCGGGATCTGCTCGAGCTGGCCCTTGCGCACGGCAAGCTGGATGTAGTTGTAGATCATGATGAAGCCCTTCAGGTAGGACAGGTCCTTGGTGAAAGGCAGCCCAGCGGGCGTCGAGCCACGGAACACGCGGCTGGCGTTGCTGTAGCTCTCGTCGTCGCCATAGCCCTGCTCGCGGAAGAAGGCAAACACCTCCAGGAAGTCGGCGCCCTCCTCGGCCATGTGAATCGCGCGGGTGCGGTTGGTCAGCTTGCGCAGACGTGTCGGATAGGAGGCGAAGGCGATCACCTCCATCAGGATCGCCAGGCCTTCCTGAGTGACCGTGGAAGACGGCGGCCCCTTGGCGAGGAAGGTGCAGATCGGCTGGTTCTGGCCGTTGAGGGTGGTGCCGACATGCACCAGCCCTTCGTGGACCTCCAGCGCGCGCACGTCACGCTCGTTGAACAGCGCGTCGCTGCGGATCTTGATGTAGTCGGCACCGGCGGCCGCATCGGCGAGGATGCCGTCGGACTCGAAGACGCGGATCACGCCCTCGCCTTCGCCAAACACCACGTCCAGGCGCTTTTGCAGCAGCTCGACGGCCTGCGGCGCGGTGAGATTCTTCGGCTCGTCGCGCAGGTCACCGCGATCGGCAATGTTGTTCAGGTAGTCGGAGAGCATCAGGCCAAGGTCGGCCAGGGTTGGGTCGCCGGCATGGAAAGCGTCGGACGCCGCGCCGTAGAGCTCCTGGGAGATCATGCCGAAATCCGGCGTACCACGCGCCTCGAGCATGCGGATGACCATGCGGTATTCCTTGCACATGCGCCGCATGATCTGCCCGACCGGGTTGAACTGGCCGAGCTGACGAGTGATGTCGCGCTCGATGTCCTGGAATTCCTGCTTCTTCGCACTGGAGTCGAAGGCCAGCGGACGGCCTTCGTAGTAGGCGCGGTCGATCTGGGGCAGCTCGCGGCCCTTGGCGGCGAAGAACGCCTGGCGGGTCGCGTCGTCCCACTTCACCGCGTCCAGCACGCGCACCGGCGTCTGCGCCTCGACGATGCGGTCGGACAGCCCGCGTACGATGGTCTGATACTCGTCCAGATTGTTACGGCTGTTCATCAGTCCCTCTTCACGGATGCCCCGTACCCTTGGGTTATACCCGCAACGGCCGGACTCGGCACGCCGCGGGTGGGTCGAGGCTCAGTGGATCAGAGTTCCGGGCGCATGTGCGGGAAGAGGATCACGTCGCGGATCGACGGCGAGTTGGTCAGCAGCATCACCAGACGGTCGATGCCGATGCCCTCGCCGGCGGTCGGCGGCATGCCGTATTCCAGCGCACGAACGAAGTCGGCGTCGAAGTGCATGGCCTCGTCATCGCCGGCGTCCTTGTCGGCCACCTGGGCGTGGAAGCGCTCGGCCTGATCCTCGGCATCGTTGAGCTCGGAATAGGCGTTGGCGATCTCGCGGCCACCAATGAACAGCTCGAAGCGGTCGGTGACGTTGGGGTTGCGATCGTTGCGCCGGGCCAGCGGCGAGACCTCGAACGGATACTCGGTGATGAAGGTCGGCTGTTCCAGCTTGTGCTCGACCAGCTCCTCGAAAATCATCACCTGCAGCTTGCCCAGGCCTTCGTGACCGAGCAGCTTGGCGCCCGCCTTCTTGGCGATGGCACGGGCCTTCTCCAGATCATTGAGATCGGCAGCCGAGATTTCCGGGTTGAACTTGAGGATGGAGTCGAACACCGACAGGCGCGCAAAGGGCTCGCCGAAGTGGAACACCTTGTCGCCATAGGGCACGTCGGTGCTGCCGAGCACGGCCTGGGCCAGCTCGCGGAACAGCTCCTCGGTCAGGTCCATGTTGTCTTCGTAGTCGGCATAGGCCTGGTAGAACTCGAGCATGGTGAACTCGGGGTTGTGCCGGGTCGAGACGCCTTCGTTACGGAAGTTGCGGTTGATCTCGAACACGCGCTCGAAGCCACCGACCACCAGACGCTTGAGGTAGAGCTCCGGCGCGATGCGCAGGAACATCGGCATGTCCAGCGCGTTGTGGTGGGTTTCGAACGGCTTGGCCGCGGCGCCGCCAGGGATGGTCTGCAGCATCGGCGTTTCCACTTCGAGGAAGTCACGCTCGGCGAGGAACTTGCGGATGTGAGCGATGACCTTCGAGCGCACGCGGAAGGTTTCGCGCACCTCCTCGTTCACCATCAGGTCGACGTAACGCTGGCGATAGCGCTGCTCGGTGTCGGTCAGGCCGTGGAACTTGTCCGGCAGCGGGCGCAGCGACTTGGTCAGCAGGCGCACGTTGCTCATGTAGACGTACAGGTCACCCTTGCCGGAGCGCGCCAGGGTGCCCTCGGCGGCGATGATGTCGCCCAGGTCGAAGTGCTTGACCGCCTCGACCTGCTCGGCCGGCAGCATCTTGCGATCGACATAGACCTGGATGCGCCCGCTCATGTCCTGCAGCACCATGAACGGCCCGCGGTTGAGCATGATACGTCCGGCGACCTTGACCGGAATGGCGGCCGCTTCCAGCTCCTCCTTGGTCTTCTCGGCGTACTGTTTCTGCAGGTCGCCTGCATAGCTGTCACGACGGAAGTCGTTGGGGAAGGCATTGCCCTGCTCACGCACGGCAGCAAGCTTTTCCTTGCGCTGGGCAATCAGCTTGTTTTCTTCCTCTTGGATGGCGTGCTGGTTCAGCGGTTGTTCGCTCATTGCGGGTCGTCCCGGTCAAATCGTTTCAATGGGGTGCTTGCGGCTTGAGGCGTGCGGCTGCGCTCAGAGCCCCTGTTTGAGGCTGGCTTCGAGGTACCCGTCGAGGTCGCCGTCGAGCACCTTCTGGCAATCGCTGCGTTCCACGCCGGTACGCAGATCCTTGATGCGCGAGTCGTCGAGCACGTAGGA
Organism: Stutzerimonas sp. Brlt_14; assembly: GCF_051948915.1. Lineage (NCBI taxonomy): Bacteria > Pseudomonadati > Pseudomonadota > Gammaproteobacteria > Pseudomonadales > Pseudomonadaceae > Stutzerimonas > Stutzerimonas sp. Brlt_14. Next base: position 443,073 of record NZ_JAYJLM010000001.1, read on the forward strand.
ACGGATCTGGTGGCCCCAGCCGATGTCCGACTTGCTGTCTTCCAGCGCCTGAGAGGCGGCGTTGCGCTTCTGCATTTCCAGCTCGTACAACTTGGCCCGCAGCATCTTCATGGCGGTGTCCTTGTTCGCGTGCTGGGAACGTTCGTTCTGGCAGGCCACCACGGTATTGGTCGGCACGTGGGTGATACGCACTGCCGAATCGGTGGTGTTGACGTGCTGACCACCAGCGCCCGAGGAGCGGTAGGTGTCGATGCGCAGGTCGGCCGGGTTGATCTCGATCTCCACCTTGTCGTCGATCTCGGGCGATACGAATACCGCCGAGAACGAGGTGTGGCGACGGGCGCCGGAGTCGAACGGACTCTTGCGCACCAGGCGGTGCACGCCGATCTCGGTGCGCAGCCAGCCGAAAGCGTATTCGCCCTTGATGTGTACGGTGGCGCCCTTGATGCCGGCGACCTCACCCTCGGACAGCTCGACGATCTCGGCGCTGAAGCCGCGCTTGTCGGCCCAGCGCAGGTACATGCGCAGCAGGATGTTGGCCCAGTCCTGGGCCTCGGTACCGCCGGAGCCAGCCTGGATATCGAGGTAGCAGTTGTTGGGGTCCATCTCGTGGCTGAACATGCGGCGGAACTCGAGCTTCTCGAGAATTTCGCGCAGGCGCTCGACTTCGGCCACGATGTCGTTCACGGCGCCTTCGTCGTTTTCTTCGGCGGCCATTTCCAGCAGGTCGCGCGAATCGGCCAGGCTACCGGTCAGATCGTCGATGGTTTCGACGATCTGCGCCAGGGTAGCGCGTTCACGGCCCAGGCTCTGGGCGTATTCGGGCTTGTTCCAGACGTTCGGGTCTTCGAGTTCGCGGTTTACTTCGACGAGACGATCATGCTTCTGATCGTAGTCAAAGATACCCCCGAATTGACTGGGTGCGCTCGGACAGGTCCTTGATGCTGTTGAGGATCGGGTTGATTTCCATAGGTAGGCAGCTCTCAATCGGACGGTGCAAAAGCCGGCGATTATAACTCAGCCAACCCGTGCTGACAGCCCGCTGGGCGTGCCGGCGGACGGTCAGGAAACGGATTTGCCCTCATGATGGCTGGTCAGGCACTGACACCACGTACCTGGCTTTCCAGTTCGCCTTTGAGTTGCGGATCGAGCTGCAGGCAGCGCGCCAGCTCGTCGAGGTAGGCGCGCTCCATGAAATGTTCCTCGTCCACCATCAGCACGCTGGCCAGGTACATCTCGGCGGCCATCTCCGGGCTCCTCGCGGCACTGGCGACATCCATCGGGTCCAGCGGCTTGTTCAGTTCGGCCTCCAGCCACTGCTGCAGATCAGCATCGGCCAGCTTGCCCAGCTCCGCCTCGATCAGCTGACGCTCGCGGGCATCGACGTGGCCGTCGGCCTTGGCTGCTGCCACCAGTGCCTTGAGAATGCCCTCGCTGTGCACCTCGACCTCGGCCGGCGGCAGCCGATCGATGGTCTGCGGCGTCTGCTGCGCCGCCGCGCCCTGCTGCGCCTGCCAATTGCTGTAAGCCTTGTAGGCGAGCACGCCGAGTGCCGCCAGCCCACCGTAGGTCACCGCCTTGCCGCCCATCTTGCGCATCTTGCGATTGCCCAGCAGCAGGCCCATGGCACCGGCGGCCAGCGCGCTGTTGCCACTACCGGAAAGCGCCTTGCCGAGCGAACCGCCGCCGACACCGGAGAGCAGGTCACTCAAACCCCCACCGCCGGGTTTGCCGCCCATGCCGGATTGCTGCTTCTGCAGCAGGTCCTGTCCTGACTTGAGCAGCTGATCGAGAAGGCCACTGGTTTTCATCGGATTCTCTCCACACGAAGGACGTAAAGGATTGCTAGTCGAACGACTCGGGCACCTGGCGGATCGGCGTGTCGCGATGGGCGGCACGTACGTACTGAGCCGGCCAGGCCACGGACCCGTCGCGCAGGTATTCGGCGGCATGCAGCGGCCAATACGGGTCGCGCAGCAGTTCGCGGGCGAGCAGGATCAGCTCGGCCTGGCCGGTACGCAGGATGTGTTCGGCCTGCACCGCCTCGGTGATCATCCCGACTGTGCCGGTGGCGATACCCACCTCCTTGCGCACGCGTTCGGCGAACTGCGTCTGGTAGCCCGGCCCGACCGGAATATCGGCGTTGGCCGCAGTGCCACCGGATGAGACGTCGATAAGGTCGACACCGACATCCTTGAGCCGCCGTGCAAGCTCGACCGTTTCGTCTGCATTCCAGCCATCATCGACCCAATCGGTCGCCGAGAGGCGGACGAACAGCGGCAACTCCTCGGGCCAGACCTGGCGCACCGCAGCGGTGACCTCCAGCAGCAGACGGATGCGATTGTCGAACGAGCCGCCATAGCGATCCTGACGCTGGTTGGAGAGCGGTGAAAGAAACTGATGCAGCAGGTAGCCATGGGCCGCATGCACTTCGGCGATCTTGAAACCGGCAGCCAATGAGCGCTCGGCCGCCTCGACGAACGCCTGCACGACCGCCGCGATACCGGCATCGTCCAGCGCAGTGGGCACGGCATGCTCCGGCGAGAAGGCGATGGCGGACGGCCCCACCGGCGTCCAGCCGCCGGCAGCGATCGGCACGCTGCCATGCTTGCCGAGCCAGGGCCGCCAGGTGCTCGCCTTGCGGCCGGCATGGGCCAGCTGCACGCCGGCCACCGAGCCCTGCGCCTCGATGAAGCGGGTGATGCGGCGCAGCGGCTCGACATGCTCGTCGGACCAGATGCCCAGGTCTTCCGGCGAGATCCGCCCGTCCGGGCTGACTGCTGTCGCCTCGACGATCACCAGCCCGGCGCCGCCGACGGCGCGGCTGCCCAGGTGCACCAGGTGCCAGTCATTGGCCATTCCGTCCTTGGCCGAGTACTGGCACATCGGCGACACGGCGATGCGGTTGGGCAAGGTGAGCTGGCGCAGGCTGAGCGGCTGGAAGAGCTGGGACATGACGGCCTCTACTGTCGTGGATGCGGGTTGGACACCCGTCAGTAGAGACCGTTTCCGCGCACATGCCCAGCCCGCGGCGGGCAAAGTCGCTGGTCAGGCGGCGCTGACCTGCACCGTCACGCCGTTGAGCGCCGCGTTGCCGGAGACATCCAGCTGGCGCTCGTCGGTCAGGTCGTTGCAACTCGCGCCAGGCTGCTGCCGCGCGATATCCAGCTGCACGCCCGGCCGCGCATGGCCCCAGCCGTGCGGCAGGCTGACCACGCCGGGCATCATCTCCTCGCTGGCCAGCGCCTCCACCTCGACCACGCCGACCCGCGAATGCACCCGCACCCGCTGGCCATCCTGCAGCGCCCGCGCCGCCATGTCGGTCGGGTGCATCAGCAACTGATGACGCGGCTTACCCTTCACCAGGCGCTGGTAGTTGTGCATCCAGGAGTTGTTGCTGCGCACGTGGCGGCGGCCGATCAGCAACAGCTCGTCGGCACCCGCCTGGGGCTGCGCAGCGAAACGCTGCAGATCGTCCAGCATCAGCCCCGGCGCGGCCTGGATGCGCTTGTTCGGCGTTTTCAAGCGCCGCGCCAGATTCGGCTTGAGCGGCCCGAGATCCAGCCCGTGGGGATAATCCTCCAGCGCTGCCAGGCTCAGCTTGCGCTCGGACTTGTCACCATAGGGCCCATGGCGCAGCGCCAGGTCCATCATCTGTTGCGGCGGCATGGTCGGCTTGAGCTCGACGCCCACCCGCCCGGCGTAGGCCTCGGCCAGGCCGATAAAGATTTCCCAGTCGTGCAGCGCGCCCTCGGGCTTGGGCAGCACCGGCAGGTTGAAGCGGGTGACGTTGCGCACGGCGAGCAGATTGAATGTCGCGTCGTAATGGTCGTGCTCCAGCGGTGCGGTCGGCGGCAGGATCACATCGGCATAGCGGGTCGTCTCGTTGATGTAGAAGTCCACGCTGAGCATGAACGCCAGGCCATCCAGCGCCTGCTCCAGCTTGCGCCCGTTGGGTGTGGAAAGCACCGGGTTGCCGGCCACGGTGATCAGCGCACGCACCTGCCCTTCCCCGGGCTCGAGCATCTCTTCGGCCAATGCCGCTACCGGTAGTTCGCCGCCATATTCGGGCAGTTGCGACACCCGACTACGCCAGGCGTCAAAATGGCCGCCCTTGGTGGTCTCCACCAGATCCACCGCCGGCTCGGTGCACAGCGCGCCGCCGACCCGGTCGAGGTTGCCGGTGACCAGGTTGATCAGCTGCACCAGCCACTGGCAGAGCGTGCCGAAGGCCTGGGTCGAAACGCCCATGCGTCCGTAGCAGACCGCCCTGTCCGCCGCCGCGAAGTCCCGCGCCAACTGGCGGATCTGCTCGGCCGGAACACCGCAACGGGCGCTCATCGCCTCGGCGCTGAAGGCGGCGATCGCCGTGCGCACCTCCTCGATGCCGTCCAGCGGCAGTTCGCTGGCACGCGTCAGCCCTTCCTCGAACAGGGTGTTGAGCAGGCCGAACAACAGCGCGGCGTCCTGTCCGGGGCGCACGAACAGATGTTGATCGGCGATGGCGGCGGTCTCGCTGCGCCGCGGGTCGACCACCACCAGTTTGCCGCCGCGGGCGCGGATCGCCTTCAGCCGCTTCTCCACATCGGGCACGGTCATGATGCTGCCATTGGAGGCCAGCGGATTGCCGCCGAGGATCAGCATGAAATCGGTGTGATCGATGTCCGGCACCGGCAGCAGCAGACCATGGCCGTACATCAGGTGGCTGGTCAGGTGGTGCGGCAGCTGGTCGACCGACGTGGCCGAGAAGCGGTTGCGCGTCTTCAGCAGACCGAGGAAGTAATTGCTGTGGGTCGTCAGCCCGTAGTTATGCACACTCGGGTTGCCTTGGTAGATCGCCACGGCATTACTACCGTGGCGCTCGCGGATCTCAGCCAGGCGCTCGGCGACCAGTTCGTAGGCCTCCTCCCAGCTGATGGCCTGCCACTCATCGCCGCAGCGGCGCATCGGGTGGCGCAGGCGATCGGGGTCGTTCTGGATGTCCTGCAGCGCCACTGCCTTCGGACAGATATGGCCGCGGCTGAAGCTGTCGAGGTGGTCGCCCTTGATCGAAAGGATGCGCTCGCCTTCGGTCTGGATGGTCAGGCCGCAGATGGCTTCGCACAGGTGACAGGCACGGTGATGGACGCTGATGTCGCTCATTTCGGGTTCCCGCATGGCGCTGTTGTTGTCCCGCCACTCTAGGCGCCGCGGCCGCAGGCAACAATCGAACGTTCCGCCGGGGAATGCCAGCCGATTCAGCCAGCCTATCGTCGGCCGGCATGCATCGGTCAGCGCGGGGCGATATGCGCCACCATCAGCTGCACGCTTTCCTGGCCGCGATACTCGTTGACGTCCAGTTTGTAGGCCAGCTCCGCCCAGCGCACCGTCGGGTTCGGCCAGATCTCGCGGTCGACGTTGAAGGCGATGCCGTCCAGCGTCAGCGATCCGCATTCGCTCTTGAGCACAAGCTTGAGATGGCGCTCGCCGACGATACGTTGCTGCATCAACTGGAACACGCCATGGAACATCGGCTCGGGAAAATGCTGGCCCCAGGGTCCGGCGTTGCGCAGCGCACGCGCCAGCTCCAGATGGAATTCCTCGACCCTGAGCTGGCCGTCGGTGAGTAGCCGACCGGTGAGATCGTCCTCGCACAGCTGGCGGCGCACTTCGGCATCGAAGGCCGCGGCGAAGGCACCGAAGTTCGCTTGTGGCAGCGACAGCCCGGCCGCCATGGCGTGCCCGCCGAACTTGCTGATCAGGCCGGGATGCCTGGCGGCAACCGCGTCCAGCGCATCGCGGATATGAAAGCCCGGCACCGAGCGCGCCGACCCTTTGAGCAGCCCGTCGCCAGCATCGGCGAAGGCGATGGTCGGGCGGTGGTAGCGCTCCTTGAGGCGCGAGGCGAGGATGCCGATCACCCCTTGGTGCCAGTCCGGCTCGAACAGGCACAGGCCGAACGGCAGGTCCTCCAGTGGCAGATCCTTGAGCTGCGCCAGCGCCTCGCGTTGCATGCCCTGTTCAATGGCCTTGCGATCCTTGTTCAGCTCGTCGAGCTGGGTCGCCATGTCGCGCGCCAGCGCCTCGTCCTCGCAGAGCAGGCATTCGATGCCCAGCGACATGTCATCCAGCCGACCGGCCGCATTCAATCGCGGGCCGAGGATGAAGCCCAGGTCGGTGGAGGTGATGCGCCGATGATCGCGCCCGGCAACCTCGAGAATCGCCCGCAGCCCCGGCCGAGCCCGCCCCGCACGAATTCGCGCCAGGCCCTGGTGGACCAGAATGCGGTTGTTGGCGTCCAGCGGCACCACGTCGGCGACACTGCCCAGCGCCACCAGATCGAGCAGCTCGGCCAGGTTCGGCTCGGGCCAGCCCTGACGGGCGAACCAGCCGAGGTCACGCAGCCGTGCGCGCAGGGCCAGCAGCACGTAGAAGATCACCCCGACACCGGCGATGCACTTGCTCGGGAAGGTACATTCCGGCTGGTTGGGATTGACGATGGCATCGGCCGCCGGCAGCTCGTGACCGGGCAGGTGATGGTCGGTGACCAGCACCCGCAACCCGGCCGCCTTGGCCGCCGCGACGCCATCGACGCTGGAGATGCCGTTGTCGACGGTCACCAGCAGGTCGGGTTCGCGCTGCAAGGCGACGGCAACGATTTCGGGCGTCAGCCCGTAACCGTATTCGAAGCGATTGGGCACCAGATAATCGACATGCGCCGCCCCCAGCTGACGCAGGCCGAGCACGCCGACGCTGCTCGCGGTGGCGCCGTCGGCATCGAAGTCACCGACGAACAGGATGCGCTGGCGCTTTTCCAGCGCCTCGACCAGCAGCTCGACCGCGGCATCGATGCCCTTGAGCTGCTTATAAGGAATCAACCGCGCCAACCCCTTGTCCAGTTCCTCCGCGCAAGTCACGCCACGGGCCGCGTAGAGGCGCTGCAGCAGCGGCGGCAGCTCGCCGAGGTTGGGCAGCTGCTCGGGCAGGGGGCGGGGTTCGATACGCATGGAATTCCGGGCTCGGTGAAGGTCGTTTACAGGGAGGTGGCGGCGCGAGCGGCCTGGTCGTACAGCCCGGACATGGCACGCAGCATGCCGGCCAGACGATGGATTTCATCGGGGTCGATGTTGAGGTTCTCGAACGAGGCGATCAGGCATTCGCGGCGGATGTCGGCGTACTCCTGACAGAGCGCGCGCCCCTTGTCAGTGGTGCGATAGAACATTTCCTTGCCCTGCTTGGCGCCTTCCACCAGACCCAGCTTGCCGAGCTTCTTCAGGGCATAGGTGACCGTGTGAGTATCTTCCACGTTGAGCAGCAGGCAGATATCCGCCTGTCGCTTGGCCCGCCCCCGGCTGGTGAGGTTGTGCAGCACCATGACGTCCAGTGCATTCATTTCCACCGTGCCGCAGGCCTGCATGCAGCGCTCCATCCAGCGCATCAGCGCGGCGCTGGCGACGATGATGCCGTACTCGAGCTCGGACAGCTCCTGGGACTGCTCGGCAAGATGCGCCGAGGCGACGATCGAGGATCGCAACGGACGGGAGCTTTTGGCGTCAACCATTCTGAGTTCCTGATTGAAGAAGCGGCAGTCGATCGTATCGAGGTGGGCGGCAAGGATACAGCAATGTCCGCGCGGTCACTTCGGCGGTCGACAGGAAAAATACGTTGATAATTTATCGATACTTTATCAGTGTATCGACTTCGACCGCCGCACCGGCCCATCTCGAAAGGAGCAGCCATCGTGAGTCGTCTGTTACTCAATTGCGACATAGGGGAAAGCTTCGGCGCCTGGACCATGGGCCTGGACGCCGAGGTGATGCCGTTCATCGACTGCGCCAATATCGCCTGTGGCTTCCATGCCTCCGATCCGCAGATCATGCGGCGCACCGTCGCACTGGCGCGCCAGCACGACGTGCGCATCGGCGCGCACCCGGCCTATCCGGACCTGGTCGGCTTCGGTCGGCGCTCCATGGCCTGCAGCCCGGCCGAAGTGGAGAACATGCTGCTCTATCAGATCGGTGCGCTCGACGGCATCTGCCGCGCCGAAGGCACGCAGGTCCGCTACGTCAAACCCCACGGCGCGCTCTACAACGACATGATGCGCCAGCCACAGCTGCTGCGCGCGGTCATGACCGCCGTAAAGGCCTACAGTGCCAGCCTGCCGCTGATGCTCATGTCTACCCGCGACAACAGCGAAAGCCAGGCGATGGCGGCGGAAATCGGCATCACACTGTGGTTCGAGGTGTTCGCCGACCGCGCCTACGACGCCGCCGGCATGCTGGTCTCACGCAACCTGCCGGGTGCCGTGCACCACGATGCCGAAACGGTGGCCGACCAGGCCTTGCGCCTGGCCAAGGGGGAAGCATTGACCGCCAGCGATGGCAGCGCGCTGATCCTGCAGGCCGATACGCTCTGCGTGCACGGCGACAACGCCGGCTCCATCGCCGCTGTGCAGCGCATTCGTCAGGCACTGCAGGCGCTTCCCGCATGACGCCGCGGATCGAGGTGGTCGGCATCGATAGCCTGGTGCTGCGCCTGTTCGATCAGATCGACGAGGACAATATGTCGTGGATGCTGGCCGCCACTCAGCGTGTGCGGGATGCGTTCGGCGCTGCACTCATCGATCTGGTGCCCTCCTACACCACGCTGCTGGTGCAGTACGACCTGGCGCAACTGGACGATCACCAGGCCCGCCAGTATGTGCGGCAGGCTCTCGATGGGCTGGAACCGGCGGCGGCGACGAGTGCCCGTCAGCACGACATACCGGTGTGGTACGACCCGAGCGTCGGCCCGGAACTGCAAGCGCTGGGCGAGCGCAGCGGCCTCGGTGTCGCGGGAGTCATCGAGCGACACAGCACGCATATCTATCAAGTCTTCGCCCTCGGCTTCGCGCCCGGCTTCGCCTTTCTCGGGCTGGTCGACGAGCGCCTCGCCAGCCCACGCCTGGCGACGCCGCGCAAGCAGGTGCCGGCCGGCAGTCTGGGCATCGCCGACCGCCAGACCGCCATCTATCCGCTGGTGTCACCGGGCGGCTGGAACCTGATCGGCCGCAGCCCGGTTCGCCTGTTCGACCGCGAACTGGACGGCTTCAGCCTCTGGCAACCCGGCGACCGCGTGCGCTTCGTGCCCATCGAGCGGGCCGAGTTCATCCGTCTCGGCGGCGACGACACGCCCTTCCAGGAGGCCTCCGCATGAGCCTGCTGATCGAACAGGCCGGAGCCCTGGCCACTCTGCAGGACGCCGGCCGCAGCGGCGTTCGCCACCTCGGCGTGACCCAGGGCGGTGCCGTTGACTGGCTGTCCCACGGCTGGGCTAACTGGCTGCTGGGCAACCCGCTGCAGGCGTCTACGGTGGAGATCACCCTCGGCAATTTCAGCCTGCGCGCTCAGACCGATGCCTGCCTCGCACTCTGCGGCGCCGATCTCGGCGCGACGCTCGATGGCGAGCCTCTCATGCCCGGGCGCGCCTTTCGCATCCGGGAAGGTCAGACACTGATCTTCAGTCAACCGCGCCAGGGTGTTCGTGCCTATCTCGCCGCGCCCGGCGGTTTCAGCGCACCGGCCGTGCTGGGCAGCTGTGCCACGGTACGCCGTGAGCAGCTCGGTGGGCTGAACGGCGACGGCCAGCCGCTGGCCAAGGGCGACCTACTGCACTGGCGCGGCCACGCCACGACGATGCGCAACCTACCCGAGCAGGCGCTGGTGCCGCTGCCCGGCGCCGGGCTATCGGTGGTACTGGGGGCGCAGATCGGCGATTTCACCGGGCAGAGCCTGTTCGATGCGTTCAACAGCGACTGGACCGTCGACCAGCGCGCCGACCGCATGGGTGTTCGCCTGCTGGGACCGACCCTGCGCTGCGCGCGCTCGGCCATGATCTCCGAAGGCGTGCCGCTGGGCGCTATTCAGGTTCCGGCGGACGGTCAGCCGATCATCCTGCTCAATGACCGCCAGACCATCGGCGGTTACCCGCGCCTTGGCGCACTCACGCCATTGGCAGTCGCGCAGCTGGCCCAATGCATGCCCGGCACCGTGTTGCGCCTGAAGCCGGTGGCGTTGGAACGCGCACAACGCGAGCAGCGGCGGCTGCTCGCCAGCTGGCAACGGACCACGACGGAGTGATGGATATGAACCTGACCGCCTACCGAGACCTGTCCCCCGCCGCACTGCGCGAGCGGATTCGCCAGGGCGAATTCGACGGCCCGACCGCCGGCCTGGCCAATGGCTATGCCCAGGCCAATCTCATGATCGTGCGGCGTGAGCTGGCCTACGACTTCCTGCTGTTCTGCCAGCGCAACCCCAAACCCTGCCCGCTGCTGGACGTCACCGACCCGGGTAGCTTCGAGCCACGGCACGCGGCGCCAGGCGCCGATATCCGCACGGACTTCCCGCGCTACCGCATCTACCGCAATGGCGAGCTCGATCAGGAGGTGCAGGACATCACGCCCTTCTGGGAGGACGACATGGTGGCCTTCCTCATCGGCTGCAGCTTCAGTTTCGAGGCTGCGCTGCTGGCCAACGGCGTGCCAGTCAGGCACATCGAGGACGGCCACAACGTCCCGATGTACCGCACCAACATCGCCTGCCAGCCCGCCGGCCGCCTGAGCGGGCCGATGGTAGTGAGCATGCGGCCGATGCCTGCGAACAAGGTGGTGCGCGCCGTGCAGGTCACATCGCGATTTCCCTCCGTGCATGGCGCCCCCGTGCATGTCGGCGACCCGCGACTGCTGGGCATCGCAGACCTGGCCAAACCGGATTTCGGTGAGCCGTCCGAGCTGCGCGAGGGCGAGGTCCCGGTGTTCTGGGCCTGTGGCGTGACGCCCCAGGCGGTGGCGATGCAGGCTCGGCCGGAGCTGGTCATCACCCACGCGCCAGGGCACATGTTCATCACCGACCTGCGCGACGAACAGCTGGGGGTGATCTGACCCGACACGGTTTTGCGCATCACCAAACAACAACAATCTTGCCGGGCACTCGCTGCACGGCTGCATTTCCCTACCTGCCCCAACGCCAAGAAAAAAGAAGGTATCCAATGCAACCTACGCAAGCCGAACGAGCCACACCCTCCCAGCGCAACGTGCTTCGCGGCGCCATCTTCATCATGGCGACGTCGTCCATCGGTCCGGCCTTTCTGACCCAGACCTCGCTGTTCACCGAGAAATACCTGGCGAGCTTCGCCTTCGCCATTCTGGTCTCGCTGCTGATCGATATCGGCGCCCAGCTCAACATCTGGCGGATCATCACCGTCGCCAACCTGCGCGGCCAGGATGTCGCCAACCGGGTGATCCCCGGCGTCGGCCACCTGATCTCGGCCTTCATCGTGCTTGGCGGCATCGCCTTCAACATCGGCAACATCGGCGGTGCCGGGCTGGCCATGAACGTCATCTTCGGCATCCCGCCGGTGATCGGCTCGCTGATCGCCGCGGTGCTGATCATCGGCATCTTCCTGCTGCGCAATGCCAAGGGCGTAATGGATTCGGTGATGCAGGTGCTGGGGCTGGTGATGCTCTGCATGATCGGCTACGCCATGCTGCAGTCGAGCCCACCGCTGCTCGAGGCGGTCAATCGCAGCTTCAACCCGGACGATCCGCTGATCCTGTTGCTGCCGATCGTGACACTGGTGGGCGGTACCGTTGGCGGCTACATCTCGTTCTCCGGCGGGCACCGGCTGGTGGAAGCCGGCATCACTGGCGTCGAGAACGTCAGGCTGGTCACCCGAGCGGCGGTCACCGGCATCGCCACTACCGGCGTTGTGCGCATCTGCCTGTTCCTGGCCGCGCTCGGAGTCGTCAGCCAGGGGCTCAGCCTCGACCCGAGCAACCCTGCCGCTTCGGTGTTCTCCCACTCGATGGGCACGGTCGGCTACAAGATCTTCGGCGTGGTACTGCTGGCCGCCTCGGTGTCATCGGTGATCGGCGCCGCCTACACCAGCGTCACCTTCATGTACTCGTTGCACGACAGCATCCGCCGCCACAACCAGCGTATGGTGATCGGCTTCATCGCCTGCTCGACGCTCATCTACAGCCTGGTCGGACAGCCGGTGAAGGTTCTGGTGGTGGCGGGCACGCTGAATGCCCTGGTGCTGCCGCTGGCGCTGGGCTGCGTGCTGCTGGCGTCGCGCAAGCCGGCAATCGTCGGCGACCGGTATCGCCACCCGACCTGGATGCTGGTGTTCGGCCTGCTGGCGATGGTGGCCACGGCGGTCGGGGTGGTGATGTCGTTCAACGCCCTGCTGGAATTCTGGCAGTCCTGACCGCCACATACGCGAGCGCGATCAGCGCTCGCCGAGCAGCCAGCCGAGCGATACCTCGAACTGGCCGCGTTCGTCGGTGATGAACAAGGTGCCGTCGCTGATCATCACGCCCCACTGCAGGCTACGCGGCAGGTCCTTGACCAGCGCGGCCAGCGCCTCGGAGTCGATGCTGGCGATGGACAGGTTCTTCAGCCCCTTCACCGCATCAATCACCTTGCTCTGCCAGACCCGCAGGTTGCCGTACGCCAGCAGGCTGACGCGCTCGGCACGTCGCGAACACCAGGTCAGACGCTCGGCATCCGGCTGGCCGACCTCGATCCAGTGGAGGATGCGGCCATCCAGGCTCTTCTCCCACAGTGCCGGCTCATCCACATCGGACAACCCGCGGCCGAACGCCAACTGCTCGCTGTACCACAATGCATAGGCGATCAGACGCACACCCAGACGCTCCTCGGTTTCCGAGGGGTGCCTGGCTACCGTGAAGCGCAGGTTTTCATAGACGCCACGGTCCAGGTCCGTGAGATTCAACTCGACTTTGTAGGGTGTCGCTTGCAGGGCCATGAGGCGGGCTTCTTGGTCGGAAAAAAGGCAGGCAGTCTAACTCAAAGCCCGACCCCGGGCGCACCGCGGGTAAGCGCTGCGCCGTCCTGGGCCTCGGCGTCACCATTCGCCAGGCGAGTGCAGTTGCGCCCGGCCGCCTTGGCGGCATAGAGCGCCCGGTCCGCCTGCGCCATCAGCTCGTCGAGTTCGTAGCGGGAGATGGTGGTCGCCACGCCGATGCTGACACTCAGCTGCCCCTGCTCGGCGAAGGGCATGGCGGCGAACTCGCCGCGAATACGCTCGGCCACCTCCCGGCCGACAAGCGCATCGGCATCGGCCAGCAGACAGGCGAATTCCTCTCCGCCGATCCGCCCGAACACGTCCTGACGTCGCATTCGCCGGGCGATCACCTGGCCGAAGTCGATCAGCGCACGATCGCCGGCCTGATGACCGAAGGTGTCGTTGAGCCGCTTGAAGAAGTCCAGATCGCAGAGCAGCAGCGTCACCGGCTCGCCGCGCGCACGACAGCGCTGCAGCAGGGCCTGCCCGGCATCGATGAAAGAGCGTCGGTTGCCGATGCCGGTGAGCGGATCGCTGAGCGAGGCGTGCCGATACTGCTGCTCGGCACGCTCGCGAACCATCGCCAGGGTGACGAAGGAAATGCCAATGGCATAGAGCAACGTCTCGAAGATCACGAAGGCAAAGAAGCTCACCTGATCGGCGTCACCGAACGGCTGACCGCGGTCGACCACCATGCGCAGCAGATAGAACGATACGTGAAGCAGCATCAGGCCCATGGCCGGCCGCAGCGAAACCGATAGTCGCTGCCGGCTGCGCCAGAGCTCGGACATCGCAAGCAGGGTGTAGACGACCGTCAGCGCCGAAGCCAGCAATAGCCGAGCGGTCAGGGATGAATAAAACGCAGGCACCAGGCACAGCCCGCCCCATAGCAGCGCCCCGGCCAATATTCCGGGCAGGTGCGGCGGTCGACCGACGAACGTGCGCATCGCCGTCCAGTTCATGGCCAGCGCGAGCTGGAGGGCGATGTTGCCGAGCATGATCGGCACCACGTCGATCCCCATTCCGCGCAGGCAGCCGAGCACGGTTGAAACCGTCCCGAACAGCAGCATCAGGCAGGTGAAGCCCAGCGTCGCATCACGCTGCCCGCTGCGCCAGGCGAAGAACATCAGCACGCCAAGCAGGAGCAGCACATATATATCCACCAGCGTCAGGGTGGGAACGCTCAGATGCACAGCGCGGCTCCGTCGGGACGGCCTTGTCCCGCGTCAGGCGCGGGCAACAGGCAGCTTCAGAAAAGGCAGGCAGTTTACGCCCCCGCCCTACGCCGAGCCAGCTCACGCCGACGGACGCCGGCCCTCGCAGGGCATGGCAATCGCGGCGGCGGCACATTGTTCGAGTGGCTGTCATCGGCCAGCCGACGAACGATCTTTGACAATTATTCTCATTCTGATTAGCATCACTTCCGTCAACGAATTCAACGGGTAGTGCTCTATGTACGTCTGTCTTTGCCAGGGTGTCACCGACGGCCAGATTCGCGATGCCATCTACGAGGGCTGCTGCAGCTATCGTGAGGTTCGCGAAGCGACCGGCGTCGCCACCCAGTGCGGCAAATGCGCATGCGTCGCCAAGCAGGTCGTTCGCGAAACGCTCAGCGACGTGCAGAACGCCCAGGCGGCCCTGGCCTACCCCGCGAGCTTTGTTCAGGCTTGACAGACTGAAGCCTTGAAAGCCGGGCCCTGCCCGGCTTTTTTTTGCCTGCAAATCAGCCAGTTGCCCACCAGGATGCAGAACGCAACCATTCTCACTAGATTTAGGCTTTTGCATTCAAGGACTTAGGTTTGACAGCTCGCCCGACGCTGGCCAGACTGCATCAATCACCACCGTTCCAGGCAGGCTAACTTCATGAAAGGCGACAAGCTGGTCATTCAGCATCTCAACAAGATCCTCGGCAACGAGCTGGTAGCCATCAACCAGTATTTCCTGCATGCGCGCATGTATGAAGACTGGGGTCTCGGCAAGCTCGGCAAGCACGAGTATGACGAATCCATCGACGAGATGAAGCATGCCGACAAGCTGATCAAGCGCATCCTCTTCCTGGAAGGCCTGCCGAACCTGCAGGATCTCGGCAAGCTGCTGATCGGCGAGAATACCCGCGAAATGCTTGAGTGCGACCTCAAGCTGGAACAGGGTGGCGTACAGGACCTGAAGGTGGCCATCGCCTACTGCGAGAGCGTCGGTGACTACGGCAGCCGTGAGCTGCTGGAAGACATCCTCGAGTCCGAGGAAGAGCACATCGACTGGCTGGAAACGCAGCTGGGCCTGATCGACAAGGTGGGCCTGGAGAACTACCTGCAGTCGCAGATGGACGACTGATCCGCCGGAAACCGACGCAAAGCAAAACGCCCCGATCAGATCGGGGCGTTTTCGTTTCCAGCGGTTCCGTTTATTGCTGCTCAGCGGCCTCGGCAGGCTGCTCGGCTTCGTCGCCCTTGATATCCAGCAGCTCGAGATCGAACACCAGCACCGAATTCGCCGGAATCAGCGGGCTCGGGCTCTGCTCGCCGTAAGCCAGCTCGCTCGGGATGTACAGCTTGAACTTTTCCCCGACGTGCATCAGCTGCAGGCCTTCGACCCAGCCAGGAATCACGCCGCCAACCGGCAGATCGATCGGACTGCCGCGCTTGATCGAACTGTCGAAGACGGTGCCATCGGTCAGACTGCCTTCGTAGTGAACGGTCACCACGTCGTTCTCGGTCGGCTGACGACCTTCGGCCGACTTGACGACTTCGTACTGCAGGCCGGACTCGGTGGTTTTCACGCCTTCGCGCTTGGCGTTCTCCTCGAGGAACTTCTTGCCCGCCTCGACCGCCTTGGCATTCATCTCGGCCATGCGCTCTTCAGCGCGGGTCTGCAGGAAGGTGAAGGCCTCCATCAGCTGCTCGTCGGTCAGCTTCTGCTCCTTGTTACCGATGGCATCTTCGATGCCCTGCGCCACAGCCTTGGAATCGAGATCATCCATGCCCTCCTGCGCAAGGCTCTTGCCCATGTTCAGGCCGATGCCGTAGGACGCCTTCTGCGCCGGAGTGTCCAGTTTGACACTGGTCTGCGAGTCGCAGCCGGCCAGTACCAGGCCGACCAGGGCGATCGCAGGTGCCAAACGTTGATGTCTCAGTCTCATGCTGTTTCCTTAATTACGCAGTTGGGACTTACCGAAAGCGGATGGCCGAGCTTAGCAGCGCATCCAGGCACTGGCTACCGCGCCTCCCGACCAGGATCGTAAAGAGATGGCAAAGAAAGGAAGCGCGTAGCATTTTGCCGCAGGGGGGGCATGAACAGGGACGGCGTGGCATCCCGGAAAAGCAGGCAAAAAAAAACGGCCTACTAAGGCCGTTTTCTTCGGTGCTTCAGGGCGTTCAGTGTTCCCGTGAAGCTAATATGGCGCAGCGGACGGGACTCGAACCCGCGACCCCCGGCGTGACAGGCCGGTATTCTAACCGACTGAACTACCGCTGCGCTAAACCTCGAGTGGTGGGTGATGACGGGATCGAACCGCCGACCCTCTGCTTGTAAGGCAGATGCTCTCCCAGCTGAGCTAATCACCCGTTTGCTCTCGAAGTGGGGCGCATTCTAGAGAGGGTTCCGAACCTTGGCAACCCCCTTTTGAAAAAAAATTTGCAGAAGTTCCAAGGACTTAGGAAAACCCTGCTTTGCCAGCCATTTTATCCGGCCCGCTGCGCATTAACTTGCTTCAGGGTTGGCCTCAGCCAGCCAGGCAGGAATAATGCCCTCCTTTGTTTCCCCGGAGATCTACCCCGCCATGTGGTTTCGCAATCTGCTCGTATACCGTCTCACCCAGAACGTCGCTCTAGATGCCGAGACTCTCGAAGCTGCACTGGCCGCCAAACCCGCCCGCCCCTGCGCCAGCCAGGAACTGAGCACCTATGGTTTCGTCGCGCCGTTCGGCAAGGGTGAAGACGCCCCGCTGGTGCACGCCAGCCAGGGCTTTCTGCTGATCGCCACGCGCAAGGAAGAACGTATCCTGCCCGGTAGCGTGGTCAAGGATGCAGTGAAGGAGAGGGTCGACGAAATCGAGGCCGAGCAGATGCGCAAGGTCTACAAGAAGGAACGCGACCAGATCAAGGACGAGATCATCCAGGCCTTCCTTCCGCGTGCCTTCATCCGCAAGTCCGGCACCTTCGCCGCGATCGATGCCGAGCGCGGGCTGATCCTGGTCAACTCGGCCAGCCCGAAGAAGGCCGAAGACCTGCTGTCCACCCTGCGTGAAGCGATCGGCTCGCTGCCGGTGCGCCCGCTGACGGTGAAGATCGCGCCCAGCGCCACGCTTACCGACTGGGTGAAGACTCAGAAGGCCGCGGACGACTTCTTCGTGCTGGACGAATGCGAACTGCGTGACACCCACGAAGACGGCGGTGTGGTGCGCTGCAAGCGTCAGGACCTGACCAGCGACGAGATCCAGCAGCATATGGAAGCCGGCAAGCAGGTCACCCAGCTGTCCCTGGCATGGCAGGACAAGCTGTCCTTCGTACTGGACGACAAGCTGATCATCAAGCGCCTGCGCTTCGAAGAACTGCTGCAGGACCAGGCCGAACAGGACGGTGGCGACGACGCGCTCGCCCAGCAGGACGCCAGTTTCCTGCTGATGATGATGACCTTCCGCGAGTTCCTGCCGGCGCTGTTCGAGGCCTTCGGCGGCGAAGAGGTTCCGCAGGGCATCTGACCGCACGGGGCGCCGCGCGGCGCCCCTCCCCCCTTCCGCCTCAGCGCAGGCCGATCTGCGTCAGCAGGATCCCGCCCAGCCGCTGGCCCAGAGCCCAGAGCAGGAAGCGCTCGATGAACTCCGGTGCATCGATGAACAGCGCACCGCAGACCAGCACGCTGAGCAGCGAGACGACCAGGAACAGCTGCGGTATCGACAGTTTCAGCACGACCAGCAGCACGATCGCGATGATCGCCGAGCCGACCATGAACAGCGCGTTGAGAATATTGTTCGCCGCCACCACCCGCGAACGCTCGTACGCCACGCTGCGCGACTGAATCAGCGCATACAGCGGGACGATGTACAGGCCGCCGAAGATTCCCAGCCCGAGGATGTCCATCAATACCCACCAGGCCGACGGCTCGCCCAGCAGTGCCAGCCAGTCCACACTCGCTGCAGGCTGCGGATGCGCGCCGGCATGCCACCAGAGCAGCCCACCACACAGGCTCAGGCCGATCGCCCCGAACGGGACCAGGCCGATTTCAACGTGATGCCGTGACAGCCGCTCGCACAGCAGGGAGCCCAGCGCGATGCCTACCGAGAACAGGGTGAGGATCAGCGTCACCACGCTTTCATCGCCACCCAGGTAGTCCTTGGAGAAGGCCGGGATCTGGGTCAGGTAGGTGGCACCGAGAAACCAGAACCAGGAATTGCCCAGCATGGCCCGTGACACGGCGCGCTGCTGGCCGAAGCCCAGCCGCAGAATCCGCCACGACTGGCGCAGCACGTGCCAGTCCATATGCAAGGTTGGCAAGGCGGCCGTCGCGGCGGGAATCGCTAGACTGGCCAGGTACCCGACCAGGGCGATCAGCACCACGCTGAGTGCCACCCACTCGGCATAGGCGTCGCTCGCCATCAGCACACCCGCACCGATGGTGCCGCCGAGAATGGCCAGGAACGTCCCCATTTCAACCAGCGCGTTGCCGCCGACCAGTTCGTCCTCCGTCAGTTGCTGCGGCAGTATCGAATACTTGACCGGGCCGAACAGCGCCGACTGGGTGCCCATGCAGAACAGCACCACCAGCAGCAGCGGCAGGTTGCCCAGCAGCATCCCCAAGGCACCGGCCAGCATGATGAGGATCTCGGCGAACTTGATCCGACGGATCAGCACGGCCTTCTCGAAGCGTTCACCCAACTGCCCGCCCAGCGCGGAAAAGAGAAAGAACGGCAGAATGAACAGCAGAGCGCAGAGATTGATCAGCAGGCTCTTGTCGGCGTTCGTACCGAGCTTGAACAGAATCGCCAGGATCAGGGCTTGCTTGAACACATTGTCGTTGAATGCGCCCAGCAGCTGGGTACAGAAGAACGGCAGAAACCGGCGCTTGCCAAGCAGACGGAACTGCGAGCACGACGCCTGGGCACTTCCGACCGGCGCCGTACGCGCAGCAGTTCTCGACGACTCGCCGCTCATATCGGCAACTGCCCGAGCGCCCAGCGCAGCGCGAAGAAGCTCAGCAGACCGCCGGCAATGGTCGCCAGCAGGTTGCGACTGACCGCGGCGATGGCGATAGCCAGCAGCCCGGCCAGCAGGTAAGCGTTGTTCCAGCTCAGTGCCCACTGCCCGTCCGGCAGCAGCATTCCGGGCACCACGATGGCGGTCAGTACCGCCACCGGCACGTAATGCAGGCCCTGTTCGATGGCACGCGGAAAGCGCAGATCAGGCCAGGCAAAGAAGCTGTAGCGGATCACGAAGGTGATTGCCAGCATGCCGAGGATCAGCAGCCAGGTATTCATAGCGCCCCCTGCAGTCGCGCAGCGGTTTCGGCCCGGCGCTCCAGCCATACACCGATGACGATTCCCGCCAGCGCGGCGGCTATTAGCCCTAGCTTGTAGGGCAGTTCCCAGGTCAGCAGCGCCACGCCGCCAGCGACCACTGCCGACGCCACCTGTGGGCGCGTGCGCATCATCGGCACAGCGATGCCGATGAAGGTGGCGATCATGGCGAAGTCCAGTCCCCAACGGGCGATATCCGGCACGGCCTGGCCGAAGGCGACGCCGACCAGTGTGGAAAGCTGCCAGTTGAGATACATCGTCAGCGCGGCGCCGAGAAAGTACCAGTGCTTGTACGGCGACGCATCGTCCCTGGCATAGCGGTTCTGCACCACGGCGAACGCTTCGTCCGTCAGCCAGAAGGCCAGGGGCACGCGCCAACGCCCAGGCAGGTGCCTCACGAACGGCTGCAGCGCCGCGCTGTACAGCGCATGCCGCAGGTTCACCACGAAGGTCGTCAGCAGCACCACCACCGCACCGACCCCACCGGTGATCAGGGTAATGGCGATGAACTGCGCCGAGCCGGCGAAGACCAGCGCCGACATGCCCATGGTCTGCCAGCCGGACAGGCCGGCGCCCACCGCCAGGGTGCCGAAGATGATGCCGAACGGGATCGCACCGAGGATCAAGGGCAATATGTCACGGCAACCATGGACGAACTCTTGCGAGCGGGACATCGGAACTCCTGTAGACCTCATGGCGAGAATCCTACACGCCTCGTCAGACGACGGCATGACAGCCAAGGAACCCCGCATGATTCGAGCCGCTGTGCGGCAAAGCAGCGCACGATAACCGAACTGATGGCGCCAGGCGAAGCTCCGCCCGGGCAGTCAGTCGGCCGCCAGGCGCTGCCGGACCTGCGGCCAGTCGCGGTCAGTGATGCTGTACAGCACGGTGTCATCCAGCCGACCGTCGGCCAGCCGCCGATGATTGCGCAGCAGCCCCTCGCGCTCGGCACCGAGCTTCTCGATGGCCCGCTGCGAGCGCAGGTTGCTGGCGGCGGTCTTCAGCTGCAGACGCACCAGCTGCCACTCCTCGAAGGCGTGCCGCAGCAGGAGGAACTTGATCGAGGCGTTCAGGCCGGTGCCATGCTCCGCCTGGTCCAGCCAGGTCCAGCCCAGTTCGGCGGCTGGCAGGCCGGTGTTGAAGTCGGCGAAGCGCGTGGTACCGATCAGTCGGTCGGCCATCCGCACGCTGAACACCACCGCCCGCCCCTCACGCTGCTCGGCCAGCGCGTGGCGATACCAGTCCGGGCGCAACGGCCCGTTCATGTAAACCAGCTCTGCACGGTTGCGTTCTGCCAGCGCGACGAGTTCAGGGATATCCGCCTCCATCAGCGGCTCCAGGCGCAGCGCACCACGCTGCAGGGTTACCGGGCGCGGGGTAAGCATGACATTCTCCTGTGATCGGTAGGTACGGACCGGCGATGCCGAGACAGTAACCCAAGGTGGACGCGATGCCGTGGCCGGCGGACAGCCGGTGATGGTGCTGGCAGGCCCGTGCTAGACACATGCGACCTTGGTCGCAACCCTGCATACGGGGCGTGCCATTGCTGCGAAACTTCGCCAATCCTCATATTAAAGAGTCGCCAGAGCTGATTGAATTCGGCGCCCTACCGGCCAACCGAAGCCATCCTCCTGGCATCTACCTTCGCTTTCTGGAGTTTGCATGACGCTGTCAGGCGGGCTGATCGCCGCGGTCGCCCTCGTCTATATGGCCATTCTGTTCGCCATCGCCTTCTATGGTGACCGTAACAGCGCCTCCATGTCGCCGCGCCTGCGGCCCTGGGTCTATAGCCTCTCTCTGGCGGTGTACTGCACCAGCTGGACCTTCTTCGGTGCCGTCGGCCAGTCCACCGAGCAGCTGTGGGCGTTCCTGCCGATCTATCTGGGTCCGATCCTGCTCATGCTGTTCGCGCCGCACGTGATCCAGAAGATGATCATGATCAGCAAGCAGGAAAACATCACCTCCATCGCCGACTTCATCGCCGCGCGCTACGGCAAGTCGCAGCTGCTGGCGGTGGTGGTCACGCTGATCTGCCTGGTCGGTGTGTTGCCGTACATCGCGCTGCAGCTCAAGGGCATCGTGCTCGGGGTGAACGTGCTGAGCGGCATCAACATCGAGGCTGCAGGAACCGGCACCCGCGACACCGCGCTCATCGTCTCGATCGTCCTGGCGCTGTTCACCATTCTCTTCGGCACGCGCAACCTGGATGTCACCGAGCACCATCGAGGCATGGTCCTGGCGATCGCTTTCGAATCACTGATCAAGCTGCTGGCATTCCTGGCGGTGGGCGCCTTCGTCGCCTTCGGCCTGTTCGACGGCTTTGGCGATCTGTTCAATCAGGCCTATGACTCGCCGGACCTTGCCGGATTCTGGAGCGAAGGCGTCAACTGGTCAGCCATGCTGGTCCAGACCACCGTCGCGATGATGGCGATCGTCTGTCTGCCGCGGCAGTTTCACGTTTCGGTAGTGGAAAACATCGAGCCGCGCGACTTCCGCCTGGCGCGCTGGGTATTCCCGCTCTACCTGGTGCTGGCCGCCGTGTTCGTCGTGCCGATCGCGCTTGCCGGGCAAATGCTGCTGCCGGCGGGCGTCACTCCTGACTCCTTCGTGATCAGCCTGCCGCTGGCCGAACTGCATCCGTGGCTGGCGCTGCTGGCCTTCATCGGCGGCGCTTCGGCGGCGACCGGCATGGTCATCGTCGCCAGCGTGGCGCTGTCGACCATGGTCTCCAACGACATGCTGCTGCCCTGGCTGCTACGTCGACAGGAAACGGAGCGCCCGTTCGAGGCGTTCCGTCACTGGATGCTCTCGGTACGTCGCATCAGCATCGTCGTGATCCTGCTGCTCGCCTATGTCAGCTACCGCCTGCTCGGCTCCACGGCATCGCTGGCTACAATCGGCCAGATCGCCTTCGCCGCCATCACTCAGCTGGCCCCGGCGATGGTTGGTGCGCTGTATTGGAAGCAGGCCAACCGTCGCGGCGTGTTCGCCGGCCTGACCGCCGGCGCGGCAATCTGGTTCTATACGCTGATTGTTCCTCTGCTGGGCTGGCCGCTGGAAATGTTCCCGGGCCTGAGCTGGATGTACAACGGCGGCCTCGGTTTCGGCCTCAGCGGACTGACCCTGGGCGTGACCCTGTCGCTGGTGGGCAATGCGACGCTGTTCTTCTGGGTGTCGATCCTGAGTCAGACACATGTCGCCGAACACTGGCAGGCAAGCCGCTTCATCGGCCAGGAAATCGCCTCGCCGACTGGCGGCCGCCGCCTGCTTGCCATACGGGTCGAAGACCTGCTGATGCTCGCCTCCCGCTTCGTCGGCGCCGAGCGGGCCGAACAGAGCTTCCATCGCTTCGCCCGCCGCCATGGCCAGGACTTCTCGCCCAGGCTGCAGGCCGATGGCCAATGGATCGCACATACCGAGCGCCTGCTGGCCGGCGTGCTCGGTGCTTCCTCCACCCGTGCAGTGGTCAAGGCCGCCCTCGAAGGCCGCGACATGCAGGTCGACGACGTGGTGCGCATCGTCGGCGAAGCCTCGGAAGTGCTGCAGTTCAACCGCGCACTGCTGCAGGGCGCGATCGAAAACATCACCCAGGGCATCAGCGTAGTCGACCAGTCGCTGCGCCTGGTGGCCTGGAACCATCGTTATCTCGAACTCTTCGAGTATCCGGACGGGCTGGTCTACATCGGCCGCCCGATCGCCGACATCATCCGCTACAACGCCGAGCGCGGCCTGTGCGGCCCGGGCGATCCCGATACCCATGTGGCCAAGCGCCTGTACTGGATGCGCCAGGGCCGTGCCCACACCTCCGAGCGGCTGTTCCCCAACGGTCGCGTGGTCGAGTTGATCGGCAACCCAATGCCTGGCGGGGGCTTCGTCATGAGCTTCAGCGACATCACCGCCTACCGCGAGGCCGAACGCGCGCTGAAAGACGCCAACGAGGGGCTCGAGCAGCGCGTCAGCGAGCGCACCCAGGAGCTGTCGCAGCTCAACCAGGCACTGATCGAAGCCAAGAGCACCGCCGAAGCCGCCAACCAGTCGAAGACCCGCTTCCTCGCTGCGGTCAGCCATGACCTGATGCAGCCGCTCAATGCGGCCCGGCTGTTCTCCGCGGCGCTGTCGCACCAGCAGAGCGCATTGCCCAAGGAGGCGCAGGAGCTGATCCAGCATCTGGACAGCTCGCTGCGTTCGGCCGAGGACCTGATCACCGACCTGCTGGACATCTCACGCCTGGAAAGCGGCCGAGTCACTCCAGATCGCAATCCGTTCCCGCTGGCGACGCTGTTCGACACGCTGAGCACCGAATTCACGGCGCTCGCCCGCGAGCAAGGCATCACCCTGCGAGTGCACGGCAGCAAGCTGCGCGTGGACAGTGACATACGCCTGCTGCGACGGGTGCTGCAGAACTTCCTGACCAATGCGTTCCGCTACGCCAAGGGTCGCGTGGTGCTGGGCGTACGCCGGCAGGGATCGTCGCTGCGGCTGGAAGTCTGGGACCGCGGCCCGGGCATTCCACAAGACAAGCTGAAAGTGATTTTCGAGGAGTTCAAGCGGCTGGACAGTCATCAGACGCGCGCCGAGAAGGGCCTGGGACTGGGCCTGGCAATCGCCGACGGCCTGTGTCACGTGCTCGGCCATCCGCTGGAGGTCCGTTCCTGGCCCGGCAAGGGCAGCGTGTTCAGCGTCACCGTCCCGATCGCGCGCTCGGTCAGCCAGCCCCGCCCGGCAGTCAAGCGCGGCGAGCCGCAGCTCAGCGCGCTGACCGGCACCCAGGTGCTGTGCATCGATAACGAGGACAGTATCCTGGTCGGCATGAACAGCCTGCTCACGCGCTGGGGCTGCCAGGTCTGGACCGCCCGCAACCGCGCCGACTGCGAGGCGCTGCTGGCCGAGGACATCCGCCCGCAACTGGTGCTGGTGGACTACCACCTGGACGAAGGCCAGACCGGTACCGAACTGATGGCCTGGTTGCGCACTCGTCTTGGCGAGCCGATACCTGGCGTGGTGATCAGCGCTGACGGCCGCCCGGAGCTGGTGGCGGCAATCCATGCCAGCGGCCTGGACTACCTGGCCAAGCCGGTCAAACCCGCTGCGTTGCGTGCACTGATGAGCCGCCACCTGACCCTGCGCTGAGCGCATCGGATCCGTGGGCGCCAGGCCACCTGCCGCGCCACGAGCCCTCTGCCGCACGGCCGGTTACACTGCTGGCAATCTGCTGACAGCGCCGCTAGGTGAGCGATGACAATCGAGCTATTTCTGAATCTCGCCACGGCCCTGGCCGTCGGCTTGCTGATAGGTACCGAACGCAGCTGGAGTGGCCGGGAGAGTCCCGGCCAGGAACTGGTCGCCGGCATCCGCACCTTTGGCCTGGCCGGTCTGTTCGGCGGGCTCGCCGCAATCAGCACCAGCCATTTAGGCGCAATCGCCTGGGTCGCCATGTTCTGCATGCTGGCGCTGCTGGTGATCGCCGGCTACGTGATCGATGCCCGGCGCAGCGGCGATCACGGCATGACTACCGAGGTCGCCCTGTTGCTGACTTTCGTCCTCGGCAGTCTGGCCGTGGCGGAAAGCCGGCAGCTGGCAGCGGCCTGTGCGATCGTCGTGGCCCTGCTGCTCAGCCTCAAAGCGCGCCTGCACCAAGCACTCAAGCGGCTCAGCGAGGCCGAGCTGGGCGGCGCATTGAAGATGCTGTTCATCTCCGTCGTCCTGTTGCCGACGCTGCCCAATCAGGGTTACGGCCCCTGGCAAGCGCTCAATCCCTACACGACCTGGATGATGGTCGTGTTGATCGCCGGTATCGGCTTCGCCGCATACGTCGCGATCCGCGTCCTCGGGACTCGTCATGGCCTGCTGGTGACCGCCCTGCTTGGCGGTATCGTCTCCTCCACGGCCATGACCATCACGCTGGCCCGGCTTAATGCACCGAAGCTGCGCGCCGCTCTGGCGGCCGGCCTGCTGGCGACTTCGGCGCTGATGTTTCCGCGCGTGCTGCTGGAGGTGGGGCTGGTCAATCCGCCGCTGCTGTCCGGTCTGACGCTGCCGCTGGCGTGTGCTGGTGCCATCTACGCCGTCGGCGCGCTCTTCTACTATCTGCGCGCCGCGCGAACAGCCGATGACAATCCCGAACCGCTGCTCAGAAACCCGTTCGAGCTGGGCCCGGCCTTGCGCTTTGCCGCCCTGCTCGTGCTGATTCTTCTGCTGGTGGAAGGCGCCCGGCGCTGGCTGGGCGACGCCGGCATCTACCTGGTTTCGCTGCTGGCGGGCCTGACCGATGTCGATGCGATTACCCTGTCGCTGGCCAGCAAGGCGCGCGACGGACTCAGCCACGAGGTAGCGGCGCGTGGCATCGTGTTTGCGGCGCTGAGCAATAGCCTGGTCAAGGCCATGCTGATCGCGGTGATAGGCGGCCGCGAGCTGGCCCTGCGCACGCTGCCGATCATGTTCGCTGGCCTGCTGACAGCGCTTGCGGTGTTGCTGCTGGGCTGAGCCAGCCGACGCTCAGTCGCCCGCCTCGCCAACCGCTTCGGCACCGGCCCGCTCCAGCCAGTCGCCCGGCAGGCGCTTGCTGGCCCGAGCGCCAAGCGCCTTGAGTTGCTCGGCGCGCCCTACCAGATTGCCGCGCCCATCGCTGAGCTTGGTGCGCGCTGCCAGGTAGGCGCGATCGAGCTGCTGCAACCGGCTGCCGATTTCGTCGAGGTCCTGAATGAAGGCGACGAACTTGTCGTACAGCGCCCCGGCCTTCTCGGCGATTTCGCGTGCGTTCTGGCTCTGCCGCTCCTGCCGCCAGAGGCTGTCGATGACTCGCAGGGTGGCCAGCAGCGTGGTCGGGCTGACGATTACCACATGCCGACCATAGGCCTCCTGAAACAGCTCCGGGTCGGCCTGCAAGGCCGCCGCGAACGCCGCCTCGATCGGAACGAACAGCAATACGAAGTCCAGACTGTGCAGCCCATCCAGACGCTGGTAATCCTTCACCGACAGCCCTTTCAAATGGCTGCGCAGCGATTGCACATGCTGCTTCAGCGCCAAGGCACGACTGTTATCGTCTTCGGCACAGGTCAGCGCCTGATAGGCGGTCAGGCTGACCTTCGCATCCACCACCACCTGCTTGTCACCGGGCAAGCGAATCAGCACGTCCGGCTGAAAGCGCTCGCCATCGGGACTCTTCAGACTGACCTGCGTCTGGTACTCGCGGCCCTTCTCCAGCCCTGCATGTTCCAGCACTCGCTCCAGCACCAGTTCACCCCAGTTGCCCTGGGTTTTCTGGCCCTGCAGCGCGCGCGTCAGGTTGGTCGCTTCATCGCCCAGCCGCTGGTTCAGCTGCTGCAAACGTTCCAGCTCGCGGGCCAGGGAAAAGCGCTCGCGCGCCTCGTTCTGATAGCTTTCCTCGACGCGTTTCTCGAACGTCTGGATGCGCTCTTTCAACGGCTCCAGCAGCTGCCCCAGCCTCTCGTGACTGGACTCGCTGAAGCGCTGTTCGCGCTCGTCGAAGATTTTGCCGGCGAGCTCGGCGAACTGTGCGCGCAGCTCGTCACGGGCAGCCTGAAGATCAGCGAGACGCTGCTGATGCGAGTTCTGCTGTTCGCGCAGTTCGGCATCCAGGGCGGCATGGGCCGCGCTCAGGCGTCGCAGCTCGCCCTGCTGCGCGTCACGTTCGGCCTGCAGGTCGGCGATACTTTCGAGATCCTCGTCACGCTGGGCCCGCAGCAACTCGATCTCACGACGCAACGCCGCCAGCTCGGCATGCTGTGCTGATCGAATGCCGTTCAACTCGGCAAGCTCGCCCCTGCAGCCGTCGAGCTGAGCCGCCAGACCTTGCTCGGCGAGCACCGCCTGACGGAGGCGCTCATCGAGGGCTGCCTGCTCGGCGCGGCCAGCAGCCAGGTGCCGCTGGAGGGACAGACAGAGCCCGGCCAGGGCGATCAGGCCGAGCGCCAGGCCAACCAATAGATGAAGGGGATCGAACGACATGAGAGGCTCCGGCGAAATGCCGGGCAGTATAACCAGCCGCAGGAGGCCGGTCAGGCGAGCCGGTCAGCCCTTGACGCGCTGAAGGAAGCGCAGGGCTTCCTGGGACCCCTGAGCCGCAGCCTGCTCGAGCCACTGCCGTGCTTTGGCGGGCTCAGCGTGCTCGGCCTGACTGTACAACCGGCCAAGCTCCAGCTGCGCCTGGCAGTCTCCGGCGCGAGCCGCCTGACGCAGCAGCTCCAGGCCGATCCGGCGGTCACGCTGGCCATCGCACTCGCAACACAGCAAGCGGCCAAGGCGACTCTGCGCTTCGACCACACCCTCGCGCGCCGGCTGTTTGAGCAGCCGGCCGGCAATCCGCTTGACCCCTTGCTTGCTGCCCAGCCGCTGGCTGTCGAGCAGCCAGAGCGCCATACGCAGCGGCAGACGCGACGGGGAAGCGGAAGGGATCTGACTAGCGGAAACAGAAGTACGCGGTCTCATGCACATCAAGGGCTGGATGGATAAGGCCGCGCACTCTACTCCTTTTTCGACAGAGTTAAAGTCTTGTCAAAAGCGAAAAAATTAGATCCATATCACACACCTTAGTAATCCACAGAAGCTGTGGATAACTCGGTGGACAAACAGCAGACAAATCTCTCGATCCCGCGTCTCATGGGGGCTGCGGTTAAACTGACGCTTTTTTCACCAATGAAAAAATTGCTTATTTTTCAATTGGTTATTAACGATCTATGGATTCCAGGCGTTTGCGACAGTTTGTCATAAGCGCTTGACAGACGGCTTTCCCAAATGTGCACAAGTTCAGCGCACCGGACGCAAAGCGGCTTGCCACAAGGGTTGCAGCGCTACAGGAACGAACTTTTTCGTAATCTTGGTGTCCTGCGGTGCACCTCGCCGGCGCACGGTCGCCACGGCCGTTCTACGGCTATGCTGTAGCCCTCGCTTTATGGATGCAGCCATGACCAAACCGTGGAGAACCGTTTTACTACTGTGCGTCGGGCTGCTCGCCTTGCTCCTGGTGCTCGCCGCGTTCGCCTGGCATCAGTGGCAGGGGTTCAAACACGAACAGGGCATCGAGCAGCTGGACTGGCAAGGGCTGCGGCTCTCATCCAGCGGTATCTCGGCAAAACGCGTGCGCTACATCCAAGCGCCGGAAAACGGCCCCAGCCTGGCTACCGAGGCCACCAACATCACGCTGGATTTAGCCAGCTTTTTTCACCCATTACCGCCTCGTTCGCTGCATATCGAACAGCTTGAGCTGGACATCCGCTCATCTACCTCCGCCGGCGATAGCGAGCCGCCAGCAACGAATCTCGAGCAGTACGAACGATGGGCCGCCTGGCTCCCGCAGCGATTAACCATAGCGGATCTGCGGGTCAGCCTACCCTGCGCCAAGGGGCGCTGCGACGAACGGGGGGCACTGCGGTTCGAGCGGAAGGGCGAATCGTTGCTGCCGCTGGCTGGCCGCCTCGACCTCCGGCGCAACGAACATAGGCTTTCAATGATCATCGATGCACAGAGCGCTGCGCCAGGGAACAGCCTCATTCTGGCCACACTGGCTATCGACGACCAACCACGACTGGAAGCCCGCAACCGGCTGCAGCACTCAGGCGAGACGCTGCAATGGGACGGCACCCTTTCCATGGGCAACCTACCGGAGGCACCCTGGCTCCTGGATTGGCTCGGCGAGTGGACGGCCGCCCCAACCGCCGCCCTGCCAGATATGCCAACCGACATGCGCATCGGTGCGGGCTGGGCACTGGCCCTGGCGCAGACCGTCGGCGGCACCTACGACTGGTCGAACGCAGCCGGCGAGCTGCGCCTCTCTGCGCACATCCCGGCCGCCTGGCCGATCGTAGGCCTCGGGGAGCTGCAGGGCGACCTCGACCTGGCCGCTCGAGGGCAGGATGGACTGTGGTTGCCCACCGAACTGAAAGCCAACCTACAACTGCGTCCAGCGTCCACCCTGCTGACGGACGTGCCGGCCGCGCTACGCCCAAGCCAGCTGAATATCAGCGTCGAGCCAATTGCCACTCAGGTGACGCGAGGGCAGCTACCCGTGCAACTTCGACTGGACGCCCAGGGCGGCGCACCGTCCAGCCTGCAGGCGCGCATGCGACTGGCGACCTCCCCCCCTTATGCACTGGACATCGAGCAGGCCCGTCTGCAGACACGCAGCACGCGCTTGCAGCTGGACGCCCTGACGCTGCAGAACCTCGACGCCAGACTGGATTTCTCCGGACGCGCCGACCTCCGGAAACTCGAACTACAGCTGCAGCCGTCATCCCGTGTCAGTCTGACACGCCTTGCCACCGGCGATATCCTCGCGAGTCAGCTGAGCGCGGCGTTGCCGCGCACACTGGCACTGCAGATCGAGCGCAACGTCGAGCAGCCAACTGCCTGGCGTACCGAAGGGCCGCTGGAACTGCGCCTGGGTCGCCTCGAGCATCCGCAGCTGCTCAGCCAAGGCTGGCGCTGGAACGGCCAGCTCAAAGCCGACGCTACAGCTCTGAACGCCACCGGCCCCGCAAGCAATGACGTCGGACTGACGCTTGCGCTGAACGTCGAGCAGCACTGGAACGGGCCATTGCACGTCGGCGCAAAGCTGCAGGAAATCTTCCTGCGCGCCGGCAATCCGCTCGCCCGCAGCCTCCCCGCGTGGCCCGCGGCGCTTGAGCTCAGCAGCGGACGCCTGTCGGGCGAAGGCAAGTTGACGCTGCCCGCCGGCGGCGGCACCCCGACGGCGAGCCTGACACTCGATGCGCGGGGCCTGGCCGGCATCTTCGACCGCAGCGAGATATCCGGCCTCGACGCACGCCTGGCGGCCGGCCTGCACCGCGACCGCCTTCGTCTGGACATCGGCGAGCTGCGGCTGGCCGAGATCAATCCCGGCTTCACCTTTGGCCCGCTGCTGCTGCGCGGTCACTACGAGGCAGCCGTCGACCAGCCGACACAGGGACGCCTGACCTGGCAGACCGCCGAAACCCGGATTCTTGGCGGGCGATTCTGGTTGCCGGCCGGCACCCTTGACCTCGCGGCGCCACAGCAACGGCTCAGCGCCCGACTGGAAGGCGTGCAGCTGGGCGACGTGCTCGCCGCCTATCCGACCGAAGGCCTCAACGGCAGTGGCCTGATCGATGGCAGCTTCGACGTGCAGCGCAGCGCCGCAGGGCTGAGCGTGCAGGATGGCAAGCTCGCCGCGCGAGTACCGGGCGGCGTGCTGCGCTTTCGTTCGCCGAAGATCGAGGCCCTCGGCCAGGCGAATCCGGCCATGAAGATCGTCACCGAAGCCCTGCACAATTTTCACTATGATCTGCTCACCAGCGACGTCCGCTATGATGAGCGCGGCAAGCTGAACCTCGGGCTGCGTCTGAACGGCCGCAACCCGGCCCTGGAAGGTGGTCGGCCGATCAACTTCTCGATCAATCTGGAAGAGGACATTCCGGCGCTGTTGACCAGCTTGCAGCTGAGCGACCGGGTAAGCGAAACCATTCAACGGCGGGTGCAGGAACGCCTCAGATAAGGCGATGCAGCCGCGAAATCGACACAGGAGAAACCGCCATGCGGTTGCGCCATACGCTGACCATCGTGTTGCTGGGTCTCTTCGCCAGCGCCTGTACACCGCGGGTGGAACTGGCCGTGCCGAACGAGCCGATCAACATCAACCTGAACGTGAAGATCGAACACGAGATTTATATCCGCGTGGACAAGCAGCTCGACTCGATCATCAACCAAGACAGCGGACTGTTCTGAGGACGACCATGAAAGCCTATCTGAAACTGACCAGCCTGCTCCTGGCGCTCCTGCTGGCCCTGCCCGCCGCAGCGATGACCCTCAACGAAGCCATGTCCGCCCTGGGTGAAGCCAAGGCCAGCGGCATGCTCGGCGAGAAGCCCGACGGCTATCTGGGTGTGGTTCGCTCCAGCAAGAACGCCGAGGAGATTGCCAGCCAGATCAACCAGGCTCGCCGCGCCGAGTACCACCGTGTTGCCAAGCAGAACGGCATCAGCGTCAGCGACGTCGAAGCCATCGCCGGCAAGAAGGCCATCGAAAAGACGCCGCCCGGCCAGATCATCCAGCTCAACGGCAACTGGGTCCGCAAGTGACCCGAGGCGATGGTCGGGCCTGCCTGACCATCGCGCCCACCCCCATTGACGCCTACAGCAGCGTCAGGCCGTGCGCCCTGACCACCAGCGACTTCTGCCGAAACCTGCGCTCCAGATCGACGCGGTACTGCGCCCACCAGTCCCGCTCCAGCTCATCGACCATCACTTCGTAGACCACCGTCTCGTCCCGCACCGCGTTCTCGCCGCCCTCCAGCCAGTAGCCATTGGCCGGCGCACGGCTGTAGGTGGTCAAGCCGCCAAAGCGCTCGATCAGCTCCTCGCTCACGGTGCGAAAGAGCGATCTCGGCAACGCCTGCTGATCGTTGTCGTAAAGCGGCAACAGCAACTGGACAAGGAACATACGCGACCTCACGAGGAAAGTGGGAGCAAGCATTCGACCCCGCACTGCCGGAGATGACGCCCGGCTGGCGGTCAGAACAGCCCCAGCTGCCCGTCGATCAGCGAGGCGAAGTCGTCGCCGACAAAGGGCAGGATCGCGTCCGCCACTGGCTGCAGCTGGCGCGTCACGTAGTGGTCGTAGTCGACGGCAGAGGTACGCGCCTCCAGTGGCTCAGGGCCGGCGACGGTGATCAGGTAGCTGATCCAGCCGCCGTTCTGATACTGCCGCGGACGACCAAGGCGGTCATTGCACTCGTCGGCCAGGCGCGCCGCCCGCACATGCGGCGGCACGTTGCGCTGGTAGTCGTCCAGCCGGCGACGCAGGCGCTTGCGGTAAACCAGCAGCTCGTCGAACTCGCCAGCCAGGGTTCGGCGCACATACTCACGCACGTAATCCTGGTGCGGCTGACGGTGGAAGATGCGCAGGTACAGCTCTTGCTGAAAGCGCTGCGCCAGCGGCGACCAGTCCGTGCGCACGGTTTCCAGCCCCTTGAATACCATGCCGTCGCTGCCATCCGCGCGCGTGACCAGGCCGGCATAACGCTTCTTGCTGCCCTCCTCGGCGCCACGGATCGTCGGCATCAGGAAGCGCCGGAAGTGCGTTTCGTACTGCAGCTCCAGGGCACTGCTCAGGCCATACTCGTCACGCAGATGCCCACGCCACCATTCGTTGATCCGCTGTACCAGGTCGCGACCGATGCGTTCGGCCGCCTCGTCCGAATGCGCCCGGCCCAGCCAGACGAACGTCGAGTCGGTGTCGCCGTAGATCACCACATGGCCCTGGGCCTCTATCAGTTCCCGCGTGCGGCGCATGATCTCGTGGCCACGCAGAGTGATCGAGGATGCCAGCCGGGGGTCGAAGAAGCGGCAACCACTGGAGCCGAGCACCCCGTAGAAGGCATTCATGATGATTTTCAGCGCCTGTGACAACGGCTTGTTGTGCTCGCGCTTCGCCGCCTCGCGGCCTTCCCAGACGCGTTCAACGATGGCCGGCAGGCAATGCCGGGTGCGCGAGAAGCGCGCCCCGCGAAAGCCTGCAACGGATGCGTCATCGGTCGGCTGGCGCAGCCCCTCGATCAGCCCCACGGGGTCGATGAGGAAGGTGCGGATGATCGACGGGTACAGGCTCTTGTAATCCAGCACCAGCACCGATTCGTACAACCCCGGCTGCGAGTCCATGACGAAACCGCCCGGGCTCGCCTCGGCCTGGCGCTCGCCCAGATTAGGCGCAACGAAGCCCTGTCGGTGCATCAAAGGCAGATAGAGATGCTCGAACGCTGCCACCGAACCACCGCTGCGGTCAGCCGCTAGACCGGTGACAGTGGCCCGCTCGAGGAGAAAGGTCAGCAGCTCGGTATGGGCGAAGATGCGCGTCACCAGCTCGCAATCCTTGAGGTTGTATCGGGCCAGCGCCGGCTTGTCCTCGGCGAACATGCGGTCGATCTCCGCCATGCGCTGGTAGGGGTTGTCGATCGCCTTGCCCTCCCCCAGCAAGGTCTGGGCGACATTCTCCAGACTGAACGAGGAAAAGCTCCAGGTCGCCGAGCGTAGCGCCTCGATACCGTCGATGATCAGCCGGCCCTCGGCCGCGGCGAAAAAGTGATTGCTGCGAGCGCCATGCTCGCGCCATTCCATCGTCGCCCCGGTGCGCCCCAGGCGCAGCGGCACCTGCAAGCGCTGCGCATGTTCATGCAGTACACGCAGGTCGAACTGCACCAGATTCCAGCCGATGATCGCGTCCGGGTCGTGCTCGGCGAACCAGGCGTTCAGCCGTTCCAGCAGTTGCCCTCGGCTTTCGCAGTACTCCAGGGAAAAATCGACGGCCGAAGCATCGCCGTTTTCCGGACCGAGCATATAGACCTGACGCTGGCCGCAGCCCTCCAGAGCAATGGAATACAGATCGCCGCGGGCCGTGGTCTCGATGTCCAGCGAGACCAGCCTGAGCCTCGGACGATAGTCCGCCGCGGGCTTGAGCTGCACGAACGAGGCATTGTGCTCGGCGCCATCGACGAAGCACACCGGTGCGGTGATGAAGCGCTCCATGAGGTAACGCTCGGGCGGCCTGATATCCGCCTCGTAGACGTCCACACCGACATCGCGCAGCCGCCGCGCGCAGTCCATCAGTCGGCGATGCGACCGGCAGTACAGCCCCATGATCGGGCGATGATGGAAGTCGTGCAGGTCGAGCGGCCGCAGCTCGACGTCAGGCTCCTGTCGCAGCATGGACTCGACGAAGGCGCGCCGCTCCTGCGCAAAGAAGGCGACCGAATGCCGGTAAGGCACGCACACCCGCCGCGGCCCGTTGTCGGTGGCGAGCCAGAAACTCACCTCGGTACCCGCAGGCGTCTCTCGCCAGTGGCGGGTCAGGATAAAACCCTGCTGCAGCTGCGACATCAGCGTCCCCGGAACCTGAATGAACAGCAAGCCCGTCCTCTCCCGGGCAGGTCGTATCGCATACCGATGCACCGCACGGTAAACGCCAACCCAGAAAAGCAAAAACCCCCGCACTCTCGCGAGTACAGGGGTTCAGGCTATATGTAATGGCGGAGAGATAGGGATTTGAACCCTAGGTACCCGCGAAGGTACAACGGATTTCGAATCCGTCCCGTTCGGCCACTCCGGCATCTCTCCAGCGGCGCGCATCATAGCAGCTGGATCGGCTTTGTCGAACCCCAACTGCACAGATTTTTTACCGTTTTTTTCAGCCGCTTGCACGGCCGGGCAACCGTTTTCCGGCCGCCCTGTACCCTTCACGCAGTCAGCCGCGTCAATGCTTCGCGATACTTGTCGGCGGTTTTCTGCGCGACCTCTGCGGGCACGGCAGGTGCAGGGGGCTGCTTGTTCCAGCCGGTGGACTCCAGCCAGTCGCGGACGAATTGCTTGTCGAAGCTCGGTGGGTTCTTGCCCTCTTCATAGCTGTCGGCGGGCCAGAAACGACTCGAGTCGGGCGTCAGCACCTCATCCATCAGGGTCAGCGTGCCGTTCTCATCCAGGCCGAACTCAAACTTGGTATCAGCGATGATGATCCCACGAGTGGCGGCGTACTCGACGGCTGCGCTGTAGAGCGCGATGGATACGTCACGCACCTGCGCAGCCAGCTCCTTGCCGATGATCGCCTCGCATTGCTCGAAGGAGATGTTCTCGTCGTGGTCGCCTACCGCGGCCTTGGTCGAGGGGGTGAAGATCGGCTGCGGCAGCTTGGCAGCTTCCTTCAGGCCGGCGGGCAGCTGGATGCCACAGACGGTGCCGCTCTTCTGGTATTCCTTCCACCCGGAACCGACGATATAGCCGCGCACGATGGCCTCTACCGCAACCGGCTTGAGGCGCTTGGCGACGACCGCGCGCCCCTCCACCAGCGGCAATTCGTCAGCCGGCACCACGTCCTCGACCTTGTCGCCGGTGAAGTGATTGGGAATCAGGCCCTTGAGCTTGTCGAACCAGAAGTTGGAGATGGCGGTAAGGATCTTGCCCTTCTCCGGAATCGGCTCGGCAAGGATCACGTCGAAGGCCGACAGGCGGTCGGTGGCGACCATGAGCATGCGTTTGTCGTCGATCTCGTAGAGGTCGCGAACCTTGCCCGAGTAGATCTTCTTCAGGCTGAGGGCGGTGGGAGTGGTCATACGCAATTTTCCGCGGTTGGCAGGTCAGCAGAAACGAAACAGGCGAAACCATGGGTTTCGCCTATCCGTGTTCGTGTAACGGGGCAGCTCGCAGTCAGCCCAGGTTGTCCTTGATCAGACTGAGCACCCGACGGGCGACGTCCGCTGGCGCGACGGTATCGATGCTCTTGTCCAGTGTCACCTGCACACCGTTACCCGCGCGGGTCAGACGCACCTGATAGCGCTCGGCACGCGCTTCGATTTCGTCCTTGTCCGGTGCGCCACCGAACAGCCGGCTGAAGAAGCCAGGCTTGTCGTCCGGGTCGTCGGCGCGCTCGCTGAGGTTCACGTAGTAGACGCCAAGGCTGCGGTCGAGATCGTCGACCCGCACGTCGGCGGCCTGCAGGGCACGGCCGACGCTGGACCAGGCACGATCGAAGTCGCTGTCCAGCTGCAGCAACGGATTGCCGCTGCCATCCTGAGTAAGATTGACGCGGCTTGGCGCATCGAAATCGCGCTCGGCGAGCAGCGAAACGGAACCACCCTGGCGGGCGCTGCGGTTCAGACTGGCCTGCAGCTCGTCGAGCAGCACGCGGTCGAGTTCCTTGTTGCTCGAAGTTTCCGGCCAGGCCACGTCGGTGCTGCTACCGGCCGGACGCTTGACGCTGACCACGAAGATCTCGCTGGTGTTGCGCTGAACGCCCGGCTCGACCCGGACGCGGACGCGCGTCTCACCTTCCTGGATACCCAGGTTGCGCACCAGCGCCTCGTCCAGTTGCGAGGCGGTTTGCCAGGCAGTGGCAAACTCACCGGTCTGACGCCGCTCTTCAGCGATGCTGAAGCCCTTGTCGGTGAAGAACTGACGGGCCGCGATCCAGACCTGAGCCGGCGCATACTGCGCCACCAGCCAGCGCGAGTCCCCGGAGGACTGCACACTGAAATCACTGACGTCCGCGGCCACTTGCAGGCGCTGCGGCCGCGGCACTTCGTATTTGCCGGAGTGGGTATTGTCAGCCACCTGGCGCGGGATCGGCAGCAGAGGATCGAGCGGACGCGTTCCGCCATCGACGGCGACCTGCATCGGAGCGGTCTGACGTGCCGAAAGGTAGTCACTGCCGCGGTCACGGAAATATCCATCATCGCCCCACAGCCAGCCGCAGCCACTGGTTGCAGAGATCATCAGGGCAAGGGTCGAGAGTCCGGCCAGTCGCTTCATGCGTATTCCTTTGTTATTAAGCCAGCACGCCGGTTTGGCGCATCGCCTGACGGAGCGGTTCCTGGTAGCTCTGGCTGAGCCAGGTCAACGGCAGACGGATGCCATTGCCCATCAGGCCCATCTCGTGCAACGCCCATTTGACCGGAATCGGATTGGCTTCCAGGAACAGCGCACGATGCAGCGGCATCAGGCGCTCGTTGATAGCGCGAGCGGTCTCGGCATCCCCGGCCATCGCCGCGGCACAGAGTTCGCTCATGGCACGCGGGGCCACGTTCGCCGTGACGGAGATGTTGCCCTTGCCGCCCATCAGCATCAGCTCGACGGCAGTGGGATCATCGCCCGAGTAGACGAGGAAGTCTTTGCTGACGCGGTCCAGCACTTCCCGACCGCGCTTGAGGTCGCCAGTGGCTTCCTTGATACCGATGATGTTCGGCACCTTCGACAGACGCTCGACCGTATCGGGCAGCATGTCGCACACGGTGCGGCCCGGTACGTTGTAGAGGATCTGCGGGATGGCCACGGCCTCGGCGATGTGTTTGAAGTGCAGGTACAGGCCTTCCTGGGTCGGCTTGTTGTAGTACGGAGTGACCAGCAGGCAGGCGTCGGCGCCGGCGGTCTTGGCGTTCTCGGTCAGTTCGACCGCTTCGCTGGTGGAGTTGGCGCCCGTTCCGGCGATCACCGGAATGCGTCCGCTGACCTGGTCGACCACGCGGCGGATCACTTCGATGTGCTCGGCCACGCTCAAGGTGGCCGACTCACCGGTGGTACCGACAGCAACGATTGCATTGGTGCCTTCCTGCAAATGGAAATCCACCAGCTTGCTCAGGCTGTCCCAGTCCAGACCGCCCTGCGCATCCATGGGCGTGACCAGCGCCACCATACTGCCCGCAATCATGCAACCACTCCTGCCGGAATAAATAAAAAGAGGCGTAATGGTACAAGGCTCACCAGCGCTTTGCGAGTAGCCTGACACACGCCGCGCCGAGCCGGCAAAGCGCTGCCTGCAGCTGGCAAGGGAGCCCAGCATGTGAGGCGCGCATTCCCTCTGCCCTCGCTTTTCGCTACCCTTAGCCGTTTTCGGCTTGGCTGGCCGACCGATTCACCACCGCCAGGAATGCTGCATGTCCACCCCCCCTCTCCCCCGCGAACAATTTCTCGTCATCAGCGCCCTGGGCGCCAACCCGATGGAGCTGACCAATGTGCTCTGCCGCGCCGCCAACGAGAATCGCTGCGCGGTCGTCAGCACTCGCCTGACGCGTCATGGCCAGTGCAGCGCACTGGTTCTGGAAGTCGGTGGTAGCTGGGATGCTCTCGCCCGGATGGAAACCACGCTGCCGGGGCTCGCGAAGAAGCATGCGTTCACGGCCAATGTCGTTCGTAGCGAAGCGCTGGAAAGCCGCCCGCAGGCCTTGCCTTATGTGGCCTATGTGAGCGCAGTCTTCCGCCCCGATATCCTCAACGAGCTGTGCCAGTTCTTCATCGACCACCGCGTCGAACTGGAAAGCCTGACCTGCGACACCTACCAGGCCCCACAGACCGGCGGCACCATGCTCAACGCCACCCTGACCGTCACCCTGCCTGCCGGCACGCAGATCAGCTGGCTGCGCGATCAGTTTCTCGACTTTGCCGACGCGCTCAACCTCGATGCGCTGATCGAACCCTGGCGTCCGCAGAACCCTTGAGATCAGGAGGCAACATGGCAGTCGCAATCGACCAACCGATTCCACCCTTCCAGGCCCAGGCTACCAGCGGCCAGTCGATCGACCTCGCGTCGCTGGCCGGCA
Source organism: Stutzerimonas sp. Brlt_14 (assembly GCF_051948915.1). Classification (NCBI taxonomy): domain Bacteria; kingdom Pseudomonadati; phylum Pseudomonadota; class Gammaproteobacteria; order Pseudomonadales; family Pseudomonadaceae; genus Stutzerimonas; species Stutzerimonas sp. Brlt_14. The sequence goes on from NZ_JAYJLM010000001.1 coordinate 481,484, forward strand.
AGCAGGTCGTGCTGTACTTCTATCCGAAGGACAACACACCGGGCTGTACGACCGAAGGTCAGGGTTTTCGCGATCACCATCAGGCGTTTCTCGCGGCCAACACCCTGGTCTTTGGCGTCTCGCGCGACAGCCTGAAAACCCACGAGAACTTTCGCGCCAAGCAGGGCTTTCCCTTCGAGCTGATCAGCGACAAGGACGAGCAGCTCTGCCAGCTGTTCGATGTGATCAAGCTGAAGAAACTCTACGGCAAGGAGTATCTCGGCGTGGACCGCAGCACCTTTCTCATCGACCGCAACGGCGTACTGCGTCAGGAGTGGCGCGGCGTGAAGGTGCCCGGTCATGTCGAGGCCGTGCTTCAGGCCGCCCAGGCACTGAACCAGGCGTAGAAACAATAAAGGCTGGCGCCGCGCCAGCCTTTCCCATCATTCGCCAGGCTCGACCACCACGGTCGCCGGCTCCCTCGGCCAGGCATACAACACGGCCTTGAACAGGGTCGCCAAGGGGATGGCGAAGAACACCCCCCAGAACCCCCACAGCCCACCGAACAGTAGCACCGCGCAGATGATCGCCACCGGGTGCAGATTCACCGCCTCGGAGAACAGCAACGGCACCAGGACGTTGCCATCCAGGGTCTGGATAATGGCGTAGGCCACCATCAGGTAGAAGAACTGGTCGCCCAGACCCCACTGGAATATCCCGATCAGCGCTATGGGAATGGTGACCACGGTAGCCCCGATGTAGGGCACCACGACGGAGACGCCCACGAGCATCGCCATCAGTGCCGCGTAATTGAGCCCCAGCGCGGCAAAGACGGCGTACGAGACCACGGCGCAGATCAGGATCTCGATCGCCTTGCCCCGAATGTAGTTGGCGATCTGCAGGTTCATCTCCTGAGAGACCTGGGTGATCAGGCCGCGCTCGCGTGGCAGGTAGCCCTTGATCCAGTTGCTGATCTGCTCGCGATCCTTCAGAAAGAAGAACACCAGAATCGGCACCAGCACCAGATAGATCATCAGCCCGATCAGCAGCGGCAGACTCGACAGTGAAGACGTCAGCACCAGCTGGCCGTAGCGGCCGATCTCGCCACGCATGAAATCGATGCCGCGCAGCACCTGCTCCTCGGTCACCAGTTGCGGATAACGCTCCGGCAGCAACAGCAGCAGCGACTGCCACTCCACCAGCATGCGCGGCAGCTCGTTGAACAGCGTCAGCACCTGTTGCCAGAGCAGCGGCACGATGAACAGCGTGCACACCACCAGCACCCCGACGAACATCAGAAATACCAGCCAGACCGCAAGCAGGTGCGGCACCCGCCGACGCTCCATGGCACCCACCAGCCCTTGCATCAGGAACGCCAGCACCAGTCCGGCCAGCACCGGCGCCAGCATCTTGCCAAGTGTCAGGACGATCGCGAATGCAAGGAACAGCAGAACAGCGAGAACAACCGCCTCCTCGTCGGAGAAGTAACGCTGCATCCAACCGCGTAATACCTTGATCATGTATTTCCTCGAAGCGAACCGTCAGGCCTTGCGCAGCCAGTAATGATAAAGACCATCCTCGACCTCTTCATGCAGAAGCGCATGGCCGGCCAGCTTGGCGAAACTGCGAAAATCCCGTTGCGAGCCAGGATCGCTGGCGACAACCTTGAGTACCGCCCCGCTGGGCAGGCGATTCAATTCCAGCTTGGCCTTGAGCAGCGGCATCGGGCAGTCGAGGCCGACGGCGTCCAGCTCGGCATCGCACGCGGGCGATAGTGGTCGACCTTCACTCATGGTTCGCCTCCTCAGCAAAGCCACGCAGCATACCTAGCGCACCGGGGCTCTGGCCAGCCAGCCAAGGTCAAGGCTACAGTAGCCGTTCTCACTTCAACGAGCCTGCCTGGATGAAACTGCTGCGCCCCGCCCTGCTCACGCTCACCTGCCTGCTTGTGCAACCGACATTGGCTAACGACCTGCCTTCGCTCGGCGACGCCAGCTCGGGCATCGTGTCGCCGGAACAGGAACATGTGCTCGGGCGCGCCTGGCTGAGCCTGCTGCGGGGGCAGGTGAAGCAGCTTTCCGACCCCCAGCTCAAGGACTACGTCGAGAACAGCGTGTACCGCCTGGCCGAAACCAGCCAGCTACAGGATCGACGTCTGGAATTCGTCCTGCTCGACAGCCCGCAGCTAAACGCCTTTGCCGCACCCGGTGGCATCATCGGGGTCAATGGTGGCCTGTTCATTCATGCGCAGACCGAAGCCGAGTACGCTTCGGTGATGGCGCACGAACTGGCTCACCTCTCACAGCGACACTTCGCTCGCGGCCTCGAAGCCCAGCAGCGCATGCAGCTGCCGATGATGGCCGCCATGCTCGCTGGCGTCGTGGCAGCCGCAGCCGGGGCCGGCGATGCGGGAATCGCCGCCATCGTTTCCACCCAGGCCGCAGCCATCCAGGCTCAGCGTCGCTTCTCCCGGCAGAACGAGCAGGAGGCCGACCGTATCGGCATCGTCAACCTCGAACGCGCCGGTTATGACCCACGCGCCATGCCATCGATGTTCGGCCGGCTGATGCGGCAGTACCGCTATGACCAGAAGCCACCGGAGTTCCTTCTGACCCACCCGGTCAGCGAATCGCGCATCGCAGACACCACAAACCGAGCCGAGCAATATGCGCAGGGCGGCACTCAGGACAGCCTGCGCTACCAGTTGATGCGGGCGCGTACCCAACTCAAGTTCGAAAGCACACCCGGCGTCGGAGCCAAGCGTTTCCGCGCAATGCTCGATGAGAACCCCGAGATGGACGCCGCCCGTTACGGACTGGCGCTGGCGCAGATGAAAGCCGGGCAGCTCGCCGATGCGGCCAGCAGCCTGGAGCCGCTGCTGGCCAAGGCTCCGGATGACCTCACCTACAATCTGGCACAGGTCGAGCTCGACATAACAGCCAATCGCCTGCAGCAGGCGCAGACGCGACTACAGCGCCTGCTGCAGCTGTATCCGGGTAACTACCCGGTGCGCCAGATGCATATCGACCTGTTGATGGAGCGGGGCGAGACCCAACAAGCCGAACGCGAGCTGGACAAACTGGCCGAGCAGCGCCGGCGGGACCCGGACATCTGGTACCAGGTCGCAGAGGTCCGGGGCCTTAGCGGAAACATCGTCGGCCTGCATCAGGCGCGCGCCGAATACTTCGCGCTGGTCGGCGACTACGATCAGGGCATCGAGCAGCTCAACCTGGCCAAGCGCCGCGCCAGCAACTTCCAGATTTCCGCGCGAATCGACGCCAGGCAGAAGCAGCTGATCGAAGAGAAGCGCATGGTCGAGGACATGCTGCGTTGATAAGCAGCACGCGACACCCCTACAGACCATACCAATGAAAAAGCCACGCTCGAAAAAGCGTGGCCTCGGTTGACGCGGTCGAGTGCGTATCCGCCGCTCTCGAAGGGCTCAGGCGTTACCGGCCTGCTTCAAGCGTGCCGCCTGGGTGAAATCGAGCATTCGCTTCAGCGGCTTCACAGCCCGCGGAATCAGCGCCGGGTCGACGAAAATCTCATTGCTTCCGGTGCGCAGGCATTCCAGGGTGCGCTCGAGCGTGTTCATCGCCATCCACGGGCAATGCGCACAGCTACGACAGGTCGCGCCCTGCCCCGCCGTCGGCGCTTCGATGAAGGTCTTCTCCGGACACAGCTGCTGCATCTTGTAGAAGATTCCGCGGTCGGTCGCCACGATAAGGGTCTGGTGCGGCAGCGTCTGCGCGGCCTTGATCAGCTGACTGGTCGAACCCACTGCATCGGCCAGCTCGACAACCGCCTGCGGTGATTCGGGATGAACCAGAATTGCCGCATCCGGATACAACGCCCTCATGTCCGCCAGCTGCTTGACCTTGAACTCCTCGTGCACGATGCAGGCGCCATCCCACAGCAGGATGTCCGCACCGGTTTCGCGCTGCACGTAATTGCCCAGATGCTTGTCCGGTGCCCAGATGATCTTCTCGCCGTTATCCATCAGGCTCTCGACGATCTCCAGCGCGCAACTGGATGTCACCACCCAGTCGGCACGTGCCTTCACCGCTGCCGAGGTATTGGCATAGACCACCACGGTGCGCTCGGGATGCTGGTCGCAAAACGCCGAGAACTCATCCACTGGACAGCCGAGATCAAGCGAACAGGTTGCCTCCAGCGTCGGCATCAGCACGCGCTTTTCCGGATTGAGGATCTTCGCCGTTTCCCCCATGAACTTGACGCCAGCCACCACGACCGTTTGCGCGGGGTGTTCGTTGCCGAAACGTGCCATTTCCAGCGAATCGGACACGCAGCCGCCAGTCTCTTCGGCCAGCGCCTGGATCACCGGATCGGTGTAGTAGTGCGCCACCAGCACCGCATTCTGGCGCTTCAACTCGGCAGCGATCTCGCTGCGCAACTTTGCCTCCTGCTCAGGCGTCAGCGGCTGGGGCTGCTTCGCCGCCAGGTGTGCCTGCACAAGGATGCGTTCGGGTATCTGCGTCATGGTCGCGGGTCCTGCCAACACGGGATTGCACGAAGCGCCAGGTAGCTCGGCGGCAACGGTAAAGTCGGGCTTGTCGATAAGACGGAAGGAGCAGGATTCGGACGAGGCTCCTGCCATTCGACGGGGCAGGAATACTAGCCGATGCATCGGCAAAAGGGAAAGCATCGGACACAGGGGCTGGCCTTCGCAGCCCCAAACGAAAACCGCCGGCGGGCGCCGGCGGTTTCTTTGGATCACTCGCCCTTGAGCATGTGACCGCGTTCTTCCAGGTTGATGTGCCACTGCATGGCCTCACCCAGCAGATGCGGGGTCTGGCCGCCTTTCTTGCAGGCATCCTCGAAGTACTTGTTCAGCGCATCGCGGTAGGACGGATGCACGCAGTTGTCGATGATCACGCGCGCACGTTCGCGCGGAGCCAGGCCACGCAGGTCTGCCAGGCCCTGCTCGGTCACCAGGATCTCCACGTCGTGCTCGGTGTGGTCGACGTGAGCAACCATTGGTACAACGCTGGAAATGTTGCCACCCTTAGCGATCGACTTGGTCACGAAGATGGCCAGGTGGGCGTTACGCGCGAAGTCGCCCGAACCACCGATACCATTCATCATCTTGGTGCCGCCCACGTGGGTGGAGTTGACGTTACCGTAGATGTCGAACTCCAGCGCGGTGTTGATGCCGATGATGCCGAGACGGCGCACCAGCTCCGGATGGTTGGAGATTTCCTGCGGTCGCAGCACCAGCTTGTCCTTGTACTTCTCCAGGTTGCCGAACACGCGATCGTTGCAACGCTCGGAGAGGGTGATGGAGCAACCGGAAGCAAAGGTCATCTTACCGGCGTCGATCAGTTCGAAGGTGCAATCCTGCAGTACTTCGGAATACATCACCAGGTCTTCGAACGGCGAGTCGATCAGACCGCACATTACGGCGTTGGCGATGTTGCCGATACCGACCTGCATCGGGCCAAGGTTCTTGGCCATGCGACCGGCAGCCACTTCGCTCTTGAAGAACTCGACCAGGTGGTTGGCGATGGCCTGGGTTTCTTCGTCCGGCGGCGTGACGGTGGAGTAGGAGTCAGGCTGATTGGTGATCACGATCGCGGCGATCTTGGCCGGATCGACCGGAATAGCTGCGCTGCCGAGACGGTCATCGACCTTGGTCAGCGGGATCGGGCCACGATTCGGACGCTCGCCCGGGAAGTAGATATCGTGCAGGCCTTCAAGGTTCAGGTTGTGCGCCAGGTTCAGCTCGATGATCACCTGGTCGGCAAACATGGCCAGGTTGGCCGAGTTGCCCACGGAGGTGGTCGGCACGATGTGGCCCTGTTCGGTGATGCACAGCGCCTCGACGATGGTGACATCGGGACGCTTGATCTGATGGTTGCGCATCTGCTCCACGGTGTGCGACAGGTGCTGGTCGATGAACATGACCTCACCTGCGTTGATCGCCTTGCGCAGTACCGGGTCGGCCTGGAACGGCATGCGGCGGGCCAGCAGGCCAGCAGAAGCCATCTTGCCGTCGAGATCGTTACCCAGGCTGGCACCGGTCACCAGGCTGATCTGCAGCTTCTCGTCCTTGGCACGGTCGATCAGCGCAAGGGGTACGGCCTTGGCTTCGCCCGCGCGGGTGAAGCCGCTCATGCCAACGGTCATGCCGTCGCGAATAAGGGAAGCAGCCTCTTGGGCGCTCATGACCTTGTTCTGCAGAGAGGACAAGCGGATGCGATCAGAATACATTTGAGCCTCGAACCAACGGACAATCAGGAAGGTCGCAGTCTATTACGTTTAAAAACGCTTGAGCCATCTACTAAGGTCGTAGAGAAAAACGCCGCTTATGGCCGAATGTACGACTCAAGCGAAGCGCCACAAAAACTGCGGATATAAAAAAGCCGGACGACCTAGTGGCCTCCGGCTTTTCCTGCTCCAAGGAGCGATATGGTGGGTCGTGTAGGATTCGAACCTACGACCAATTGGTTAAAAGCCAACTGCTCTACCAACTGAGCTAACGACCCGATGCGGGGCGCATGATACTGATTTGATTGATGAAAACAAACTTTTTTTTGAAAAAATTTAGCCTGAGGCAGTGACGTAGGCAGACGCCCCGCCGAGAATGCCGGCCTCAGCAATAGCGTGTCGGGTCGGCCAAGCCAGCCTCGGCAAAACCAGCCGAACGCAATCTGCAGCTGTCGCACTTGCCACAGGCGCGACCGTCGTCATCCGCCTGATAGCACGAAACCGTCATCGCATAATCGACGCCCAGTCGACTTCCCTCCCGGACGATTTGCGCCTTGCTGAGGTTCTGCAATGGCGCCTGAATGCGGAACCCCTGCCCTTCGACCCCGGCCTTGGTCGCCAGATTGGCCATTCGCTCGAAGGCCGCAACGAATTCCGGGCGGCAATCGGGATAGCCGGAATAGTCCACCGCGTTGACACCAATGAAGATATCGCGGGCACCCAGCACTTCAGCCCAGCCCAGAGCCAACGACAGGAATACGGTATTGCGCGCCGGCACGTACGTTACGGGGATGCCTTCGCTGGGCGCCTCTGGTACATCGATACTCGTATCGGTCAGTGCCGAGCCGCCAATGCCGTTGAGGTTCAGACCGATGACCTTGTGCTCCACGACCGCCAGCTGCTTCGCGACGCGCTCGGCAGCCTGCAGCTCCGCTCGATGGCGCTGACCGTAATCGAAACTCATGGTGTAACAGGCATAGCCCTCGTCACGCGCCATGGCCACGACGGTCGCCGAATCAAGCCCACCGGACAGCAGGATGACTGCTTTCTTCTCGTTCATTTCGCGATACCTCAAAGGATGACGGGCTTCAAGCTCAATGGCCAGGCGCATCGTTCCAGATGATCTTGTGCAGCTGGAGCTGCAACCGTACCGGCAGGTTGTCCGCGACGATCCAGTCCGCCAGCGCGCGGACATCGACCTGACCATGGCTGGGGGAGAACAGGACCTCGCCGGCCCGCCGGGCCAGCCCGTACTCGATCAACTTGGACACGGCCCAGTCGTAGTCCTCCCGGGAGCAGATGACGAACTTCACCTGATCGTTGCGGGTGAGATGGACGATGTTTTCATAGCGGTTGCGTCCGACTTCCGCCGAGCCTGGGGTTTTCAGGTCCACCACCCGACTGACGCGCTCATCCACCGGGGAAATGTCGAGCGCGCCGCTGGTTTCCAGTGAAACCTCGTAACCCGCATCGCAAAGTCGCTGCAGCAGCGGCACGCAATTGGGTTGAGCCAGCGGTTCGCCACCTGTCACGCAGACGTAACGCGGATTGTAGGCAGCGACACGCTCCAGGATGGCATCGAGGGCCATGAGCTCTCCGCCGCTGAACGCATAGGCGGTATCGCAGTACTGACAGCGCAGGGGGCAGCCGGTGAGGCGAACGAACACCGTGGGCAATCCACTGGTGCGCGTCTCCCCCTGCAGCGAGTAGAAGATCTCGGTAATTCGCAGGGTCATATCAGCCACGGGCGTGACGGCTAAACAGGCCATCCGCCTCCGTTGCGGGAAATAGGGGCGGCGATTCTAACGAAAAAACCCGCACTGTGGGCGGGTTTCGTTCGTTAACGCTGGCGAATTCAGCGATTGAGCTGGCGCTGTGCCAACTGCGCCGCGGACGTATTCGGGTACTGCGCGATGACCTGGCGCAAGATCCCCTGGGCCTTGTCGCGATTGCCCATGCGGATCTCTACATCGGCCAGCTTGTATAGCGAGTCCGGCACCTTGCTGTGCTGCGGATAAGCCTGACTGACGCGGGCAAAAGCCTGGCCCGCGCCCTGCAGATCGCCCTTGGCCAGATTGACCTCACCCAGCCAATACTGCGCGTTGCCAGCGTACTGACTCTCCGGATACTTGCGCAGGAATGCAGCGAAAGCCTGGCTGGCCTTGTCGAAGTCCTTTGCCTTGATCAGGTCGAATGCGGCGTCGTAATAGAGCTTCTCTTGCGCCGGATCACCCGAAGCGCTCTGCGACTGTCCGGACGAGGCAGTGGATGCACCGGCACCGCCCGCAGCAGCCGGTTCGCGCGACGGCGCCGACTGATTACTGGACGCCGCGGGCCCGCTGGACAAGCGTCGATCAAGATCCTGATAGCGTTCCAGCCCCTCTTGTTGCAGGCGCTGGATCTGATTCTGTTGTTCCTCGAGCATGCCACGCAATTGCGCGATCTCTTCCTGCATCTGCTGCAGCTGCATGAAGAGCATGCCCTGCGCCGAAGATGGAGCAGCAGCTCCACCTCCGGCATAGGCACCGTCACCACTCGGCGCGGCCGTGGAATAACCGGAGCCGCCACTGGCGGCACCCTGTTCGTAATCCACAACCGGCACTTGAGCCACCGCCATCAGCGGCAGGCCGAGCACTGTAAAAGTCAGAGCGTGGCGGTACTTGCGCATGACGAATTACTTACGCAGTTCGACGCGACGGTTCTGAGCCCAGGACTGCTCGTCGTTGCCCATGGCAACCGGACGCTCTTCGCCGTAGGAAACCAGCTCCAGCTGAGCCGGGGAAACGCCCTGCAGAACCAGGTAGCGCTGAACGGCCTTGGAACGACGCTCGCCCAGAGCCATGTTGTACTCACGGGTACCACGCTCGTCGGTGTGGCCTTCCAGAACGACGCGAGCGCCGTTGCCTTTCAGGTCCTTGGCGTGAACGTCCAGAGCGCGCATGGCTTCCGGCTTCAGGTCGGAGCTGTCGTACTCGAAGTAGAAGGTGGTGATGGCGCGCAGAGCGGCTTCTTCGCTCATGCTGCCGTCGATGGCGCCCGAATCAGCACCGTACCCGGCATTCGGATCGATCGCGCCCGAACCTTCGCCCGAATCGTCGCCGCCTTTGGACGAACAACCGACAGCAACAGCCATGGCCAGAGCCAGAGCGGTGAACTTACCGAATTTCAGCATTTCCATGTGTAACAACCCCAGGTGTGTTTTTGGTTAAAAAGCGTTGATACCGCATCAGTTCAGGTAAGGGGACCAGGACGGCTCTCGGACTTCGCCTTGAGCTGTTGGAAGCGGGAGCCTAACGCGTCCGTTGATGGACACGAGCATCAAGACTCCCCGGCCCTGCTGGCGGGTGGCGTAGATTAGCATGGTGCCATTAGGCGCAACAGTGGGAGACTCATCCAGACTGGTATCCGAAAGTATCCGCAGGTTGCCGCGCTGCAGATCCTGCGCGGCAACCTTGAAGTTGGTGTAGCCATCCTGACGGTGAATCATGACCAGCGTCTTCTCGTCAGCCGAGAGTTTCGGGTTGGCGTTGTAGTTGCCGACGAAGGTTACGCGCTCGGCCGAGTTGCTACCCAGACGCTGCTTGTAGACCTGTGGCTTGCCTGCCCGGTCGGACGTGTAATAAATGGTCTGACCATCAGCGCCCCAGAAGGGTTCGGTATCGATGGCGTAGTGGTTGGTCAGGCGCTGCATTTGACGCGAACCGAGATCCATTACATAGATCTCCGGGTTGCCGTCCTTGGACAGCACGAACGCCAGTCGATTGCCGTCCGGAGAAAATGCCGGGGCACCATTCAGCCCTTCGAAATTGGTGATCTGCTCACGGCGGCCGGTGTCGATGTGCTGCACGAAGATGCGCGGACGCTTCTGCTCGAACGAGACATAGGCGATACGGCGGCCATCGGGCGAGTAACGCGGCGAGAGGATCGGCTCGCGCGATTGCAACAGGGTTACCGCCCGCGCACCGTCATAGTCCGAACGCTGCAGCGTGTAGCGGGTATTGGCGCCCCCCATCCGCTCGGCCGTGACATACAGCAGACGAGTGGAGAACGCGCCCTTGATGCCTGTCAGCTTCTCGAACGACTGATCCGCCGCATGGTGCGCCATATCGCGGAGCTGGTCCGGCGAACCGCCGACAGTGCCGCTCATCACCTGCTGCTCGGTGGTCACGTTGAACACTTCGTAGCGCGCTTGCAGCCGGCCGCCAGCGGGTTCGATGTTACCCACCATCACATACTGCGCACCCAGCGCTTTCCAGTCGCGATAGATGATCTCGCTGCCACGGGTCGGCATGCTGATCATGTTCTGCCGTGGAATCGGCTGGAAGATGCCGGTATTGCGCATGTCATTACCGATGATCTCCGCCATGTCCTCTGGAAGCACGGTACCGCCCTGCCAGCCGAACGGGACGACGGCAATGGGGATGGCGCGATCGGCGCCGCTGGTAACGACGATGTTTTTCTCCTGCGCCACTGCAATGCCTGCCAGGCAGCAGAGCAGGACAAGTAGACCTCGAAGGGAGTTGATCACAACGCAAGATCCTCAGGCGTGAATGTCATTTTGAATGACCGGTAAGGCTGGAATTCCTGCGGGCTCAGACCCTGCATTTCAGTCAGCCGACCGATGTTCTTGACTGCGGCAACCGCAGAGTTGTCGAACGGTACGTCACCGCTCGATCTCGACACACTGACATTGGTGATGGTGCCATCAGGCAGCATGTTTACCTGCAGCTGTACCGTCATGTTGTTCCGTGCAGACGGCGGACGAGTCCAGCCTTCTGCCGCGCGCAACCGAATCAGATCATCGAAGTTGCCGGCAACCTGATCGCCATGGGTATCGGCCATCGCCTGCTGGCGTTCGGTGGTATCGGACAGAAGCTCTGCCAGTGCCTGGGCCTTCTTGTCTTCGGCAGCCTTGCGCGCTGCTTCCGCCGCGGCCTTCTTCTTGGCTTCTTCGGCGGCCTTCGTCTTGGCCGCCTCGGCTGCCGCTTTCTTCTTGGCTTCTTCCGCCGCCTTCTTCTTGGCCTCTTCGGCGGCCTTCTTCTTGGCCTCCTCAGCCGCCTTCTTCTTGGCCAACTCCTCGGCGGCCTTCTTCTTGGCGATCTCGGCCTGCTTCTGCTGCTCTACCTTCTTCGCCTCTTCGGCTTTCTTGGCCGCAGCGGCCTTATCGGCAGCCGCTTTCGCCGCTTCGGCCTTTCGAGCCTCCTCGGCCTTCTTTTGTTCCGCAGCCTTCGCCGCAGCCTGCTTCTGCTGCTCGATCTTGCGCTGCTCCATCTGCTCGGCTTCGTACTGTTTGGCAGCCGTCTTCTTCGCCTCGCCGGCAATCTTCTGGTTGGTCTGCGTGGTCGCCTGGCTCTGGGACTTCAGCTGATAAAGCGTTGCCTGCACGATCGGCTTGGATGGCGGCAGCTCGGGCGTCATGGAAAAGCTGACGAACAGCATGCCGAAGATGATGACGTGCAGGCCGACCGCCAGCACGGTCGGCCAGAAATAGCTCTGCGAAGGTGACGAGTCACGCTGTTGCATCAAGGGGCCTCGGTGATCAGGCCGACATTGCCCACGCCGGCTTCCTGCAGGCCACCCATGGCGGCCATGACCGCCCCGTAGTCAACGGCGCGATCACCGCGGATGAACACCTGGGTGTCCGGACGCTGACGCATGATGGCGACCACGGCGCGGGTCATGTCTTCCAGCGCGACCGCCTCATTACCCTTGCTCTCGGTGTCGACTTCGCTGCCAACGTTCCAGTAATAGGTCTTGTCGGCCTTGATGGAGATGGTCAACACCTGCTTGTCGTTGTCCTGCGGCAAGGCCTCGCTGCTGACCTTGGGCAGATCGACCTTGACGCCCTGGTTAAGCATTGGCGCCGTCACCATGAAGATGACCAGCAGCACCAGCATCACATCGATGTAGGGCACCACGTTCATCTCGGCGACGGGCTTGCGTCTGTTGCGGATTCTGGCCATGGCCGTGGGCCTCAGTCTTCGGTGGTGTGAACTTTGCGGTGCAGGATGGCCTGGAACTCATCGGCGAAGGTGTAGTAACGGCCGATGAGCATCTCGCCACGAGCCGAGAAGCGGTTGTAGGCAATCACCGCCGGAATTGCGGCGAACAGACCGATCGCTGTAGCGATCAGGGCTTCGGCGATGCCGGGCGCTACGGTGGCCAGCGTGGCCTGCTGCACCTGAGCCAAACCACGGAAGGAGTTCATGATCCCCCAGACGGTACCGAACAGACCGATGTAAGGGCTGGTGGAACCGACGGTGGCGAGAAACGGCAGGCTCTGCTCGAGCTTTTCCTCTTCACGGGAAATGGCGACCCGCATAGCGCGGTTGACACCGTCCATCACGGCGTCCGGATCTACGCCCTGCTGCTGGCGCAGCCGGGAAAACTCCTTGAAACCGGCGCGAAAGATCTGCTCGACACCCGAGTCAGGGTCGGGATTGCTGCCTGCCTGGCGATACAGCTTGGACAGATCGATGCCCGACCAGAAGCGCTCTTCGAAGGCATCCAGCGACCGCTTGGCAGCGCGCAGCATGTTGCCGCGCTGGAAAATCAGGATCCATGAGGTCACCGAAGCGCCTACAAGTATCAGCATGACCAGCTGCACCACGAAGCTGGCGTTGCTGATCAGGCTCCACATGGACATATGATCGACGTTGGCTTCCACGCTTACTCTCCTGCAGGGGATAGACCCGAGCCAGCGAAGGCATCACGCAGCGCTTCGGGAATGGCTCGGGGTTTCAAACTTTCGGCACGTACGCAGGCCACGAGGACCTGCCCTTCACACAGCAGAACGTCATCGACCGCACGCCGCACCTGCTGACGGAAACGCAGGCTGGCACGATTGAGCTCGACCACCTCGGCGGTCACCAGCAGCTCGTCATCCAGGCGCGCCGGGGCTCGATAACGCGCCTCGACCGAATGCACGACGAACAGCAAGTCCTCACCGGCTAGCTGCGACTGGGCGAATCCCAGGCTGCGCAACCGCTCGGTACGAGCTCGCTCCATGAATTTGAGGTAGTTGACGTAGTAGACGATGCCACCCGCATCGGTGTCCTCGTAATAGACTCGACAGCGGTGGGTGAAGATTTCAGCTCCGGCTTGCGCGCGCATACTAGTGCTCGGCCCTGCAAATGCCAATCGGGTAACAGAACAATATTTTCTTCAAACTATGTCGCCTTCGAACAGGTCCGGCGTCGGCGGCTCGTTCATGCGCTTGGGCAAGTTGAGGCCGAAGTGCAGATAGGCATGGCGCGTCACCACGCGACCACGCGGCGTACGCATAATGTAGCCCTGCTGGATCAGGTACGGCTCGAGCACGTCCTCGATGGTGTGGCGCTCCTCGCTGATCGCCGCGGCAAGGCTGTCGATGCCCACCGGGCCACCATCGAACTTCTCGATCAGCGTCAGCAGCAGGCGACGATCCTGATGATCGAACCCGCGCTCATCGACATCCAGCATGTTCAGCGCAAGGTCAGCGATCTGCCGGGTGATCTCACCCTTGCCGCGCACCTGGGCGAAGTCACGAACCCGGCGCAGCAGACGATTGGCGATGCGCGGCGTGCCGCGCGCGCGACGGGCAATTTCAAACGCGCCCTCGGGTTCGGTTGGCAGTCCGAGGATTCCGGCCGACCGTCTGACGATCGTGGCCAGATCCTCGGTGGAGTAGAACTCCAGACGCTGGACGATACCGAAGCGGTCGCGTAATGGATTGGTCAACATGCCGGCCCGCGTCGTGGCGCCGACCAGGGTGAACGGCGGCAGATCGAGCTTGATCGAACGCGCCGCCGGCCCTTCGCCGATCATGATATCGAGCTGGAAGTCCTCCATCGCCGGATACAGCACCTCCTCGACGATCGGCGAGAGGCGATGGATCTCGTCGACGAACAGCACGTCGCCGGCTTCCAGGTTGGTCAGCAAAGCGGCCAGGTCGCCCGGCCGCTCGAGGACAGGACCAGAAGTACTCTTGATCGACACGCCCATTTCTTCAGCAATGATGTTCGCCAGGGTGGTCTTGCCCAACCCGGGCGGACCGAAGATCAGAGTATGGTCGAGCGCTTCCTGGCGCCCTTTCGCGGCGCGGATGAATAGATCCATCTGCTCGCGCACGACCGGCTGGCCGATGTACTCCGCGAGCTTCAGGGGGCGAATGGCGCGATCCAACTGCTCGTCGCGATCGCGACTGCTGGCCGTGACGATACGATCCGCTTCGATCATGGTTTACACCATGCCCTTGAGGGCGCGGCGAATCATCTCTTCACTGCTCAAATTCTCTTCCTGTATGGCGGACACTGCCCGGCTGGCCTCCTGTGGCTTGAAGCCCAGGGAAATCAAAGCGCTGACCGCATCATTCTCGGCGCTTGTGACTGCCGTTTTGCTGCCAGGTTCAACTACCAGGGTCGCGATGGCCGGCATGCTTTCCCACGCCTTGAAGCGGTCCTTCAGCTCAACCAGCAGTCGTTCGGCGGTCTTCTTGCCGACACCAGGTATGCGCACCAGCACCGAGGTATCCTGCGCCTGAACGCACCGCACCAGCTCATCGACCTCCAGCCCCGACATGAGCGCCAAAGCCAACTTGGGTCCCACGCCGTTCAGCCGGATCAGCTCGCGAAATAGCTCGCGCTCGCGTTTCTCGGCGAACCCATAAAGCAGCTGCGCGTCTTCACGCACCACCAGATGGGTGTGCAGAGTCACCGGCTCGCCGACCGCTGGCAGGCGATAAAGCGTAGTCATCGGCACCTCGACTTCATAGCCGATGCCGTTGACGTCGAGAATCATGTGAGGCGGTTGCTTTTCCGCCAGCGTGCCGCGCAAACGTCCGATCAAACCTGCTTCCTCCAGTGCCCGACGATGCCGGGTCCTTTCTTTTTGCGACTATTCGCAAGGCTACAGCCGCAGCCGCCCGCCTCTTCGCTTGGCACCGATCAGCCCATGAGGGACCAGGCTCTGCCGGTGATGCGCATGGCACAGGGCGATGGCCAAGGCGTCCGAGGCATCAATCTGCGGCTTCTCCAGCAGCTTGAGCAGATGCATGACCATCATCTGCACCTGCTGCTTGTCCGCGCCGCCAGTGCCGGCGATGGCCTGCTTGACCTGCGTGGCGGTGTACTCGGCGATCTGCAGTCCCGCCTCGGCCCCCGCGACGATGGCAGCACCGCGGGCCTGCCCCAGCTTGAGCGCCGAATCGGCGTTACGGGCCATGAACACCTGCTCGATTCCCATGGTCACCGGACCATAGGTGCGAATGACTTCGCTGACGCCACTGAACACGGCGCGCAAGCGCTCCGACAGCTCGCCGCTGCCGGTGCGAATGCAGCCCGAAGCGACGTACTCGCAACCACGACCGGTATCTCGGACGACGCCGTAGCCGGTGATTCGAGAGCCCGGATCGATACCCAAAATCAGCGTCATGCCTTGGCCGTGCTGTCTATTTATCCAGTGGCGAGTATACGGAGGCGCCTGCCCCGATGCCACTGGCGTCATCACATCCCAACGCTTCTTCGACGCCACACCGAACCATAAAAAAACCGGAAGCGCGACTGCGACCTCCGGTTCCTTCCAGCGACATGGCTCAGCTCAGCTGCTGCATGATCTCATCGGCAATTTCGGCGTTGTGATAGACGTTCTGTACGTCATCCAGATCTTCCAACGCATCGATCAGACGCAGGACTTTCTGTGCGGTCTCGACATCAGTGATGGGCGCCATGATCGACGGGATCATCGCCACTTCCGCCTCGTCACCCTTGAAACCGGCTTCGGTAAGCGCCTCGTTGACCGAGAGAAAATCGGCAAAGCTGGTGTACACCTCGACCGAGCCGTCTTCCTGCGTGACCACGTCGTCGGCGCCGGCTTCCAGCGCAGCCTCCATCAGCGCATCCTCGTCGACGCCTGGTGCATAGCTGATCTGCCCCTTGCGATCGAACATGTAGGCCACCGAACCGTCAGTACCGAGGTTGCCGCCATTCTTGCTGAAGGCATGACGCACCTCCGCGGCGGTGCGGTTGCGGTTGTCCGTCATGGCTTCGATGATGATCGCCACGCCACTCGGCGCATAGCCCTCGTAGCTCAGCTCGGTCAT
The DNA here is from genome assembly GCF_051948915.1 of Stutzerimonas sp. Brlt_14. Classification (NCBI taxonomy): domain Bacteria; kingdom Pseudomonadati; phylum Pseudomonadota; class Gammaproteobacteria; order Pseudomonadales; family Pseudomonadaceae; genus Stutzerimonas; species Stutzerimonas sp. Brlt_14. The sequence continues at coordinate 497,769 of NZ_JAYJLM010000001.1, forward strand.
GTTGTCGGCTTCGTTCGAGCCAGCGCCGCGGGCGATGGCACGGTCGATGACCTCGCGCGACATGTTGGCCGTCAGCGCCTTGTCCACCGCCAGGCGCAGGCGCGGGTTGTCCGCCGGGACACCGCCGCCATGCTTGGCCGCCACGGTCAGTTCGCGGATCAGCTTGGTGAAGATCTTGCCCCGCTTGGCGTCCTGGCGCTCTTTGCGGTGCTTGATGTTGGCCCATTTGGAATGACCAGCCATAACTCACTCCATTCTTCGACTGAATCAGAAATCCCGACAACCGTTCGCCAACCGCTGGATCACCAGCCGGCGAACGGCTATCGCCTTGACGCCCGTACGACCGGAGTCGCAAGACGAAGAAGCCTGGCAGAACCAGGCTTCGGGTAGCGCTTATTCCGCCTTTGGCTGCTCGCGCAGACGGATGTGCAGGTCGCGCAATGCCTTGTTGTCCACCGCGCCCGGCGCCTGGGTCATGACGTCCGCAGCACTCTGGGTTTTCGGGAAGGCGATGACTTCGCGAATCGACTGCGCGCCGGTCATCAGCATGACCAGACGATCCAGGCCGAAGGCCAGACCGCCATGCGGCGGCGCACCGAACTTCAGCGCATCGAGCAGGAAGCCGAACTTCTCTTCCTGCTCGGCCTCGTCGATACCGAGAATGCGGAATACCGCCTGCTGCATTTCCTTGCGATGGATGCGGATGGAGCCGCCGCCCAGCTCGGTACCGTTGAGCACCATGTCGTATGCGCGCGACAGCGCAGCGCTGGGGTTGGCTTCCAGCTCCTGCGGTGAGCACTTCGGCGCCGTGAACGGATGATGCAATGCGGACAGCGAGCCGTCGTCGTTCTCCTCGAACATCGGGAAGTCGACCACCCACAGCGGCGCCCAGTCGCAGGTCAGCAGCTTGAGGTCATGGCCGAGCTTGATGCGCAGCGCGCCCAGCGCCTCGGAGACGACCTTGGCCTTGTCGGCACCAAAGAAGACGATATCGCCATCGACCGCACCGACGCGATCGAGGATCACGTTGAGGTTGTCTTCCGGGATGAACTTGACGATCGGCGACTGCAGACCCTCGACGCCCTTGGCGCGCTCATTGACCTTGATGTAGGCCAGGCCCTTGGCACCGTAGATGCCGACGAACTTGGTGTAGTCGTCGATCTGGCTGCGCGGCATGCTTGCGGCACCCGGCACACGAAGGGCGGCCACGCGACCTTTCGGATCGTTGGCCGGGCCGGAGAACACCTTGAACTCGACCGCGTTGAGCTGATCGGCAACGTCCACCAGCTCGAGCGGGATGCGCAGGTCCGGCTTGTCCGAGCCATAGCGACGCATGGCCTCTTCGAACGGCATGTGCGGGAATTCACCAAACTCCAGATCCAGCACTTCCTTGAACAGCTTGCGGATCATCCCTTCGGTGATACCGATGATGTCCGCTTCGTCGAGAAAGCTGGTCTCGATGTCGATCTGGGTGAACTCGGGCTGACGATCGGCACGCAGATCTTCGTCGCGGAAACACTTGGCGATCTGATAGTAGCGATCGAAGCCGGCCACCATGAGTAGCTGCTTGAACAGCTGCGGCGATTGCGGCAGGGCGAAGAAGTTGCCGGCGTGGGTACGGCTCGGCACCAGATAGTCGCGAGCACCCTCGGGCGTCGGGCGGCCGAGGATCGGCGTTTCGACATCGAGGAAGCCGTTCTCGTCCAGGTAGCGACGGATGCTAGCGGTGATGCGCGAGCGCAGCTTCAGCTTCTCGGCCATCTCCGGGCGACGCAGGTCAATGAAGCGGTAGCGCAGGCGAGTTTCTTCACCGACATCGCTGTACTCATTGAGCGGGAACGGCGGAGTCTCCGCATCGTTCAGCACTTCCAGCTCGTAACCCAACACCTCGATGGCGCCGGAAGCGATGTTCGGGTTCACCGCACCGGCCGGACGCAGGCGCACCTTGCCGGTCACTTTGATCACGTACTCGCTGCGTACGCGGTCAGCCGCGGCGAAGGTCTCGGCGCGATCCGGATCGAAGACCACCTGGGCCAGACCCTCACGATCGCGAACGTCGAGGAAGATCACCCCGCCATGGTCACGACGGCGGTGTACCCAGCCGCAAAGAGTGATTTCCTGACCGTCCAGGCTTTCGTTCAACTGGCCGCAATAGTGACTGCGCATCATGGTGGAGTTCGCTTCTCGTATCTTGAATTCGATGGGGCGCCAGAGCCGCGACAGACTGACAAGACCGTGACTGCTCTGCGCAAACGGCATGTACATACCGCATATGACGCCGGGCGCCGCAGCACGCACTGGGACCGCCAGGCATAAGCGCGGGATTATATCCGCATAATCAACAACGCGCAGCCGCCAGCCCTTAGCAACACCGATTCACCGGCCGATCGATTGAACCCTGAACCATATGCCGCCTTCCAATCCGTGACCCATGGGCCTTCGCCGACGCATGACACTTCACAACGCGCAGCTGTTTTCTGGCATAACTAAGGCCTGAACCATCCACCAGGAGAAACACATGGAAATCAACATTGGCATCGCCGAACAGGATCGTGCAGCTATCGCCGAAGGGCTATCCCGCCTCCTTGCCGACACCTACACGCTTTACCTGAAGACCCACAACTTTCACTGGAACGTGACGGGGCCGATGTTCAACACGCTTCATACCATGTTCGAGACCCAGTACACCGAACTGGCTGTCGCGGTCGACGATATCGCCGAGCGCATCCGCACCCTCGGCTTTCCGGCGCCCGGCACCTATGCCGCCTACGCCCGCCTGAGCTCGATCAAGGAAGAGGAAGGCGTTCCGTCGGCCGAGGAAATGATCAAACTGCTGGTTGAAGGCCAGGAGGCGGTGGTCCGCACCGCTCGCGGCATTTTCCCGCTGCTGGACAAGGTCAATGACGAGCCCACCGCGGACCTGCTGACCCAGCGCATGCAAAGCCACGAAAAGACGGCCTGGATGCTGCGCAGCCTACTGTCGGCATAATATTCCTGCGGCAGGGCGCCCTGCGTGCCCTGCCCCCCCACATCCGACATGCTCCATGCGACGCAGTCCCGCGCCGCTCGCTCATTTGAGCCCCCTTCGCCTTTGCTGTTAAATACGCCGCGCTGCAAGCCAGCCCGCGCGGTTCCTCCAGAGCAGTTTCAGCCCTGAGCGAACGACGTTTACCACGAGCATCCTGGCCTGCGGCTTCTTCCTGTCGTGTTATTAACCGTGAGCCATACCAAGAATGCTTAAGATCGTTCATGTCCTGGCGGGCGTCATTGCCCTGCTTTTGTCATTTGTACCCAGTCTACGCGGCGGAATGCCGCTTCTCCTGCAGCCCGAAGCCTTGTGCCTGCTGATGCTCGGCCTGCTGAACGCCCAGTTCGCTCCTTCTGCCAAACTGGACGACAGCCGAACCCGCCCCGTCATCATCGCCACATCGGCACTCCTACTGGTCGCCATTGCCCTGCAAGCAACCATCCTGCTCGCCCCCTTGTCGCAGATCGCAGGCCAACCGGCTACCCTGGCCAGCGTCTTGCTCGCCCTGATCGCCGTCCTACTCCACCTTGCCACGCCCCAGGAACGCCCGACAAAGGTAAAACCCGCGCACCAGAAAGCGAGCCCCCTGTCGGCAGCCGGACGCGAATCGGGCACCGTGAAGTGGTTCAACACATCGAAGGGATTCGGCTTTATTTCCCGGGATAGCGGTGACGACGTATTCGTGCACTTCCGCGCAATTCGCGGCGAGGGCCACCGCATTCTCGTGGAAGGTCAGCGCGTGGAATTCACCATCATGATGCGTGACAAAGGCCTGCAGGCCGAGGATGTCGTCACCGTAGATTCGGCCCGCTGAGACGGTCCAGCAGCGAGCGAGACCGGCCAATCTCGCTCGCAATAATTAATAGTGAGGCGGCGGCGCCTCATCTTCGCCCGCATCCAGCGAGCTCTGCATTTCCTCCTGCCGTCTCGCCAGCGCACTCAACTGAAGTTGCAGACGCTCCACCAGTCGCTGCTGCTCGACCAGCACATCGTTGAGCGTCTGAATGGTGTCATCCTGAAAGGCCAACCGCGCCTCCAGGTCTGTTACACGGGACTCCAGATCCATCATCATTCCTCGAAACGAAAATCGCCGGTAAGTACCAACCGCAGCTTTTCCTTGATCGCCGCTACCTGACCCTCGGTATAGTGCTGCGCCGGCTGCTTGCCCCAAACAGGCGCCGGCCAGGCCGCATCGTCCCGACGCCTGGCGATGACGTGCATATGTAGTTGTGCAACTACATTACCGAGCGCGGCGACATTCATTTTGTCCGCACCGAAGGTATCCTTGACGGTTTCGGCCAGCGCAGTGGTTTCTCGCCACAACGCCTGCTGGTCGACCGGATCGAGCTGAAACAACTCGCTTATCTCCTCGCGCCGCGGAACCAGAATGAACCACAGATAATGAGCATCGTTCATCAACAGCAGCCGGCACAGCGGGAAGTCCCCGAGCGGCAGGGTGTCCTGCTCCAAACGTAAATCGAGAACGAACATGACACTCCCCTTCGACCTGATTGTGAAGCAGTGCGGGACTGCACTACCCGAACACTCAGAAGCATACTCCAGACAGGAAAGCTAACAACCCTGACCTGTCTGCGCGAAGATGGGGCCGCACCATCAGAACGCGCCCCCTGAAGGTGCAACAGCGCTTAACTGGATGCCATGAAGTGTAGTAAAAGCCTCGAAAATGCATTTGGGTGCGCTTTTTGCAGAAGAGCAGGTAGCAGGCGCTGCAAGGGCTTCAAAACGCCGCAATAGGCGTCACACAGCTTGCTCTAGCGCTGCACTAGGGCTACACAGTACATTCTCTGGATGGCTTTTCGCGAACAGCGGCCATAACTGGCTAAAGCCTGATGCGGGACTAAGAAGTTGCACCCTTTCCGCTCACCGCGGACGGGCAAGCACCAAATTCAAACCAAAGGAGCAATCACAATGAAAGTGATGAAGTGGAGCGTAATCGCCCTGGCCGTAGCGGCGGGCACCTCCCAGATGGCATTGGCCAGCCAGCAATCGGAGTCCAAGGGATTTGTCGAGGACGCGAGCCTTGATCTGTTGCTGCGTAACACCTACTACAACCGTGATTACAAGGACGGCGCTGACGACGTACGCAGCTGGGGCCAAGGCTTCATCACCACGTTCGAATCCGGCTTCACTCAAGGCACCATCGGCGTCGGCGTAGATGCCTACGGCATCCTGGGCGTACGCCTGGATGGCGGTCGTGGTTACAACTATGGCGCCATGTTCGAGCGCGACTCCAATGGCGACCCCGAGCGCGACCTGTCGCAAGCCGGCGCAGCCATCAAGTTCCAGGTATCCAACACCGTCCTCAAATACGGCAATCAGATGCCGATGATGCCCGTGCTCACGTACGACGACTCCCGCCTGCTGCCCGAGTCGTTTACCGGCACGCTGATCACTAGCAACGAAATCGAAGGCTTGGAACTGAACGCCGGCCGCTTCACGGCCGACAGCTCCATGCCTTCGTCGAGCCGCGACGACGTCGGCCTGAAGAGCATCAACGTTGTCGGCGGCACATATGCATTCAACGAGAACCTGAGCGCATCGCTGTACTACGCTGACAACGAAGACGTCGCCAAGAAGAAGTATGCGAACGTCAACTATGTGATGCCGTTCAGCGGCGAGCAGGCGCTGAGCTTCGACTTCAATATCTACCGTTCCGATTATGACAAGGACTATGTCCAATTCGCCGACGCGGATCGTGACGACGATGGGAATATCACACAACTTGCTGATCGCGAGTCGCACGACAACACCATCTGGAGCCTGGCTGCCAAGTACTCCGTTGGCGCCCATGCCTTCATCCTGGCCCATCAGCGCGTAAGCGGAGACCGCGGTTACGATTACGACATTGGCGATGGCGGTTTCTCCATCTGGGTCGCCAACTCTTACTACTCAGACTTCAACTGGAAGGACGAGCGTTCCTGGCAGGCTAGCTATGAGCTGGACTTCAGCAGCTTTGGCGCACCAGGACTGTTCTGGAAGACCGCCTACGTCTACGGCGACAACATCGACACCGGTGCTGGCGAAGGCAAGGAGCGCGAGTTCTTCAACCAGGTCCAGTACGTCGTACAGAGCGGCCCGGTGAAGGACCTGTCTCTCAAGCTGCGCAACTCGATCTACCGTTCCAATGGCGCTCTGCGTGACGCTGGCAGCGCGGACCTGAACGAGATCCGCGCCTTCATCGAATACCCGCTGAGCATCCTGTAACCCAGGCGCGCAGCTCATTCGATGCAAAGGAGCCCGGCGAAAGCCGGGCTCTTCGTTTCCGTCGCCCAAGCGACCGTACCTGTCCTGTACGCCGCACCACGCGCGCCGTACAATGCCGAGCCTAATTCCAGCCTCTGCAAGGACATAACGGCCACATGCGCACCAGTCAGTTCCTGCTCTCAACCCTCAAAGAAACCCCTTCCGATGCCGTGGTGATCAGCCACCAGCTGATGTTGCGTGCCGGGATGATCCGCAAGCTGGCTTCCGGCCTCTACACCTGGATGCCGATGGGGCTGCGAGCGCTACGCAAGGCCGAGGCCATCGTTCGCGAGGAAATGAACAAGGCAGGCGCACTGGAAGTCCTGATGCCCGCCATCCAGCCGGCCGAGCTGTGGCAGGAGTCCGGGCGCTGGGAGCAGTACGGCCCCGAATTGCTGCGACTGAAGGATCGTCACGACCGCGAATTCTGCGTGGGCCCTACCCACGAAGAAGTCATTACCGACCTGGCCCGCAATGAGCTGAACAGCTACAAGCAGCTGCCGATCAACTTCTACCAGATCCAGACCAAGTTCCGTGACGAGATCCGCCCGCGCTTCGGGCTGATGCGCGGACGCGAATTCCTAATGAAGGACGCCTACTCCTTCCATCTCTCTCAGGAGTCGCTGCAGGAAACCTACGATCGCATGCATCAGGCGTACTGCAACATCTTCACCCGCCTGGGCCTGAATTTCCGTCCGGTGCAGGCCGACACCGGCTCCATCGGCGGTACTGGCTCCCACGAGTTCCATGTGCTGGCCGAATCCGGCGAGGACGACATCGCCTTCAGCGATAGCTCCGACTACGCTGCCAATATCGAGAAGGCTGAAGCCATCCCCCGCGAAACCGAACGTGCTGCAGCCACTGAGGAGTTGCGCCTGGTCGACACGCCGGACGCCAAGACGATCGCCGAACTGGTCGAACAGTTCGGTCTGCCGGTCGAAAGAACGGTGAAGACGCTGGTGGTGCATGGTGTCGAAAAGAACCAGCTGATCGCACTGATCATCCGTGGCGACCACGAACTGAACGAGATCAAGGCCGCCAACCTGGAACAGGTCGCCAGCCCGCTGGTGTTTGCCTCCGAAGCCGAGATCCGTGCCGCCATCGGCGCAGGTCCTGGCTCGCTGGGCCCACTGAAGCTGCCGGTTCAATGCGTGGTCGATCGCTCCGTCGCCCTGATGGCGGATTTCGCTGCCGGCGCCAACGTCGACGACAAGCACTATTTCGGCCTGAACTGGGAACGTGACCTGCCGCTGCCGCAGGTTGCTGACCTGCGCAACGTGGTGGCTGGCGATCCGAGCCCGGACGGCAAGGGCTGCCTGGTGATCAAGCGCGGCATCGAAGTGGGTCATATCTTCCAGCTCGGCACCAAGTACAGCGAAGCGATGAACTGCCAGGTCATGGGCGAGAACGGCAAGCCGGCGACCCTGATCATGGGCTGCTATGGCATCGGGGTTTCCCGCGTGGTGGCTGCGGCCATCGAGCAGAACTACGACGAGCGCGGCATTCTCTGGCCGGACGCCCTGGCGCCATTCCAGATTGCGCTGGTACCGATGAAGTACGAGACCGAGGCGGTTCGCGAAGCCACCGACAAGCTCTACGCCGAACTCACCGCAGCCGGCTACGAAGTCCTGCTCGACGATCGTGACAAGAAGACCAGTCCCGGCGTCAAATTCGCCGACATGGAGCTGATCGGCATCCCGCACCGTATCGTCGTCAGTGATCGCGGGCTGGCAGACGGCATGCTGGAGTACAAGCATCGCCGCGATGCCCAGCCGCAGCCGGTCGCCGCATCGGAAATCCTGTCCTTCATCAACTCGCGTGCTCATCGCTGATCGGAAACCATGCTCAACCGACATCTTGTCGCTTCAACCAGCGCCGCGCTCTGTGCGGCGCTTCTGCTTGGCGGCTGCGCCAATCACCTGCCTCAGCGTAGCGAGCATGAGGCCCGCACCGAGCGCAAGCTGCTCGACCACAGCCTTCGCATCGAGCTTGGCGAACCGCAGGTACTCGAGCTGCCACAACGGCGAATTCGTGTGCAGGAGCAGAAGACGTTCGAAGTGACCGACTTCGAAGTCACCCGTCGTTATGACCGCTACACGCCCTACCAGCCCTGGCGTGAGCTGTACGAGATCCCGCTGGGTGCAGTCGCGGTGGTGGCAGGCGTCGGGGCCAATGTGCTCAACGTGGTGCTGCTCGGCAATCTGCCCGAGCAGGCGACTCGCGGCTGGATCAGCTACGGCTTCGCCGGAATGAACCCGTTCATGAACGTCGAATCCAACGGTCGCTCACAGCAGAACCTTGCCAGCATCAATGAACAACGCCGGGACGCACGCCTCGAATACACCAGCCTGCCTTGGGCCGAACGCCCGGTTCTGGTTGTCGCCGGTCCGCATACGCATGAACTGTCGACGGACAGATTCGGCGTGCTGCGCCTGAACCTTCTCGACGGGCCCTTCGCCGACCAGGACATCTCACAGGTAGGCAAGCTGCAGCTATCCGTGCAAGACGCTCAGGACGGCACCCGTGCCGACGCCACGCTACTGGTCAGCCACAAGCTGCGCGGCAAGCTGCAGGAAGCCCATGACCTGATCTTCGACGATCTCGAGGGCGACGATGTGGCACAGTGGGTACATCGCGTTCGCCGCCTGTCGGAGCTGGGGCTGGAAGAAGAAGCCAGCGAACTGGAGCAGAGCCTGATCGAGCTGACACGCAACGATCCGGAGCTGCAGCAGCAGTTCCTGCAAAGCCTGATCGAAGGCAGCGACGGGAACTGAGCACGATGAAGCTGCGCGGTATCGTGCTCGCATTGCTGCTGCTCGGCGCGCTGCCGGCGGCGGCCAACATTCGCCAGGCTCCGGAACCGGAACTGCGCGAGTTGATGCAGCGTACGGTCGCCGAGGCGGACAGCTTTCAGGATCGCTTCGATGCCGAGGTCTGGCTGGTCGACATGTCCGGGCGGCTCAAACGCTATGTCCCGGACGCCGAGGAGCGCCTGTCGCTGCTGAGGCTGGTCCATCGGGAGGCGAGCAAGGCCGGACTGAAGCCGGAACTGGTGCTGGCGCTGATTCATGCCGAAAGCCGCTTCGACCGCTTCGCCATTTCCAGCGTCGGTGCGCAAGGCATGATGCAGGTGATGCCTTTCTGGAAAGCTGAACTGGGACGCCCCCAGGACAACCTCACCGACAATGCAACCAACTTGCGCTATGGCTGCACGATCCTCAGCTACTACCTGCAGAAGGAAAAGGGCGACATCAATCGGGCGCTGGCGCGCTACAACGGCAGCCTCGGCCAGAATCGTTACCCGGCCAAGGTGATCGGTTTCTGGCAGGATTTCTGGTACGTCAAACCCTGACCGGACTTCACTGGTCTTTCAGGCGAGCCAGATGCGCCAGTATTCCTTCGGCGGTCTGCTCACCCACCAGGCGCTGGCGGACGGTGCCCCTATCGTCCACCAGATAGGTAACGGGCAACACTTCGCTACGGGACAACTGCAGACGCTCGGCCGGATCATCGCTGAGCACGCGAAACCGAATTCCCAGGGTTTCGGCTGCCTGGGCAAGCTCCTCGCCACGCAGCTCATCGAAGTTGACCCCCAGCACCTCAAGTCCGTGATCGGCTTCGGACAATGCATTCAGCTCGGGAATCTCGGTTCGGCACGGCCCGCACCATTCGGCCCAGTAGTTGATCAACAGCCAACGCCCCTGCAACTGCGCCGCGGTGATTTCGCGCCCATGCTGATCGACACCCCAGCCGTTATCGCAGGCCGACAGGAACAGGCAGGAACATAGAAGGAGCGAAGCGAGCGGTCTGGTCATGGTGGCTATCCCCTACACACAAGGCAGAGCATACCGCCTCCCTCGCCGCAAGGGCACCTCAACCGCACCATATCCTGACGGAGCCACCGAAGGCGCCAAGTTACCGGCGCGTTTTTGTCGTTATGCGAGTCGGGTCACGTGGTGCGGCGGCCAAGTGCACAGTTTTGCCACGGGTGCGCTGCCTATAATTCCGCACCCATCACCGCCTGCCAGTAGCGAAGCCATGTCTCAACATCACGACAAACTGATCGGTACCGTACCCGCACGCATCGTCGAACAAGCCGTCATCGCGCTGACCACCTATGAGGGCCGCGTCGCCGAATACAACGTTGCAAGCTGGCTGCAACTGCAGGGGCATCCAGGGTTGACGGTGTCGCTCATTGCCAAGTACCGCGATGGCCAGCAGCTTCGCGAAGCGGCCGTAGACCACGGACGCACCGACGGCGCCGGCAAGATCCTGCTATCAGGCGTCGCGCGACTGCCAGTTCGGCACAAGATCGAGGATCTGCAGATTCATATACGCCCTGCCGCGGCGGTCACGGCGGTAATCGTCGAAGAGCTGTTCGTGCACCCGGTCGAGCCCGTTGCGCAGAAACAGGCCATCCAGGCCTGAAGTCAGCCGCTGACCACCTTCGGCTTTTCCGACTGGCATACCGCATCGGCACTTGTGGTGCCAGTCAGCGCATCGGCACGATCGACCAATGATTCGGGCCACTGCGTAAAGCGCAGACCGGTCAGACGATTCAACGCCTCGAGCGCCGCATCGGGCGCTCGCTGATGCAGATAAAGAATGGTGCTGCGCTTGCCGTTCATCAGGCCGTCCTCTCAACTATCCAGGTTATAGCCAGAAGCGTGCCAGCGTTGAGCCGTCCGGCCGCACGCGTGGCTGCGCGCGTCCCAGCGCAGGGAAATCGAGCGCCCATGAGCGCCGTTGATATCTGGGCCTGCGCATTCCTTCCGTTACTGACGTTTTTTGTCACCGTTCGCCTGTAGCCAGTCCGCCAGGCTGCCGCCGAACAGATTGGCCTGTTCTTGCTGCAGCAATTCGAGCGAGCGGCGCAATGTCGGGTACCAGGGCTCATTGAGCTGCTCCGGTAGTTCGACTCGCGCCGAGAGCGGCCAGGGATTGCAACGCAGCAGCTGATCCAGGCTGTAGTGATTCAGATCGCGGCACAGCACCCAGCCACCAGACCCGGTGCGACAGACCAGCTGCTCCTGCTCGAAGAAGCCCAGGATGTCGTCCCACTCGTCCTCCGGCAGCCTGAGCCCCGCCTTGTGCAAATCACGCAGATGCAGCTCGCGCCCCTCCTGCTGCCGCTCGTGCAGGTTGCGCAGCAGCATCAGCATCACCAGCAGACGCGGCAGTGGGCGTCGGCGCCACTGTTGCGACGAGGAAAGACCACAGACCAGTTCCGCGCCGAACAGCACGATCATCCATGAGAGGTAGATCCACAACAGAAACAGCGGCACCGCCGCGAAAGCGCCGTAGATCAGCTGATAGCTCGGAAAGTAGCTGACATAGACACCGAACATCTGCTTCGCCGCCTCGAACAGCACCGCAGTGAAGACCCCACCCACCAGGGCATGCCGCAGCGGCACCCGGGTGTTGGGAACAGCGGCGTAGATCAGGGTGAACGCCGCCACGCTCAGCAGCAGCGGCATGACCTTGATCAGCGTGCCGACGCCGATAAGCGCATACGGCCCGGAAATGAGCGACAGCGAGGCGATGTAGGTGCTGGTGGCAAAACCGGCGCCCAGCAGCAGCGGGCCAAGGCTGAGGATGGCCCAGTAGAGCAAGAAGCTGGAGACGCCTCGGCGCGGCTGGCGGACGCGCCAGATGGTGTTGAACGCCTTTTCGATGGTCAGCAGCATCATCAACGCCGTGGCCATCAGAAATCCCACACCGAACCAGGTGAGCTGGCGCGCCTGGCTGGTAAAGGCGAGTAGGTATTCCTGAATGGTCGCCCCGGTGGACGGAATGAAATTGTTGAAGATGTAGAACTGGATCTGCTCGCCAACCCCCTTGAATGCCGGGATCGCCGAGAGCATGGCGAAGGTAACGGTCATCATCGGCACCACGGCGAACAACGTGGTGTAGGTCAGCGCCGCAGCACTTTGCGGTCCCTGATCGGCCATAAAGCGCCGAACCAGGAAACGGCCGAACTCGAACGTGTTGTCGATGCGCTGATGCATCCCTTCTCCTTACTGGGCTGTTGCAGCCATTGGCGCGACAGCGCTTACGACCACAGCCCGAGACAAGCGTGCCCGGAGCTGGCGAGGCGCCAGATTTCGGCCAGCGTCCCTTTGAGGGTTAGAATGGCCACCTCATCCGGCCTGACGCAACTACAAATGACCGAACTCACTCTGTACCACAATCCGCGCTGTTCCAAATCGCGCAGCGCGCTGGAGCTGCTGGAGACCCGCGGGCTGACACCTGCCATCGTGCGCTACCTGGAAACGCCACCGACCGCTGCGCAACTGCGTGCGTTGCTCGACAAGCTGGGGCTCTCCGCCCGCCAGCTGCTGCGCACCGGCGAGGATGAATACAAGAGCCTCGCGCTGGCCAATCCCGAACTCAGCGAAGCCGAGCTCATCGAGGCGATGGTCGAACACCCGCAGCTGATCGAGCGCCCAATCCTGGTGGCAGGCGACAAGGCGATCGTCGGTCGCCCGCCGGAAAGAGTGCTGGAGATCCTGCCGTGAGCACGCCCTATATCCTGGTGCTTTACTACAGCCGTCATGGCGCCACCTCCGAGATGGCCCGGCAGATTGCCCGCGGCGTGGAAATGGCCGGCCTGGAAGCACGCCTGCGCACGGTGCCCGCCGTGTCCACTGAATGCGAAGCGGTCGCCCCGGCCATTCCCGATGCAGGTGCCGTGTATGCGACCCTGGAAGATCTGAAGAATTGCGCGGGCCTGGCCCTCGGCAGCCCGACGCGCTTCGGCAACATGGCAGCGCCGATGAAGTACTTCCTCGACGACACCAGCAGCCTGTGGCTGACCGGTGAACTGGTTGGCAAACCGGCCGGTGTCTTCACCTCGACCTCGAGCCTGCATGGCGGCCAGGAAAGCACCCTGCTGTCGATGCTATTGCCTCTGCTGCATCACGGAATGCTCGTGCTCGGCTTGCCCTACAGCGAGAACGCACTGCTGGAAACGCGCGGTGGCGGCACTCCGTACGGTCCGAGCCACCATGCAGGCGCGGATGGCAAGCGGCTGTTGGACGAACATGAAATCGCGCTTTGTCGCGCCCTGGGGCAGCGCCTGGCGCGCACCGCACAGCAGCTGGAGACCCCGCGTGGCTAAGAAGCGCAAACCCTTGCCACCGCTGGAGTGGCTCGCCCCCCGGGTGAAATCCAGCCGGGTGATCAGCCTTGCCAGCTTCTTCGGACTGGCAGCACTGCTGGCCGTATGGAACCTCGCATTCGCCGACTTGCACGGCGCACGCATCTGGGTCGTGCTCAGCATCCAGCTCATACCGCTGGCACTGGTCGCGCCCGGCATGCTGGCCGGCAGCCCGCGCGCGCATGCCTGGACCTGCTTTATCGTCAACCTGTACTTCATCCAGGGCGTGCTCGCCGCGATCGATCCGGCACGAATGATCTACGGCGTGCTGGAAGCGGCCATCAGCCTGACGCTCTTCGTCGCGGCGCTGCTGTATACGCGCTGGAGCTATCAATACGAGCGCAAGGCCGCCGGCGAGGCCTGAACGGACGGCGGAAGCGCAGCGATGCGCGCCCGCCAATCCTCTACCAGCCCAGGGTTTCCTTGAGGAAGGGGATGGTCAGCTTGCGCTGCGCCTGCAGCGACGCCTGATCCAGCTGGTCCAGCAATTCGAACAGTGCATTCATGCTGCGCGAGCCGCGGGTCAGGATGAAGCGACCGACATCGTCCGGCAAGTTCAAGCCGCGGCGCGAGGCGCGCAACTGCAACGCCCGCAGCTTGTCCTCGTCGGAAAGCTGCTGCAGCTGGAACACCAGAGCCAGACTCAATCGCGACTGCAGATCGGGCAGCTTGATGGCCAGCTCGCGCGGCGACGCATCGGCCGCCAGCAGCAAGCGCCGCCCCGCATCACGCAGCCGATTGAACAGATGGAACAATGCCTCTTCCCAGATGGCGTCGCCAGCCACGGCATCCAGATCGTCCAGGCAGACCAGCTCGCTTTGCTCCAGGTTGTCCAGCAATGCCGGGCCATACTCGGCAACCTCGGCCAGCGGCAGATACACGGCCAGCTCGCCACGCTCCTCGACCCGCAAGCAGGCTGCCTGCAGCAGGTGGCTGCGACCGACGCCCGGCTGCCCCCAGAGATAGATCAGCTCGTCGGACCACCCCGCGGCAGGCGAACACAGGCGCTCGACATAGCCGAGCGCCGCAGCATTGGCGCCCGGGTAGAAGTTGGCAAAGGTGGCGTCGTCGCGCAGGCGGACGCCCAGGGGAAGCTGGATGGGTTTCATGGCTGACCGGGTGGTTCGGCCGGTGCACCGGCGGGCTCGGCGTAAAGGTCCGAGAGTTTATAGAGATCGTGCACGTGGCGCAGCAGAACCATGATCACCGCTGCCACCGGAAGTGCCAGCAGCACACCGGCAAAACCGAACAGCTGCCCACCGGCGAGCACGGCGAAGATCACCGCGACCGGATGCAGCCCGATGCGATCGCCCACCAGCAGTGGCGTCAGCAGCATGCCTTCGAGCATCTGCCCCACGGTAAACACAACCGCCACGCCGATGAGCGGATAAGGCGCCAGTCCGAACTGGAACAGCGCGGCGATTACCGCTGCACCGATGCCGACGACGAACCCCATATAGGGCACGATGCTGGCGAGCCCGGCCAACACGCCAATCAGCAGCCCCAACTCGAGCCCCACCAGCATCAGGCCGGAAGCATAGATAATCGCCAGCGCCAGCATCACCAGCAGCTGACCACGCAGGAACGCGCCGATGACCTCGTGGCATTCGCTCATCAACCGCACCACCATGCCCTCCCGCTTGCGCGGCAGCAGACTGCGCAGCTTGAGCATGATGAGGTCCCAGTCGCGCAACAGATAGAAACTGACCACCGGGATGAGCAGCAGATTGCCGATCCAGGCCAGCAGCGCCAGGCTGGAAGCGGTGGCGCGGCTCAGAATCATGCCTAGCACATCGGTGGTGCTGCCCAGGTGCGCGGTGAAGGCCGCCTTGAGCCGATCGAGCTGCCAGAAGCCGTCTTCCAACCCGAATTGCGTCTGGACCCACGGCAACGCCACGTGCTGCAGCCAATCCAGAGCCAGTGGCGCCAATTGATACAGCCTGACCATCTGCTTGCCCAGCATAGGCACCAGCACTAGCAACAACACCAGCAAAAGCAGGCTGAACAACGCGAATACGGCAATGACGCCCCATGTGCGTGACAGCCCCCAGCGCTCCAGGCGATCGACCAGCGGATCGCCCAGATAGGCCAGCAGAACGCCGATCAGAAACGGCGTCAGGATGGGGGTCAGCAGATACACCAGCCAGATGCACAGCAACAGGCCCGCCAGCCACAGCCAGCGGTTCGAATCATTCATGGTCATGCTCGATGGCTTCCTTGCAGGACAGTTGTCTCGGTTGGGGCTCGATCGCAGGGAGGCGGATCACCAGCGGAAGCGCAGCACCGTGCCGCCCTGGGAGTCTGCTGGCGGCTGGGCGGGTTCAGTGCCTTCCGGCCCTTCGCCCATCGGCTGCCGCGCATCCAGTGGCAGCTCGTCCTCGCTGACCTCGTGCAATCGTGCCAGCGACAGCTGCGCACGCAGCTGCTCGGGGCTGGCGTTGACACGGTAGACCAGGCGATCGCTTTCGACCCGTAGCAGGCTGCCGCCGAAGGGTTCAAGCAGGCGATCCAGTTCAGCGAAGCGCGCCACGTCGGCGCCGATGATCTCCAGGGTGATATCCGAAGCGGCGCCCGGCGCGACCACATAACGCGGCGCAAGATACTGACTGACCGCCAGCATCACCGCGTCAGCCAGCGCCTCGAGGTTTTCACCCTCCGCCTTGCCATCGCGCTGACCATCGTCGAGCCACACCTTCCACTGTGCCTGCCAGCCGGAGTCGCCTTCGCGTGCGTGCACCGCCAACAGCACATCGGCATCGTAGCGTTCGGAGGCCTCGCCCAGCGTCTGCTGGCTGTTCGCGCCGAGCGCTTCGGGCGTGGCGAGCAGCTGCTCGGACAGATCGGCCAACGGCAGGCGCAACGGCAATCCGCGATGCTGCGCAGCGGCACGCAACGGCGCAGCGCTGTCCTGGCCGTCGCCGACCAACTGGGTGCCTTCGACCCGCTCGTTCAGCCACCAGCTCAGCACGCTCGGCCGATTCGCCCCCCACAGCGCTACGCCGGCGCGACGCAGGCTGCGCTCGGTGGTGCCGGGGTCGAAGTCGACGACGATATGCTCACCTTCATAACCATACTTGCTGATCAGTTGTTGCGGATCTTCGCGTAGGGCGGCAACAGCCTGGCGCTTGCCGACCTCGGCGTCGCCGGTCAGGCGCAGCAGCAGCGTGTCGAATGCCCGCTGCAGGGCGGCAGCGCGCTCCTGCGCCTGCTGCCCGGAGACGGCCTCATGCACCTGATACAGGCCTCTGAGCTGTTCGGCCTGGCTAGGCAATGCCATGCCCAGCGCAAGGCACAGGATGAGTGAACGGTAGATAAGGCGCATGATCGATTCTCGCAGGCAAGCCGGGGCAGGATTGTGGGGCGACAGGACGCTACACCTTAAACAGGCGGCCCAGAGGCGGCAACCGCCTACCTCACAGACACACCAACCGTCAGGCGGCACCGATAGCGTTGCGGGATGGCCGCTATGCGGCAAGCCTGATAAAATCGCGCGCTTTCCGCAGACCGGTTCCGGCGCTCTCACGCCCGGCATTCGGGCCTTGGGAAATGCCCGCGGGCCTGCCCGGCTTCCTCGAGACAGCCGAGCCGCCGGCGGCGTTTTCACGAGCACGCATGCAGCAACCAACCGGTCGACACCCGCACTCCTTTCACAGGCCCGGATTCTATGAGCAAGCAACCCTCCCTCAGCTACAAGGACGCTGGCGTCGACATCGATGCAGGCGAAGCGCTGGTCGAACGCATCAAGGGCGTGGCCAAACGCACCGCACGACCTGAGGTATTGGGCGGCCTGGGCGGCTTCGGCGCCTTGTGCGAAATCCCGGCAGGCTACAAGCAGCCCGTGCTGGTCTCCGGTACCGACGGCGTCGGTACCAAACTGCGTCTGGCGCTGAACCTGAACAAGCATGACAGCATCGGTCAGGACCTGGTCGCCATGTGCGTCAACGACCTGGTGGTCTGTGGCGCCGAGCCGCTGTTCTTCCTCGACTACTACGCCACCGGCAAGCTCAACGTCGACGTGGCCGCCACCGTGGTCACCGGCATCGGCGCCGGTTGCGAACTGGCCGGCTGCTCTCTGGTGGGTGGCGAAACCGCCGAGATGCCGGGCATGTACGAAGGCGAGGATTACGACCTTGCCGGCTTCTGCGTCGGCGTGGTGGAGAAGAGCGAGATCATTGATGGCTCCAAGGTGCAGGCCGGTGATGCCCTCATCGCGCTGCCCTCCTCCGGCCCGCACTCCAACGGTTATTCGCTGATCCGCAAGATCATCGAGGTGGCCGGTGCCGATATCGAGAACACCCAGCTGGCCGGCAAGCCGCTCACCGAGTTGCTGATGGCACCGACCCGCATCTACGTCAAGCCGCTGCTCAAGCTGATCAAGGATACCGGGGCGGTCAAGGCCATGGCCCACATCACCGGCGGCGGCCTGCTCGACAACATCCCGCGCGTGCTGCCCGAAGGTGCCCAGGCGGTGATCGATGTCGCCAGCTGGACTCGCCCGGCGGTGTTCGACTGGTTGCAGGAAAAGGGCAACGTCGACGAACACGAGATGCACCGCGTGCTCAACTGCGGCGTCGGCATGGTTATCTGCGTGGCTCAGGAGCAGGTCGAGTCCGTCCTGGCCAACCTGCGCGCATCCGGTGAGGCACCGTGGGTCATCGGCCAGATCGCCACTGCAGCGCAGGGCGCGGAACGCGTCGTACTGAACAACCTGAAACAGCATTGATGGGCACGACCTGCAACGTAGTGGTGCTGATTTCGGGTTCCGGCAGCAACCTGCAGGCACTGATCGATAGCCAGCACGAAGGCAACCCGGCGCGCATTCGCGCCGTGATTGCCAACCGCGTCGATGCCTTCGGCCTGACCCGGGCCAAGGGCGCCGGCATCCCCACCGCCGTTCTGGATCACAAGGCGTTCGATGGCCGCGAGGCGTTCGATGCCGCGCTGATGGAACTGATCGACGCCCATGCCCCGGATCTGGTGATCCTGGCGGGCTTCATGCGCATCCTCAGCCCTGGCTTTGTCCGTCACTACCACGGCCGCCTGCTCAACATCCATCCGTCGCTGCTGCCCAAGTACAAGGGGCTCGACACCCATCGCCGCGCGCTTGAGGCGGGCGACGCGGAGCATGGCTGCAGCGTGCACTTCGTGACCGAGGAATTGGACGGCGGCCCGGTGGTCCTCCAGGCCGCCCTGCAGGTCAAACCAGGCGACGACATCGAAAGCCTGACCCAGCGGGTGCATGTGGCCGAACACCAGATCTACCCGCTGGCCATGCGCTGGTTCGCCGAGGGGCGCTTGCGCCTCGCCGAACAAGGCGCGATGCTGGACGGCGTCACCCTGCCGGTCTCCGGCTATCAGATCAAAATCTAGGAGATACCATGCGTCGCGCCTTGCTGCTTGCTCTCGCCGTGCTGGCCCTTCCGGTCCAGGCCTTGGAGCTCAAGCCCTTCTCCGCCAGCTACACCGCCGACTGGAAACAGGTACCGGTCAGTGGCACCGCCCAGCGCAGCCTCGAGCAACTGGACGATGGCAGCTGGCGGCTGGACTTCGACGCCTCCATGCTGGTCGCCAGCCTCAACGAGCGCAGCACCTTCCGAACCGAAGGCGACACCTTCCTGCCGCAGTCCTATCGCCTCAAGCGCAGCGGTCTGGGCAAGGGCAAGCGTGTCGAGCACCGTTTCGACTGGGACAACAAGGTGGTCGAGGGTAGCGACCGCGGCGAGCCGGTGAAGCTGCCGTTGCACGTCGGCCTGCTGGACAAGTCCACCTACCAGGTGGCACTGCAGCATGAAGTGGCGGCCGGCAAGAAGAGCATGAGCTACCAGGTCGTGGATGGCGACGAAATCGAAACCTACGACTTCCGCGTGCTCGGCCAGGAGAAGGTCAGCACCAAGGCCGGTCAGGTCGATGCGATCAAGGTCGAGCGCGTGCGCGACCCGACCCAGAGCAAGCGTGAAACCATCCTCTGGTTCGCCAAGGACTGGGATTACCTGCTGGTCCGCCTGCATCAGGTGGAAAAGGACGGCAAGGAGTACCAGATCATGCTCGAAGAGGGCAGCGTTGGCGGCAAGACCGTCAAAGGCAACTGATCCATCACGGCGGCCATCGCGGTCGCCGCCCCGCAACCTCTCCGAGTTCACCGATGGCCCTTTCACGCTCCCTGCTGATCGCGCTGCTGCTGTCCCTGGCCGGCTGCCAATCCTTCTTTGCTGATCGGGCACCCTCGCGAGTGGCCACCGAGCGCCTGCAAGGCGAGCTGCGCCAGGTCGATGGCCAGTTGCAGTTCCAGAGCTGCCAGGGCCAGCGGCTGCTCAACCTGCTCGAGGGAAAGACAGGCTTGCAGGACGAGGTCCAGGCGCTGGTGATCGGCCGGCAGGACCGCCTGTTCGCCGACCTGCGCGGCACGCTCAGCCAGGCCAGGCCGAACGAGACCGGCCAGTTCGCGCTGACCCGTGTCTATCGCCTGCAGCGCGAAGGCCACGGCTGCGGCGAGGAGAATTTCAAGCACCTGATCCTACGCGCCAGTGGCCATGAGCCGGGCTGGACCGTCAACGTGACCTCTCGCGGCATGCTGCTGACCCGCCCCGGGCAGGAACCGGTTGCCCTGCCTTACCTGGAGGAGCAACTGCCCGGCGGTCAACTCAGTTTCACCAGCGAGGCCAATGCACAGCAGCTGGATCTCTGGGTCGCGCCGCAGCGCTGCGTCGACAGCGCCAGCGGGACCGTCAGCCATCTGAGCGCCGAACTTCGCCTGGACGGCCAGACCCTGCGCGGCTGCGCTTACTATGGCGGCGGACGCGACGACTGAAACAACGAATGCGGGGCGGTCGCCGCGCTCATCCTGAAAGAACAGCACTCATGAACAACGCCCTGAATCTGCTGCATCCCTACCCGTTCGAGAAACTGCGCACGCTGCTTGCCGGCGTCCAACCGCCTGCGGACAAGCGCGCCATCGCCCTGTCGATCGGCGAACCCAAGCATCGTTCGCCGGATTTCGTCGCCCAGGCGCTGGCGGACAACCTCGACCAACTCTCGGTCTATCCGACCACGCTCGGCATTCCTGCGCTGCGCGAAGCCATCGCGCGCTGGTGCGAGGGGCGTTTCGGCCTGGCTGCCGAGGCGCTGGACCCGGCGCGCCATGTCTTGCCGGTGAACGGGACACGCGAAGCACTGTTCGCCTTCACCCAGGCTGTGGTCGATCGCAACGCCAATGGGTTGGTGGTCAGCCCCAATCCGTTCTATCAGATCTACGAAGGCGCAGCGCTGCTCGCCGGAGCCACGCCGCACTACCTGCCATGCCTCGAAGAGAACGGCTTCAACCCGGATTTCGACGCCGTGCCCGCGGAGATCTGGCAGCGCTGCCAGATCCTCTTCCTCTGCTCGCCAGGCAACCCGACCGGTGCGCTGGTACCGCTGGAAACACTGCAGAAGCTGATCGCCCTGGCCGACGAGCACGACTTCGTCATCGCCGCCGACGAGTGTTACAGCGAGCTGTACTTCGACGAGGCCAATCCCCCTGCAGGCTTGCTCAGCGCCTGTGCTGCACTGGGCCGCAACGACTACAAGCGCTGCGTGGTGTTTCATAGCCTGTCGAAGCGCTCGAACCTGCCGGGCCTGCGCTCGGGCTTTGTCGCCGGTGATGCCGAAATCCTCAAGGCATTCCTGCTCTACCGTACCTATCACGGTTGCGCCATGCCGGTGCAGACCCAGCTGGCGAGCATCGCCGCCTGGAACGACGAGATACATGTGCGCGCCAATCGCGAGCTGTATCGAGCCAAATTCGACGCGGTGCTGGACATCCTCGCGCCGGAGATGGACGTACAGCGCCCGGATGGTGGCTTCTATCTCTGGCCGAAAACGCCGATGGATGACCAGCAATTCACCCGTGAGCTCTTCGCCCGCGAGCACGTCACCGTGGTGCCCGGGTCGTACCTGTCACGCGAGGTGGATGGTGCCTCTCCGGGTGCCGGACGCGTGCGCATGGCGCTGGTCGCACCGCTAGCTGAATGCATCGAAGCAGCACAGCGAATTCGCCACTTCATCGAAACGCTCTGACAGCGCACCGGGCGGTCCGACCGCCCGGCCTGACGATCCGTCAAGCCACGCCAGGCGGGATCATGTCCTTGCCGTAGTCGCGCAGCTTCTCCAGGTTCTCCGGCTTCATGTGCTCGGGAATGTCCGCACCCGGATGCTCGTCGCGCGGCTCGGGATGCGCCTCGCCGTGTTGCCGTTCTGTCCGCTCGTCATGCTCGTTCATCAGGTAGCCCCTTTTCAGATGGCATGTTCTTCCCAGATCAGCTGACCCTCGTCGCTGACCTCTATAACTTTAGTCAACGCGGCCTCGGCGATGGCGTCCGCTTCCGATGCCAGGTCATAGCGACGACCGTCGGCGACCTTGAACACCTGCACGTCCTCGTCGCTGTCGCGCCGCTTGATGGCGATCACCGCCTCGAACGCATCTTCAGCAGGCACCGCCGAAGAAATCGCCTCGAACTTCTCGAAATGCTTGCGTGCCATTAGTCATCACCTCACCGTTGCGATTGTCATCAATGGACAACAGCATCCGCGTAAAAGGTCGAGACCGCCGGCTGAACGTCATGCCCATGGCAGGCTCGAACCTATACGCGCAATCCGGAGGGCCGCCCCAGTGGAAATGACCGAGCACTACGCGAACATCGAACCAAGCCGCGCTGACGTGGACGCGCTGGAAGGCCCCGTGCTGCTGGAGTTCGGCACGGCCTGGTGCGGCCACTGCCGCGCCGCCCAACCGCTGATCGGCAAGGCGCTGGCGGACCGGTCAGGCATCACCCATCTGAAGATTGAAGATGGTCCGGGGCGGCCGCTGGGACGTTCGTTCCGGGTCAAGTTGTGGCCTACGCTGATTCTGCTGAGCAAGGGCCAGGAGCTGGGACGCGTGGTTCGCCCGCAGGACTTGCGGGCCATCGAGCAGGCCCTGGGTGCAGCCGGACGAGGCTGAACCGCGTGCAACCATGCAGCCACGGGGCTGGCAATACCGGCATTGACCCCGTGCTTCGCGACCATCAGCAGGCAAGCCGTGGCATAATCCGCCGTCCAGTTTTGCAGGAGCCTTGGAGAGTCGCCCATGTCCGAACCCGATCAGCGGTTGTGCCTATACGGAATCAAAGCCTGTGACACCATGAAAAAGGCCCGTACCTGGCTCGACGAACATGGGCAGAACTACGAGTTCCACGACTACAAGAGCGCCGGGATCGACCGCGCCCGCCTGGAAGCCTGGTGCAACGAGCATGGCTGGCAGACCGTACTCAATCGTGCCGGCACCACCTTCCGCAAACTGGACGACGCTGCCAAGGCCGATCTTGACCAGGCCCGGGCCATCGAGCTGATGTTGGCCCAACCGTCGATGATCAAGCGCCCGGTGCTCGACCTAGGCGACAGAACCCTGATTGGCTTCAAGCCCGATCTTTACGCTGCCGCACTGGCAGCGCCGAACTGACAGCCGCTCGCCGGACGGCGCGGCCATCGAAAAAGGATAATCCCATGTCTGCAACCCTCTTCAGCCTCGCCTTTGGCGTCGGCACCCAGAACCGCCAGGGCGACTGGCTGGAAGTCTTCTACGCGCAGCCGCTGTTGCAACCGGCCGGCGAGCTGGTCGACGCCATCGCCCCGCTGCTCGGCTACGCCGGCGGCAACCAGGCGATCGCCATCACCACCACCCAGGCGGCGCAGCTGGCCGACGCGCTGAAGCCGCTGGACACCGCCCAGCATGCCCTGCTGACCCGTCTGGCAGAAAGCCAGCGCCCGCTGGTGGTTACCCTGCTGGCCGAAGACGCAGCCCTGACCTCGACGCCCGAGGCCTACCTCAAGCTGCACCTGATCTCCCATCGTCTGGTCAAGCCGCACGGCCTGAACCTGACCGGCATCTTCCCGCTGCTACCCAACGTCGCCTGGACCAACCAGGGCGCCGTGGATCTCGCCGAACTGGCCGAGCGCCAACTGGAAGCGCGGTTGAAGGGCGACCTGCTGGAAGTCTTCTCGGTGGACAAGTTCCCGAAGATGACCGACTACGTGGTGCCGGCCGGCGTGCGTATCGCCGATACCGCGCGCGTGCGCCTTGGCGCCTATGTGGGTGAAGGCACCACCGTCATGCACGAAGGCTTCATCAACTTCAACGCGGGCACCCAAGGTCCGGGCATGATCGAAGGCCGCGTGTCGGCCGGCGTGTTCGTTGGCAAGGGTTCGGACCTGGGCGGCGGCTGCTCGACCATGGGCACCCTCTCCGGCGGCGGCAACATCGTCATTTCGGTTGGCGAAGGCTGCCTGATCGGCGCCAATGCCGGCATCGGCATTCCGCTGGGCGATCGCAACACGGTTGAGTCGGGCCTGTACATCACCGCTGGCACCAAGGTCAGCCTGCTCGACGAGAACGACCAGCTGGTGAAAGTGGTCAAGGCTCGCGACCTGGCCGGCCAAAGCGACCTGCTGTTCCGCCGCAACTCGCAGACCGGCACCGTGGAGTGCAAGACCCACAAGTCGGCCATCGAGCTGAACGAGGCGCTGCACGCGCATAACTGACGGGAGCAGCGGCAAGCTGCGAGCCATGAGCGCCTGCCTTGCCGCACCCTGTTGCACGAGGCTTGCCGCTTATGGCCCTGTTCTCCCCCTGGCGCGCTGACTTCCCCGCTCTGGCCGTGCTCGAAGCACAAGGCCAGACCTACCTCGACAGCGCCGCCACGGCACAGAAGCCGCAGGCGCTGATCGATGCCCTCAGCGGTTACTACACCTGCGGTGCGGCCAACGTGCACCGTGCCCAGCACCAACCTGCCGAACGCGCCACCCGTGCCTACGAAGACGCCCGTATCAAAGTCGCCAAGTGGCTGAATGCCGCCTGCCCGACCGAAATCGTGTTCACCCGTGGCGCGACCGAAGCGCTGAACCTGCTCGCCTACGGCCTGGAACACCTGATCGAAGCCGGCGACGAGATCGTCATCAGCGCCCTCGAGCATCACGCCAATCTGCTGCCCTGGCAGCAGCTGGCCAAACGTCGAGCGGCCAAGCTGCAGGTACTGCCCATCGATGCCTCCGGGCGTATCGACCTCGCCGCGGCCGCCGGGCTGATCGGGCCGCGCACGCGGCTGCTGGCGGTGAGTCAGTTGTCCAACGTGCTCGGCTGCTGGCAGCCGCTCGAACCGTTGCTGCGCCTGGCCAAGGCACAGGGCGCGCTGACTGTCGTCGATGGTGCGCAAGGTGTGGTCCACGGGCGCCATGACATGACCACACTGGGCTGCGACTTCTATGTGCTGTCCAGCCACAAGCTCTATGGCCCGGATGGCGTTGGCGCGCTCTATGGCCGCGGCGAATCCTTGCTGCAGCTGCGTCACTGGCAGTTCGGCGGCGAGATGGTGCGGATCGCCGACTACCAGAGTGCCGAGTTTCACGCTGCGCCACTGGGTTTCGAGGCCGGCACACCGCCGATTTCCGGCGTGATCGGATTGGGCGCCGCACTGGACTATCTCGCCGCCCTCGACGCCACCGCGGTCGGCCGACATGAACAGGCGTTGCACGACCTGTTGCTCGCCGGCCTCGCCGAGCGCAGCGGCATTCGTCTGCTCGGCGCGCCGCAGGTCGCGCTGGCCAGCTTTGTTGTCGACGGTGTGCACCATTCCGATCTCGGTCACCTGCTCACCGAACAGGGCATCGCCGTGCGCAGCGGCAACCACTGCGCCATGCCGCTCATGAAGCATCTCGGCCTGGATGGCGCCACGCGCGTCTCGCTCGGCCTGTACAACGACCACAACGATCTGCAGCGCTTCTTCGATGCGCTGGACCAGGCCCTGGAGCTGCTGCGATGAGTGAACTGCCCGACGCCGCCCGCGAGGCCTTGGCGACCTTCGCCCAGGCGCCTGGCTGGGAGCAGCGCGCACGCCTGCTGATGCAGTGGGGGGAACGGTTGGAGCCGGTAAACGATGGCGAACGCAGCGAGACCAACCGCGTCGCCGGCTGCGAGAGTCACGTCTGGCTGATAGGCCATTGCCAGGATGGCCGCTGGCATTTCCGCGCCGCCAGCGACGCCCGGCTCATTCGCGGCCTGCTGGCGGTACTGCTGGCGCGGGTCAATGGGCTGGATGCGGATGAACTGGCCCGAGTGGACATGGCCGGCTGGTTCGCAAGCCTCGGCCTGTCACGCCAACTGTCGCCCTCGCGCAGCAACGGCATGAATGCCGTGCTGCAGCGAATGCGTGAGCTGACCGGCTGATCGTCATAGCTGGGTTACAGCCCAGCCTACGAACGGCCCTCTCCCGCGATCAGCGCTTGCGCAGGATCACGCTGCCGATCGAGTAACCGGCGCCGAACGAGCTGAGCACGCCCAGGCTGCCGCTGGGCAGGTCGTCCTGATGCTTGTGGAAGGCGATCACCGAGCCGGCCGAACTGGTATTGGCGTAGGTGTCGAGAATCACCGGCGCTTCTTCCTCGGTGGCATCACGACCGAGCAGCTTGCGCACGATGAGGTGATTCATGTTCAGGTTGGCCTGGTGCAGCCAGAAGCGCTTGACCGACTCCACCGCAATGCCGTTCTCGCTCAGGTGCTCGCCGATCAGCTCCGCCACCATCGGGCAGACTTCCTTGAAGACCTTGCGGCCTTCCTGGATGAACAGCTTGTCCGGGTTGCTCATGTACTCTTCGGCGGTGCGGTTGAGGAAGCCGAAGTTGTTGCGGATGTTGTTGGAGAATTCGGTCACCAGCTTGGTGCTGAGCACCTCCCACTGATGCGCGGAGGTGGCCAGGTCTTCACGCTCGATAACGACCGCGGTGCAGGCGTCGCCGAAGATGAAGTGGCTGTCGCGGTCGCGGAAGTTCATGTGCCCGGTGCAGATTTCGGGGTTGACCATGAGGATGGCGCGGGCCTGGCCGAGCTTGATGCTGTTGACCGCGTTCTGGATACCGAAGGTCGCAGACGAGCAGGCGACGTTCATGTCGAAGCCGAAACCCTTGATGCCGAGTGCGGCCTGCACCTCGATGGCGATGGCCGGATAGGCGCGCTGCAGGTTGGAACAGGCGACGATCACGCCATCGATATCGGCCGCCGTCTTGCCGGCGCGGGCCAGCGCTTCTTCCGCTGCCTTGACCGACATCTCGCAGAGAATCGACCACTCGTCATTGCTGCGCTCCGGAATGCGCGGAACCATGCGCTCGGGGTCGAGGATGCCGGCCTTGTCGGTGACGTAGCGGCTCTTGATGCCGGAGGCCTTCTCGATGAAGGCAGAGCTGGATTCGGCCAGCGGCTGGACCTCACCGGCCTCGATGGCAGCGGCATTCTCGCTGTTGAAGCGGTGCACGTAGGTATTGAAGGACTCCACCAGTTCGTCGTTGGAGATACTGCTGGCAGGGGTGTAAAGGCCGGTACCGCTGATGACGACGTTGTACACAGTCGTTCCTCTCGAATAGGGCTTGATCGTACTGACGGTGGGACGGTACGGCGGCTAGCCTTAGCCAACCACGATCATTCCAGCGCCTCTTTAACCAGACTCCGGGCAAGCTGCTGCACTGTGGGTCGGGCTGCGTTGAAAGCGGGCAGAAATCCTCGTTCACCACCGGTAAACGCTGCTATCTCATCCGCGTTTCGCCTTGTCCGGCCTTCGCTCGCTACGCTTTCTCGTGATCTGTAATGGCAGCTATTGTGCATGAAAAGCTGAAAGAATCCGTAACATTGCGCAGATTACAATCGCTGTAATTAAGCCATTCGGCGCATAAACCCGCGACTGCACGGTCTGAATATGAAGAGGGCGCCATTTGGCGCCCTCTTCTGTTCACAGCGTAGCCTGCAGCGCTATTTGACGCCCTGCCCGAGCAGCACGCCGTCGACCTGCTGGCCATAGAGGTTGATGCCATCGTTGGCGTGGTACTTCTCCCGCGTCTTCTCCACCGAACCCTCGATCAGGCGCGGATCCTGCGGGCGCTCATGGCTGTTCATGTAGGCCGCGACATGCCAGGCGTCGGCATCACTGAGGGTGCCGCCCTTGCCGAGCGGCATGCTCTCCTTGATGAAGGCCGCTGCGGTATTGATTCGGTGCATGCCGGCACCCCAGTTGAACGAGTCCGCTCCCCACAGCGGCGGAAACACATAACCATCGCCGGCTTTCTGCCCCTGGCCGTTGTCCCCGTGGCAGATCGCGCACTGCTCGGCATAGACTCGCTTGCCCTTGGCGATGTCGAAACCGCCTTCCGGCTGCGGGACTTCCGGATACGCCCGCCCCGGCAGTTCCTGACCTGTGGGAGCGCCGGTGGACAACCAGTAGGAGTAGGCCGTCAGTGCATTGATGACGTGGCTGTCCGCCGCTGGCGGCGTGCCGTTCATGCTGAACTGGAAGCAGCCCTGCACCCGCTCGGCATAGCTGTTGACCTTGTCGTTCTTCTTCCGATAGGCCGGATACATCGGATAGGCACCCCACAGCGGCGCGGAGTTGGACTTGCGGCCCTGATCCAGATGGCAGTTGGTGCAGTTCATGCCGTTGCCGACGTACTCGGCCGCATGCTTCTGCGTGTCGACAAAGATGGCTCGCCCCTGCTGAACCAGCTCGCCATAGGCGTTGCTCGGCAGGTCCTTTTCCTGGGGCGGCTGGAAGTAGCGCTCACCGGCACCCTTTGCCGCCTTCTGAGTCAGCTGGGATTGATCGTCCATCTTGATCTCGGCGGCCAGCACCGCGCCACTCACGGACAGCGCCAGCAGCGTAGGAAGCAGATGCGTGTTCATTGACCGGCCTCCTTCTGCCCGAGGTCAGCGAAATACCCGGCTACGGCCTGAACCTCGTCGTCGCTCATCGCCCGAGCGATATGTCCCATCAGATCATTCGGATCGTTCTTGCGCGTGCCCTGGCGCCAGGCGTTGAGCTGAGCGCCGAGATACTGGGCCGACTGTCCGGCCAGTGGCGGGAAGCTCGCGCCGACACCCATGCCTGCGGGGCCATGGCAGGCCACGCATTCGGGAATGTTGCGCTCCCAGGCGCCGCGCAGCGCCAGGCGTGCGCCGACGCCTTCGGCCTTCTCTGCTCGGCTGGTGGCAGCGAAGGTCGGAGCCGGCATGGCCTCCAGGGTCGCTGCGACGGCATTCATCTCCTCATCCGTCAGCGCAGCGGCTATCGGCTGCATGATCGGATTGCTGCGCGCACCGGAACGAAAGTCTTCGAGCTGCTTGCGGCTGTAGCCCGCAGCGATTCCGGCAAGCCTCGGAAAGCCCGCCGCTGCCATTCCCATCGCATCGGCGCCATGGCAGGTCGCGCAGGCCATGGCGGCTGGGTTGGCACCCCCTTGTGCATAGATCGTCTGCCCGTCAGCGGCCTGTGCCTGCATCGTCAGCAACAACGCAGCCACGCCGGCCAGGGGCCAGTGAGTGGAGTTCATGAAAAGCGCCTCATCAGCTGTTGTGGTTATGCTGTCCGCTACCCGGCGTCGTCGCGCGACGCTCTGTTCTGTTGGCGGTATGCGGCAGCTTGTCGCATGAAAACGCTATCACAGCGGCCGGGCTGACCTCTAGAAACAGAATAAGCTTAGAACTCGTTTGCATATAGCTGACGAAGCGGCCTCTGGGAGAATCACGCTGGTTGCGCACAAGGCGACGAGGTTGGCTATCCTTGCCCGCCCCCACCTCAGGATCAGCCATGAAAGATCAACTCGCCGAGCTGCTTACACTCATCAGCTCCGGTTGCATGACCGATGAAGAAATCGCTCGGATCGCGGATGAAGCCGCCCAGGCCTATGCCGGTCCGCAGGCCTTTCTGGAGGCCAATCCGGACATCAACTATGACGACAGCTTCCCCATTCCGCTGGGCGAATGGGTAGTGGTGGGCAGCCTGCCGGACACGGTGCTGTTCCAGGCAGATGACTACCAGGATCTGTTCAGCCAGATCGTCGCGTCTTTCGGCGAGAGCGTCAGCTTCGTGCTGAAGCCCAAGCAGCTCGCCAAGACCGAGCCGCTGACCGCGCTGAACCGCATCCAGGTGCAGTTGAGCAGCCTCTATCCCGAGAAAGGCGGTTACGTGCTGGTGGATTTCAGTGAGCCGCTGGACGATGAGCTGCAGGCGGTACTGGTCTACACCTGCGACGTGCCACGGCTGCTGGAGCTGGCTGTGGACGTCGGCATCTATGCCGCGCCCGCGCTGGACGCCCTGCGTGCCGAGACCGAACAGTAATCCGGCCCGAAGGCGAGGCTAACGCCGCTGCGTCCTGCCGCGGCGCAACGGTTCCAGCAGCGCGGACAGCCCGTTGTGGTCGATCTCGTGCATCAGCGCCAGCAGCTGGCCGAGGCTGCCTGGCGGAAAGCCGACACGGGCAAACCAGCCGAGGTAGTGGCCGGGCAGATCCGCAATCAGGCGCCCCTTGTACTTGCCATAGGGCATCGTCTGAGTGACCAGGCGTTCGAGGTCTTCGGGTTTCATCGTTCTGATGGCCAGGTGATAAGGCGCCGATACTGCCACAGGTCGCCTTCCTGCGTCCGCCCAGAGCGCAACTGCCGCGGCCTACGGAGCGGCGGTATCAAGCGTCTCTATCCGAGGAATAGAGAGGCTTGCCTGGAGCGCCCTGGACGGCGTGCAGACAATGGCTGCCAACACGGCGCCCGCCGATCTTGCCTGGAGGAATGCGATGCAAGCGCACACAAGACCCGCAGAACTGGATGACGCCACGCTGGCGTTCGCCGAGCATGTGTTTCATGCCGCACGCATCGGTGACAGCATCAGGCTCGGTCACCTGCTCAGCCAGGGCATGCCGGCGGACCTGCGCAATCATGCCGGCGACAGCCTGCTGATGCTGGCCAGCTACCATGGCCGCCTCGCCGCCACCAGCGTACTGCTCGACCACGGCGCCGACGCGCAATTGGCTAACCGCCGCGGCCATACGCCGCTGGCGGGCGCCGCGTTCAAGGGTGACCTGCCGATGGTCAGGCTGCTCGTCGAGCGAGGCACCGATGTCGAAAGCCCCTGCGCAGACGGCAAGACCGCACTGATGATGGCCGCTATGTTCAATCACACCGCGATCGTCGAGTGGCTGGTGGCGCAGGGCGCCGACCCGCATGCGACCGATGCCGGAGGCACCACGCCTCTGGCGGCGGCGCGCATGATGGGTGCGAGCGAGGCAGTGGCGCTGCTGCAGCGCATCGCCGCCGCTCAAGCCTGATGCGCCGTCAGCTGCGACCGATGGGGGCGAACGCTGCGCTCGTGTGCTCGGCCAGCACTGCCGGTGCCAGCTCCACTTCCAGCCCGCGACGGCCGGCGCTGACGTAGATGCTCGGCTGCGCCTGTGCGGAGCTGTCGATAAAGGTGCGCAGGCGCTTCTTCTGCCCCAGCGGGCTGATGCCGCCTACCAGATAGCCGGTGGCCCGCTGCGCGGCCATGGGGTCGGCCATTTCCACCTTCTTCGCGCCCGCAGCCTGGGCCAGTGCCTTCAGATCCAGCGTGCCGGCCACCGGCACCACGGCCACCAGCAGCTCGTTCTTCTCGGTGCAGGCGAGCAGCGTCTTGAACACCTGCGCGGGCTCGAGTCCCAGTTTCTCGGCGGCCTCCAGACCATAGGAAGCGGACTTCGGGTCGTGCTCGTAACTGTGCACACGATGCTCGGTGCGGGCTTTTTTCAACAGGTCGATGGCGGGTGTCATGGCTTTGTAGTGCTAATGATTGATGAATGGCGGTAACGTAACGGATCAACGTTCGGTAGTCACAAGCGCCCATGAATCATCCTCTTCTTGCACCGCTCGCGGAAGTCTACGACCTGGCCGTTGTGGGCGGCGGCATCAACGGCGCGGGAATTGCGGCAGACGCCGCAGGTCGTGGCCTGACAGTCTTCCTCTGCGAGCAGGGCGACCTGGCCGAGCACACGTCGTCGGCCAGCAGCAAGCTGATACATGGCGGGTTGCGCTACCTCGAGCATTACGAACTGCGTCTGGTGCGCGAGGCACTGGCCGAGCGCGAGGTACTGCTGGCCAAGGCGCCACACATCATTCGGCCACTGCGTTTCGTGCTGCCCTACCGACCGCACCTGCGCCCGTCCTGGATGATCCGTACCGGCCTGTTCCTCTACGACCACCTCGGCAAGCGCGAGAAGCTAGGCGCTTCGCATAGCGTGCGCTTCGGCGCCGACAGCCCACTGAAGCACGAGATCAGCCACGGCTTCGAATACGCCGACTGCTGGGTCGACGATGCCCGCCTGGTGGTGCTCAACGCCATGGCTGCCCGTGAGCACGGTGCGCATATCCACACCCGCACCCGTTGCGTCAGCGCACGCAGCAGCAAGGGGCTGTGGCACCTGCACCTGGAGCGCGACGACGGCAGCCGCTTTTCCATCCGGGCGCGCGCCATGGTGAACGCCACCGGCCCCTGGGTGGCGTCCTTCTTCGATGAACAGCTTCGCCAACGCTCCCCCCACGGCATGCGCCTGATTCAGGGCAGCCACATCGTGGTGCCGAAGCTCTACGATGGGGACCATGCCTATATCCTGCAGAACGAGGATCGGCGCATAGTCTTCGTCATTCCCTATCTTGGGCAGTTCAGCCTGATCGGCACCACCGATCAGGAGTATCACGGTGACCCGACCCGGGTGCAGATCGCCGACGGCGAGATCGATTACCTGCTGGACATCGTCAATGCGCACTTCACACACCAGCTGGCCCGTGAAGACATCCGCCACAGCTACTCCGGCGTCCGCCCGCTGTGCGATGACGAGTCAGACCAACCATCGGCCATCACCCGCGACTACACCCTGACACTGAACAACGGCGGCAGCGATGCGCCCCTGCTCTCGGTGTTCGGCGGCAAGCTCACCACCTACCGCAAGCTTGCCGAAGCAGCCCTGGCCCAGCTGGCACCGCTGTTTCCGGAAATGAAAGGCGCCTGGACCCGCGGAGCAACGCTGCCCGGCGGCGAACATTTCGATGATCCATCCACTCTGGCCCATGCCCTCTGCGCCAGCTACCCATGGCTCCCCGGCCCGGTCGCCCGCCGCTGGACGAACACTTACGGCACGCGCAGCTGGCTGCTGCTAAAGGGCACCGAGCGCATTCAGGATCTCGGCGAATGCTTCGGCGCCGGGCTGTATGCCCGCGAGGTGGATTACCTGATCGTCGAGGAATGGGCGCTTACGGTTGACGACATTCTCTGGCGCCGAACCAAGCTCGGGTTGTTCCTGCAAGCCGCCGAAACGGCACGCCTGCAGCAGTACATGGACAGCCGGACCGCCGAACGCCTGACCACCTTCGAGCACGCCGCCCAGGGCTGACACGAGCCCCGGACAGCGCCATCGCTCAGGCGACCTTGGCGCTTCGCGCCGCGCGCAGCTGCCGGGCAGCTGCCACCATGTTCACCAGCGCCGCCTCGGTCTCAGGCCAGCCACGGGTCTTCAGCCCGCAGTCCGGGTTCACCCAGAGTCGTTCGGCCGGAATGCACTCGGCGGCCTTCTCCAGGAGCTGCACCATCTCGGCGGTATCCGGCACGCGCGGCGAGTGGATGTCGTAGACGCCCGGGCCGATGTCATTCGGATAGTCGAAGGCACGGAACGCTTCGAGCAGTTCCATCTGCGAACGCGAGGTCTCGATGGTGATGACGTCGGCATCCATCGCCGCGATGGACTCGATCACGTCGTTGAATTCGCTGTAGCACATATGCGTGTGGATCTGCGTCTCGTCGCGCACCCCGCTGGCGCACAGGCGGAACGCCTCCACCGCCCAGTCCAGGTAGTGCCGCCACTGCTCGCGGCGCAGCGGCAGGCCTTCGCGGAACGCCGCCTCATCGATCTGGATGATGCGGATGCCGGCAGCCTCCAGGTCGCAGACCTCGTCGCGAATGGCCAGCGCCAACTGTCGCGCCTGCACCTCGCGCGGCACGTCCTCGCGGGCGAACGACCACATCAGCATGGTCACCGGACCGGTGAGCATGCCTTTCATGATCCTGTCCGTCTGCTGCTGGGCATACCGGATCCAGTCCACGGTCATCGGTCGCGGACGGCTCAGATCGCCATAGATGATCGCCGGTTTGACGCAGCGAGAGCCGTAGCTCTGCACCCAGCCAAAGCGGGTAAAGACGTAGCCTTCGAGCTGTTCGGCGAAGTACTCCACCATGTCGTTGCGCTCCGCCTCGCCATGCACCAGCACATCCAGGCCGATCTGCTCCTGCACCGCCACCGCATGGCGGATTTCGGCCTGCATCGCCTCGGTGTAGTCACCGAGCGACAACCTGCCCTGCTTGTAAGCC
This sequence comes from Stutzerimonas sp. Brlt_14, assembly GCF_051948915.1. NCBI lineage: Bacteria > Pseudomonadati > Pseudomonadota > Gammaproteobacteria > Pseudomonadales > Pseudomonadaceae > Stutzerimonas > Stutzerimonas sp. Brlt_14. The sequence continues at coordinate 531,433 of NZ_JAYJLM010000001.1, forward strand.
TGCCGCGCCAGGCGGATCGCCGGCGTCTGCGGGAACGAACCGATAGTCGTGGTAGGGAATGCCGGCAGCTGCAGCCGCGCGCGCTGCAGCTCGATGCGCGTGGCGAACACCGACGTGCGCCGACTGTCCTTGGCCTCGATGGCGGCCAGGCGTGCCTGTACCGCCGGCTTGTGGATGCGCGGCGACCGCGCGCGGGCCGCCTGGACCGCGCGGCTGCGGGCGAGCGCAGCCTGCACCTCGGCGTCCTGCGGATCGTCGATGGCCCGGGCGAGCGTGGCGACTTCCGAGCACTTCTGCACCGCAAAGGCGAGCCAGCTCTTCACTTCCTCGTCCAGCCTGTCCTCGCGCTCGAGGTCGACGGGGCTGTGCAGTAGCGAACAGGACGGCGCCAGCCACAGGCGCTCGCCCAGGCGTTCGGCCGCATGCCGTGCCACTTCGAGCGCCTTGTCCAGATCACAGCGCCAGACGTTGCGCCCGTTGACCAGCCCCAGCGACAGCACCTTGTAGGCCGGCAGGCGATCGAGAATCACCGGATACTGCTCCGGGGCGCGCACCAGGTCGATGTGCAGGCCGTCCACCGGCAGGGTTGCAGCCAGACCGAGATTGTCTTCCAAGCCGCCGAAGTAGGTGGCGACCAGCTTCTTCAGCGGCGCCCGCTGCAACAGGTTGTAGGCGCGCTCGAACGCATTCTTCCAGTCCTGCGGCAGGTCCAGCGCCAGAATCGGCTCGTCGATCTGTACCCACTCGACTCCCTGCGCCGCCAGCCGGTCCAGCACCTCGCCGTAAACCGGCAGCAGCCTGTCCAGCAACTCCAGCTTGTCGAAGGTCTGGGTCTGATCCGCCTCGCCCTTGAGCTTGCCGAGCCAGAGATAGCTCAGCGGGCCGATCAGCACCGGCTTGATGGCATGCCCCAGCGCCTTGGCCTCTTCGACCTCTTCGAAGAGCTGCGTCCAGGACAGCTGGAACTGCTGGTCGACGCTGAACTCCGGGACCAGATAGTGGTAGTTGGTATCGAACCACTTGGTCATTTCCTGAGCCTGGGCACCACCGCAGCAACTCCTGGCCACGCCGCGCGCCATGGCGAACAAGGTGTCCAGCGTCGCCTGGCCTTCGGCCGGACGGAATCGCTGCGGGATGACGCCGAACATCAAGGAATGACTCAGCACCTGGTCGTACCAGGCGAAGTCGCCCACCGGCAGCAACTCGATGCCGGCGTCGAGCTGGGCCTGCCAATGGCGCGCCCGCAGCTGGCGACCGACCTGACGCAGGCCCTGCTCGTCCAGCTCGCCTTTCCAGTACGCCTCGAGGGCCGTCTTCAATTCGCGATCCGCACCGATGCGTGGAAAGCCAAGGTTATGCGCTACAGCCATTACTCACTCCGAAATGTCGTTCTGCATGAATGCGAGGATTGTCCGCGGGCCAATCCAATGAAACAAACTCACGTAATTTCATTTCAAAGCAAGAAATATTCATGTTGAAGCATTTCGCGCGCTCAGGGCTCTAAACCAGAACTCAACCTGAAGGCGCCCTCATGAATTCCGAAACACCACCGCAGAACCTCGAACGCTTGCTGGAGCGTCTCGAGCAGGCCGGGGAGCCGGGTGAGCCGGTAAGCATCGAGTGCATGCTGCAAGCCACCGATGAGCGCAGCTTCGGTGCCCTGCTGCTGGTACCAGGCCTGCTGGTGTTCTCGCCCCTGTCGGGGATTCCCGGATTGCCCAGCGTGTTCGCGGTGATGGTTTCGCTGATCGCAATTCAGCTGCTGATCGGCCGGAAGCACTTCTGGCTACCCAAATGGCTGCTCAAGCGCAGCGCCTCGCGCAGCAAGTACGACAAGGCCATAGCCTTCCTGCATCGCATTGCCGGCTTCGTCGACCGCCTGCTCAAGCGACGGCTGACCTTCCTTACCAACGGCCTGGCGAATCGGCTGAATGCCGTGCTGTGCCTGGCAATAGCGGCCACCATGCCGCCGCTGGAGCTGATCCCGTTCGGCAACTCCACTGCCGGCGCCGCCTTGAGCGTGCTGGGGCTGGGCATGATGGCCCGCGACGGCGCGATGATCGTTGCCGCGCTGCTGTTCTTCTTTGGTCTGGCCTACATGGTTTCGCGGCTCTGGTTCTGAATGGCCCGGCCGATTGCGTAGCGGCCACTCGACAGCATCCAGATGCTGGGACACACTTGCGGGGGATGAGCGTTGCTCATCTTCTTATTCATTCAGGGACATCAGGCCTGCTGCTCGAGGCCGTGCTTACCCCGCTTCGCAAGGTAGTTCGGCATGCTGGAAATTCGCCACCTGAAGACGCTTCATGCACTGCGGGAAACCGACAGTCTCGTCGAAGCCGCCGAGCGCCTGCACCTGACCCAGTCGGCGCTCTCCCATCAGTTCAAGGAGCTGGAGGAGCGCCTCGGCCTTCAATTGTTCGTGCGCAAGACCCGCCCGGTGCGCTTCACCAGCGCCGGGTTGCGCTTGCTGCAACTGGCCGACCTGATGCTGCCGCAACTGCGCAGTGCCGAACGCGACCTGGCCCGCCTCGCCGGTGGCACGGCCGGCCGCCTGCACATGGCCATCGAATGTCACAGCTGTTTCCAGTGGCTGATGCCGACCATCGACCAGTTCCGCGACGCCTGGCCCGAAGTGGAGCTGGACCTGGCGTCCGGATTTTCCTTCGCGCCGCTGCCAGCCCTGGCCCGCGGCGATCTCGACCTGGTGGTGACCTCCGACCCGCTGGAGCTGCCGGGCATCACCTATGTGCCATTGTTCACCTACGAGGCGTTGCTCGCGGTGGCCAACCAGCACCCGTTGGCCGCGCGGCCGTACGTACGGCCAGAGGATCTGGCCAGCGAGACGCTGATCACCTATCCGGTCGAGCGGGATCGCCTGGATATCTTCACCCGCTTCCTCGAACCGGCCGATATCGAACCCGCGCAGGTGCGCACCTCGGAGCTCACCGTGATGATGATGCAGCTGGTCGCATCGGGGCGCGGGGTCTGCTGTCTGCCCAACTGGGCCCTGCACGAGTACAGCTCGCGCGGCTACGTCACCGCCAAGCGTCTCGGCGACAAGGGCCTGTTCGCCACGCTTTATGCCGGCATTCGCGCAGACATGCTCGATTCGCCGTTCATGCGCGACTTCCTGCTGACGGCCAAAGACACCTCCTTTGCCACCCTTGAAGGTGTCAGCGCCGCGCCCAAGGGTCGCTGACCCGGGCGTTCAGCGCCGCCGCGTCAGGCACAGGCAGACACCCACGGCCGCCGCCGCGATACCGCCGATCAGTAGCCAGTGCTTATCGCCATCGACCGCCGAACGCCAGCCACCGTCGATGCGCCGCTGCCCCAGCGGCGGGTGGAACAGATTGCCCGACGACGTCGGCACACGCTGTGCCCGGCCCAGGGCGAAGCCGGTGATCAGGCCGTTGAGCCGATCAAAGCCCGGTGTAAGGAAGTTCGCCAGACGCAGCAGGGTCGCGGTGGCGCCGACCGAGGTGGTGTGCCGCGGATGCAATGCCAGGCTGACCATGGCGTTGGCCACCTGACGCGAGTCGATCAGGGGTGGCGGTGGCTGCAACGAGCGTCCGGCATAGTTACCGCCGTCGCGGAAACCGGGCGTGTCGACGATGCCAGGATAGACATCGCAGATGTGCACGCCCGGCCAGGGCCCCAGCTCGCCGCGCAGCGCCTGGGACAGCCCGCGCAGGCCGAACTTGCTCGCCGAATAGGCCGCCGCGAACGGCTGCGCGACCCAGCTACCCACCGACAGCGTATTGATCAGCACACCGCGCTGCTGCTGTTTGAAATACGGCAGAACCGCATGGGCACCGCGCAGGTAGCCGAGCAGATCGGTCTGCACCACCTGCTCGTGGGCATCGAGCGGCGTCTCATCGAAGGCACCGACCGCACCGATGCCGGCGTTGTTGATCCAGACGTCGATGCGCCCTTGTCCGAACTCCGCCGCCGCGCTGGCCAGGGCTTCCACCTCATCGCTATGGGTGACGTCGGTGGGCACCACCAGCACCTCGCCACCGAGCGCGCGGCACTCGTCGGCGGTTTCCGCCAGAGCTTCGGCATCACGCGCCGCCAGCACCAGGCGCGCGCCCTGCCGTGCGAACGCCTGGGCCGCGGCGCGACCAATGCCACTGGAGGCGCCGGTCAGCACCACCAGGGCGCCGTGGAGATTTGCATGGGCCATCGTCGTTCCTCCCTCCGCAGTCGTCTGTAGCTAAGCTGACAACCGCGGCGGGACGATCATTCCCGCCGATGGTCGGCGCAGCGGCCGTTCGGCTTCAGGCCTGCGCCACAGTGCCGGCCGCTTCGTCCGCCCAGGGGTCGTAGGTGCCGAAGCTCCACAGATGCCCTTCCGGGTCGCGGCAGCTGAAACCGCGACCGCCGTAATCCTCGTCCTTGAGCTCGATGACGATTTCCGCGCCGGCGGCCTTGGCCTGGGCATAAAGCGCATCGGCGCTGTTGACGATCACGTAGAGGCCCTGGGTAGAAGCACCGCCGATCTCGTCCGGTTGCCGCAGCAGCCGTCCATATTCGGAATCGATCACCGGTGCCACCATCACCATGCCGTTGCCGAAGGCCAGCTGCGCGTGGGTGATGCCCACCTGCTCATCGCGATACTGCCGTTGGCATTCGAAGCCGAAGGCCTGGCCCAGCCAATCGATGGCGGCGGCGACATCGCGATAGCGCAGGCAGGGGATCAGCGTCGCGCAGGTGTGCTTGCTCTGATTTGACATACGCAGCTCCCGTCGTGGATTGCCGATCGGCAACCTTCCTCAGTTGAGAACCGTACCGGGCCGTGCAATTCCCTCAGATGCGCTCGCTCAGGCCCAGACGTATCCCCAGGCCGATAAGGATCGAGCCCAGCGCGCGGTCGAGCCATTGGCTCACCGCGGGATTGCTGCGCAGCGCCGTGGTCGCCCGCGCGGCCAGCAGCACCAGCGCACATTCGACGACGATCGCCACCACCACGACCAGCACGCCCAGCACCAGCAGCTGCAGCGGTACGGCGCCGTGCTCGGGGCGCACGAACTGCGGCAGGAAGGCCATGAAGAAGATCGCCGCCTTGGGGTTCAGCAGGTCGACCAGAACGCCCTGTCGATAGGCCTTCCAGGCCGACGCCTGCGGCACTGCCTTGGGCATCAGCGTTCCGCCGGCACCGGCCGAGCGCAGCGCCTGGAAGCCCAGGTAGAGGAGATAGGCCGCACCGACGTACTTGACCACAGTGAACGCCAGCGCCGACGTTGCCAGGATCGCCGAAATACCCAGCGCGGCGAACACCACGTGCACCAGCGCCCCGCTGCAAACGCCGCACGCGGAAATGATGCCGATGCGCCGGCCGCCGCTGAGCGTTCGGGAAAACACGTAGAGCAGATCCGGGCCGGGCGACAGGTTGAGCGCCAGCGCAGCCGAAAAGAACACCATCCAGAAAAAGGGATCGCTCATCGCAGGTCTCCATCTGCCAACCGCATCAGCGTAGGAACTTCACTGCAGCCGCGCCAGTAGAAAATCACCCGCCCTCTTCGTCGGAAAGCTGACACGAATTTCAACTTTTGACTTTTTTTTGTCGCAAAGCTGAACTACTTTCAGTTGCGCGTGGATGCTTAAGCCCACGCGTCCAGGACTCCCCTTCAACATTCAGCAAAGGACATGCGAATGAAAGACGACGTCGTGCCGGCCTATCAGCCCAACTCCCCCCGTGTACTGCTGCTTTCGGCCAGCAGCTCGCTCAACAGCACCCTGCGGCAGCATCTGTACGATTGCCCCGACTGGACGCTCAGCCACGCCTCGGCACCGCGCGGCGAGGTCGAGGCAGCGCTGGTGCTGCTCGACGTAGGGAGCTACGACCGCGACACCAACGTTCACCTGCTCAGGCAGATCGGCGACACGCCGGTCGCGCTGGTCAATGCGCAGCCGGACCAGGCGCGCCGGCTGGTCGAAACCCACCCCTGGATCCGTGGCGTGTTCTACCGCGCCACCCCGCGCACCATCTTCGTTCGCGGCATCCGCACGCTGCTCACCGGCGGCGACTGGCTGCCACGGGAGCTGATGGAGGCACTGCTGTCACGCTACCGGCAGCTGAGCAGCGCCAATCAGGTGATCGATGAGCTGACGCTGCGGGAGAAGCAGATTCTCGCCCTCGCCGGGCAGGGTCTTTCCAATGCGGAGATCGGCGAGCAGCTGCACCTGAGCATCCATACCATCAAGAGCCATGTGCACAACGCACTGCGCAAACTGGGCGCGAGCAACCGTGCCCAGGGCGCTTCGCTGGTACTCGCCCACGTCAGCGAGGCGGTGTCGTGAAACGCACCGGCGCGCTGCTTCTGCTGCTGGTGGGCCTGACGGCCCAGGCAGACGAAGCCGAGCTGCAGGGTTTCATCACCAACAACACGATTTCCCGCTCCGGTCACGAGTTCTACCTGCGCTTCTGCGAGCGCCTGAACGACATCAGCGGCCTGGACTTCAACCTTGCCATCAAGGAGAGGCCCTCGGCCCGCTGGGGCGTTCTGGTATGGGTCGAGCACGAGAACCAGACGCTGTACCGACGCTTTCTGCAGCCCAATGTGGCGGACATGAAGGAGCCGGCCTATGAGGCGGCCGATTTCGTGGTTGAGGAAATCAATCGGCGAAAGATCGAAGCGCTGTTCGAAGACAACATTGACATGGCCAAGGACGAATTATGAAACCGCACACCCACAAGCCCCTCGGCATGCTGCTCGGCGGCCTGCTGCTCAGTGCCGGCGCCAGCGCCACCGAGCTGGTCTATACCCCGGTCAATCCATCCTTCGGTGGCAGCCCGCTCAACGGTGCCTGGCTGCTGGGCAATGCCCAGGCGCAGAACAACAAGAAGGATCCGGATGCGCTGGATCGTTCCTCGCTGTTCGGTAACCAGTCCGCGCTGGATCGCTTCACCAGCCAGCTGGAGTCGCGCCTGCTGGGCGACCTGCTCAGTGGCGTGAGCAGCGGCAAGACCGGCACCGTGACCACCGACGATTTCATCGTGCGCGTCTACAACGGCGACGCCGGCATGCTCATCGTGGAAATCACCGACCGCCTCACCGGAGAAATGTCCGAAATCATCGTCGGGCAGAACTGACCCCAAGGAGAAACAAAGGCCATGAGAAGCCTATTCGTAGCCATAGGGATGATGGCGTTACTTCAGGGCTGCAGCATTCGCGAGCCCCTGCCTGCCGACCAGCATCCGCCCACGCTGACCCCACGCACCTCCACCTACCAGGATCTGCTGGCGCTGCCGCGCCCGAAAGGCCCGCTGGTGGCTGCGGTGTACGGTTTTCGCGACCAGACCGGGCAGTACAAACCGACCCCTGCCAGCTCCTTCTCCACCGCGGTGACCCAGGGCGCGGCCAGCATGCTGGTCGATGCCATGCAGGCCAGCGGCTGGTTCGTGGTGCTCGAGCGCGAAGGCCTGCAGAACGTGCTGACCGAGCGCAAGATCATTCGTGCCTCCCAGGCCAAGCCGGATGTCGCGCCCAACATCCAGTCCGAACTGCCCTCGCTGCTGGCAGCGAACATCATCATGGAAGGTGCCATCGTCGCCTACGAAACCAACGTGCGCAGCGGCGGCCAGGGCGCACGCTATCTGGGCATCGGCGTCTCGCAGGAGTATCGCGTCGACCAGGTGACGGTGAACCTGCGGGCCATCGACGTGCGCAGCGGTCGAGTGCTGTCCAACGTGATGACCACCAAGACGATCTTCTCCATCGGCCGCAGCGCCAACGTCTACAAGTTCATCGAGTTCAAGGAACTGCTGGAAGCCGAGGCAGGCTACACCACCAACGAGCCCGCGCAGCTGTGCGTGCTCTCCGCCATCGAGGCTGCCGTCGCCCACCTGATCGCTCAGGGCGTCGAACGCCGTCTCTGGCAGACCGCGGAAGGCAACGGCAGCGAGCACCCTGCGCTGAGCAAGTACCTGAGCAAGCTGAACTGACACACACCGGCCGGCGCAACGCCGGCCGGTGCTCCGTCGCCAGCGGCCCTGGCGACCGCCCCGATCATGCAACCGACACCGCGCGCTGCTACCGCGGTGTTTTTTCGCGTCCACGTAAACACCTCTTGCGCACCAACAGACAACACTTTCAATCGTTGGATGGATGTTTTCTGCACTGAATCGAGGCAAACATGTCGGCATCTGAGCTCGATCAGGACAGGACGCCCATGAAACGCTCGCAACGGATTGCGCATGACCTGCTGTTGCCCATGATTCTCCTGCTGGCCGCTTACGGCCATGCCGACGTCGCCATTCCGGGCGATCTGGCCCCGAATGAACTCGTTCCTTCCGCCATTCACTCATCCGCTTTCGGTCAGGCTGCCAGCGGCGCGCAGGGTGCGCTCGCGGTCGTACAGCGGGCCGGCCAAGGCATGACCGGACGCATCGCCCAGAGCGGCGCGGAGCTGGAGGCCTACATCTTTCAGAACGGCTACGCCAACAGCGCCTCGATCGAACAGATCGGCCAGGGCAACGCGGCGCTGATCAGCCAGGACGGCTTCGGCAACGAGGCCCAGATCGAACAGACCGGCGCGGACAACCGTGCCGCCATCGCACAGCAGGGCTCGAGCAATCGCGCCCTCATCGAACAGACCGGCAGCGGGCACAGCAGCAATGTCAGCCAGAGCGGCCGCGGTCTGACGGTAGTGGTTCGCCAGTACCGCTAATCCCAGGGAAATACCGCTGTACTTAAAACATCCATGGAGTGACAAAAATGTTTAAGTTCAAACCTCTTGTAGCAGCCATCCTGACTGTCGCCACTGCCCAGGCTTTCGCGGCCAACAACACCTCCGAGCAGGACCAGCTGGGCATCAACAATGTCGCGCAAGTGCTGCAAAGCGGCGGTTCGGGCAACCTGGCCAAGCAGGGCCAGAGCGGCTTCGGCAACCAGGCGACGGTCGAGCAGAGCCACTCGCGGGAGACGACCGCAACGCAGTCCCAGGCTGGCAACTACAACGTCGCCGATGCCCAGCAGAGCGCCACCGCGCTGACCGCCGCTACGCAGAACCAGCGCGGCTGGGGCAATAACGCAACGGTCGAACAGACCGGTACCTACAAGACCGGCGCCACGCAGAACCAGAACGGTATTCACAACGTTGCCGAAACCTTCCAGACCGGCACCACGACCAGCAGCGCCACCACCGAGCAGACCGGCAAGCACAACTATGGTCTGATCACCCAGAGCGCCGCGATCAACAGCCAAGGCAAGCTGGTACAGGACGGCGAACTGAACAATGCCAGCATCACCCAGACCGCCAGCTGGGGCGACCGCGCCCTTGTCGACCAGCAGGGCACCGACAACGATGCGCATGTCACTCAGGTCGCCAGCATCGGCTCCATCGCGGAAGTCGAGCAGGTCGGCTGGCGCAACGACGCCATGGTTTCCCAGACCGGCCACCAGCACGAGGCCTACATGCTGTCGGATGGCAACAACAACCGGGTGGACATCGACCAGAGCGGCAATGCGCAGAACGCCTTTGCGCTGCAGTACGGCAACGGCAACGATTCGCGCATCACACAGAGCAACAGCCCGTTCGGCGGCAACAACACTGCGACCACCGAGCAGTTCGGCACAGCCAACGAGGCCGACATCAACCAGCACGGCCGCAATCAGACCGCCAAGACCATCCAGCACGGCGGGCTCAACGTCGCCTCGGTGGATCAGCAGGGTCGCGGAAACGAACTGCACTTCCAGCAGGATGGCGTCGGCAACGAGCTGAACGCGGTGCAGAACGGCAGCGACAATGAAATCGTCGGCGTCAGCCATGGCTGGCACAACAGCAGCGACATCGAGCAGACCGGCGGCGACAACCTGGCCACCGTGCGTCAGGAAGGCACCCTGAACGAGCTGATGCTGACCCAGAGTGGCTACGACCATCTGGCCAAGGTCACTCAGCACGGCTTCGCCAACGACGCCCTGGTCAGCCAGGCCGGCTACGGCAACGCTGCCTACATCAACCAGAACGGCACCAACAACAGCGCGCTGGTCACCCAGCACTGAGTTGGCGCTCACCGACTGCCGGCCTCGCGCCGGCAGTCGCACGCCTGCATCCCACCTTTCTCATCGCCCGACCGCCGTGCGGCTGCACCGTTTCGGTCGAAACCCTGGCGATCCGCCATCGCCCTCGCCCCAAACTGAAGCAAGCTGACGCATCGGTCAGGTCATCCCTGCCCGACAATCAGCTGCGCGGAAGCCTGGCCGCGCGCTTCCTGGATTCAATCGCCACAAAATAACCTTTCAAATCATCTAGTTAACCTTACGCTACAACCGCAATCCGTGATTGGCGCGGCGCTTGCTATGGGACCAAAGCCTGACCGCTTGGACAACTTACAAGCTCACTCAAATGCCAATACGGAGACACACTCAATGAAGCGCAGCCTGACCACCGCAGCCCTCGCGGCCGGGTTCATCCTCAGTAGCCAAGCCATGGCCAGCCCCATGCTCTGGCAGAACAACAGCCTTACCTACCTCTACGGCAAGAACTTCGCCGTGGACTCCGCCGGCGGCAAGGAAGGCGATATCCAGCAGACCATCACCTTCGAACATGCCAGCGGCTGGACCTGGGGGGACATGTTCCTGTTCGTCGACAATAAGTGGTACAACGGCATCTCCGGCAGCGACGGCCATACCTACTACGGCGAGTTCAGCCCACGCCTCTCGCTGGGCAAGATCAGCGGCGCCGACCTGTCCTTCGGCCCGGTCAAGGACGTGCTGATCTCGGCGACCTACGAGCGCGGCGAAGGCCGCAACCGCAACTATCTGCTCGGCCCGGCGGTGGATCTGGCGATCCCCGGCTTCGATCGCTTCGCCCTGAACACCTACTACCGCAAGCCCGACGGCATCACCGGCAAGCCGAGCGGCCAGTGGCAGATCACCCCGACCTGGGCCATGACCTTCCCGGTCGGCAAGTCGGACATCCTCTTCGATGGCTACATCGACTGGGTCGTCAACGACAAGAAGAACGGCAACACCGAGCTGAAGAAGAACTTCCACTTCAACCCGCAGATCAAGTACGACCTCGGCAAGGCGCTGGACTACACGCCCGGCAAGCTCTACGTCGGTATCGAATACGACTACTGGTCGAACAAGTACGGCATCGAGGACACCGATGCCTTCAACACCGACAACAACGTCGCCAACTTCATCGTCAAGGCGCATTTCTGATGCGCCCGCCGCCCGAACGCCGGGCGGCGCCTTGTCGTTTCAGTCCGCTGTTCATTCAGACAAGCGCAACGGCTGATAGCGCAACGAAACTCGTGCAGAATCAGCCCAGTCAGCTCACCCCGGTGGGCCTGGACCGCAGGGTGGGCTTCAGCCCACCAAACCGGTAACGGCCGCCAGCTGGGCTGACGCTCAAACCGGCCCGACTGCCCCGCGCGCTCACGGATAGGGAACATGAACAAGAACAACGCACCGCAGCCCCTCTACAACGCCCAAGGCAAACCTGCCGGCCGCATTCGCCAGAAGAACGAGGAAACCATCCTCGCCGCGGCTGCCGAGGAGTTCGCCCGCTACGGCTTCAAGGGCACCAGCATGAACGCCATCGCCAGCCGCGCCGGGCTGCCCAAGGCCAACGTGCACTACTATTTCAACAGCAAGCTGGGGCTGTACGTGGAAGTCATGCGGCACATCCTCGAGCTCTGGGATACGGCCTTCGACGACCTCACCGTCGACGACGACCCGGCCACCGCCCTGGCCGAGTACATCCGCATCAAGATGGAATTCTCGCGGCGCCATCCGCAAGCCTCGAAGATCTTCGCCATGGAAGTCATCAGCGGCTGCGAATGCCTGTCCGAGCACTTCAACCAGGACTATCGCAACTGGTTCCGCGGCCGCGCCGCGGTATTCGACGCCTGGATCGCCGCCGGCAAGATGGACCCGGTCGACCCCATGCACCTGATCTTCCTGATCTGGGCCGGAACGCAGCACTACGCCGACTTCTCCGACCAGATCCGCCGCATCAACGGCAAGCGGATGACCCGCGCGGACTTCGCCCTTGCCAGCGACAACCTGATCGCCATCATCCTCAAGGGCTGCGGGCTCAAGCCACCGGCAGCGGAGCGCTGAAGGCTTGGCCCGCAAGCTGCGCATCCACTCGCCGGCCATTCACTATTTCGACATGGTGCGCCGCTGCCAGTCGATCCGCGAAGCCTCGCGCCGGCTCAACGTTGCCTCCTCGGCGGTCAATCGGCAGATTCTCAAGCTCGAAGACGAGGTCGGCACGCCGCTGTTCGAGCGACTGCCCGGCGGCCTGCGCCTGACCGCCGCTGGCGAGATCTTCGCCCGCCACGTCATCGTCGTACTGCAGGACACCGAGCGTGTGCGCTCCGAACTGGACGCGCTACAGGGCCTGCGCACCGGCCACGTGGAAATCGCCACGGTATCCGGCGTCACCACCGATCTGCTGCCCGGCGTGCTGGAACAGCTGCGTGAGCGCTATCCGCGCGTCACGGTCGGCGTAACCAGCCTCGGCTCGCAGGCCATTCCCGACGCGGTGACCAGCGGCCAGGCGGATATCGGTCTGGCCTTCGCCCTGCCGCGTACCGCCGACCTGCAGCAGCTGGGCGTCGGTCATTTCCGTCTGGGCGCCATCGTCGCGCCGGGGCATCCACTGGCCGAACGCCGGGACGTCAGCTTCGCCACCTGCGCCGAGTACCCGCTGATCCTGGCCAAGAGCGACCTTTCCATCCATCACCTGCTGGCGCCGCTGCTCGCACGCACTCGCCCGCGGCACAAGGCGCCGCTGGAAACCAGTTCGGTGGAGCTGGCCCTGCAGATGGCCAAGCGCGGCGCCGGCGTCGCCTTCCAGACACGCATCGGCATCGAGGCCGAGCTGGTCAACGGCACCCTGGTGCACGTTCCGCTGAACGACGGCGGCTCGGTATTCAGCGACCTCGGCGTGTACGTGCGCAGTTCGCGTTACCTGCCGGTCGCGGTGGACGCCTTTGTCCGCGCACTGAGCGAGGAAATCGCCATCCGCGAAGCGGCGCAAGGCACCTCCTCGTCCCGCACAGCGCCGCAGCAGCGCTGAACGTTCCGCCCTGGATGCCGCTCTATTGAGCGAACCCACTGCTCAGGAGCGTTCTTGATGGCTTCCCGTCTGCTCGCCGTACCGGCTGCCCTGCTTTTCTCGCTCGCGTCCTACTCCTGTCTTGCCGCCGACGGCACCCCGCTGGGCTGGGTGGAGCGCGGCCAGATACTGCCCGAGCACGTCACGGTTAAATTCAAGCTGGACACCGGTGCCCTGACCTCGTCCATGCATGCCGAAGACCTCGACTACTTCGAAAAGGACGGCGACAAGTGGGTCCGCTTCGATCTGGACCTCAAGGACGTGGAGCAAGACAAGCTGGTCAAGTCGCGCATCGAGCGCAAGCTGCAGCGCGAGCTGACCGTGCGCGGCGCCGGCGGCAAGGAAGATCGGCCGGTGGTGCTGATGAAGGTCTGCGTCGGCGATCGTCTGCTCGAAGAGGAGTTCTCTCTGAGAGACCGCGACGAGATGAACTACCCGGTGCTGCTGGGCCGGCGCACCCTGGAAAAGCTCGGGCCGGTGGACTCGGCACGCACCTTCACCATCGAGCCCAGCTGTGCGGAAGTTGCCGAGCGCTGAACAGGCCTGAGCCCTAGTCCCGCGCCACGAACAACAACGCCTTGAGCCCGCTCTCAGGACTGATGTCCGGAAACTCCGGCGGGTTTTCCAGGCGTTCGGAAAAACGCAGCTGCGGCGCTTCGGCGGCCATGCCCTGGATCAGGAAGTCGGTGCCGGTATCAGGGTCGTTGACGCAGGCCAGCACCTGGCCGCCCGGGTTCAGCAGCTCAGGCAGGCGGCGCAGGATCTTCTGGTAGTCGCGGGTCAGCGCGAAGCTGCCCTTCTGGAAGGACGGCGGGTCGATGATGATCAGGTCGTAGGGTCCGAGCTTGCGGACCTTGCCCCAGGACTTGAACAGCTCGTGGCCGAGAAAGCTGACCCGACTGATCTCATGGCCGTTCAGGCGGTGGTTCTCGCGCCCCCGGGTCAGCGCCGCGCTGGCCATGTCCAGGTTGACCACATGCTCGGCGCCGCCGGCGATCGCCGCGACCGAGAAACCGCAGGTGTAGGCGAACAGGTTGAGCACGCGCTTGCCGCGCGCATGCTCCTTTACCCAGCGGCGCCCATAGCGCATGTCGAGGAACAGCCCATTGTTCTGCTTGCGCCCCAGATCCAGCTTGTAGTGCAGGCCGTTCTCACTGATCCGCCACTCCGCGGGCACGTCGCCGAACAGTGCCTCGGCCGGCGCCTCAGGCAGGTAGCGGTGCTGCAGCAGGAGGTGCTGAACCTGCCGCTGCTGCCATGCCGAGGACTCGGCCAGCGCCCGCAGCATCCGCTTCAGCGCCTCCAGCTCCGCCGCACCGGGGTCGCGAAACAGCGCCACCAGCAGCACACCCTGCAGCCAGTCGACAGTCAGCTGTTCCAGCCCCGGATAGCAGCGGCCCCGCCCGTGAAACAGCCGCCGTGTCTCCTCGGGCGCAGCGGCCAGGGCGTCGAGCAGGTGTCGTTCGAGGATCACGAGGGGGGCGGTGGTCATGGGACGGGCATCTTGGCAGCGGGCCGTGCATTCTAAACGGCGTAGCCGTCTGGGAGCATGCCCGCGTGGCGTTTGCTTGGCCGGCAAGAACCGGCTCGTCAGGCGGCGGAAACTATGCGCGACGGCCAATTGCCCAATCTAGCGTCAGCGAACACTGACATCGCACTCTTCTGCCGAGCCCTATCGGTCCACGTTAAGGACACCCGATGAAGCATCCAAAACTCATCCACCACGGCGCGCGCGAAGGCGTGACCGGTTCGTGTCATCAATTGTGGATGGACGAAAACAGCAGCGTACTGATCGACTGCGGGCAATTTCAGGGCGACGACGAAGCGGGGCACGAAGATGAGCTGGCGCTGGATTTCTCCGTCGAGGGTGTCAAGGCGCTGATCGTGACCCACGTGCACATCGACCATGTCGGGCGTATCCCGAACCTCCTGGCAGCGGGCTTCGACGGGCCGATCCTGTGCAGCGAACCGTCCGCCCGGCTGCTGCCGATCGTACTGGAGGATGCCTTCCGGCTCTCCATCAGCCGTGACCAGGACCAACTGGAGCGCTACCTCAAGGTCGTCGAGCAGCGCATCATCGCCCTGCCCTACGATCACTGGTTCACCCTCAATGAAACCGACGGCCGCGCGTGCAAGGTACGCCTGCAGCCGGCGGGGCATGTGCTGGGTTCGGCCTACGTCGAGCTGGAGCTCAGCGAGGGCTCCGACGTCCAGCGCGTGGTATTCAGCGGCGACCTGGGCGCGCCACATTCACCGCTGCTGCCGGACCTGGTTCCGCCCGAACGCGCCGATCTGCTGATTCTCGAAAGCACCTATGGCGACCGCCGCCACGAGGATCGCGCGCACCGCCGCGAGCGGTTGCAGGCGGCCATCGAGCGGGCGCTGGCCGACCAGGGCACGGTGCTCATTCCGTCGTTCAGTATCGGCCGAACGCAGGAGCTGCTGTTCGAGCTGGAGGAAATCCTCCACGAGAAGCGCGAAGCGGCCGAAGCCAGCGGCACGCCTGTCGAAGCGCCAGAACAGGCCAGGGATGGCGACCCCGATATCGACTGGCCGCAGCTTCCCATCATCCTCGACTCGCCGCTCGCCAGCCGCTTCACCGCCACCTACAAGGAGTTGCAAGGCTACTGGGACGAAGACGCCCGTCATCGCCTGGAGGAAGGCCGCAAGCCGCTGTCGTTCAAGCAGCTCATCACCGTCGACAGCCATGACGAACACATACGCATCGTCGAACACCTCGCACAGACCGCACGCCCGGCCATCGTCATCGCCGGCAACGGCATGTGCTCGGGCGGACGCATCGTCAATTACCTCAAGGCCATGCTGGGGGACCCGCGGCACAACGTGGTGTTTGTCGGCTACCAGGGCAAGGGCACGCCGGGACGGGACATACAGACCTACGGGCCGGAGGGCGGCTTCGTCGATCTGGACGCAGAGCGCATCGACATCCGCGCCGGCATCGACAGCGTCGGTGGCTATTCCGCCCACGCCGACCAGGCGGACCTGGTGGGCTTCGTCACGCGCATGCAGCAATGGCCGAGCGAGATCCGCCTGATCCACGGCGAGGACCAGGCCAAGCAGCGCCTGGCCGAGGTGCTCCGCGAGCGCTACGAGAAGGCCAGCCGGCAAGGCCGGGTGGTTATCCCATGAGGCCCGTGAGCTTCATCCTCATGGCTGATCCCGATGCGTGACAGCCAGCCACCGGGCAGCATGCCCGCGCGAAGCCAGCTACAGTGCAAGTTCACGTCAAACCCAAGCGAGGGGCCCATGCTCAATCATGTAATGGTCGGTTCGAATGACATAGAACGGTCGAAGCGCTTCTACGATGCCGTGCTCGGCGTACTCGGCGCAGGCGAGCCGATGCGCAACACGGCGCCGTCCGGGCACACCCGCCTGTTCTACCGTCACGACGGCAGCCTGTTCGGTGTCACCGAGCCCATCAACGGTGAGGAAGCGACCGTCGCCAATGGCGGCACGATTGGTTTCAAGTGCAGCTCGGCCGAACAGGTCAAGGCTTTTCACGACGTAGGCGTCGCCCATGGCGGCACCACCTGTGAGGAGCCGCCGGGGCTGCGCGAGACCAGTCTCGGCGCGCTGCACCTCAGCTATGTAAGGGACCCTGACGGCAACAAGCTGTGCGCTATCTATCGCCCGCAGTAACCTTCCTCTGCTTCAACGCCGCCCCTGTGCGGCGTTGATCCTGCGCTCGCATCGGCGCGCCTCCAGCGACACGCTCACTGGCTTTGCAGTGCCTCGCGCTGTTTGCGTACCTCATCGGCGCTGACTGCCGGGGCCGCATTGCCCCAGCTGTTGCGCACATAGGTAAGCACGTCGGCGATGTTCTCATCCGAGAGATTCCATGCGAACGACGGCATGGCCGGCCCGGTGGGTGCCGCGTCCGTTGTGCCGGCGCGATTGCCGGCAAGTACCACGCGAATCATCGATACCGCATCGCGCGCATTGACAAGCGGGGCATTGGCCAGCTTGGGAAACAGCGTCGGAATGCCTTCTCCGTCCGGTGTATGGCAAGCCGAGCAGCGATCCTCATAGAGACTACGTCCGGCTGTCATGATCGGATCGTTAGCGCCCAGCGGCTCGGGCTTCTCGTGCTCGTGGTCCAGGCTCTTGAGATAAACCGCGACGGCCTTCAGGTCCGCATCGCGCCAGTACTGGGTGGATTTCTCCACCGCCTCGGCCATCGGCCCCGAGGCTATGTCGTAGCGGTTGGCGCCGGTCTTGAGGTATTGCACGATGTCGTCCTCGGTCCACTCGGCCAGGCCGACATGCGCCGTGTTGGAGATATTCGGCGCCATCCAGCCCTGCAGCTCCCCGCCTTTGAGTGTGCCATCGCGCCTGTCTCCGCCGATAAGGTTCTTCGGCGTGTGGCAACTGCCGCAATGCCCTAGCCCCTGCACCAAGTACGCGCCGCGGTTCCATTGCTCACTCTTCTCCGCGTCAGGCTCGAACTCTCCCTCGGTGAAGTTGAGCCAGTTCCAGGCCTTCATGCTCAGGCGCACATTGAAGGGGAACGGCAGCTGGTTGGTTTCCACCTCGTTCTGCACCGGCTCCACGGTGCGCAGGTAGGCCCAGAGCGCCAGGTTGTCCTCGCGCGTGACCTTCGTATACGCGGCATAGGGCATGGCCGGATAGAGCTGCTTGCCGTTGCGCCCGTGGCCGCGGGCCATGGTGTTCTGGAAGTCTTCGAAGGTCCAGCGGCCGATACCGGTTGCCGGATCTGGGGTGATGTTGGCGCCCAGCAGTTCGCCGAATGGCGTCTCGATGGCCACGCCTCCGGAAAAAAGCGGCTTGCCCGGCGACGTGTGACAGGCAGTGCAATCGCCGAGCGTGGCGATGTAGCGACCTTTTTCCACCAGTTCGTAGCCGTCCGGCGCGGTGACGGCATGGGCGCTGGCGCTCATCGCGGCGAGCAACGCAAGGCCGGTGTTCAGGTGAGGCTTCATACGCTGATCATCTCCCCAGGACGTTTGAGGTAGTAGGTCCGGATCGCGTGTGCTGCCTTGAATGCCAGTGCGCCAACGGTACCCGTTGGGTTGTAGCCGGGGTTCTGCGGGAAGGCCGATGCGCCGACCACGAACAGGTTCGGTACATTCCAGACCTGCAGGTGCTTGTTTACCGAACTGGTTGAAGGATCAGCCCCCATGACGAAACCACCTACCACGTGCGAGGACTGATAGGACGTATTGGACCAAGGGCCTTTGCGCGGGCTGGCAAACATCAATTTCGGGTTCAGCGCCCTGGCGATCTCGGCCGTCTTGTCGGTGACATACTGCGCCATGCGCAGGTCGTTGTCGGTGAAGTTGAAGGTAATCCGTAGCAGTGGTCGGCCGTGCGGATCGGTGTAGCTCGGGTCCAGCGACAGGTAGTTGTTGCGGGTGCTGTAGTTGCTCGCTTCGCAACCGATGGACATGCTGTTGGCGTAGTACTGCACCGTCGCCTTCTTCCACTCCGAGCCCCACTTGGGCGTGCCAGGCGGTACCGGGCGGGAGTTGATGGGCGCTGCGCCAATGGGCGTCACCCGCGTGCTGCCGCCGCCGACGAAGCCCAGCCCGGAATGGTCGAAGTTGTCGTTGTTGAAGTCATCGATGCCCATGCCGATGGCGCCGCCACCGATGAAAGGGTTGAAGTTCTTGTCATCGAAGAACAGCTGCACGCTGTTGGCCGTCTGGTAGGCGTAGTTGCGCCCGGTGGTACCGGTGTTGCTCAGCGGGTCGTAGGGCTGGCCGATGCCGGAGAGCAGCATCAAGCGTACGTTTTCGAAGGTGAACGCGGCGACCACGACGATATCCGCCGGCTGTTCCCATCGGTCGCCGTTGGCATCTACATAGACGATGCCGGTGGCGCGCTTGCCGGTGCTGTCCTTCGTTACCTCGAGCACTTCGCAATGGGTCTTGGCGGTGAAATTGGGCATGCGTGCCAGCGATGGCAGCACGTTGACGATGGCACTTGCCTTGGAATAGTTGGCGCAGCCGTAGTTGGTGCAGAACCCGCAGAAGGTGCATGGTCCCATCGTCACGCCGTACTGGTTGGTATAGGCCTGCGAAGCCAACGCCGATGGCACCGGGAACGGCGTGTAGCCCATGTCACGTGCGGCATCGGCGAACAGTACGGGCGCGAAGGTCTGCTTGGTCGGCGGGTTGGGGTACTCCCTGGACCGCGCGCCCTCGAACGGATTGCCACCGTCGACGACCTTGCCTCCGATGTTGCCGGCCTTGCCGGACACCCCGGCCACACGCTCGAAGGCATCGTAGTGCGGCTCCATCTCTTCCCAGGTAGTGCCCCAGTCCTGCAGGGCCAGCCCTTCGATGGACGCTTCGCCGTAACGCTCGACCAGATGGCTCCTGAGGCGAAACTCCTCCGGTTGAAAGCGAAAGGTGATGCCGGCCCAGTGGTTACCCGCCCCACCGGTGCCGTTGCCGGGATGGAAAGAGCCCCAAGTGCGCATCGGCAGTGCGGTTTCGCTTGGCTTGTTGCGCATCGTGCAGGTGTTCTGGCGGGTGCGCAGCATCAGCTCCTGGCGAATCACGTAGCGCAGCTCGTCGGTCACCGACGCGATATTGAAGTCGCTTGCGGTATCACGCCAGGCACCCCGCTCGAACCCCATGACCGTCAGGCCCTCATCGGCGAGTTCTTTGGCGATGATCGACCCAGCCCAGCCGAGCCCTACCACAACGACGTCGGTCGCAGGCAGTTTCCTGGTCATATTGCTCATCCTTTACGACTCCAGGAGGAGCTGCCAATGATCGACAGCGGTATCAGATCCAGCTTCTCGTTATGCCGGTCGATGTAGGGGCGATAGTCGTAACGGGCACCGGGGAAGCCGAGCACCTTCCAGCTGACCATGTCGCGATTGCCGCCGTAGATTGGGTCGGCGAAGAACCCCTCCATGGCGTTTTGCAGAATCTGTTCGAAGAACACCTCCGACTCGATGCCTTCGAAGGCGATATCGCCACTCTCCATCTTCCTGAGCACCTCATCGCGCTGGTCACCTTCCAGCTCGCTGAAACGCTTGCCGAACGTCGCCTGGCAATGCCTGCCCAGCTGTTCGATACCGACCCGGTAGCGCTCGGCAGGCACCAAGTCCGAGGGCGGTTCGACGCCAGGCACAAACGGACCATGCTGATAGAGCCGCTCATAGCGGCCATAGTGGCTGGCCAGCTGGCGGTCGATGAACACCGCGCATCCCGCCTCCTTGCCACTGGCCGAAAGGTCGTCGGCAGGGATCAGGCGCTCGACGATCGCCTCCACCTCGCGGGCCTCCTCGAGCGTGAAAAACTGCCAGCCCTTGGCCTCGTAGTGCAGCGGACCGTTATGGTCGAAGGGCAGCCACTGCGGTACGCCATTAATGGTGACGGCTTTTGCGGTCGCGGCAACGCCGGCCGCCACCGTGGCGGCCGATGCGGTCAGCAGCTTGCGCCGGGTCAATCCGTTGGGGGGATTTGTAGGCATTTCGACTCCTTATGAACCAATGGATCGGGGTCATGCGGTTCGGGAAGCTCAACACGAAAGCTAGTCATCGAATGCACTGCTCCCGAGCATCGGAAAGACGGTCCTGATCGATTGCCCTGCGGCGCATGCTGACCCGCCGTGCCGAATTGGACTGCCCCGGGATGCGCACGTAGCTGCAAAAACTTCGCAACAAAATAAAGCGCCATGCCCACGGAACCCTTGTCCAAAACTCGGACAGCCAGACGCCGAATGACGTTCAAAACGAATAGCTAGAGCGGTTGCAGGCACCGACTGGAAGGATCGGGGCAGCCGACTCGAGCCGAGCCTTTTTGGTATTTCCTAAGGGTGAGCGGGACAAGCGCTATGCCGCGTTGGCCGTCTGACACTGCATGACGGGATAGATAGGTGGTTGGAAATGCTGAACGTCGATGCGCCGCGGCCCCATGCGGCGCATCACGTGTCAAAACGCGGCTGCGATCCCTCCTCCGCGGCTGCCTCGCCTGTCAGGGCCTGACGACCATTCCTACGCCGCGCCCACGCGGGTCAGACCCGGTCTGCAGACGTCTGCCGTCGACGCGAATCGCCTGGATGTCACCCATCAACCAGCCCTGATCCTCCAGCGTATAGCCCATGGCTTCCAGCGCTTGCGCCACCTCTCCGGTCAGCGGCGCATGGGCGTCGTAGTAGATCGTGTCCTTGGGCAACAGCTGGTGGTGAACGCGCTGCGCGGCCACGGCTTTTTCCAGCGGCAGGCCGAAGTCGTAAACGTTGTTTAGCACCTGGAAGATCGAGGTGAAGATGCGCGAGCCGCCGGGTGTACCCAGCACCAGGCTGACCTTGCCGTCGCGGGTGACGATGCTCGGGCTCATGGACGACAGCATGCGCTTGCCGGGTTCGATGGCGTTGGCGTCGCTGCCGACCACGCCGAAGGCATTGGCCACACCTGGCTTGGCACTGAAGTCGTCCATTTCGTCGTTGAGCAAGAAGCCGGCACCCTTGACCACCACGCCGCTGCCGTAGTCCAGGTTGAGGGTGTAGGTGTTGCTCACCGCGTTGCCGTCGGCATCGACGATGGAGAAGTGCGTGGTCTGATGGCTTTCCAGGCCCGGTCGTACCTTCTCCGTTGCGGAGATGGCCGTAGGGTTGATCTCGGCGGCGCGCTGCGCGAGGTATTCAGGCGAGGTCAGCCGCTTTACCGGTACATCGGAAAAGTCCGGATCGCCCAGGTAGTCCGCGCGATCGGCAAAGACGCGCTTCTCGATCTCCGCCAGCAGATGGATGTAGCGCGCCGAGTTCAGCTCGACACCCTCGAAGTCGGCGGCACGGCGCTCCTTGATGCCGATCAGCTGGGCCAGGGCGATGCCGCCGGAACTGGGCAGAGGCGCGGTGTACAGGCTGTTGCCACGCCAGTCGATGCGCATCGGCTCACGCCATTTGACGCGATAGTCGGCCAGGTCTTGCTGGGTGATCAGCCCGCCATCGCGCTCCATCTGCGCGACCAGCAATGCGGCGGTCTTGCCTTTGTAGAAGTCGTCCGGCCCCTGGTCGGCGATGCGTTCCAGCGTCTCGGCCAGCTCCGCCTGGCGGAAGGTCGCACCCGGACGCATGCTGCCGAAGTAGTCCTCGAAGTTGGTCGTACCGTTGAACAGGCCGATGGCGTCCTCCCGATACTGGAACTGCTGGTCGGCCACCGTGAAGCCTTCACGGGCATAACCGACTGCCGGGGTGATGAGTTCACTCCAGGGCAACTTGCCGAAGCGCTGGTGGGCTTCCCACATACCCAGCACCGTGCCAGGCACGCCGGCTGCCCGGGCGCCCACCAGGCTGAGGTTCTCGATCACCTCGCCCTGATCATCCAGAAACATGGTCTTGCTGGCGGCCTTCGGCGCGACTTCCCGGTAGTCCAGGAAATACGGCTTGCCGTCCATGTACAGGGTCATGAAACCGCCGCCGCCGATATTGCCCGCCTCGGGATAGGTGACGGCCAGGGTAAAGGCGGTCGCTACCGCCGCGTCCACCGCGTTGCCGCCATTCTTCAGGACCTGGGCGGCCACGTTGGCGCTGTATTCATCGGGAGCGGCAACCGCCCCGCCTTCCAGAAGCGCACCGTAAGCCACGGGGCTCGTCGCGACGATTGCCGCCAGAGTGAACTGGGTGATGTGTAGCAAGCGCATCGTAGTCATCCTTATTGTCGTGATCGCGCCGCCCCGACATCGCTCGGAGCGGGCACTTATCCAACATAGACGACCGCGATGCCGCCGTACCGCTTGGCCGCCGCACGGCAGCGGCGTCAGAACTCCAGGCAGATCTTGCCGAAGTGCTGGTTGCTCTCCTGGTAACGGAACGCCTCGACGATCTCGTCCAGCGCAAACCGCTTGTCGATCACCGGGCGGATGCCATTGGCATCGATGGCACGGATCATTTCCTGCTGCTGCGTGCGGCTGCCCACCAGCACGCCCTGCAAGCGCAACTGACGCACCAGTGCCGGCACCAGCTGCAGCTCGCCGGCGATGCCGGTAAGAATGCCGATCACCGAGATATGCCCGCCGATGCGCGCCGCAACCATCGACTGCGCCAGCGTCGCCGGCCCGCCGACCTCGATCACATGGTCGACGCCGCGGCCATCGGTCAGCTCGCGCACCGTCTCGCCCCAGGCGGGTGTCGTTCGGTAGTTGATCAGGTGGTCGGCGCCCATCTCCCGCAGGCGCTCCAGCTTGGCGTCGCTGGACGAGGTGGCGATGACCGTGGCGCCGGCCATCTTGGCGAACTGCAGGGCGAAGATCGACACGCCGCCGGTACCCTGGATCAACACGCTGTCGCCGGGCTTGAGCTTGCCGTCGGCCATCAGCGCACGCCAGGCAGTGAGGCCGGCGGTGGTCAGGGTCGACGCCTCGGCATGACTGTAGCCCTTGGGCGCATGGGTGAACGAGGTGGCGCGGGCGGTGACCATTTCGCGGGCATAGCCATCGACACCGTCGCCCGGCACCGTGGCGAAGCCTTCCACCAGCGGCTCGCCGGCCAGCCAGTCGGGGAAGAAGGTGCTGACTACCGCGTCGCCAACGGCAAATTCAGTCACGCCGGAACCCACCGCCACCACTTCACCGGCGCCATCGGCCATGGGAATGCGCGGCTCGCTGGGCCCCCACATGCCGCTCACCACCGCGAAGTCGTGGTAGTTCAGCGAGTTGGCGCGCAGCCGCACGGTGATCTCGCCGGCCTCGGGCCGGGCGGCCTCGCTGGTGCCGACGATGACCCGCTCATAACCGCCGCCGGGCTGTACGAATATGGCTTTGTGGCTCATGAACACTTCTCCGCTACGGGTTGACCTGCCAGGGCAGCGGCCAGCATCGGCATCGTTCGAGTCATCGAAGCCGCCCCGGGAATGGCGGACAGCATAGCCAATCCTGCATCGGCATGACCGCCACGAACTTACCTCGATTGCCATCGTCGAAAGCGCGTCCACCCTGCTACGGCTCGTCCGACGCAGCCTCAGCAGACGATCCAGTGCCGCCCCGGAACCGCCCATGCCCGAGCTCCAACGCCTCCGCCATTCCACAGCCCTGCGCCTGGCCATTGCCGCGGCGCTGATGAGCATCACTGCACCCTGCTTCGCCGAAGTCACCGAGAGCCAGCTCGCCGAGCGAGATGCCGAGAACAAGCGGGTGACCGCCGAGCTCATGGCCAAGCCCAACGAGCTGACCCAGCCGCTGCAGAGCAAGTACAACCACATCATCACCTACGGGCAATCGCTGGCCTCCGCCGCCGAGGGCTGGCCGGCGCTGTCCGTCGCGCCACGCTACGACAACCTGATGCTCGGCCAGTCACCACGCTCGGCAGCCTTCAGCGGCGCGTCGTTCAAGCCGGTGGGCGAAGCAGCCTTCACGCCGCTGCGTGCCGTGGTGCAGCAGAAGAGCAACGCGGCCGTGGTGCTCGATGCAGAGAAGGTCGGCAAGCTCGCGCCGCAGGCGCAGGAAGAAGGCGAATCGGTGGAAGTCGGCGCGCTGAACATGGCACGTCGGCTCTATCTACATCACCTCGGCCGCGACACCGATCCGGAGCACCTGTTCGTCGCCAGCAACGCCTCGACCTCGGGTCGCTCCATTGCCCAGCTTTCGAAAACCGGTGGCACCAACGAATACCTGCGCGTGACCCAGGCCGTCGATCAGGCCAAGGCGCTGGCCGACGCGCAACAGGCCAGTTACAGCATCAGCGCATTCTTCTGGCTGCAGGGCGAGTACGACTATTCCCATACCAATGGCGGCAAGAACGATCAGGCGTACTACAAGGCCAAGCTGCGCCAGCTGCGCGACGACCTCTATGCCGACACCGCCAAGGCCATCGCCGGGCAGGAAAAGATGCCGGCCTTCTTCAGCTACCAGACCGACGCCAAATCCTCGGTCAAGGACGGTTCGCTCGCGGTCGGCATGGCGCAATGGGAACTGGCTCAGGAAGAGCCCGGCTGGTACCTGGTCGGGCCGGTCTACCCCTACACCGACAAGGGCGTGCACCTGTCGGCCAACGGTTACCGCTGGTTCGGCCAGATGCTCGGCAAGGTCTATCACCACGTCGTCATCGAGCGTAAGGAATGGGTGCCCCTGTCGCCCCGCCAGGCCACACTGGACGGCCGCGACGTACTGATCGACTTCCACGTGCCGCACCCGCCGCTGGCGTTCGACCAGCCTTACATCGGCCACGAGGCCCGGGACGTGAAGAACAAGGGCTTCATGCTGCAGGACGACCAGGGCGAGGTGCCCATCGCTGCCGTGGAGATCGTCGCCGATACCATCGTCCGCCTGCGCGCCGATCGCGAACTCAGCGGCCAGCCACGCGTCAGCTATGCCGGCTACCAGGTGGGCGGCGCCGGCCAGCTACGCGACAGCGACCCGATGCGTGCCGATGCGACCTACGAATACCTCAAGGACCTGATGCCCGCCGAAGCGAACATCAGGGCCCTGGTGCACCAGCCCTACCCGTTGCAGAACTGGAGCATCGCCTTCGATATCGAGGTGGCGGGCCAACCGGGTACCGAGCCCGCGGCGCGCTGATTCACGTCAGATCGGCGCCTCGATCCCCAGCAGGCGCATGCGGCGGTACATCGTCGGCCGTGACACGCCGAGTTCGCGCGCCGCGGCACTGACGTTCCAGCGATGGCGACGCAGCGTCTCGCGCAAGGCCGCGGCCGACTCGGGTTCCGGCTCCGACTCGGCTTGCCGGCTGCGGGCGAGAATGCGCGGCAGGCATTCATCCGGCAGATCCTGCACGGTGATCTCGTCCCCCTCGCAGGTCGCCAGCGCGTACTGCAGCACATTGCGCAGCTCGCGAATGTTGCCCGGCCAGGGATAGGCCAGCAGCGCGCTGATCGCATCACCACGCAGGTGCGGGTTGCCCGGTCGCCCCTCGGCCAACTCGGCGAAGACGCGGTCGATCAGGAACGCCTTGTCCGCCCGCTCACGTAACGGCGGCAGCTTCAGCGACGCACCATTCAGCCGGTAGAACAGGTCCTCGCGAAACG
This sequence comes from Stutzerimonas sp. Brlt_14, assembly GCF_051948915.1. Taxonomy (NCBI): domain Bacteria; kingdom Pseudomonadati; phylum Pseudomonadota; class Gammaproteobacteria; order Pseudomonadales; family Pseudomonadaceae; genus Stutzerimonas; species Stutzerimonas sp. Brlt_14. Next base: position 557,489 of record NZ_JAYJLM010000001.1, read on the forward strand.
CCCCGCTCTCCACCATCTGCCGCAGGTCACGGTGGCTGGCCGCAATCACGCGGATGTCCACCTTCACCGGCCGCTCGGCGCCCAGTGGCGTCACCTCCTGTTCGGCCAGTACGCGCAGCAGGCGCGTCTGCAGGTGCAGCGGCATGTCACCGATCTCGTCGAGGAACAAGGTGCCGCCGTCGGCCTGCTGGATCAGGCCGCGCATGCCCTTGCTGCGCGCCCCGGTGAAGGTACCCGGGGCGTAGCCGAACAGTTCGCTCTCGATCAGCGATTCGGGCATCGCTCCGCAGTTGATGGCCACGAACGGCTTGCTGCGTCGGCTGCCACTTTCATGCAGCGCCTTGGCCAGACGTTCCTTGCCGGTGCCGGTCTCGCCGTTGAGCAGTACGTTCAGCGGTTCGCTGCACAGACGCCGCGCGCGGGCGAGCATCTTGCGCATGACCGGGTCATCGTCGGCCAGCGCATCCAGCGGCGATTGCCCGGCCGGCGAGCTGCGCTCCGTCGCTGCCGGCGCGCGGCGGCGCGGTTCCATCAGCGCCGCGAAGAACAGCTGATGGCGATGGGTGCGGAAAGCGCGTACCTGATCGTGGCTGGCGTAGGGAATGCTCAGCACGTCCGCCAGTTCGCAGTCGAACAGCTGATCGACATGCACCTGGTTCGAGGTACCGAACGGGCCGGACAGTGCCAGCCCATGTTCGGCCAGCAGTCCGCGCGCGGCCGTGTTGCCAGCCAGCAGCTCGCCCTGGTCGCCCAGCGCCAGCAGGTAGCGTCGGTTGATCAGGACGAACTCCCGCGAGCCGTCGAAACAGAGGATCGGCCGGTCGCGATACAGGCGCAGGAAGTAGGCGTCCTCGATCATCCGCGCGTACTGCTTGACCAGCTGCAGGGCGAAGGTCTGCGAATCCTTGGACGGCGGCGAATGCAGCGCCGAGATGTCCAGCACCGCCAGCAGTTGCCCCTGGGGGTTGAACATCGGCACCGCCGTGCAGGTGAGGTTGGTATGCCAGACGCTGAAGTGATCGTGCTGATGACACGCCAGCGCCTGCTGTTCCTTGATGCAGGTGCCGACCGCGCAGGTGCCGGCGTGGTCCTCGCCCCAGTCCGAGCCCAGATACAGGCCGGTCTTGCGATGCGCCTTCTCGTCCGCCGGATCGCCGAGAAACTGCACGGCGATGCCGCGGTTGTCGGTCAGCAGAATCACGTAGCCCAGCTCGGCCACCTGCCGGTAGAGCTGCTCCACGCCCGCACGGGCCACGTTGATCAGCTCGTCTGCCTGGTCCTGGTGCTCGCGCAGAACCTGCCGGGGCACGAAGCGCGCCTCGGACGGACGTGCCGGGTCCAGACCGTAGTCGTGCACACAGCGGCGCCAGGAGCGCGCAATGATCGGATCGCGGTCAGCGGAAAGATGCGGCGCGTTGGCCAGCGTCAGCACCGCGTCGATGTGGCTCACGGGACCGGAGAGCAGGTTCATGCATCCTCCTCGAAGCGCTCGCAGCGGATGGCAACGGGCGCCTCAGCGAAACGCTTTATTGTTATGAAGTGTACTGAAGGATAAACGATTGAACCGTCAGGACCAGCCTGAACTTTGGAAGCATGCCTGCTTGGGCGTTTCAAATATTAGCCGCACGTTGTAAAGCGCTTTACAACGCTTTACAGGTGTAAAGCGCAACTTGCGTTACACCACCGTTACGGCCATCCAATTCAAACAAGATAAATCCTTTAATTTCAGACAGATAGGTATATAAATATTCATACATGAAAGTTGGCATGACCCCTGCTGATCACCCTGTGCGGAACAAACTCTTCGCATAACAAGATCGCCAGCCGCCTGCTCCCCTCAGCGCTGTTGGTAATAATCAGGAGCTACTGTCATGCACGATTCAGCTCGTCCGCACGGCACGCTAAACCGTCGACGTTTTCTTTCTCTGTCCAGCCAGTCGCTGCTGGCGTTGAGCCTGAGCCAGTTGATCCCGGTGAACCTGCTCGCCGAAGAGCGGCAGGCGGAACTGCCTGACGGCCTGCTGCGCATGGGTCGCGACATCTTCCCCCACGATTTCATCAGCGATCGCCACTACGTACAGCCCCTGCTCGACCTGGCGGAACAGGAGCCGGCGCTGATCGGCGGCGGGCTCGACGAGCTGCAGCGGCAGGCACGCAAGGCCCACGGCAAGCGCTTCGAACAGCTGGACGAAGCCGAACGCGTGGCGCTGCTCAGCGACATCGAGAACACCCCGTTCTTCAAGGCGGTGCGCAGCAGCCTGATGTTCGGCCTGTACGACAACAAGACGCTATTCCCGCTGTTCGGCTACGAGGGCTCGTCGTGGGAATACGGCGGCTACGTCAACCGCGGCTTCGACGATCTCAACTGGCTCTGAGCCAGGGCGCCTCGCGGCGCCGACAACAAGAACAAGAGAGGGATTCCCCATGGCAACTTTTGCCCAGGACGACGATGGCGTCGTGGTGATCATCGGCTCCGGCGCTGGCGGCGGCACGCTGGCCAACGCGCTGGCCAAACAGAAGATTCGCAGCGTGGTGCTCGAGGCGGGCAAGCGGCACACGCTGGAGGACATCGAGAACGACGAGTGGGCGATGTTCAAGAAAATCTCCTGGCTCGACAAGCGCATCGCCGCCGGCGACTGGCACCTGGCCGAGAACAACCCCAACCTGCCGGCCTGGATCGTCAAGGGCGTCGGCGGCAGCACCGTGCACTGGGCCGGCATCGCCCTGCGCTTCCGTGATTTCGAATTCAGGATGCGGAGCATCAACGGCGACATCGCCGGGGCCAACCTGCTGGACTGGCCGGTGACCCTGGAAGAGATGGCGCCCTGGTACGAGAAGGCCGAGAAGCACATGGGCGTGACCGGCCCCAGCACCGGCATGGCCTATCACCCCTGGCACAACTCCTTCAAGGTGCTGGCCACCGGCGCCAAGCGCGTCGGCTACAAGGAGATTCTCTCCGGGCCGATGGCCATCAACACCGAGCCCTACGACGACCGCGCCGCCTGCCAGCAGATCGGCTTCTGCATGCAGGGCTGCAAGATGGGCGCGAAGTGGTCGACGCTCTACACCGACATTCCCCGCGCCGAAGCCAGTGGCTATTGCGAGGTGCGGCCGCAGTCGATGGTGCTGCGCATCGAACACGACGCCAAGGGCAAGGTGAACGGCGTGGTCTACGCCGACGCCCAGGGCACCATCCAGCGGCAGAAGGCCCGGGTGGTCTGCGTGGCCGGCAACTCCATCGAGTCGCCGCGCCTGTTGCTCAACTCCGCTTCCTCGATGTTCCCCGACGGGCTGGCCAACTCCTCCGGCCAGGTCGGCAGGAACTACATGACCCACACCACCGCCGGCATCTTCGCGGTGATGCCCAAGCCGGTGAACATGCACCGCGGCACCACCTGCGCCGGGGTCATCTCCGACGAGTCGTACAACGATCCGTCGCGCGGTTTCGTCGGCGGTTACCGCCTGGAAATCCTTGCCCTCGGCCTGCCGTTCCTGTCCGCCTTCCTCGACCCGACGCCCAAGGGCTGGGGCCGCCAGTTCGCCTCGCGGATGGAAAAGTACAACCACATGTCCGGCGTCTGGCTGTGCGGCGAAGACCTGCCGCTGGAAAGCAACCGCATCACCCTGCACGCCAACGAGAAGGACCAGTACGGCCTGCCGATTCCGGTGGTGACCAAGAGCGATCACCCCATGGATGCCGCCATGCGCAAGCACGGCGTCGCCGCCACCGCCAAGTGTTACGAGGCCGCCGGCGCCACCGACGTGATCGAGCTGCCGCCCTACCCGGCCAGCCACAACATGGGCACCAACCGCATGAGCGCCAAGGCCCGTGACGGCGTGGTGAACAAGTGGGGCCAGAGCCACGACATCCCCAACCTGTTCGTTTCCGACGGCAGCCAGTTCACCACCAGCGGCGGCCAGAACCCCACCCTCACCATCGTCGCGCTGGCCCTGCGCCAGGCCGAGCAGATCGGCCGGCTGCTCAACGAACGCGCGATCTGACCACCACTACAAGGGAGTCGACCATGACCCAGCCCAACAACTCGCAGCGCCTGTGGATGTACGAGCAGATGCTGACCAGCCGCTACATGGAGGAATCCATCGAGCGCATCTACATGGAAGGCAAGACGCCAGTGTTCAACATGGCCAAAGGGCCGATTCCCGGCGAGATGCACCTCTCCAACGGCCAGGAGCCCTGCGCGGTAGGCGTCTGTGCGCACCTCGAGGCCGGTGACATCGTCACCGCCACCCACCGCCCGCACCACATCGCCGTGGCCAAGGGCGTCGACCTCAACGAGATGATGGCCGAGATCTTCGGCAAGGCGACCGGGCTTTCCGGCGGGCGCGGCGGCCATATGCACCTGTTCGATGGCCGGGTGAATTTCTCCTGCTCGGGGATCATCGCCGAAGGCATGGGTCCGGCCGTCGGCGCCGCATTGTCGCGGCAGATGCAGGGCAAGCCCGGCGTGGCCGTGTCCTTCATCGGCGAGGGTGCGGCCAACCAGGGCGCCTTTCACGAAACGCTGAACCTCGCCGCGCTGTGGAAGCTGCCGGTGGTGTTCGTCATCGAGGACAACGCCTGGGGCATCTCGGTGGCCAAGGCCAGCGCCACCTGCATCAAGCAGCACCACGTGCGCGCCGCGGCCTACGGAATGCCCGGTGTGTTCGTCGAGAACAACGACCCGGACGGCGTGTTCCGCGCGGCCGGCGAAGCCATCGAGCGCGCCCGTACCGGTGGCGGCCCGACCCTCATCGAGATCGAGACCTACCGCCTGGCCGGCCACTTCATGGGCGACGGCGAAACCTACCGCCCCGAGGGCGAGAAGGACGGCCTGATGAAAAAGGACCCCATTCCCGGCTACCGCCAGCGCCTGATCGACGAAGGCGTGATGAGCGAGGCCCAGGCCCACGACATCGAAGCCCGCGCCCGTGGCCGCATCGATGAAGCGGTGCAGTTCGCCCGCGAAAGCCCCTATCCACGCCCCGAAGAGGCGCTCGAGCACGTGTTCGTGTGAACCGATCCGAACAACACGAGGAACACCTGATGAACAGCCAAGCCACCATGACCGCCGCCGTCTGGCACGGTCGCAAGGACATCCGCCTGGAACAGGTGCCGCTGCCCGGCGCGCCACAACCGGGCTGGGTACAGATCCGCGTGCACTGGTGCGGCATCTGCGGCTCCGACCTGCACGAGTACCTCGCCGGCCCGGTGTTCATCCCGGTGGATGCGCCCCACCCGCTTACCGGCATCAGGGGTCAGTGCATCCTCGGCCACGAGTTCTGCGGCGAGATCGTCGCCACCGGTGACGGCGTCGAGGGTTACGCACCGGGCGACAAGGTCGCCGCCGATGCCTGCCAGCACTGCGGCCAGTGCCGTTTCTGCAAGACAGGCCAGTACAACCTCTGCGAGCAGCTCGCCTTCACGGGCCTGATGAACAACGGCGCTTTCGCCGAGTTCGTCAACGTACCCGCCGAGCTGCTCTACCGCCTGCCCGAAGGCTTTCCGCTGGAGGCCGGCGCGCTGATCGAACCACTGGCCGTCGGCATGCACGCGGTGAAGAAGGCCGGCAGCCTGCTCGGCGAGACGGTTGTGGTGGTCGGTGCCGGCACCATCGGCCTGTGCACCATCATGTGCGCCAAGGCTGCTGGCGCCGGCCAGGTGATCGCCCTGGAGATGTCCGCGGCGCGCAAGGCCAAGGCGCTGGAAGTCGGCGCCACGCGGGTCATCGACCCCAGCGAGTGCGACGCCATCGCCGAGATCAAGGCGCTCACCGGCGGCTACGGCGCCGACACCTCCTTCGAGTGCATCGGCCACAAGGCCACCGCCAAGCTCGCCCTCGACGTGATCCGCAAGGCCGGTCGCTGCGTGATGGTGGGCATCTTCGAGGAGCCCTCGGAATTCAACTTCTTCGAGATCGTCGCCACCGAGAAACAGGTGATCGGCTCGCTCGCCTATGCAGGGGAGTTCGCCGACGTCATCGCCCTGATCGCCGACGGGCGCATGGACGTGACCCCGCTGATAACCGGCCGCATCGGCCTGGACAACATCCTCGAGCAGGGCTTCGAGGAGCTGGCCAATCACAAGGACCGCAACGTCAAGATCATCGTCAGCCCCAGCGCGCTGGCCGGCTGAGCAGGAGACCACCATGACCACAGCAGTAAAGGAAAGAAAACTCACCGTCGCCCGCGCCATGGCCGAAGCCGTGGCGCAGGAGATGCGCCTGGACCCGAAGGTGTTCGTGATGGGCGAGGACATCGGCCAGCTCGGCGGTGTGTTCGGCAACACCCGTGGCCTTTATGAAGAGTTCGGCAAGGCGCGCATCCGCGACACGCCGATCTCCGAAACGGCCTTCATCGGTGCCGCGGTGGGCGCCGCTTCGGACGGCATGCGGCCTATCGTCGAGCTGATGTTCGTCGACTTCTTCGGCGTCTGCATGGACGCCATCTACAACCTGATGGCCAAGAACACCTACTTCTCCGGCGGCAAGGTGCCGGTGCCCATGGTGCTGATGGCCTCCACCGGCGCCGGCTACTCGGACGCCGCCCAGCACTCGCAGTGCCTCTACGGCACCTTCGCCCACCTGCCGGGCATGAAGGTGGTGGTGCCGAGCAATGCCTACGACGCCAAGGGCCTGATGACCGCGGCCATCCGCGACGACAACCCGGTGGTCTACCTCTTCCACAAGGCGCTGCAGGGCATGGGCTGGCTGGGCACCGAGAAAGGCGCCACCGTGCCGGTACCGGACGAGCCCTACATCGTCGAGATCGGTAAGGCGAAGACGGTGCGCGAGGGCCGAGACGTCAGCCTGGTCAGCCTCGGCGCCGGGGTGCATCACGCCCTGCGCGCCGCCACGCTGCTGGAAAAGGATGGCGTCAGTGCGGAGGTCATCGACCTGCGCAGTCTGGTGCCGCTGGACCGCGAACACGTCATCGCCTCGGTGCGCAAGACCGGCCGACTGATCGTGATCGACGAGGACTACCACAGCTTCGGCGTCAGCGGCGAAATCATCGCCAGCGTCGTCGAGCACGACATCGGCATGCTCAAGGCACGCCCGCAACGGGTGGCCTTCCCCGACATCCCCATCCCCTTCACCCCGGTCATGGAGCAATGGGCGCTGCCCAATGCGGACAAGATCGTAGCCGCCTATCACGCCCTGAACAAGGAATGACCCCATGAGTAACCCAACCCCCATCGTGATCGCAGACGACCTCTGGGAAGGTGACGCCGAAGCGGTGATCACCTCCTGGCTGGTGAGCGACGGCGCCGAAGTCGCCGCCGGTGACCTGGTCGCCGAGATCATGTCGGAAAAGGCCCAGTTCGAGATCGAAGCGCCGGTGGCCGGCGTGCTGAAGATCCTCGAAGACGAAGACGCGGTGATCGCCAAGGGCGCAGTCATCGCCCAGGTGGAATAGCCATGACGCAACTGGAAAACCTGTCCGGCGCCCCGGCCCCCGAGCGGGTGCCACTCAAGGGCATGCGCAAGATGATCGCGGCGAAGATGCTCGAGAGCCTGCAGACCACCGCCCAGCTGACCCACCACGCCGAATGCCGGCTGGATGCGTTCAAGGCCCGCCGCGCCGAACTCAAGGCGGCCGGCAGCGCGGTGTCGGCGCAGGACCTCGTGCTGCTCAAGGTGATCGAAACGCTCAAGGCGCATCCTGGCCTGAACGCCACCCTGGCCGACGAGGTGATCCACCACCATGCGGCGGTGCATCTCGGCCTGGCCATCCCCCTGCCCGGCGACCTGCTGGTGGCACCGGCGCTGTTCAATGCCGAACAGCTGGACGGCGAAGAGCTGTGCCAGGCGCGCAAGACGCTGGTGGACAAGGCTTTGGCCGGCAAGCTGTCGGTCAAGGAGCTGACCGGCGCTACTTTCACCGTGTCCAACCTGGGGTTGTCGCGGGTGCACCACTTCACTCCGGTGCTCAACCCGCCGCAGGTGGCCATCCTCGGCATCGGCGGCGTGCAACGTCGGCTGGAACTGAGCGCGAGCGGTGCGCTGGTGGAGGCCGAATGGCTGGGCCTGTCGCTGACCTTCGACCATCGCGCCGTGAACGGCGCGCCGGCAGCGGACTTCCTCGACGACCTGTGCCGGCGCATCGAGGAGGGTGCGGCATGAACGGCATCGCCCGCTTCAGTGTAGCGGCCGGCCTGAATGCCGAACGTGCCCTGCTGCAGCGCGTCTGCGATGGCCTGTTCGACTGCCAGCTGCTGCTCTGGCGCCCGACCGGCCAGGCGCTGGTGATGCCCGGCAGCTTCGAGCGCCGCCCCGGTTTCGCCCTGGCCAGCCAACGCTGCGCGGCGCAGGGCTGGCCGATCCTGCTGCGAGACACCGGTGGCGAGCCAGTGCCGCAGTCGCCTGCCGTGCTCAATATCGCCCTCGCCTGCGCGCTGCCCATCGAAGACGAGGCCGGCAAGCGCATCGTCATTGCCTACGAGCGACTGCTCGATCCGCTGGCGCTGTGGCTCGCCGAGCATGGTTTGCGGGCCGGAGTCGGCGCGGTTCCGGGTGCCTTCTGCGACGGCCGCTACAACCTCACGCTGGAAGGCCGCAAGCTGGCCGGCACAGCGCAACGCTGGCGGCGCAGCCGTGATGGCCGCCCGGCGGTGCTCGCCCATGCGGCGGTGCTGATGGACGACTGGCGCGAACCGATGGCCGACATCGTCAACCGCTTCTATCACGCCTGCGCCAGCGACCTGCGCTGCGCGGCCGACAGTCATCTGGCGCTCGGTGAGCGACTGCCAGGCGCCTGGAGCGAAGCCGAGTCGCTGTCCGACCGCTATCAACGTGTGCTGGCCTGGCAAGGCCTGGAACTCGGCGCCCGCCCCTTGCCCAGCCCGGCCACAGGCACGGTCGCCGGTCCACCCTCCCCCGTGCTTTGAACAACACCACGGCCACCAACCGGTCCGGCCATGCATCGGAGGAAACCCCATGAGCTATTCCACCCCCGACCCGCCCGGCCAGCGCGGGTATCCAACACTTCGCCCTGCCCAGTCCAGGCGAAGCGGTGATCGTCTTCCGAGGAGCCTCACCCAGCAGGGCACAACAGCCCCAACACTGGCAACCAGCGCAATGAAGCCGGCCAGAAGTTATAGAAGTTTGAATAAAGATTTCGAAAAGCCGTGATAGGTGCATGTTGTTTCGCGCCATTACGGGGGCTCATACCGGAATCGACTTAATAACAAAAGAAATGCCAGAAGAGCTTTATCCGTAAATGCTCGTTGTACCCACGCACGCCTGAAACCCTAAACAAGGAAATAATAAAAATGAAATTAAAACAGTCAAACCTAAGGGTTCACCTGATGATGGCCGCCTCGCTTTTTGCGATCACGCCGCTGCATGCATCAGACAGAATCATCACAGACAAGGAATTGTCCGATGAATCAAACACTGCTGACTGGCTGGCTTACGGGCGCACACACTCCGAACAACGGTTCAGCCCGCTCAAGGACATCAACGTAGATAATGTCAGCCAACTCAAACCTGAATGGTATGCGCCGCTACCTGACCGCTCAGATATGGTCGGAACGCCCTTGGTGGTCGATGGCGTCATGTACTATGTGGGCGAAATGAACAGAACGCGTGCGTTCGATGCACGCACGGGGAAAAAGCTTTGGGAATACGATCCGCAAGTTTCCAAAGAAATCCTCGACAACAATATGAAGAAGGTCTTCTGGAAGCATAACCGGGGACTTTCAACCTACGGCGACAAATTGTTCATTGCCACCTGGGACGGCCGTCTGATTGCAATCAACAGAACGGACGGCAAGGAAGTCTGGCAGACTCGTACATTCGATCACGACCAGCCGCTGAATATCACCGGCCATCCCAAGGCCTTCGACGGCAAGGTATTCGTCGGCAATGGCGGAACCGAACTTGGTCCGATGCGTGGGTATGTAACTGCCTACGATGCCGAAACCGGCAAACAGGTCTGGCGTTTCTATATCGTTCCCGGCAATCCTGCCGATGGATTCGAGGATGCCGCTCAGGAGATGGCGGCCAAGACCTGGAGTGGCCGCTGGTGGGAGAACGGCGGCGGCGGTAATGCCTGGCACGGCTGGACGTACGACGCCAAGTACAACCAGCTCATCTTTGGTACAGGTAACGGCGGCCCCTGGAACATCAAGGTGCGTAGCCCGGAGGGTGGCGACAACCTGTTCCTGTGTTCTGTCGTGGCGGTCGATGCGGATACGGGCGAATACAAGTGGCATGTCCAGACTGCCCCGGGTGACACCTGGGACTACAACTCGAACATGGACATCGTGCTGGCCGATCTGAAAATAGACGGCAAGGATGTTGACGCCGTATTGCACGCCCCCAAAAACGGCTTCTTCTATACGATCGACCGTTCGAACGGCAAGGTACTGTCCGCGGAGAAATTCGCCGATGCCAACTGGTCAACCAGGTACGACCTGAAAGAGCAGCGCCATATCGTTGCCGACGACGCCAGGTATCCCGACGGCGAGAAGAATATCTATCCATCGGCATTCGGTGCGCACTCATGGCACGCGATGTCCTATAACCCCGAGCTGAATCTTGCCTTTATCCCTACCAACCATCTAGGCAACACCTTCAAGGACGACGGTAAAAATACGAAGCCTGGCCATAAGATGGCGAGCCACAAACTCTACCTGGGGCTGACCGGTTGGGAATTGACCAAGGACCCGCACGAGTCACGGGGCTCGTTGCAGGCCTGGGACCCGGTCAAGAACAAGCGCGTGTGGCAGGTAAATCAGAAGAGTCCTTGGGGCGGCGGTACCTTGACCACGGCCGGCAACCTGGTTTTCCAGGGCGAGCCCGATGGCCTGTTCAAAGCTTATGACGCACGCACCGGTGAAGAACTCTGGTCCTATGACGTCGGCCTCGGTATCTCCGCGCCACCGATCACTTACAAGTTGGATGGCAAGCAGATGGTGTCCCTGCTGGTGGGCCCTGGTGGTGCATTGGCCTCCAACTTCGGCGGCTCCGGCGAACTGGGTTTTGAAAGCCATGGCTGGAAGTATGGTGCGCATGAGCGCCGCATCATGACCTTCTCGCTTGACGGAAAAGCGGTCGTTCCAGAACAGCCTGCGCCGCAACTCGCCAAGCCGATCATCGATGAGAAGTTTGAAGTCGATGCCGAAAAGGCCGAGACGGGCGCGGGTGTCTATGCGGAAAACCTCTGCGTTGGTTGCCACGGCGCCGGGGCTGTTGCGGGCATGAAGGCACCCGATCTGCGGGAGTCGCCGATCTTGCTCACAGGCAGCGAAAAAGCGTTTGAGAGCGTGGTGCGCGGTGGAGCATTGCTCGTCAATGGCATGCCCAAGTTCCCGGATCTGACCGATGCAGAGCTGGAAAGCATTCGCCATTTCGTGCGCAGACAAGCACACGACGGGGTGAAATCGGGCGGCGGCCATTAGGCCGGCAACCTTTGATCGCCAACCAGACAGTTGAACCGGTAACGCCTGAATAGCCAGGCGTTACCACTGAGCAGAAACGCACGCGAATACCGTGAATGCCCACTCCCATGGCGGCTAACGGTATTCGCGGCACCCGCACCGTTACATCCCAAAGGATCAGAACAATGACAACAAGCCTGCGCTGCGGCAGCGGCCTTCTCGTCGCCTGCCTGCTCACTTCTGCCCAAGCGGCCGAGTACTCACCCGACCAGTTTCTCTTCGGCGACTGGAACGGCGCCCGCACCCGTCTGCACGAGGCCGGGGTCGACCTGCAAATCACCTACGTCAACGAACTGGCCCGCAACACCCAGGGCGGCGGCGACCATACCGGCACTTACGCCGACCAGCTGATGTTCGATGCGGCGCTGGACCTGGACAAATTGCTCGGCTGGTCCGGCGCTGGTCTGCACTTCACGCTGACCAACCGCAACGGCGAGAACCTCAACGCCGAAGCGGACCTCGGCGTGCTCCTGCAACCGCAGGAAATCTACGGCTACGGCAGCGCGACCCGGCTGGTGCAGCTCTACTACCAGCAGGCGCTGCTGGACGACCGCCTGCTGGTCAAGCTCGGCCGCCTGCCCATGAGCGGAGATATCTACCCCTTCGCCTGCCCGTTCCAGAACCTCGGTTTCTGCGGCACGGTGCCCGGCTACATCACATCGAACTGGTATACCTGGCCGATCAGCCAGTGGGGCGCCACCGCGCGCTATCAGCTGAACGAAGCCTGGTCACTGCAGACCGCGATCTATCAGATCAATCCGCGCTTCACCGAACGCAGCCAGCGCCTGAACTTCGGCAGCCCGTCGGGCACCACCGGTTACCACGCGGTCGCCGAGCTGGGCTGGACGCCGACCCTTGCCGGCCAGCCCGGCGCCTATCGGCTGGGCCTGTGGCGCAATACCGGCGACTTCGAGGACCTGTACCGCGACAGCTCCGGCCTGCCCCTGTCGCTTTCCGGCGCATCAGCCGCCGAGCACGACCACGCCACGGGCGGCTACCTGATGGCCGAGCAGCAGGTCTGGCAGAGCGCCGCGGTGCCGGCGCGACGGTTGAAGCTGTTCGCCAACTTCATCCAGTCCGACCCGGACGTGACCTATATCGAGCGGGTCTGGCAGGTTGGCGGCATGCTCTCCGCGCCATTCGCCTCGCGCCCGAACGACGAGCTTGGCCTGGGCCTCGGGCGCCTGGAAATCAACGACGATGCCCGCCGTCGCCTGCGCGAACAGGGCGACCCGGTGCCCGACGTGGAATACCCGGCCGAGCTGTATTACCGCGTGGCGCTGACACCCGCCCTCTCGCTGACGCCGAACATCCAGTACTTCCACCGACCAGGCGGCTTCGACGATGACAAGGACGTGGTGGTCGTCGGACTGAAGACGGTGGTCAGCTTCTGACCGGCGCATGAAGCGCGGCGACCGCGCGAAAAGCCGGTCGCCGCTTCGGTAAAAGCAGCGGATACCGTGGTTGGGACTTCAGCCTCAGCGCAGGCTCACCAAGCTGTGACTCTTGGCGAACCAAAGCGCCGCACTGCAAGTGCTGACACCTGCCAAACCTCGAACCCGCCACCGCTAGCGTTCCGCTCAGACCCCCCCCTCACCCGCCACAGCTGTGCCCACCCGCACCTCCGTTCGCCTGTCGGCCTGCTTGCCGAGCTGCCAGCCGAGATAGCCCCAGAGCAGTGCGCAGATCGCGCCGGCCACGGCAACCAGGCCGGCGCCCTGCCCGAACATGTCCAGTGCCGTCTTCCCCCAACCGCTGACGGCATCGCCGGCGCGGTAGACGACAGTGTCGATGACGTTCTTCGCCTTGTACTTGCTCTCGGCATCCAGCGGCGCGAAGAGCATTTCGCGGCCGGGCCGGACGAACGCGTACTCGCCGATGCGGCGCACGATCATCAGCGCCGCGAGCACGGCGAAGCTGGGCATCAGCGCGAGGCCGACAAAGCCGACGCCGACCAGCAGCGGCACGATGGCCAGCAGCACGCGCACGCCGAGTTTCTGCGCCAGGCGCCCGGTGATGAAGAGTTGCGACAACAGCGCGCCCGCCTGGACGACCACGTCGATGATGCCGAACACGCGAACCTGGGCGGCGCGGTCGGGGAACAGCTCGGCCACCAGGCGTGCCTGCTCGAAGTAGAGAAAGGTGGTCACGGTAGCCAGCAGCACCACGAAACTGGCGATGCCGAGCAGGTAGGGCGACTGCATCACCCGGGTCAGGCCGCTAAAGGGGTTGCCGGGCACCGGCCGACGCGTACTCTCCGCCGGAGCCGCGCCGGGGCGCCCCGCTCCGCCGATCTCGCGCCAGCGCATCAGCGAGAACTTGAGCGCCAGCGCAGCGCCCAGCAACAAGGCGGCCAGCAGCATCAGCCCCGACTCGCCCAGGCTGCCGACCAACAACGCGCTGAGCGCCGGCCCGACCAGCCCACCGACGCTCGCGCCGGCAGCGATGAAGGCGAACAGCCGCTTGGCCTGGGCGCTGTCGAACACATCCGCCATCAGGCTCCAGGCCACGGACACGACGAACAGGTTGTAGACCGAGATCCACACGTAGAACACCCGCGCCAGCCAGGCGCTGTCACCCTGCAGCAGAAACAGCACGGAGAAGCCCAGCAGGTTCAGGCAGAAAAAGCCGTACACCCAATCGACGAAATGCAGGCGCGGTACATGGGAACTGAGCCAGGCGAACAGGGGCACGGCTGCCAGCATGACGAAGAAGGTCGCGGTGAACAGCCATTGCAGGTTTTCCACGCCGGCGGCGATGCCCATCGACTCGCGGATCGGGCGCAGCATGAAATAGCCGGCGAACAGACAGAAAAACAGCAGGAAACCACTCAGCGCCGGGCGCAGCTCATGCGCTTCGGCATTGATCGCGGCACTCAGGCGATGCACAACGGATGGCGTGCTCATGGACGCGCTCCTGAAGAATGAAGTGAGAACAGGGCGCGAGCGCAAGGCCGGCGCCCGAGGATTCAGGGGTAGCGCACGCCGGTTAGGCGTTCCGACAGCTGCCACAGCCGCGTGGCGTCCGCCTGGTTCGCGGCGCCGTCTGGAACTCTGGCAAAGCCCAGCGGCCCGCGTTTTTCTTCCTCGCCGGTCGGCCCGTAGTAGGCACCGCCGATGGCGTCAACCGCAGTGGCGGCATACAGCGTCGGCAGCGCGCCCTGGGCGGCGGAGTGGTAGTTGTCGCGGTCCTTGGCCCAGTTGGCGGCGAACTCACTGTCCAGCCCGGGGCCGCGCTCGACCAGCTCGGTGACGGCCACTCCGGGGTGCACGGCGATGCTGCGGATGCCCCAGCCGGATGCGTCACTGTGGCGTTGCAGCTCCATGGCCCACATCAGCACCGCGAGCTTGGACTGCGCATAGGTGGCGTAGGGGTTGTAGCGCTGCTCGGCCTGCAGGTCCGCGAAGTCCAGCTGGCCACGCCCGGCCGCGATACTGGAGAGGCTGACCACCCGGGCATCGTCGCTTTCCAGCAGCAGTGGCATGAGCAGCGCTGTCAGGGCGAACGGGCCGAGGTAGTTGGTCGCCAGCTGCAGCTCGTGACCGTCGGCCGAGGTGCCGCGCTCAGGCGGCGCCATGATCGCGGCATTGTTGATCAGCACGTCGAGACGCGGCAGGCGCTGCTGCAGGCGCTCGGCCAGACTGCGCACCGAGGCCAGGCTGGCCAGGTCGACCGCCTCGAACTGCACGCGGGCATCCGGCACCTGCTCACGTATCCGCTCGATCGCCTCCTGCCCGCGCTCGGCATTGCGCGCAGCGATGATCACCTCGGCGCCGGCGCGCGACAGCGCCAGCGCATCTTCGTAGCCCATGCCACTGGTGCCGCCGGTGACCAGCACGATGCGGCCAGCCTGCTCCGGCATGTCCGCCGGGCTCCAGTCCGGCTTCGGTGCGGTACGGTTGGCGGCCTCGGCCGTCAGTGCGCCAGCCACTGCCACCCCGGCGATCAGCGTTCTAGCCAGTTTCAGCAGATGGCGGGCGAGGTCGCCCGGCTCGGTTGTGGTTCTGTGCGTCATGATCCTGTCCTCGTCGTCGTTGCAAACAGGCCGACCTGCGATGGAGGTGGCCGACGCGAGGATTATCAGCGTACGGAAATCAGGTGATAATCCGGGAAAACTTGGACAGGCTGTACGAACATCCGTACAACCGAATGGCTTGCGGAGTTCCCATGCGCCAACCCAACCTGAGTGACGTCGCGCTGTTCGCTGCCGTGGTCGAGGCCGGTGGCTTTCGTGCTGCCGCGCAGACCCGAGGCATGTCGGCCTCGTCGCTGAGCGACTGCGTGCGCCGGCTGGAGGGCGACCTCGGCCTGCGCCTGCTCAACCGCACCACCCGCAGCGTCACCCCGACCACCGCCGGTGAACGCCTGCTCGAGCGCCTGCGCCCGGCGCTGGAAGAGATCCACGCCGCGTTCAACGACCTCGACGACGAATCCCAGCGCCCGGTCGGCACCCTCAAGCTGAACGTGCCGGTCCCGGTGGCGCGCTTCGTGCTGCCGGACCTGCTGAGCCGCTTCCTCAAGCTTTATCCGGCGGTGAACGTCGAGGTGGTGATGGAGAACACCTTCATCGACGTCATCGCGGCGGGCTACGACGCCGGTGTGCGTTACGAAGAAAGCCTGGCCAAGGACATGATCGCCATCCCCATCGGCCCGCGCCGGCAACGCTTCGTGGCCGCCGCCGCACCGGCCTACCTCGCCGCCCACGGCACACCACGCCACCCCAGCGAGCTGACCGGGCATCAGCTGCTCGGCCATCGCTTCGAGAGCGGCAAGCTGGGCGTATTCGAGTTCGAGAAGGACGGCCGGACCTTGCGTGTACCGCCGCAAGGCCAGCTGGCCACCTCCTCACATGATTTGAAGACCAGCGCGGCGATCAACGGGCTCGGGATCATCTACACCTTCGAGGACTTCATCCGCGAGCCGCTGGCCGATGGGCGCCTGACGCCCATCCTCGAGGACTGGTGGCAGTCCTTCGACGGCCCCTTCCTCTACTACCACGGCCGCCGCCACATGCCCTCGCCGCTCAGAGCCTTCGTCGACTTCCTGAAGGCCGAGGGGCAAGAGCCAGCCTGAGGGCAGCCGGTCAGGGCCGCGGCAGGTAGCCCGGCAGGCTTTCCAGCCGGGTCATCCAGCGCGCCACGTTGCCATACGGGCCGAGGTCGACGCTGCCCTCCGGCGCCAGCACCACGTAAGGGTAGACCGCGCAATCGGCGATGGTAGGTCGCCCCATCGCCAGCCAGTCGTTCGTTTCCAGATGCGCATCGAGCAGCGCGAGCACCGCCGGCGCCTTGGCCAGCGCCGCTTCCTTGTCCAGCGGGTAGCCGAACTTTTCCACCAGCCGCGCGGCGCACAGGCTGTGCTGCACCTCGTTGGCGGCGAAGGACAGCCACTGCACGATCTCGGCCTGCCCGCGGGCATGGTCCGGCCACCAGGCCAGGCCGCCGTAGGTACCGGCGAGATAGACCAGGATCGCCTGGGAATCGCGAACCACATGGCCGTCGTCCTCGAGCACCGGCACCTGCCGCAGCGGGTTCATCTCGGACAGTGGCGGCTTCTTGTGCGCGCCACCGGCGAGGTCCACCGGCACCCGCTCCAGTTCAATGTCGGCCAGCGCCGCGAACAGGCGCACCTTGTAGCAGTTGCCGGAAGCTTCCAGGTCGTACAGTTTCATTGCGCATCTCCTTCGACGAGCTGATTGAATTCGAGAACGTTGCCGTCCGGGTCCCGGATGAACAGCGCGATCCGCCGCGGGCCGATGTGATGCGGCCCCTCGGTGATGACGATGCCCTCTTCGCCCAGCCAGCGCTGCAGCGCCTGAAGGTCATCGACGATAAAGGCCGGATGTGTCATGCCGGGCCGCTTGACCGGCGCATCCAGCAGTACGTTGTGCGCGTCGCGGGTACGCGCGCCGTTGAAGATCAGATTGATGCGCACGCCGTCCGGGCTGAGCATCTCGTTGGCCTCGAACAGCGGGAAGCTGGCGCTCTCGACGAAGCCCAGCGCCTGGTAGAAGGCCATGGCGCGGCGGCGGTCGCTGACACGGATGCCGATGTGGTCATAGGCGAGGATACGAGCGGGGCTGGATGGTGGGTTCATGTGCGAAACTCCGGAAGTCGTCGGTCCGGGACAGTGTCCGCCGCCCTGCGCATCCCAGCTATGCCGCGGACCTGACAACACCCCTGCAGCAATCGCACAAATCGAAGGTGGCAATGGACAAGCTCAAGGCGATGGCCAATTTCGTGAGGATCGTCGACAACGGCAGCCTGAGTGCGGCAGCCGACGCCAGTGGCCAGTCCGTGGCATCGGTGGTGCGCTCGCTGGCCGCGCTGGAGAGCCACCTGGGTGTGCGCCTGCTCAACCGCAGCACCCGGCGCATGGCCCTCACCGATGAAGGCGCGCAATACCTGGCCTGGAGCCGGCGCATGCTTGCCGAGTTCGCCGACATTGAGCAACGCCTGGATGCGCAGGACGGCAGCGTTCGCGGCCTGCTGCGCCTCACCGCCCCGGTGGAGTTCGGCCAGCGCTACCTGGCACCGCTGGTGAATGCCTTTCTCAAGGAACACCCGCAGGTGCAGGTGGAGCTGAACCTGAACGACCAGATCGTCCCGCTGCTGGACGAGCGCCTCGACCTCGCCCTGCGCATCGGCCACCTGCCCGACTCGACCCTCGTCGCGCGCCCGCTCGGCACCACCCGGCTGGTCACCTGCGCCAGCCCGGACTACCTCGCCAGCAGCCCGCCGATCGACACCCCGGCCGCGCTCAAGGAGCACGCCTGCATCCTCTTCGCCGCCCAGGGCCGGCACTGGTACTACCGCGACGGCGACAGGGAACAGGCCGAAGAGATCACCCCGCGCCTGACCTGCAACCAGATCCGCAGCGCCAGCCTCGCCTGCGTCCAGGGCCTGGGCATCACCCGGCTGATGCACTACCAGGTCGCCGACGAATTGGCCGATGGCCGCCTGGCGAGGCTACTGAAGGATTACGAACCGAAGGACCTGCCGATCCAGCTCGTCTACCCGCACAGCCTGCAACTGTCGCCACGGGTGCGGGCGTTTGTGGAGTGGGCCTGTCCGCGGCTGGAGCGGGTCATGCCGGTGTTGGAAGCCGGTTAGCAGGCGCAGCGGTCTTCTTAAGCGCCTTACGGCCGCCTGCAGCGCCATCTGCGTTTCAGACAAAGCCGATCCAACGACCCGCTATAAGTATGGATAGCCACAGAGTGGCGGATGTGGCAGCCAGCACGCGGACGCGTACCCTCGGCGGCCCGCCATGCAGCGCGGCATGAAAGTGTTCGCCGCGATGCTGAAGTGCAATGTTGCAGATGGCCAGCAGGAGCAGTGCGACCTTGCAGAGGAAGGCAGGATTGTCCGCATACGCCACGGGGTTCACCGAGAACAACCAGAGCCCCGTCACCACCGCCAGCGTGGCGCCCGTTGCCGCCGCTCGGACGAGAAAGGGGCCGAGGACCGACAGATCGCGGCCGTGCGCAGACCGCAATAGGAGCACATCCAACGGCAGTATCGAGCCCAGGAGCAGCCCTATGCCAAGAATGTGTGCGGCGTTGACGACGAGATAGGCGACCCAGTATTCCTGCAGGAAGACCGCACCGGGCCAGCCCGCAATCGCCTGCAGGAAAGCTGTCATGGCCCTGTCGTCATTGCCCGATGCGTTCCGGATACATGTCGTACTGCTTGCCACCCACGGTGATGCGGACGGCTTTCATATGCGCTTCGTTCGGCTCTTTGGTGCGGTTGCCGAGCACGGTGATTTCATCGCCCACCTTGGCGGTATCCCCGGTAAAGCCTGAACGTTTCGTCTGGCTCGGATTGCCCAGATCGACCTGCCATATGCGGCCGTCTTCTGCCTTCACGCGCAAGGCCGGATGAGGTGGCGCCATCGAGATCTCGGCAATCGTGCCCTTCAACTCCGACTGCTCTTCTTCGGCCCAGGCCCAGCCGTGGTGCGCGAAGGCCTGCGTCGTGACCAGCGTCATCGCTGTCACGCACAGCGTCAGGGCGAAACGATGAAGCGCTTCGCGCGCCATAAAGATCTCATGGCGGGCGGTTCGGCTTTGGCTCGATAGGGACATGATCATGGCTCCTCAGCGAAGAATGGCTGGGCGTCCGACACGGCGAACGCAGTTCCCGAGTTTTAGACCGCAAAGCGCTGCAGTGCCGAGGATCGAGGGAGGAATGTGTAGCATCCTTTTTCGAGCGCCACCCTCGGTCACTCCAGAGAGCTGAACTCCCATGGATCCGGTTGCCCCGACCGAACTGCTTCGGCCTTCATCGTCCAACTCGAAAGTCGCTGCCGTGACCCCTTTTGCCACTGCCGACATGAGCAATCGCACCTAATAGCCGGCACCGGTATTCCCGCAGCGGTGCCGGCTCGGCTCAGTGACCTATCAACTCGTCGGCGCTGTGGGGTTTGTCGTGCACGCCGAATCTGTCGACGATGGTGGCGCTGGCTTCGTTAAGACCCAGCACGTCCACTTCGGTGCCTTCCCGGCGCAGCTTGATCACCACTTTGTCCAGTGCAGCGACCGCGGTGATGTCCCAGAAATGCGCGCGGCGCAAGTCGATCGTGACCTTGGCGATCGCCTCCTTGAAATCGAACGCGTTGATGAATTTGTCCGCCGAACTGAAGAACACCTGGCCGGCAACGGTATACGTACGGTGATCCGCCGCTTCATTCAATTCGGAACTCACCGAGAGGTAGTGGCCAACCTTGTTGGCGAAAAACAACGCGGCCAGTAACACGCCAACCAGAACGCCATAGGCCAGGTTATGAGTGAACACAACCACGACCACCGTGGCGACCATCACGATATTGGTCGACAGCGGATACCGACGCAGGTTGCGCACCGAGTCCCAGCTGAAGGTGCCGATGGATACCATGATCATCACCGCCACCAGCGCGGCCATGGGGATCTGCCCGACCCAATCGCTCAGGAAGACAACCAGCAACAGCAGCACAACACCGGCGACCAGCGTGGACAGACGCGTGCGCCCACCCGACTTCACGTTGATCACCGACTGTCCGATCATGGCGCAGCCAGCCATGCCGCCCAGCATGCCCGCTGCGATGTTGGCGACGCCCTGCCCCTTGCACTCGCGATTCTTGTCGCTGGTGGTATCGGTCAGGTCATCGACGATGGTCGCGGTCATCAGCGACTCCAGCAGGCCGACCACGGCCAGCGCCGCTGAGTAAGGGAAGATGATGGCCAGCGTTTCGAGGTTGAGCGGCACGTCCGGCCAGAGGAAAACCGGCAGCGTATCGGGCAGCTCGCCCATGTCGGCGACGGTGCGGATGTCCAGGCCGAAGTACATGGCTACCGCCGTCATGCTGAGGATGCACACCAGCGGCGACGGAATGACCTTTCCGAGCTTTGGCACGTGCGGGAACAGGTAGATGATGGCCAGGCCCGCGGCCGTCATGGCGTAAACGTGCCAGGTGACGTTCGTCAGCTCCGGTAGCTGGGCCATGAAGATAAGGATCGCCAGCGCATTGACGAAGCCGGTCACCACCGAGCGCGAGACGAAGCGCATCAGCGAGCCGAGCCGCAGGTAGCCGGCGATGATCTGCAGCACCCCGCACAACAGCGTGGCGGCCAGGAGGTATTCCAGACCGTGGTTCTTTACCAGCGTGACCATCAGCAGGGCCATCGCCCCGGTGGCTGCTGAAATCATGCCTGGACGGCCGCCGACAAAGGCTATTACCACGGCGATGCAGAAGGACGCGTACAGCCCGACCTTCGGGTCCACGCCTGCGATGATGGAGAAGGCAATGGCTTCCGGAATCAGGGCCAACGCAACGACGAGACCAGACAGCACGTCACCACGGATATTTGAGAGCCAGTTGTGTTTGATCGATTGCAACATTGGTAAATCCGAGGCAAGGGACGCAACCGCACCATACAAAGTGGCGTTCAGAACGCGTCGTGTTCGAGATATAGGCATGACTGACGGCCGCACGGGCGCGGTCGGATCGCTGCAGCAGCGAGGCGAGTCAGCCGCGATGGGCCGAATCGAATGGTGGGGCGTTTCGCTATGGCGGCGTAGGCAGCCAGGCAGAGCGGGTCGGAACGTTCATACGGTCGGTACGTCGGTCGGAATTGCAAAGGGCGCGGACCATACCACAGCACGCACGCCCGATGCGACCTGACGACCGGCGGCTCCGTGCCACATACGGCAGGACGAGCAACTGGCCGGACTCGTTCCGTTACTCATCTCCGACCTCGCGACGTTTGCCGAGGTTTGCTCAGGGCGCACCGTACACGCCGCTGCCAGCCAGTACCGACTCGCCAAGCCGTGCCTGCTCGGCTTCGCGCAGCTGGTCGGCCAATGCCTCGGAAAAGTCATGAACGGCGGACCAGCGAAGGTGAATCGCATCGACGAACGCACCGGGCGGCGCTAGCCACTCTCGATCGGCATTCCAGTACTTTGCGCCACCGTGTCCGGCAATGGCCGCGCTCAGTTTGGTATCGAAACGGGCGAGGAAGTGGCCGTCGGCATCGAACTTGACCTTCCACTGCGGATGCAGCGGCGTGGACACCACCAGCAGCTGCCGCTGCTCCTGTCGAAGCCGTTCGGACAGCCGTCCAAGCGCTGCGAAGCAGCTATTGTCCAGCGGGTCGGGCTCGCCATAGAAAAGGCCTCGATCGGCGCGCGGCTCCAATGGTCCGTCGCCGTGTCGCGTGAATACCAGCGGGTCCCATTCGATCTCGTTGGCGCGTTGAGCCTTGATTGTCCGGGCGTTGCGCAACAGCGAACGCGGCGAGAAATAGCGCATGTAATAGCCCCAGCGCGAGGCCTGCTGATAGACATAGTGGTCGGCATCTTCCCGGTCGAAGACCGCGTCCGGCACCTTCCAGCAGCCGGCGAAGTCCAGCGGGTCGACGATCATCACCACCTGACGAATGCTCGGTTGGCGATCCAGCAACCAGTCGGCGACATAGGCAGACTGGTTTGCATGCAGGCCACAGAAGGCGCCGTTGAACGGACGCAGCTCCGGGGCGCTCGACCTGAGCACGTCACCGTCGACATGACGCCAGGCGACTGATGAACCGATGACCAGCAGGTTGGGCTGATCGATCGGGTTGTGCCGGAGGAAACGCAGCTTTTCATCCACGCACAGGCTGTTGGAGAAAGCCGGCGGTGGCAGGTTGTCACTGTGGTGCAGCCATGCGAGCAGTGCGGCAAAGGCGCCGAGCATTCCGAACAGCCCAGCGAACACCCCCAGCAGATAGCTGGCTCGCACCGGTTGCCGTTCAGCTCCGGTCCGGGCGGCGCCGCCCCGGCCGCTATCGACAGTTGCGCTCATGGCTCAACGCCCCCCGAGCTTGCTCTGGATCAGTTGCACGAAATGGCCGACGTTCTTCAGCGACTCCAGCTCAGCAGTGCGGAACTTGATGCCGAAGCGTTGCTCGGCGGCCACGATCAGCAGGACATGGGCCTGGCTGTCCCAGCCATCGATGTCGTCGGCCGTGGTTTCGGCCGTGAGGACGATGTCGTCATCGTCGAACACGTCGTGAAAAACCTGGGTCAGCGCCTGGAGAATTTCCTTTTCGTTCATGCTTGCACCTGGATGTGGTGGTTTATGGATAGGCGTGACGCCAGCTCGCAGCGCCAGAAACTGGCATCGGGGGTTGCGTTATCGGGGGCTGAGCGCTGCTCGAAGCCCAGTCGCGGATAGTGCTCGGCGACCATGCCGTTGCGTTCGGTGGGGCGGTATTCGCCAACCAGGGCACGCCAGCCGGCAGCCGCGGCTGCATCGGCCAGCACGCCCAGCACCGCCGACTCGACTTGGCGGCCCAGCACGCGACAGCTCATCAGCCAGCTGTCGATCAGCAGTTCGTCAGCCTCGATGGCTGCATCCGGTCGCGCCAGCACCACGCTGATCAGGCCGCTATCGCCGAACTTGTCCTCCAGCCGCAGGGCCAGCGCAATGGCTTGCCGATCGCTGGCCATGCGCTCGACTTCGGCTTCGGTATAACGGCGGGTGGTGAGATTGAACTGGTTGGTCTTGTTGATCAGCTGCGTGGCGCGGGCCAGCTCTGCACTGCCGATGCGGCTGACGCGCAGCACCATCTGCAACCCGCGCAGGTAGCCGTCCATGTCCGTGGCCTGGCTCTGCGCGGACTTGCGTTCGGCATTAAGCGCATAGCTGCGGCCACGCTCGGCGTCGTCGGAGGTAAAGGACACAGCTTCGAAATAGCCCGCGGCGGCTATCCGCGCGGGGTAATCGGCAACGTCGTCGGGCAGTTCCGGCACAGCGACTTCCGGCAGCTCGCGGCGCACGATGTCGCGTTCGGCGGGGTTGTCGTCGACGAATACCAGGCTGTCCAGGCCGATATCCAGCATGCTCGCGATGCGCCGCAGGTTGCCGGCCTTGTCTTCCCAGTTGGCGACGAAAGCTGCGACATCGCTGCGCTCCAATGCCATCTCCGGATGCGCGAACGCCGCCTCGGCGATGTGCAGGTCGTTCTTGCTGCATACCGCGAGAATCACCCCGCGGCGCGCCAGTTGCGCGGCATAACGCTGAAAGGCGAGAAACGCCTCGCCGCTGGGGCTGCCCTGGCCGAGCTGGATACCGTCGATACCGTCATCACCGATCACACCGCCCCACAGGGTGTTGTCCAGATCGAGCACGAGGCACTTGTGCGACAGCCCCGCAGTGGCGGCCGCTATCCGTGCCAGATGATCGCCGTAAAGCGGGGCCAAGGCCGGGCTGACCAGCTGCTTGGCCTGGTACCAGCGCACCGGGTCGGCCAGGCCGTCGCCATAAGCGGCTGCGTGCCACGCCAAATCGAGCAGCAGCACGCCATCCTCGCGGGCAGCGCCGCGGATAGCCGCATTCAAGCGTTCGATGACTGCCCGCGGCGAAGCCGGCACCAGTGCTTCGTAAGAGCCGAACAATGGCGGCGCGACCGGCACCAGGGTTTGCTGCACCACCTGCGCGGCGTAGCGCTCGCGGGCCCGGCGCCAAAGGAGGCGCAGCTCGTCGACGCGCTCTGCGACGGCGGCATCCACCTCCGCCTGGCCTGCGTGCAAGGGCAGTTGCAGCGGCGCGTCATGGGCGTCCAGCGCCAGTACCAGCAGTTGGGGGGAGAAGGCGTTCAGCGCCGGGTCATCGGCCAGCAGCGCCTGGCGGTACATGCCGTAAGGCGCAACGTGCAGCGACAGCGCCAGGCGCCGCTGCAGGCCGGCCATGCGAATGGTCGGCAGCAGGTGGTCCACCGTATGCGAGGCGAGCAGCGCCACGCGCAGCGGCGTCAGTCGTGCCGCCGCTGCATGCTGCTCGATGCCGGCGGTGGCCAGCTTGTCCAGCCGTGCGGTCAGCGTGAAGTCACGCTGGTATGCCGCCAGCCGAGCGGCTTCGTTTAGCCGCTGCAGTGGGTCGTCGATGCGCTTGGCCTGGCCGATTGCGCTGGCCAGGTCAGGGTGCGGCGGTAGCCAGGAGAGTTGTTGCATGCCGGGACTCCTTGTCGTGGTCAGAACTGGAAGTAGAGAAATTCGGTCGGCGCCATGGAAAAGGCGATCGCCAGGGCGAAGAAACCGAGCACACCTACCGCCATGCCGTGGATTGCCGATGGACGCCAGGCGCTGACTGGCAGCAGCCGTTCAGTCCAATGAAGCTGGGCCTGATAGTTGAGTGCTGTGCGGAAGTGGCCCATCCACTGCTGCACGTTGGGCATGCCCCAGACGAACGCCAGCAGCGCGGCGATATAGGCGAAGTCCGATCGGTCCATGTGCACGCTGTCCGGGCTCAAACCGAGCATGCCTTGGAGGACCGCCAGCGCGGCCGGCACGTCGGCGGCGCGGAAGAACACCATCGCCACCACCACGCACTGGAAGGTCACCAGCACGGCCAGCGCCTGATGCCACCAGACCTCGCTGTCCAGCTTCCAGCCCTGGCGTACTTTCCAGGCGCGCCAGCCATGGGCGACCACCAGGTAGAAGCCATGTAGCAGGCCGAACACCACGAATTGCCAGCCGGCGCCGTGCCAGATGCCGGAGATGAACATGGTGAATACTGTCGGATAGGCGACCAGCGCGAGGAAGGTGCCAAGTGTCATCTTGCCGCGGCGCGGCTGCGGCTTGCCGGCTGCCATACGGGCACGGGTCACGCGCAGCACAATGGGGTTGTAGAGGTAGGCGGTGAGAAAGCGCGTCAGCGTCATATGCCAGCGCGACCAGTAGTCGATGACGTTGCGCGCCTTGAACGGGCTGTTGAAGTTGGCCGGCAGGCTGATGCCGAACAGCAGCGCAAGCCCGATGGCCATGTCGCTGTAGCCAGAGAAGTCGAAATAGATCTGCAGCGTGTAGGTCAGCGCGCCGGTCCATGCGTCGTAGAACGCCGGGACGGTGCCGTCGGCGGCCAGGCTGAAGACCGGCGTGGCTTTCAGCGCGAGGGTATCGGCGATCACCACCTTCTTGAACAGGCCGAGCAAAAACACCGTGGCGCCCAGCGACAGGTTGTCGATGCGCGCGCGGAAGCTGTCGCGGTCGTTGAACTGCGCAAGCATCTCACCGTGGTGGGTGATCGGTCCGGCGATCAGCTGCGGGAAGAAGCTGATGAATAGGCAATAGTTGGCGAAGTCGTGTTCTTCCACTACGCCATCATGGGCGTCGACCAGGTAGGCAATCTGCTGGAAGGTGAAGAACGAAATGGCCAGCGGCAGGATCATGTCCTCGACGCGCCAGCCCAGTTCCAGCGCGGCATCCAGGGTGCTGAAGAGAAAGCCGGTGTACTTGTAATAGACAAGCAGCAGCGCATTGGCAGCCACTGCCAATGCCAGGATACGGCGCGACGGGTGCCGGCGCAGGTAGCCGCCGAGGAGGTAGTTGAACAGCATGCTGCCGACCAGCAGCGAGACGTAGACCGGATTCCACCAGCCGTAGAACACCAGCGAGACGACCGTTAGCCAGATCACCGCCAACCGTTGTCGGCCCGATCCGGTCAGCAAGAAGAATCCGAGCAGCACCACCGGAAGAAAACCGGCAATGAATTCCATTGAATTGAAAAGCATCGTCCCTACTCCCTGCTCAGCGTTCGTGCATCGCTGCTCAGGCCGCCATTCGGCGGAGGCGGATCATCGCCAAGGGTCCGTGCACTTCGGTCGCGGCACTAGCATCCATCAGGTGTCGCGGCATCCTCGGTCCATCAGCGGATGCTCGCCCGGCGACGGCATTACCCGTCCCCCATGAGCTCCTTATGAGTCCGACTTGAACGTGTAAGAAAAAGTTTCAGGAAATCATGACCGTTCAGCGGCGCGATCTGAGCGGTCACTCACTATGCCGAAACTGCCTCATAGAACAGGCCACACGGGCTTTTCAAAGCGTCGATGACTGCCTCCAGATCCACGGACCACAGCGCAGGGGGGATGCCGAAAGCCTCCGTAAAACGACTGCAATCCAGCACGGACCAAGCCGGACGTTTCGCTGGGGTTGGATAGGCTTCGGTAGCGATAGGCGTCAATCGAGGTGGGTGCCGGACGATCCCCGCGCGGACCGCTTGCTCAAAAATGGCCTGGGCAAATTCGAACCATGAGCAGACAGGCTGGCTGCTGTAGTGATAAAGCCCCCACGGAAGCTTGCCGTCTGCCTGATAACGCAATGCGAGGTCGAGCAAAACCGACGCTATCCGATCCGCACTGGTCGGACAGCCAACTTGATCATCGACGACGCGTAATTCCGTTTCACCTGCCAGGCGCAGCATCGTTTTCACGAAGTTGCTTCCATGCCTGCCGAACACCCAGCTGGTTCTTAAGATCAAGTGCTTTTCAAACTGCTGAACCTGGAGCTCCCCGGCCCGTTTGCTTGCACCATAAACGCTAATTGGGTTCGTTTGATCGCTCTCGACATAGGGTCGCGCCAGTACTCCGTCGAAGACGTAGTCTGTCGAAAGATGAAAGAGTGGAATACCGTGGCGCTGCGCTTCCTTGGCCAACTGATGGGCACCGTCTC
This sequence comes from Stutzerimonas sp. Brlt_14, assembly GCF_051948915.1. Lineage (NCBI taxonomy): Bacteria > Pseudomonadati > Pseudomonadota > Gammaproteobacteria > Pseudomonadales > Pseudomonadaceae > Stutzerimonas > Stutzerimonas sp. Brlt_14. The sequence continues at coordinate 584,894 of NZ_JAYJLM010000001.1, forward strand.
GGTTAATGCGATATGCCGCCTCGACCTGTTCCTCCGCGGCATCTACGGCGGTGTACGCGGCGGCGTTGATGATCAGGTCCGGATTCGCCGATTTCACTGCATTCGCAACGGATCGAGGACAGCTGACATCAAGTTCCGCTTTACCGAGGCCTATTACGTGCAATCCCCTCTTGGCCCCCTCCTCGACCAAACTGCGCCCCACCTGACCATTACTTCCGGTAATTAACATCTTCATTAGCCATATCCTTAAGCGAGTCGGCGTCTAGCGAGCATTGGCGATTCATCCCGACGAACAAATCGCGGAACAGTGATTCAAGGGAAATGGCCAACTTCCAGCGTAGAAACGACTGGACCACGATGCCGTGTGGCACCGCGCACCCAATCGATGGGATCGACCTGTGGCGATATTCGAGGCTGCACCGTTGGGAGCCGGGCAACTGGTCTGGTTCACGATTCACCTCCATGTACTCGCGAAAGGCAGCTCCGTACCGACGCTCGGAATTGGCCTCGAGGCGCCGGCGCATGGGCTGTAAGACTTTCGTTCTACATGCCTGGTTCCCTGGTCCAGGCCGCCACCCAAGCCTGATCAACGAAAGCAAAGGCGTGCCACCTAGCAGCGTTCTTCCTAGACGCACCAGTTCGATGGCGCTGTGCAGCGTGACGTTGCGTTTCCTAAACCGTTCTCCAGCCCCAGAGCGCGGAAGCGGAGCTTTTCGCGCTCCCTACGGTCCGCTCGAAGCCGCCAGCCTCACCCCGAACCCCACCAGCACTCCACCGGTCAGCCGGTCCAGCGCCCGGGTCAGCGCGGGACGGCGCAGCAGTCTGCCGAGCGGGATCGTTGCCGCGATCAGGATGGCGAACCAGGCCAGGGTCAGCAGTACATGCAGGCCGGCCAGGAAGAACGAATAGGCGGCCACATCCGCGCCGAGCGGGACGAACTGGGGCAGGAAGGTGACGTAGAACACGCCCACCTTGGGGTTGAGCAGGTTGGTCAGCAGGCCGCGCCAGAAGGCCTGACCGCTCGCTGCAGAAGGCGCCTCGAGCGTGCCCGCGTCGAACGAGGCGCGAGGTTTGAACAACAGATGCGAGCCGAGCCAGATCAGGTAGGCGGCGCCGGCGAACTTGACCAGGGTATAGGCAAGTTCCGAGGCCTGCAGCAGCGCGCCGAGCCCGAGCGAGACCGCCACCCCCCATGCCAGGCAACCCAGACAGATACCCGCCGCGGCCAATACCGCCTGCCGCCGCCCTTCCAGCGTGGCCGTCCGCAGCACGATGGCCGTGTCCACACCCGGCGTGACGGTCAGCAGGGACGCGGCTGCGATAAAGGCAAGCATCAGCGGCAGATCGATCATCGGAAGCGCTCCTGTCGTCTCGTAGCCCATCTGACCGGCCAGATGCCGCGGGTCGCCGGGCTGACGTGCGTTGTAGCAGACAGGCGAGTCCGCAGCCAATTCGACGTGGTCGCGCGTGGCACGCTGCACCGGATCGACAGACCCGCAGACGTCCAGAACACGTTCGGGCCGTCTAGCGGCCCTTTGGCGCAGGCTCCTATCTCCCACCGGCGTTCACCGATACCATGCCGTGCTCAAGCGGGTGACCATGCAGCTCCTGGGAACACTCTCGCTTGTCGGCAGTCCGCCCAAGGACGGACCTGCTTTCGCACTGCCCGACACCGGCAGCCGCGTCGAGCCATGTCCGATCGATCGGGAGCCCTGATCGGACCACCAACCAGACAAGGCGCACGTTACAGATGGCAGGCGAAACTGCGGAAGCAAAGCGAATCGTTCTCGGCATGCGCGACAGCGACAAACGGCGCGAGCTCGCCGCGCTGCTGGCCGCCGAGGGCTACAGCGTCGGCCTTTGCACTGACCAGACGAGCCTGGCACAGCGCATCGACGAAACGGTCGACGTCGTGATGCTCGCCGACGAGCTGGCGGCGGGGCCGTTGGATGAGGTCAGCGCCGCGCTCGAGAGGCTGCCACCCGGCAGTGCCATCCCGTTCATTCTCCTGAGCCGCGACGCCGAACCCCATGCCGCGCTCAAGGCCCGCCTGCCGGCGACGATCAGCGACTTCGTGGTACTCGAAGAATCGGTCGGGCCCGCCACGCTGCTCAGCTGCCTCGCCACCTGCATACAGCTGCATCGGGAGCGGCTCGCCCGGCAGCGACAGAAGTCCGCACAAGTCGATGAGCGAGCCCGCTTCGAGCGACTGATCGAGAACCTTCCAGTCGGGGTCTGCTTCATCGATACCGACGGCAATACGCTGCTCAGCAACCCCAAGTACGACGAGTACGTGCCGAACCGGAAGATACCTTCGGCGGCGCCCGACCGGGCTCGGCGCTGGGTAGGCCTGGACAGCCACGGGCAGGTCATACCGCCGAGCCAGTACGTCGGTGCCCGTGCCCTGCGCGGCGAGCAGGTAAATGACCAGGACTACCGGTACTACCCCGAAAACGGCGGCGAACGCTGGCTGCGCCTGAGCGGCGTGCCCCTCTATGACAACACCAAGCAGCCGATGGGCGCGGCGGTAGTGATCATCGACGTCGATGCCGAGAGGCGCAGCGAGGAGATGCTGCGCGAGTTCAATCAGCAGCTCGAGCAGGAGGTCGAGCTGCGAACCCAGGCACTGCAGCAGGCGCTCGACCAACTGACCGTCGAAGTCCAGGAGCGCAGCCGGGCAGAGGAACAACTGCGCCACTCTCAGAAGATGGACGCCGTCGGCCAGCTTACCGGCGGCATCGCACACGACTTCAACAACATGCTGACTGGCATCATCGGTGCGCTGGATCTGATTCGCCTGCGCCTGGATACCGGTCGCCATGACGACCTGCCGCGGTATCTCGACGCGGCACATGGCTCGGCGCAGCGCGCCGCCTCCCTGACCCAGCGCCTGCTGGCCTTCTCCCGCCGCCAGCCTTTGCAGACCCGGCCGACCGCGGTCAATCCGCTGATCCGCTCGCTTGCCGAGCTGTTGCAGCGCAGCCTGGGCGAAACCATCCGCTTCGAGCTGGCCATCGACGAGGCCGCCGGGCTCGCCCTGGTCGACCCCAGCCAGATGGAAAACGCCCTGCTCAACCTGACGTTCAATGCCCGGGATGCCATGCCGGACGGCGGCACATTGCGCATCGAGACGCAGCGCCTGGAATTGCCAGCGGAGCAGGCCACCCGCCACGGCGTGCAGGCCGGCGAATACCTGTGCGTGCGCGTCATCGACACCGGCATTGGCATTCCAGCGCCCCTGGTGGACAAGGTGTTCGAGCCTTTCTTCACGACCAAGCCCCTCGGCGAAGGTACCGGGCTCGGCTTGTCGATGGTCTACGGCTTCGTCCGCCAGAGCGGCGGCTTCATCACCATCGACAGCTGCCAGGGCAAGGGGACCCGCGTCGCCCTGCACATGCCAGCGGCGCCTGCCGACGCGCGGGAAGAATCGGCCGCGGCAACGAGCCGCGTTCCCGGTGCAGGGGGCGGGCGCACGGTACTGTTGGTCGAGGACGACGACACCGTGCGGCCGCTGCTGCAGAGCGCGCTCGAGGATTTCGGCTACCGTGTGCACCTGGCCGCCGACAGTCAGAGCGCCCTGGAAGTCGCCGCACAGCTCGATTCGCTCGACCTGCTGCTGACCGATGTCGGCCTGCCGGGGCTCAACGGCCGCCAGCTCGCCGAAATGCTTCAGCAACGGCGCCCTGGCCTGCCGGTGGTGCTGATCACCGGCTACGCCGAACAGGCCGCGACCCGCCTCGACTGCCTGGCCCCCGGCATGCAACTCATGACCAAACCCTTCTCGCTCGAACTGCTGGCCGAAACCGTAGCCCGCGCAATCACCACCCCGGTTGGCTGAGAGGCCCTACCACGGCAGCACTTCTGCGCTGTACGCATGGAACCCGCCACTCGCCTCGGGCCCCAGGCTGTCGATGACCCTGAGCAGATCCCGCGCGGCATCCGCGGGTGGACGGCCGATTTCGGCGCCACGGAAGGGTCGGGACAGGTCCGAGTTCACCGTGCCCGGGTGCAACGCCAGCAGCACGGCATTGGGCTGGCTGCGGCGCACCTCGATGGACGCCGTCTTGATCAGCATGTTCAGTGCGGCCTTCGAGGCGCGGTAGCTGTACCAGCCGCCAAGACGGTTGTCGCCGATGCTGCCCACCTTGGCCGAGAGCATGGCGAGCACGCCGCGCTGACGGTCCAGCAGCCCGCAGAAGTGACGCAGCAGCAGCGCCGGCCCGAAGGTGTTGATCTGGAAAGTCGCGAGCAGCTGGGCTTGGTCGAGATCGGCGAGGCGCTTTTCCGGCATGAAATCCGCGCCGTGCAGCACGCCGGCAGCGTTGATGATCAGGTGGAATGGCCCCTGCCCCGCCACCGCGTTCGCGGCCCGTTCGATGCTGACCGGATCGGCGAGGTCCAGCGCCGGTTCGGATCCACGACCGAGCGCGATCACCGTCGCGCAGCGCGGGTCGGCCTGCAAGGCAGCGACCAGCGCCGCGCCGATGCTGCCGGAAGCGCCGATGACCAGCGCGCGAAATCCTGGGGGAAATGACTGCAACGGCATGGCGATCTCCGGCGGTTCAGGGGCGCGGGGCACCGCTTCGCCAGCGCTCGATATGCTCGGCGAGCAGGTCGGCGATGGGCAGGCGGGCGCCAAGGCGGTAAAGGTTCCAGTAGTGACCTTCAAGGGTGCGATTGATCAGCAAGGTGCCGGAGGCCGGTTGCAGGCTGCCGAGGGCGGACATCAGCAACGGAAAGAGTTCGGACAGTTGCTGATGCAAGGCCGCTTCGCGGAAGTCCCACTGCGTGCCCGGTTGCAACAACGGGTGCAGCATCAGGTGGATGCGCCGATACAGCCCGTGCGGCGGCATGCTGCCAGGCTGACGTCCGCCGAGCATCTGGAAGCCCGCCTCGAGCGCCTCGCTGGAAGTGCCGCGCAGCGCCTCGAAGATCTGCACGTAACCGGCCAGCAGACGCGGTTCCAGGCGCAGCACGCTGCCGAAATCGTAGACCACCAGTTCGCCGCGCTCGGTCCAGGCCAGGTTGCCCGGATGCGGATCGGTGTGCAGCCGCTGCAGACCGAACGCCTGCTCGGCGAGCCACTGGCAGAGGCTTTCGGCCAGGCGCTGGCGGACATCGGCGGGCGCCTGTTCGACCTCGGCCATGGAACGCCCGGGGCGGTCCTCCAGCACCAGCACGCCGGGCCGACAGAGTTCGCTGGCAGCGAAGGGAATGCCGATGCCGGGCCAGCCGCTGAAGTGTGCGCGGAAGGCTTCGAGGTTTTCACGTTCGGCGGCATAGTCCAGCTCCTCGCCGATGGCTCGCTGCAGCTCGGTATAGACCGCCTCCAGCCGCGCCGGTGGCGTACCGAACAGACGCCCCAGTGGCATCAGGCGGCGCAACTGGCGCAGGTCCGCTTCGCAGATCGCGTGAATGCCGGGGTACTGGACCTTCATGATCAACGCCCTGCCCTGGCGATCGCGGGCGCGATGCACCTGGCCCAGCGAAGCGGCCGCGGCAGGCGTCGGTTCGATGGATTCGAACAGGTCGTAGAGGCGGCCGTCATACAGCCGCTGCAGGTTGGCTTCCAGTGCGGCGAACGGCAGCGAGGGCACCTGATTCTGCAGACGCGCCAGCGCCGCGCTGATGGGTTCGGGCAACAGGTCCTGCCATTGCGAAGCCTGCTGGCCCAGCTTGAGCACCGGGCCTTTCATCTGGCCAAGGGCATCGCCCAGTAGCTCGCCGACCGGCTGCCAGTCGATGCGCGCCTTGCCCGGCGTGATGCGTTGCACCAGCAGATTGCCGGCGATCCGCGCACCGGTGCCGCCCAGCTGCAGAAAGCGGCCGAGCGCCGAAGCCGAGGGGCGCGAGAATCGAGACATGGCGGCTACCTGTGAAGGCAAAGGCTGATCATGGAACAGCCGCGATGTCGATCCAAGGTGCAATGGTTGCAGCCTGTTGCGCACCCGCAGCGAACCTCCCTGCGAAGGCTTCTCGGGGCGCCTGATGGTGCGCCGCCTGAGGACGCGATGACGCCTGCAACGAGCCTGGTCAAATTCCGATATGCGGAACGGCGCGGCAAAAGCCCAGTCGGAATAGATGACTACGCCCCTCGGTTTTCGCTTGCCGAACACGCCTGCCACACGGTCATGGCGAACCGGCACGGGGCTTCTTGCCCGACCGCTTGTGCGGCTTTGACGGGCGCGTTCCATTGCCTCGCGGCGCTCGAAGCGCGAGGTCAGGAACCAGGACACGCAGTCTCCATGAGGCTGCCTGCGTAAGGAGCATGGAAATGACCGATACCCACGATCTTGATCTCCCCATGGATGACGAAGCCCAGCGTATTTCGACGGGCAGCGAAGGCCTGGACAACATCCTCGGCGGCGGCCTGGACCCCAACCGCATGTATCTCTACGAGGGCAGTCCGGGCTCGGGCAAGACCACCATCGCGCTGCAGTTCCTGCTCGAGGGCGTGCGCAGGGGCGAGCGCGTGCTCTACGTGACGCTGTCGGAAACCAAGGCAGAGCTGGAGCTGGTGGCCAAGCGGCACGGCTGGAGCCTGGATGGCATTGATGTGTTCGAACTGGTCAGCCCGGAAACCAGCCTCGATCCGGAGCTGGAGCTGACCGTGCTGCACCCGGCGGAAATGGAGCTCAGCGAAACCACCCAGCAGGTGTTCGACCGCGTCAGCGAAACCAACCCGACACGGGTGATCTTCGACAGCCTTTCGGAAATGCGACTGCTGGCCTAAAGCCCGCTGCGCTATCGCCGGCAGGTGCTGGCACTCAAGCACTTCTTCACCACCCGCCGCTGCACGGTGATCCTGCTCGATGACCAGACCTCGGAAATGGGCGACCTGCAGCTGCACTCGATTTCCCATGGGGTCGTCCTGCTGGAGCAGCTGGCCATCGACTATGGCGCCGAACGCAGGCGTCTGCGGGTCATCAAGATGCGCGGCATCCAGTTCCGCGGTGGCTACCACGACTTCGTCATCCGCAAGGGCGGGCTGCAGATCTATCCGCGCCTGATCGCGGCCGAGCATCGCTCCTGCTTTGTCGGCGAGGTGGCCTCCTCCGGCAACGAGATGCTGGACCGGATGCTCGGTGGCGGGCTGGAACGCGGCACCAACGCGCTGCTGGTCGGCGCGGCCGGGGTCGGCAAGTCCTCGCTGGCGCTGACCTATGCGTACGCCGCCTGCCAACGCGGCGAGCAGGTGGCCTTCTTCGTTTTCGACGAGAACATCGGCACCCTGCTGACCCGCGGCCGCGCACTGGGAATGGATATCGAACCGTGGATCGAACGAGGCCTGCTGCACCTGCAACAGGTCGACCCGGCCGAACTGTCGCCCGGCGAGTTCACCGCCGCGGTGCGCCACAGCGTCGAAATGCAAGGCGCCGGGCTGGTGGTGCTCGATAGCCTCAACGGCTACCTGCACGCCATGCCGGACGGCAAGTTCCTGGTCCTGCAGATGCACGAGCTGCTGAGTTACCTGGGGCAGAAAGGGGTGGTCACCATCATGGTATTGGCCCAGCATGGGCTGGTTGGCGTAATGGATACCCCAATCGACATCAGCTACCTGAGCGATGCCGTCATCATGCAGCGCTATTTCGAGCATGCCGGCATCATCCGCCGGGCCCTGTCGGTGGTGAAGAAGCGCAGCGGGCGCCACGAGAACACCATCCGCGAATACCGCTTCAGTCCCACCGGCATCCAGGTCGGGCCGCCCCTGAGTCACTTCAACGGCATCCTTTCGGGCACACCGGAATACACCGGCGATGCGGCTCAGCTACTGAAAGACGAGCATGACGACACCTACTAAACGTGACAGCCCCACCGTAGTCGTCTTTGCCCCCATCGGTCGGGACGGCCCCGCCTCGGCCGAGCTGCTCAACCGCAGCGGCATGGAAGCCGTGGTCTGCCACAGCCTCGAGGAAGTGCTCCAGCGCGCGGAAACGGAAGCCGACGCCGTATTCATCGCCGAGGAAGGCCTGTTCGGCCATGACCTCGCGGCTCTGGCCGCCTGGGTTGACCGACAGCCGGCCTGGTCCGATTTTCCCTTCGTGGTGCTCACCAGCAAGCATCAGCAACCGGCCGTGGCCGCTTGGCGCCAGCGCATGGTCGCCGCGCTGCGCAACGTCTCGCTGCTGGAACGTCCGGTGCAGAGCATCACCCTCACCAGTGCCATGAAGGCGGCGCTGCGCGGGCGGCATCGCCAGTACGAGGTGCGCGCGCTGCTCGAAGCGCGCGAACGTGCCTCGCACGAGCTCGAAGCGCTGGTGGTCGAACGGACCAGCGAGCTGGAAAAGGCCAACCAGGAACTGCGCACGCAGATGGCCGAACGCACCCGTATCGAGGAGACCCTGCGCCAGGCGCAGAAAATCGAGGCCATCGGCCAGCTCACCGGCGGCATCGCCCATGACTTCAACAACCTGCTGATGGTGATTTCCGGCGGGCTCGACATGCTCGACCGCCGTGCCGATCCCGCACGCCGCGAACGCCTGATGGCCGGCATGCGCCAGGCGGCCCAGCGCGGCACATCCCTCACCCGCCAGCTGTTGGCCTTCTCCCGGCGCCAGTCGCTGGCGCCGGAATCCGTCGACCTGGTGCTGCGCATCGGGCGGATGCGCGAGCTGCTCGACCGCAGCCTGAGCGGCGACGTGCACGTGCAGGTGCAGTTCGCCCCGGACCTGTGGCCCGTGGAAGTCGATCCGGGCGAGCTGGAGCTGGTGATTCTCAACCTCGCGGTCAACGCCCGCGACGCCATGCCCGATGGCGGCTCGATCCTGATCGAGGCACGCAATGCGCCGGATGAACCGGTCATGGGCCTGCGCGGCGACTTCGTCCGCCTCGCGGTCATCGACGACGGCACCGGTATCCCGGAGGACGTCCGCGCACGGGTGTTCGATCCCTTCTTCACCACCAAGGAAATCGGCAAGGGCTCGGGGCTCGGCCTGGCCCAGGTCTACGGCTTCGCCCGGCAATCGGGCGGCACCGTCTGGATCGAAAGCGAATGCGGGCGCGGCACCAGCGTGATCATGCTGCTGCCGCGTTCGGCACGTGTACCCGAGCAGCCCGCCGAGGATGAACGCGCCGCCGACGATGCCGCCGACCCTTCCCTCGGCAGCGTGCTGCTGGTGGATGACGACGAGGAAGTGGCCGCGCTGGTGGGCGAGATGCTCGAGCACCTGGGGTACCGCGTCAGCCACGCCGACAGTGCCACCGCTGCGCTGAATGCGCTGGCCAACGGCTGCAAGGTGGACGTCGTGTTCTCCGACGTGATGATGCCAGGTGGCATGAATGGCGTTGAGCTGGCCAGGGAGATTCGAGTGCGCGCCCTGGGCGTTCCGGTGCTGCTCACCAGCGGCTATGCCGAGGCCGCTCAGCAATCGGCTGCGGCCGAGGGGGTGCACGTGCTGGCCAAGCCCTATCGGCTCGAAGACCTGGCCGCCTCGCTGCACGACGCGATCGAGGGCGCGAAGGACGTCTAGATTGCCCTTCCGACCCTGACTGAAGCCGGCGGTGGCTCAGTCGATTCGCCAATAGCGATAGTGCTGCGGCTTGAATACCTGATTGAAATGCCGGCCCAGCGAGTCGGCCTCCAGCAACGCCTGCACCACCTCGGGCGGAACCGCCTCGTAGCGATACAGCGCACCGCTGCTGAATTCCACCTCCAGTATCTGCTGCTCGGGGTCGTAGCCCAGCGAGCGCAGGCTGCTCGATTGCAAGGCGACGCGCTTCATGGCCCGCTTGCGGTATCACGGTTGAAGCCCTCGGCCTGCATGCGCCAGAGCCCATCGAACTCGCCGCCGCGGCGGCGCAGCTCCTGTGGCGGGCCGTCCTCGACGATGCGACCGTCGCGCAGCACGATGATGCGGTCGAAGCTCGACAGCGTTGACAGGCGATGTGCCACGGCCACCACCGTCCGGTTGTGCACCAGGTTGTCCAGTGCGGCCTGGATCTCGGCCTCGGACTGGGTATCGAGCGCCGAAGTGGCCTCGTCGAGGATGAGAATCGGCGCATCCTTGAGGAAGGCCCGAGCGATACCCAAGCGCTGGCGCTGACCGCCCGAGAGCATCACCCCACGCTCGCCGACCAGGGTGTCGTAACCCTGCGGCAACTCACGGATGAAGCTGTCGCAGAATGCCCGGCGGGCGGCCTGGACCACTTCTTCGTCCGAGGCGTCAGGGCGGCCGTAGCGGATGTTCTCGCGGATGCTGCGATTGAACAGCGCGGTTTCCTGCGGCACCACGGCGATCTTCTCGCGCAGGCTGTCCTGGCTGACGCTGCGGATGTCCTGGCCGTCGAGCAGGATGCGGCCGTGCTGGACATCGTCCAGCCGCTGGATGAGATGGATCAGGGTCGATTTGCCCGCCCCCGAGGAGCCCACCACGCCTACCTTCTGCCCGGCCGGGATATGCAGATCGAGCTGCTCGAACACCATGCCGCGCTCGGGATAACCGAAGCCGACCCCCTCGAAGGTGATGTCGCCTTCGGCGAGCATCAGCTGGGTATCGGTGTCCTCCAGACCGTGGGGCTGGACGATAATGCGCAGGGTGTCGTCGATGGCGCCGAGCTGCTGGGTGGCATCCACCAAAGCCAGCGCCAGGTCACGCGAGCCGTGCAGGATACGGAAGGTCAGCGCGCTGACCAGCACGACGTCACCGGCGGTCACCGAACCGCCGATCCACAGCTGGATCGCCCAGATCAGCATGCCGCCGGCCATCACCGACAGGCAGATGTCATGCATCACACGGGCCTTTTCCAGGTACATCCAGCTGCGTCGCTGGGCACGGGCCTCGTAGCCGATCTCGTGGGCCAGGCGTTCGGCCTCGCGATCCCGGGCGGAAAAGGCCTTGATCGTCCAGACATTCGACACCGCGTCCACCAGCTCGCCGCCGACCCGCGCCGATTGCGCCGCGAAACGCTGATGCTTGCTGCGTCCGCGGATACCGAAGCCGGTGATCAGCGCCGCGACGATGGCGACGAAGACGATCAGCGCCACCGCCATCTGCCAGCCGACGGTAAACAGCACCACCACGGCGCCAAGGAAGTCGACGATCGGCGGCACGATCTTCCACGCCAGCCCGCCATAGATCGAACCGGCCGCGGCCCCGAGGGCGGAGATGCGATTGCCCAGCGAGCCGGCGAAATGCTCGGTGAAATAGCGCATCGGGTGGCCCGTCAGGTGCTTGAACAGGTCGACGCGGATGTCCACCACGCTGGCCACCACGGTACGGCAACCAAGCCAGCCGCCCAGGCGCCAGAACACGTTCTCGGTGACGATCAGGCCGATGAACAGCCCCAACGGCCACCAGACGTTGGCCGAACCGCGATCCGAGGTGCCCTGCGCCATCGCATCGACCAGCAGCTTCATGCCGTACTGCACGGCCACCGCGCAGCTCGCCGCGCCGACGATCAGTGCCAGCAGGCCGCCGAAATGCCAGGGCCGCGCGCAGATGTAATGCCAGAGAAACGCCACCGGACGACTGGGCAACGGCAGCTCGTCGGCCTTTGCCTGGGGCACGGCGGCCGCCTGGTTCATGACATCACTGCGGCGAGTTGCGGGACCGGATTCGACTGGCTGAAGCGCGCCTGTTGCAGGCGCAGCTCATCGGCCAGCCCCTGGTGTACGCAGCGCCGGCCGCTTTCGTCGGCAAAACCGAGCAGGCCAACCGGGCAGTGTCGCTCGTCCGCCCAGCCCGGATAGTCCAGCACCGGATACAGGCAGATGCCCTCCACCGGCACACCGGCCTGCATCGCCAGGCCCGCCTGCTCGCTGACATAGCGCAGCCAGTCGCCGCGCAGGTCGCCCTCGGCGCCGGTCTCGGCAATCAGCAGGGGGCGCTGGTAGCGCTGATGGATCTCGCGCAGGATGCCCTTGAACGGCCGGTAGTCGGGATTGTCTCGTGCGATGGTGCTGCCGTCCTCGTGGTACCACTGGTTATCGGAGTAGTAGTTCACGCCGATGATGTCGAGGTACTCCGGCGCACCGCCGAGCCCCGGCCATTGTTCGCCGCAGAGCATGTCCCAGGCCTCGAACTGCGCCTGGCGAAAGCGCTCGGCGTCGCGCTGCGGGCCTGGCCGGTCATTGCCAGCAACCACATGAATGGCCGGATCGACCTGAACGAAACGCGCCCGCGGATCGACCGCGCGAATCGCCTGCATCGCGGCGATAGTGGCCCGCACAAGCTGGTGCTTGAGTTCGAAGCCGCGGCCGCGCGCCATGGGGTTGAAGTAGGCCTCGTCGCCGCCGGCCCAGGCCCAGAAGGAAATCTCGTTGAGCGGTGCATAGAACGGCACATCGTGGGTCTCGTCCTTGACCAGTTGCGCCACCGCCGCGGCATAACGGGCGAAGCGCTCGACGAACTGCGGCCGCCAGATGTCGATGTCATCCGGCCAGCCGTAATGACACAGGTCCCAGATCACCTGGGTACCCTGACGCTGGGCGGCCTGCAACATGGGCAGGAAGCTCGACCAGTCGTACTGCCCCGGCTGGCGCTCGATCAGATGCCAGCGCAGGCCGTCGCGCACGGCATGCAGGCCATGGCGGTGCAGTTCGGCGTAGTCGTGCGCGGCCCAGCGGTCATGGCCGGTCGCGGCGAGCAGGTCGAGCCGGCGGCCGTCGCTGCGGCGATGGTTCGAGCACTCGAAACCACCGAGAAAGAAACTCTTGAATACAGAGGGGTGGTGCATCGTTTACCTCATGGATGACGCCAGCGACCGCAGCGTTAACCGCGCGGCCCGTGCCCGAGCGCACGCGCCTCGGGCTCTTGCATAACGACCGTTGCGCTTCAACCAGGTTGCCCGGCGACCGCCTGCGGCTGGCTGGCGTGCTCGGCTTCCTCGATGCGCTTGTACAGCGCCAGCGCCTGCCCCACCACCTGATCCATGTTGTAGTACTTGTAGGTGCCGAGGCGGCCGACAAAGGTCACGTTCGGCGTTTCGTCCGCCAGCTGCTGATAGCGCTTGTACAGCTCGGCGTTCTCCGGCCGCGGGATCGGGTAGTAGGGATCGCCCTTGGCCGAGGGGTACTCGTAGGTGATGCTGGTCTTCGGGTGGACCTGACCGGTGAGGTGCTTGTACTCGCTGATGCGTGTGTAGGGCACATCCTCGCTGGGGTAGTTGACCGTCCCCACGGCCTGGAACTGTTCCTGGTCGAGTTGCTTGTGCTCGAACTTCAGCGAGCGGTACGGCAGCTTGCCGAAGCGGTAGTCGAAGTATTCGTCGATCGGGCCGCAGAAGATCAGGTGGTCGTACTGCACCTCGTCGCGGATCTCGCGGTAGTCGGTGTTGAGCATGACCTTGATGTTGGGGTGCGCCAGCATCTTCTCGAACATCTTCGTGTAGCCATGCTTGGGCATCTGCTGGAAGGTGTCGGTGAAGTAGCGGTCGTCGGTGTTGGTGCGCGTGGGGATGCGCGAGGTCACCGACTTGTCCAGCTGCGACGGGTCCAGCCCCCACTGCTTGCGGGTGTAGCCGCGGAAGAACTTCTGGTACAGCTCACGGCCGATGCCGTTGATCACCACGTCCTCGCTGGTCTGGATGTTCTCCACCGGCTCGGCGCGGCTGGCGAGAAAGTCGGCCGCTTCCTGCTCGGTGGTCATGTTCAGGCCATAGAGCCTGTTCAGCGTGGTCATGTTGATCGGGATCGGCACTTCCTGGCCATCCACCTGCGCCAGCACGCGATGTTCGTAGGGGCGCCACTCGGTGAACTGCGAGAGGTAATCGACGATGCGCTGGGCGTTGGTGTGGAAGATGTGCGGGCCGTAGCGGTGGATCAGCACGCCGGACTCGTCGTGGTAGTCGTAGGCATTGCCGGCGATATGCGGGCGCCGGTCGACCACCAGCACGCGCTTGTTCAGCCCCGTGGCAAGGCGCTCGGCAAGCACGCTGCCGGCAAAGCCGGCGCCGACGATGAGGTAGTCGAAGCCGCGTCTGCGCGCCTGTGGCTGGTCGCCCGCGCCTGCGCCGAGACGTTCCGGGTTGCTGTCCTGCGGGCTCATATCGCGCATTGCATCTTCTCCTTCATCAGGCTCCAGGTGTGATCCCAGGACATGTCGCCCAGGATCTCGTCGGCCTTGGCCAAGAGACCGTCGCGGTCTTCGGCATCGGCAAGGGCGGCTTCGGTGGCAGCGACGAACGCCTCGGCGCTGTCGGCGATGCGCACGATCCCAGTGTCACCGTAGGTGCGCACCACATCGGTGATCGGCGTGGACACCACCGGGCAGCCGCCGGCGAGGTATTCGGGGGTTTTGGTCGGGCTGATGAAACGGGTCGACTCGTTCAGTGCGAACGGCATGATCGCCACGTCCCAGCCGGACAGGTATTGCGGCAGCTCGTCGTAGGTCTTGCCGCCCAGGTAGTGGATGTTGTCGCGCTGCGGCAGCTCGGCCGGGTCGATCTTCACCACCGGGCCGACCAGCACGATCTGCCAGTCCGGCCGCATGCGCGCGACCTGCTCGATCAGGGCGATGTCCAGACGCTCGTCGATCACGCCGTAGAAGCCCAGGCGCGGATGCGGGATCTCTGCCTGATCGTCCGGATCGTGCTGCGGGCGACGCGCGGCGGCGAAGTGCTCGACATCGACGCTGCTGGGGAACGGGTGAGCGTTGTCGTGGCGCTGGCGCTTGGCTTCATAGAGGCTGTAGCCGCCGGTGAACACCAGGTTGGCCCGGCACATCAGTTCCACCTCGCGCTCCACCAGTTCCGGCGGCGCGCCGCGGAACGCCGAGAGCTCGTCCATGCAGTCGTAGACGATCAGGCCGGGCGCCAGGTGATCGGAGAACGCCAGGCTCATCGGCGTGTAGTACCAGAGCAGCAGGTCGCTGACGCCGAGTTTTTCCAGGTAGCCATCGAGCAACTGGCGCTGCACGCGGGTCGCATCCTCCCCCTCGCAGCCGGCCGGCAGGCGCGGGATCAGCACCTGCACGCCATTCTCCTCGGGACGCACTTCAAGCCAGGGCTCGGCATCCTCGGTGGGAATCGGTTCCTCATGGAAGAGCACGTTGTAGTCGCGGGCAAAACGCGACATCAGGTGTTGCGGGCGCTGGTAGACGAAGCTCCAGCGCAGATGCGACAGACACAGCAGGGTCGGAACCTGATCGTCGAAGACCACTTCGGCCGGTACCTGCTGCGCGTTGCGGGATTTGCCGATGTCGTATTGGAACGGGCCGGCCCAGCTCATCTAGCACCTCGTTTTCGGTGGCGGCGGCCAGGCCTCCCATGCCCGTTCAACCGTCACTTGAAAAGCCAGCGCTGCCCTGCGTAAGGCGTATCGATTCGAGGCGACAGCGAGGCTCGCAAAACCCTGCAACCCGCGCCGCCTGCCGGGTAGTGGACGGCAATCAGCGGTACGGGTTCCCGCCAATCATCAGATTGCACAGGCCGTCGACCGGCTGGCGGGTGAATTGAACTCGCTCGGACGTTGCCCCGTCCCTATCAGCAGGACGCCTGATTTAAACCGGCATCGGAACCCCTCGCGCGCAGCTCGCCGTCGCCGTCCCGTTCCGTTTCGCCGAACCCAAATTACGGAGACTCATGCAGCGCCAGCCATGGCCAGCCGCAGTGTCCCGAGCGTGTCGAAAGACTGCGAACTTCGGAGGTAGACAGATGATTCTGGTGACAGGAGGGGCCGGTTACATCGGCTCACACGCGGTGCTCGAACTGCTGCAGGCCGGGCATGAGGTGCTGGTACTGGACAACCTGTGCAACAGCTCGCAGCTGGCTCTGGACCGCGTGGAGCAACTGGCCGGCCGGCCACTGCACTTCGTCAAGGGCGACGTGCGCAATCGCTCGCTGCTCAAGGCGCTCTTCGCTGCCTACCCGATCACTGCGGTGATGCACTTCGCCGGCCTGAAGGCGGTTGGCGAGAGCGTGCGCGAGCCGCTGCGCTACTACGAAACCAATGTCGGCGGCAGCATCGCGCTGTGCCAGGCCATGGCCGAAGCCGGAGTGTTCAAGCTGGTGTTCAGCTCCTCGGCCACCGTCTATGGCGAGTCGCCGGTGATGCCCATCACCGAGGATCGTCCCACTGGCGTGCCGACCAACCCCTACGGCCAGTCCAAACTGATGGCCGAGAACGTGCTCAAGGGCCTGGCCGACTCCGACCCGCGCTGGTCCATCGCGCTGCTGCGCTACTTCAACCCTATCGGCGCTCATGAGTCGGGGCTGATCGGCGAAGACCCCAACGGCGTGCCGAACAACCTGCTGCCGTACATGCTGCAGGTGGCGGTGGGTCGGCGAAAGCAGCTCAGCGTCTACGGCGACGACTACCCGACGCCAGATGGCACCGGCATCCGCGATTACATCCATGTGGTGGACCTGGTCAAAGGCCATTTGAAGGCGCTGGAGCGTCTTAATCTCGTGCACGGCGCGCAGGTGTGGAACCTCGGCGCCGGCAAGGGCCATTCGGTGCGCGAAATGATCACAGCTTTCGAGGAAGTCACCGGGCGCCCGTTGCCCCACGTGATCAAGCCACGCCGTGCCGGCGACATCGCCCAGTGCTGGTCCGACCCGAGCAAGGCCGAGCGCGAGCTTGGCTGGCGCGCCGAAAAGGACCTGATCACCATGCTCGCCGACGCCTGGCGCTGGCAGAGCCGCAACCCTCGCGGTTATGCCGCCGACAAGGTCGCCGCGGCGGACGCGGAAACCACGCAGACCGCTCTGGCCAGCTGAACGGCCCCCGCGCGGCCCGCCTCGGGCTGCGCAAGCCGCCCGCGAGCGACCATGGTTCCCAGCGTATCGCCAATCGCTATTGGCGGACGATCCGGTGGCCAACGCCGGACGAGGAGATCGCCGGCTCGTCGCCGCTCCAGTTCAGCTGGTTATCGACGCCATTGAGGGTGATCTGAACGGGCCCGTCGAACCGCAGGTCCAGCTCGTGCTCGGCACCATCGATCTCGACGATCGCCGTCTGTCCATCACCGACCACCGCGCCACGCACACGATTCTTGGCGGTGTCGACCATGAGCCGGGCTACGGACGTCGCCGATACGCTGATGTCCATGCCGGATATCTCCAGCGCGGTCGCGGTACCAAGGCTGACCTTGTGATCCGTGCCATATACCTGCACCACGCCGCAATCGCCGGTCAGGCTGATGGTGTTGGCGTTGCCGGAGATGTTCACGTCCCGTCCGCCACAGGGGATGTCCCTGGACAGTTCGATTCCATCGAACTCGAGTGGCTGGGCCTGAGCGGTGACGGCCAGCAGCAGACCAGCCACCAGTGCAGCACATGCGCAACGATTCATTCGCAAAGTTCCTTTTGAGCCGAAACAGAAGGCATCGGAACCGCTCCGCTGCCGTGCGGCTAGGACTCGATGGCCGATGCCGAGTTCAACGCCGGCATGGCCAGCGCGTCGACGCCGAAAGCTGCACGTCGACAGCAACGCCACCGTGGTGGCATTAGCCGTGTCGGTTATGCGTAGCTCATTGCCGCTCCAGCTCGTTGCGCAACCACTCCGCCAGACGCTCGGCGCGCCTGTCGACTCGCCGCGCGGGCACCCAGAGCGCCAGTCTGGCGCGGGTCTCGACGAAGCCCCAGGGCGCCAGCAGACGACCCTGGCGCAAGTCGTCGGCCACCAGCTGCTGTGGCGCGATGGCCACGCCGAGGCCGGCCAGCGCCGCTTCCAGCAGGAAATACAGGTGCTCGAAGCTCTGTCCCAGACGCAGCCGCGCCGGATCCAGCCCCTGCTGACGCGCCCAGTTCGGCCAGGCCTGCGGCCGCGAGGCGGTGTGCAGCAGCGTCTCGTCGAGCACAGCCGACGGCGGCGCGCCGCGAAGGTCGGCACAGCGTGGATGGTAGGGGCTGAGCACCGGGCCGATGCGCTCGGCGGCCAGCTCGAACACCTGCATGTCCGCCGGCCAGGGCGGTTCGGCGTACCACAGCGTGGCGTCCAGCCCCGGCTTGCGCGGGTCCAGCTCGCCTTCGCTGGCCGACAGTTGCAGGCGCAGTTCCGGCAGGTCGCGATTGAGCCGATCCAGCCGCGGGATGAACCAGCGCGCCAGCAGACTGCCCGGGCAACCGAGCACGAACGGCGCCTCGGCGGTCTGGCGCTGCAGCTCGGCGCAGGTGCTGCGCAGACGCTCGAAGGCTTCGCTGGCGGCATCACGCAGCCGCGCACCGGCATCGGTGAGTTTTACGCCGCGCCCTTCCTTGACGAACAGGCCAACGCCAAGCTGCTCTTCGAGCTGCTTGACCTGCCGACTGATCGCGCCGTGGGTCACGTGCAGCTCGCGCGCCGCTTCGCTCAGACTGCCCAGCCGGGCGGCAGCCTCGAAGGCTCGCAATGCGTTGAGAGGAGGTAGATCGCGCGCCATATCCGTGAGTTTTCCTGACAGGTTGCGTCGATCTTATCGCTTTTATCCGGGCGGCCATAGCCGTACCCTGACGCCATCGCATCTGCCGGCCCGCGCTCGGCAGCCCGCCTACACAGGAGTCCGACATGACCTCATACCGCAACGGCCCTGACGCCAAGGGCCTGTTCGGCCACTTCGGTGGTCAGTACGTCGCCGAAACGCTGATGCCGCTCATCCACGAGCTGGCCGCCGAGTACGAAAAAGCCAAGGCCGACCCCGAGTTCGCCAAGGAGCTCGCCTACTTCCAGCGCGACTACGTGGGCCGCCCCTCGCCGCTGTACTTCGCCGAGCGCCTGACCGAACACTGCGGCGGCGCGAAGATCTACCTCAAGCGCGAAGAGCTCAACCACACCGGCGCGCACAAGATCAACAACTGCATCGGCCAGATCCTGCTGGCCAAGCGCATGGGCAAGCAGCGCATCATCGCCGAGACCGGCGCCGGCATGCACGGCGTGGCCACTGCCACCGTGGCCGCGCGCTTCGGCATGCAGTGCGTGATCTACATGGGCACCACCGACATCGACCGCCAGCAGGCCAACGTCTTCCGCATGAAGCTCCTGGGCGCCGAAGTGATTCCGGTCACCGCCGGCACCGGCACCCTGAAGGACGCGATGAACGAAGCCCTGCGCGACTGGGTGACCAACGTCCACAACACCTTCTACCTGATCGGCACCGTCGCCGGACCGCACCCCTACCCCGCCATGGTCCGCGACTTCCAGGCCGTGATCGGCAAGGAAACCCGCGAGCAGATGATGGAAAAGGAAGGTCGCCTGCCCGACTCGCTGGTGGCCTGTATCGGTGGCGGCTCCAATGCCATGGGCCTGTTCCATCCGTTCCTGGATGACGCCAGTGTGAAGATCATCGGCGTCGAGGCGGCCGGGCACGGTATCGAGACCGGCCAGCACGCGGCGAGCCTGAACGGCGGCGTACCCGGCGTACTGCACGGCAACCGCACCTTCCTCCTGCAGAACGAGGATGGCCAGATCATCGACGCCCACTCGATCTCCGCCGGCCTGGACTACCCCGGCATCGGCCCGGAACACGCCTGGCTGCACGACATCGGCCGCGTCGAGTACACCTCGATCACCGACAAGGAAGCGCTCAAGGCTTTCCATACCTGCTGCCGCCTGGAAGGCATCATCCCGGCGCTGGAGTCCTCCCACGCGCTGGCTGAAGTATTCAAGCGCGCGCCTGGTCTGCCGAAGGATCACCTGATGGTGGTCAACCTCTCCGGCCGCGGCGACAAGGACATGCAGACCGTCATGCACCACTACGACGAACAGGAAGAACATATATGAGCCGCCTGCTGACGCGCTTCGACGAGCTGAAACAACAGAACCGCGCCGCACTGGTGACCTTCATCACCGCCGGCGATCCGGACTACGCCACCTCGCTGCAGATCCTCAAGGGCCTGCCGGCCGCGGGTGCCGACGTCATCGAACTGGGCATGCCCTTCACCGACCCGATGGCCGACGGCCCGGCGATTCAGCTGGCCAACATCCGCGCCCTGGCCGCCAAGCAGGACCTGACCAAGACGCTGCAGATGGTTCGTGAATTCCGCCAGGACAACCAGACCACCCCGATCGTGCTGATGGGCTACTTCAACCCCATCCACAAGATGGGCGTGGAGCGCTTCATCGCCGAGGCGGTGGAAGCCGGCGTCGACGGCCTGATCGTGGTCGACCTGCCGCCGGAGCACAACGAAGACCTCTGCGACCCGGCCCAGGCCGCAGGCATCGACTTCATCCGCCTGACCACCCCGACCACCGATGACAAGCGCCTTCCGGTGGTACTCAACGGCAGCTCCGGCTTCGTCTATTACGTCTCGGTGGCCGGCGTGACCGGTGCCGGTTCGGCGACGCTCGAGCATGTCGAGGAAGCCGTGGCGCGCCTCAAGCGCCATACCGAGCTGCCGGTGTGCGTCGGCTTCGGCATCCGCACGCCGGAACAGGCCGCCGCCATCGCCCGGCTGACCGAAGGGGTGGTAGTGGGCTCGGCGCTGATCGATCAGATCGCCAATGCCAAGAGCAACGCACAGGCCGTCGAAGGCGTGCTGGAACTGTGCCGCCAGATCAGTACCGGCGTGCGCAGCGCCCGCGCCTGACCGCACCGTCGCCCTGCAAAGCACCGCCGCCCGGCCGATCCGGGCGGCGGTTTTTTTTGCCTGTGTTCTTGGGCAAGGTCGACTCGGCTGCCGTGCACAGCGCTTTACCCTTCTAAAAAAATCAGCCCCCCTGCGCTGCCTTCGATGCACCTGAACGGTGCGCAAGGACGTGGGATTTCCGCGCTCTGCGTCCCTTTGCCAGACATGGCGCAGGCCGGCTTACGCACCACAGCGAAGCAGCGGTTGCCTCGAGAAAAGGCACCCACCGCTGTTGCCGAAACGGCATCGGCATGCTCGATATTCTCTGCTTTTGAGTACAAGCGACGCGCCGGATACTGCGCTCGCCGGTCGCCATTCCGCGGTCGGCAGAGCAGGATCGAGCCATGAACGAATCCCTTTGCGCCCGCCATCTCGAAGCCGCCGCGCTGCCGCTGATCGACATCGCCGGGCTGTTTTCTCCCGATCTCGACGAGCGCGCCGCCGTGGCCAAACGCATCGGTGCGGCCTGTCGCGAGGTCGGCTTCTTCTGCGTCGCCAACCATGGTGTCGACCCCGCACTGCAACAGGCGGTGTTCGAGCAGGCGCGGGCCTTCTTTGCCCTGCCGGAACCCGGCAAGCGCGCCCTGGACAAGGTGTTCTCGAAGGCCAATCGCGGCTATGAGCCGTTGCGCGGGCAGGTGCTGGAAGCCGGTGCGCCGGCCGATCTCAAGGAAGGCTTCTACATCGGCGAGGAGCTGGCCGAGGACGACCCGCGGGTACTGGCCGGGCGTTTCAACCATGGTGCCAACCAGTGGCCGAGCGAGCTCGCGGAGTTTCGCCCGACCATGGAGCGCTATCGCGACGCGATGAATGCGCTGGCGAATCGGCTGATGGGGGCCATCGCGCTGTCGCTGCAACTGCCGGAGGATCATTTCGCCGGCTTCTGCCGCGACTCCATGAGCACCCTGCGCCTGCTGCATTACCCGCCGCAGCCGGCCAATGCCGCGCCCGGCGAAAAGGGCTGTGGCGCGCATACCGATTTCGGCGGGCTGACGCTGCTTCTGCAGGACGAGAACCCCGGCCTGCAGGTCTGGGATCGCCACAGCAAGAGCTGGATTCACGCAGTGCCCGTGCCCGGCACCTATGTGGTCAATCTGGGCGACATGATCGCCCGCTGGACCAACGACCAGTACCGTTCGACGCTGCACCGGGTGGTCAACATGTCCGGACGCGAGCGCTACAGCGTGCCGTTCTTCTTCAGCGGCAACCCGGACCATGTGGTCGAGTGCCTGCCGACCTGCCTCGCGCCCGGCGAGGCGCCGCGCTACCCCGCGGTGACGGTGGAAGAACACCACCGCGAGATGTACCGGAGGACCTATGGCTGACGTCGTCCTCATCCACGGGGCCTGGGCCGGTAGCTGGGTCTGGGATTCGCTGCAGGATGGCCTGCGCAGCGCCGGCCACCGACCGCACGCGCTCGACCTGCCAGGCAACGGCAGCGACGCCACGCCGCTCGCCGAGGTCTCGCTGCAGCGCTACGTCGAACACGTCGGCGCGCTGATCGAGACGCTGCCCGGCCCGATCCATCTGGTCGCGCATTCCGGCGGCGGCATCACCGCCACCGCCGTGGCCGAACGTTATGCCGAGCGCATCGCCGGGGTCACCTATGTCGCCGGCATGATGCTGCCCAGCGGTATGGGCTTTGGCGAACTCTGTGCCGAGCTCGCCCGCGACTTTCCCGAGGTCAGCGGCATCGGTCCCTATCTCGAAGCCGCCCCCGGCGGCAGCCGCGTACCGGGCGATGCCGCCTGCGCCCTGTTCTTTCACGATGCACCGGCACAGGCCGCGATCACTGCCGCGCGCCGTCTGACGGTGCAGCCCGACGGCGGCCGCGATATCGCCGCACAGTGGACGGCCGCGCGTTTCGGTCGTCTGCCGCGGCTGTATATCGAAGCCACGAAGGACCGCTCCGTGCTGCCACGGGTGCAGCAGCGCATGCAGCAGCTGGTGCCGGGTGCCGAGCGCGTGCGCCTCGATTGTGGCCATGCGCCGCAACTGGCCATGCCCGACGCGCTGCTCGCCGCCCTGCTGGATTTCTTCGCGCGCCAACCACATCCCGTGCGCTGACCCGTTTATTGCATCGCGCTCAACACGCCGAACCTTCAAGGAGCTTCACCATGTTCAACAGAACCCTGCTCGCCAGCGCCCTGTTCGCGCTGTTTAGCCAATCCGCCCTGGCCGCCGACAAGGTGCGCTGGCTCAACGACTGGCTGCCGGCCGGCGACAAGGCGGCGATCTACCTCGGTGTCGAACAGGGCCTGTTCGCCGCCGAAGGCATCGAAGTGGAAATCGCCAGCGCCCGCGGTGGCAGCGACGTGGTGACCAAGCTGGCCACCAACAGCGCCGACTTCGGCTCGGCCGGCCTGGCCTCGCTGCTGCAGGCCAAGGCCCAGGGCGAGGTGCCGGTGGTCGCCGTCGCGCCGATCTACAACAAGCAGCCGGACGCCTTCTTCACCACCGAAGGTTCGGGGATCGATAGCTTCAAGGACATCGTCGGCAAGACGGTCGCCACCCCGACCTTCTCCGCCTCCAACGTGGTCTGGCCGCTGCTGCTGGAGCGCAACGGCATCGACCCGGCCAGCGTCAAGCTGCTCAAGCTCGACCCCGGCGCGCTGGCACCGATGCTCGCCACCGGCAAGGTGGACGCCACCATCAACTGGCTGACCGTCGCGCCCGGCTTCGTCCGTGCCCTCGGCGAGGCGGACAAGACGCTGAAGACCATTCCCTGGTCGGAATACGGCTTCGAAGGCTACGGCCTGTCGCTGGTGGCGTCGCAGCGCTTCGTGCAGAGCCATCCCGAGGTCGCAAAGAAGTTCGTCAAGGCCTACCGGCAGGCGCAGAAGAACGCCATCGCCGACCCGGCTGCAGCGGCGGCCGCGCTGAAAAAGAGGGTTGCCGAAGTCGACCAGCAGCAGGCCGAAGAGCAGTTCGTCGCCTCGGTGCCACTGATGCAGAACGAGATCAGCGATGCCGAGGGCCCGGGCTTCGACGCCAAGCGTCTGGCCACCACTTGGGAATGGGTCGCCAAGGCGCAGGGCATGCAGATTGATGCCCTCGACCCGGCCAGCGCCATCGACACCAGCCTGAGCGAGTGAAGCCATGAATGCTGCCGTCCTGCCCACCACGCCGCGCCCCAACATCAGCTTCGATCGGGTCAGCCAGGTCTTCACCTCCTCCGATGGCAGCGAGGTGGTGGCGCTGGACAACGCCAGTTTCGACATCGGCCGCCACGAGTTCATCGCCGTGCTCGGCCCCTCGGGCTGCGGCAAGTCCACACTGCTGCGCATCCTCGCCGGGCTGGTGCGACCGACCCACGGCCAGGTCAGCATCTACGGCAGCCCGGTGGACGGCCCGCGCGACGAGATCGGCATCGTCTTCCAGAAGCCGACGCTGCTGCCGTGGCTGAACATCCGCGACAACCTGACCTTTCCCATGCGCCACAAGTACGGCCGCGTCACCGCCCAGGAGATCACCCGCGGCGAGGAGCTGCTGGAACTGGTGGGGCTGAAGGAATTCGGCAACAAGCGCCCGGACGAACTCTCCGGCGGCATGCAGCAGCGCGCGGCGATTGCCCGGGCGTTGCTGCACGACCCGGAAATCCTGCTGATGGACGAGCCGTTCTCGGCACTCGACGCCCTGACCCGCGACGAGTTGAGCCTGGAGCTGCTGAATATCTGGACCCAGCGTCCGAAGACGGTGCTGTTCATCACCCACTCGATTCCCGAAGCGCTGCTGCTGGCCGACCGCATCCTGGTGATGTCGGCACGCCCCGGCCGCGTTCAGGAAATCATCGACGTCGACCTGCCGCGTCCGCGGTCCATGCAGACCCTCACGGAGCCCCGTTTCAATGAGCTCGCCAACCATATCCGCCGCAAGGTCTTCTCGCGCCATGCCGACCATTAAGCCCAGGACACATCGCCTGAAGACGCAGGCCGATCGCCTCGCGCCCTGGCTCGCCTTCGTCGTCCTGCTGCTGGTCTGGGAGGCGGCCTGCCGCCTGCTCAGGCTGCCAAGCTTCGTGCTGCCCTCGCCCAGCGCCATTCTCGCGGCGACGCAGAAGGTCGGCCTCGGTGCCTGGGCCGAGCACATCTTCGCCACCCTGCGGGTGACGCTGATGGGCTACGGCCTGTCGATCCTGATCGGCATCCCGCTGGCCATCGCCCTGGCGTCCTCGCGACTGATGTCGCGCACGCTCTATCCGCTGTTGGTGATCGTGCAGTCCACACCCATCGTCGCGGTAGCGCCGATCATCGTGGTGGTGATGGGCGCCGGCGACCTGCCGCGGGTATTCATCACCTTCCTGATCGCCTTCTTCCCCATCGTGGTGTCCTGCGTCACCGGCCTCCTGGCGACGCCGGAAGAGCTGGTGGAACTGTCGCGCTCGCTGGGCGCGTCGAAGGCCCGCGAGTACCGCAACATCCGCCTGCCCTATGCGATTCCACACCTGTTCTCGGCGCTGCGCATCTCCATCACCCTGGCGGTGATTGGCGCGGTGGTCGCCGAGTTCGTCGCGGCGGAAAAAGGCCTGGGCTACTTCATCAACTTCTCCACCTCGATGTTCCAGGTGCCGCAAGCCTTCGCCGCGTTGATGATGCTGGTGGTGATCAGCCTGCTGCTGTTCCACCTGATCGGGCTGCTGCAGAAGGTCTGCTTTCCCTGGAGCCTGCCCAAGGCGGGGCACTGAAGCCCACCACCTCTTCATCTCAGTCTGGATATCGCCATGCCTCTCGACGATCTCGCCCTTCTGCGCAAAAGCTTCGACGTCGCCCGCCGCGCGCTGGAAAACGGCACCCATCCGTTCGGCGCCATCCTGGTCGGGCCGGACGGTGAGGTGCTGCTGGAACAGGGCAACGCCTACATGCCCGACCACGACATGACCGGCCATGCCGAGCGGGTGCTGATGACCCGAGCCTCGACCCGCTATACGCCGGAATTCCTCTCGCGCTGCACCATGTACACGTCCGCCGAACCCTGCGCCATGTGCGCGGGTGCCGCCTACTGGGTCGGTCTTGGGCGCGTGGTCTACGGCCTTTCCGAGCGCAGCCTGAAGGACCTCACCGGCAACCATCCGGAAAACCCGACGCTGGATTTGCCGTGCCGCATCGTCTTCGACGCCGGCCAGCGCAAGGTCGAGGTGCTCGGCCCGCTGCTGGAGGACGAGGCGGCCGCCCTGCACGAAGGCATCTGGTAGGCAGCGCCAGAATCAGGCAAGCGCCCGGCAGGATCGCCATAACGCCGGCACCGTCCTCCATCGCAGTATTCGAACCACGGCGTCACCGACGTCGCCCGAATCCACCTGCGGAGGACAACCCCATGTCGAACATCACCGGCAAAATCGTACTCATCACCGGCGCCAGCAGCGGCATCGGTGAAGCCACGGCCCGCCTGCTGGCGGCCCAGGGCGCAACCGTCGTGCTGGGCGCGCGGCGTCTCGAACGGCTGGAAAAGCTGGTCGCCGAGATCGGCGAACGCGGTGGCGTTGCCGCCTGCCGCGCGCTGGACGTAACCAGCCGCGAGGACACCCAGGCTTTCGTCGACTTCGCCGAACAGCGCTTCGGCCGCGTCGACGTGATCATCAACAACGCCGGGGTGATGCCGCTTTCGCCGCTGGATGCGCTGAAGGTCGACGAGTGGAACCGCATGATCGACGTGAACATCCGTGGCGTGCTGCACGGCATCGCCGCCGGCCTGCCGCTGATGCAGCGCCAGCGCGCCGGCCAGTTCGTCAACATCGCCTCCATCGGCGCCTACGCGGTGAGCCCGACCGCGGCGGTGTACTGCGCCACCAAGTACGCGGTGCGCGCCATCTCCGAGGGCCTGCGTCAGGAGGTCGGCGGCGATATTCGCGTGACCCTGGTTTCGCCCGGCGTCACCGAATCGGAACTGGCCGAGAGCATTTCCGATGACACCGCCCGCTCGGCCATGGACGACTTCCGCCGCATCGCCATTCCGGCCGACGCCATCGCTCGCGCCATCGCCTATGCCATCGACCAGCCGGCCGATGTCGACGTCAGCGAGCTGGTGGTGCGCCCCACCGCCAGCCCCTACTGAGGACGCCGCCATGAGCCTTCATACCAGCAACACCCTGGCCGCGGCATACCTGGCCGTGTTCGGCTCGCTTACCCTCGCCTCGCTGGACGCCGCCGGCAACGAGCGCCACGAGCGTGGCATGGCGGTCATCGAGCACCTGTCCGGCGGTGCCGGGCAACCGGTGCTCGAGGCGCTGCGCGAGGACTATCCGTTTCTCGCCGAGGGCATCACCGGCTATGCGCTGGGCGATGTCTGGGGACGCAGCGAGCTGGATGACCGCACCCGCCAGCTGGCCGCGGTCGCTGCCTTCGCCGCCCAGGGCAATCTGCCCTACATGAAGATCCACGCCGGCTACGCGCTGCGCCTGGGCGTCAGCCGTGAGGAGCTGAAGGAGGTGGTCTACCTGACCACCGTGACGGCCGGCTTTCCCCGCGCCATCGATGCCGCCCAGGCATTGCGCGAGGTGCCGGACCCGGCGTCGCGCTGAATTAAGCGGTGCTGCGCAGCCGGGCCAGATCCTTCACCGGCGAGGCGCCGAACAGCCGGCTGTACTCGCGGCTGAACTGCGAGGGGCTTTCGTAGCCGACCCGGTAGCCGGCGCTGGACACATCGAGCCCCTCGGCGATCAGCAGCCGCCGCGCCTCCTGCAGGCGCAGCTGCTTCTGGTACTGCAGCGGGCTCATCGAGGTGAGCGCCTTGAAACGGTGATGCAACGTCGAGCTGCTGAGGTTGACCCGCTGCGCCAGTTCCTCGATGCGCAGCGGCTCGACGTAATTGCGGTTCAGCCATTCGATCGCGCGGGTGACGCGATGGCCCTGGCTGTCGCGCACCGCGATCTCGTGCAGGTGGCGCCCCTGGCGACCGCAGAGCAGGCGGTAGAAGATCTCGCGCATGGCCAGCGGTGCCAGCACCGGGATGTCCTGCGGGCTGGCCAAGAGCCGCACCAGGCGCAGCGTGGCGTCTAGCAACGGCGCATCGATGCGGTCCAGATAGACCCCGCGCGCAGCCCCTTCCACGGGCTGGCTCAACGGCGCGCTTTCAGCCACCAGGGTGGCGACCATCGCCGGGTCGATATCCAGGCGGATACAGAGGTATGGCTCGCCGGACGAGGCCTCCAGCACGCGACCGGCCACCGGCACGGTGACCGAGACCACCAGGTAATGCAGCGCATCGTAGGTGTAGAGCTCATCGCCCAGGCGCACCTCCTTGCTGCCCTGCACGATGATGCACAGCGCCGGCTTGTGCAGCCCGTGTACCAGTTCGCTCGGTGCGCTGCAGCGGATCAGGAAGAGATCGTCGATGGCGGTGGGATGCATGCCGTCGTCGCGCACGAGGCCATCGATCAGCCGCGCCAGGGCGGCACGCTGGGCAATCGTTTCCTCGGCGGAATGAAGGTCCAGTTGGTTCATTTGCAGGAGACCCTGGGGAGGCAGAGAGGCGTTCAGCTTAGCAGGCCAATCACGGCGCGGTCGTTACGCCCATGGCGGTGCAGCGACTCGTCCACCTCGCGGAGTGAGGCACCAAAGCGATGCAACGGCTACCATCGTCCTGTGAACGCCGGGCAACACAACGCCCGCAGTCACGCCGCACCTCATTTCCTGACTGCCTGGCCAGCTTTTTGCTACAGCCCTGGCCATGAAGAACCCAGCGGATGCCTCCATGCCCGAATCCCAGACCGCGCGCCTCCAGCTCTGCGGCATCACCAAACAGTACCCAGGCTGCCTGGCCAACGACCGTATCGACCTGTCGATCCAGCCGGGCGAAATCCACGCCCTGCTCGGCGAGAACGGCGCCGGCAAGAGCACCCTGATGAAGATCATCTACGGCGTCACCCAGCCGGACGCCGGCGCGATCCACTGGCAGGGCGAACGGGTGACCATGCGCGACCCGGCCCAGGCCCGCGAACGCGGCATCGGCATGGTGTTCCAGCACTTCTCGCTGTTCGAGACGCTCTCGGTGGCGGAGAACATTGCCCTGGCGCTGGGCGCCAAGGCCGGTACGCCGAAGCAGCTGGAGCCGAAGATCCGCGAGGTCTCGCAGCGCTACGGCATGCCGCTGGAGCCGCAACGGCTGGTGCACAGCCTGTCCATCGGCGAGCGCCAGCGGGTAGAGATCGTCCGTTGCCTGATGCAGGACATCCGCCTGCTGATTCTCGACGAACCGACCTCGGTGCTCACGCCGCAGGAGGCCGACGAACTCTTCGTCACCCTGCGCCGGCTGGCGGCCGAGGGCTGCAGCATCCTGTTCATCAGCCACAAGCTCAATGAAGTGCGCGCGCTGTGCCAGAGCGCCACGGTGCTGCGCGCCGGTCGCGTGTCCGGTGAATGCATCCCCGCCGAATGCTCGGACCTGGAACTGGCGCGGCTGATGGTCGGCGATGCCGAGGGGCTGGAAGCCGAATACCCGAAGAGCGAGGGCCGCGCGCCATTCCTGCGCGTGGAGCGGCTGTCCTGGCACAACGCCGATCCGTTCGGCGTGTCCCTCGAAGAGGTGGACCTGGAGGTACGCGCCGGCGAGATCGTCGGCATCGCCGGGGTCGCCGGCAACGGCCAGGATGAACTGCTCGCCCTGCTCAGTGGCGAACAGCGCCTGCCGGCCGCACAGGCCATGCGCATTCGTTTTCTCGGTGACGATGTCGCCCACCTGCGCCCCGACGCCCGCCGTCGCCACGGCATGGCCTTTGTGCCGGCCGAACGCCTCGGTCACGGCGCGGTGCCGAGCATGAGCCTGGCCGACAACGGCCTGCTCACTGCCTTCCAGCAGACCGGCATGGTCGAGCGCGGCCTGATCCGCCGCGGCAAGGTACGCGCCTTCGCCGAGCAGGTCATTCAGCGTTTCGCCGTGAAGACACCGGACGCACAGACCCCGGCTGCAAGTCTGTCCGGCGGCAACCTGCAGAAATTCATCCTCGGGCGCGAGATCCTGCAGCAGCCGAAGCTGCTGATCGCCGCGCACCCGACCTGGGGCGTGGATGTCGGCGCGGCGGCGGCGATTCATCGCGCGCTGATCGAACTGCGCGATGCCGGCGCGGCGATTCTGGTGATCTCCGAAGACCTGGAGGAGCTGTTCCAGATCAGCGACCGCATCGCCGCCCTGAGCGACGGCCGGCTGTCGCCACAGCGCGCCACCGCCAGCACCTGTCCGGTCGAAGTCGGCCGCTGGATGGCCGGCCAGTTCGACACCAGCGACGCCCCCGTTTCCACCTCTGCCGCCTGACGAGAACCCATCATGCTGTTATCTCTGCAACCCCGTGGCGAGGCTTCACGGGCCATGCTCTGGTGCTCCCCGCTGCTGGCCGCGCTGCTGACGCTGCTGAGCGGCGCGCTGCTGTTCGCCCTGCTCGGCCATCCACCGCTGGAAACCCTCAAGGTGCTGCTGGTCGACCCGCTCGGCGATCTCTACGGCGTCTCCGAACTGTTGGTCAAGGCGTTGCCGATCCTGCTCTGCGCGCTGGGTCTGGCGGTGGTCTACAACGCACGCATCTGGAACATCGGCGCCGAAGGCCAGCTGCTCATCGGTGCCCTGGCCGGTAGCGCGCTGGCCGTCAACATCATCGACTGGGACTCGCGCTGGGCGCTGGTGCTGACGCTGCTGCTCGGCACGCTCGGCGGCGCCGCCTGGGCCGGGCTCTGCGCCTGGCTGAAGACGGCGTTCAACGCCAACGAAATCCTCACCAGCATCATGCTCAACTACATCGCGCTGAACCTGCTGCTGTTCGCCGTGCACGGCCCGCTGAAAGACCCGGAAGGCTTCAACTTCCCCGAGTCCGCGATGTTCGGCGACGCCACCCGGCTGCCCGAGCTGATCGAAGGCCTGCGGGTGCATGGCGGTTTCTACTTCGCCCTGCTGGCGCTGGTGGTGGTCTGGGTGCTGCTGCAGAAGAGCTTTCTCGGCTTCCAGATCAAGGTGCTCGGCCTGGACAGGCGCGCCGCCGGCTTTGTCGGCTTCCGCGACAAGAAGCTGGTGTGGATCGCCCTGCTGATCAGCGGCGGCCTGGCCGGTCTGGCCGGTGTCGCCGAAGTCACCGGGCCGATCGGCCAGCTGGTGCCGCAGGTCTCGCCGGGCTACGGCTATGCGGCGATCACCGTGGCCTTCCTCGGCCGTCTCAACCCCATCGGCATCGTCTTCGCCAGCCTGCTGATGGCGCTGCTCTACCTCGGCGGCGAGAACGCACAGATGGCGGCCAACCTGCCGCAGTCCATCACCCAGCTGTTCCAGGGCATGGTGCTGTTCTTCCTGCTCGCCTGCGACGTGCTGATCCTCTACCGCCCGCGCCTGAAACTGTGGGCACGCAAGCCCCAGCTCGTCAGCGCCAAAGAGGAGCCGGCCACATGATCGTCCGCGCTGCGCTACTTCCCTTTTCACCCGCTGCCTGCCGCTTGAAGTTCGAGGCCTGACCGATGGACATGGATCTGCTGACCAATATCTTCTACGCCATGATCCGCACCGGTACGCCGCTGCTGCTGGTCGCCCTCGGCGAGCTGGTGTGCGAGAAAACCGGCGTACTCAACCTCGGCCAGGAAGGCATGATGCTGTTCGGCGCGGTGATCGGCTTCATCGTCGCCTTCGCCAGCGGCAACCTCTGGCTCGGCGTGCTGTTCGCCTGCCTGGCCGGCGTGCTGCTCTCGCTGCTGTTCGCCATGGTGGCGCTGGGCTTCAACGCCAATCAGGTCGCCACCGGCCTGGCGCTGACCATCTTCGGCGTCGGCCTGTCGTCCTTCGTCGGCGCCAGCTGGGTCGGCAAGCCACTGGCCGGCTTCGAGCCGATCGCCATTCCGCTGCTCAGCGAGATCCCCGTGATCGGCCGCATGCTGTTCGCTCAGGATCTGCTGGTGTACCTGTCCTTCGCACTGTTCGCCCTGGTGGCCTGGGTGCTGCTGAAAAGCCGCATCGGCCTGATCATCCAGGCCGTCGGCGAAAACCCCAACGCCGCCAGCGCCATGGGCCTGCCGGTGCTGCGCGTGCGCACCCTGGCGGTGATGTTCGGCGGCGCCATGGCCGGGCTTGCCGGCGGCTACATGTCGCTGGCGTACACGCCGATGTGGGCGGAAAACATGACCGCCGGACGCGGCTGGATCGCCCTGGCCCTGGTGGTGTTCGCCAGCTGGCGGGTGAGCCGCGTCCTGCTCGGCGCCTACCTGTTCGGCCTGGCCAGCATCCTCCACCTGGTGGCCCAGGGTCTCGGCCTGGCGATCCCCGGCAACCTGCTGGCGATGCTGCCGTATGTGGCGACCATTCTGGTGCTGGTGCTGCTGTCGCGGGATGCGATCCGTACGCGGCTGTACGCGCCGGTATCGCTGGGGCAGCCTTGGCAGCCGGGTCATTGATTTGTCGGGCCGGTTGGAACGAACGGGGATCGTTGCTGGCGCTATTGGGCTGGCACTTGCATCAGGCGATTACTGAGTAAGCCGACACGGCTGGTTTCGGCCCTCCGGCCGAGTCACTTTCTCTTGTCTGGCCAAGAGAAAGTAACCAAAGAGAAGGCCACCCCGACATCCGGGTTTTGCTTCGCAAAACTTCCCTCCCTCCGGCGTTGCTCCGGGGGCCGTCGCGAAGGGACGTCCCTGTCCCTTCACTCCTCGCTCGGCGTCCTGCCTCGCGTCCCCCTACGCAACGCCTACGCTCGGCCTCCTGACGGGGGAACGAGTCCGAGTTGCCTGACAGATCGAGGAGAACCTGGTTTGTGTCTGTAATTGACTAAAGAACCCTCAGGCAACTCCAAACGCCCCTTCAGGAGGGTGAGCGGAGCCGTCGCGGAGAGGGGCGAGCCGCAGGGATGCGGCGAGAGCCGTAAAGGGCCATGGATGGCCCTTGTACGGCGACCCTCGGAGCGGCGGCGGAGAGAACGAACCCCGGCAAAGCCGGGGCCGGATGCAGGGGCAAAGCGTTTTTGGTTACTTTTTCAGCGCCTGGAAAAAGTGACTCGCCCAGCAGGGCGAAACCAAGCCTTCAAGCGACTCGGAAATCGCCAACCGCCATCACGCGAAACCCTCCGCCGCCAGACACACAGGACGCTTAAACGCCCTATATCAATCCAGGGTGTACTCAAACGTACTCACCACCCGCAACCGCTTCCCGATGGTCCGGCCACTGTCCATATCGCTGCCATCGTCATCGATCGCCCGAATCACCCCCTGGTTGGCATTCTTCAACCGCCCCAGCGTGGCGCCGGCATCCTCGGCAAAGCGCGTCGCCTGCTCACGGGCGTTGCCGGTGGCGGCCTCGAGCAGCTGTGGCTTGAGCTCGTTGAACCCACGCAGCTGATAGCGGGGCCCGGCGAAGCCATTGACCTCGGTATCCAGCTGCACGCCGGCCTGGATCAGCGGATCGACTGCATTGGCCGCCTTGGCCACGGCATCGACGCGCTCGGACTTGACCAGCACCTGCCCCTGGCCGTTGAAGCGCAGCGCCACATCGCGCGACGCCCATTCGCGGGCCAGCAGGTCCTGCACCTGCAACGGCCGCACTTCCAGCTCCTCGTCGCTGAAGCCCTGCTCGCGGAGGAAGTCCAGCACCCGCTGGCGGTCCTCGCTGAGCCCCTGTTGCACCTCGGCGAACCGATCGCCACCACGGCGAAAGCCCAGCGTCCACACCGCGAAGTCGCTCTTCACGTCCATCTCCGCCAGGCCCTTGACCGTCACCGTGCGGTCGGCCATGCGGAAACGCTCCACGCCCTGCCCCACCGACCAGCCGGCGAAGGCCACCGCCGCGGCGATCAACGCCGCCGGCAGAAACCCGATTCGTGCTGTAGCCACACGCTTCTCCCTGTAGAAAACACCGGACGCCCATGCTACTCCAGCGCCGCGCGAACGCCAGCGACCGACTGCTCAAGCCCGCCCCAGGCGCTGCAGCGCCTCCAGGCGAAAGGCGATGTTCTGCTCCAGCTCGCTCAGCTCGCGCGTCAGGCGCTCGCGCTGCTGCGCATCGCTGCAGGCCTCGAGCTGCTCACGCACGGCGGCGCGCCGGGCCAGCAGTTCCACCTCGCGCGGCGGCACGCCGGCACTCTTCAGCACGCTGAACGGCAACCGCAACCCCTGCGGGGTATGCAGCCAGCCCTCGTCGATCTGCAGCGGCTCGCCCTTGTCGCGCACACCGCGCTGCCATTTGGCGATGTCGCGGGCGATGCGCCGCTCGATGTCCTGATCGCTCATGTTCGCTTGCCTCTCTTGTCCCAGCCCCGGCCATGAAAACCCGCCGGCCGGCGTTTGTCTGCTACCGGCCAGCGCCAGGAGACGGCTTCTGCCGGGCGGCTCGGCCTGTATGATGCTGCCGTGCTGCTGCGAACTTTCGCCACACCTTTCTATTCTCTTGCTTGACGTCACCGCCATCGACCCGAGGAGCCGCCCGCCTTGCCCAGCCTGAACCTGCAGATTCTCATCGCGGCCTGCCTGGGTGTGGCCATCGGCTGGCTGACCGGTACGCTGCCGGCCGATGCGCCCGTGCGCGAAGGCGTGCTCTACGCCAGCACCCTGCTTGGCAGCATCTTCATCGGCCTGCTGAAAATGGTGCTGATTCCGCTGATCTTCACCTCCATCGTGGTCGGTGTGGCCAACCTGCAGGCGCATCACCAGGTGCATCGGGTGTGGGGCGGCGCGCTGGTCTACTTCACCCTCACCACCAGTGTGGCGATGCTGGTGGCGCTGATCGCGGCGAACCTGTTCAAGCCGGGCGCGGGGCTGTCGCTGGACCTGTTCGCCGAGGCGATGAACGACTTCGAGGCGCGCCAGCTGACGCTACCCGAGTTCTTCCTGCACTTCTTCGCCAACCTGTTCCAGAATCCCTTCGCCGCGCTGGCCAACGGCAGCATCCTGGCCGTCGTGGTGTTCGCCATGTTCATCGGCATCGCTCTGGTGGCCGGGGGCGACCGCTACCGCAATATCCTCGTTGTGCTGCAGGAATTTCTCGAGCTGATGATGCGCATCATTGGCTGGATCATGCGCCTGGCGCCGCTGGGCATCCTCGCCCTGCTGATCAAGCTGGTGGCCGAGCAGGATGTGGCGCTGCTCAGTGCGGTGGGCGGCTTTATCGTGCTGGTGTTCGCCACCACGCTGTTCCACGGCATCGTGGTGCTGCCAGGCATTCTCTTTCTCACGACCGGCAGATCGCCGCTGTGGTTCTTCCGCGGCACCCGCGAGGCGCTGATCACGGCGTTCGCCACCAGCTCCAGCGCGGCGACGTTGCCGATCTCCCTGCGCTGCGCGGAGGACAACCTCAAGGTGCGACCCGGCATCGCCGGCTTCGTGCTGCCGCTGGGCGCGACCATGAACATGGACGGCACCGCACTCTACGAAGCGGCGGCTGCGCTGTTCGTCGCCAATCTGATGGGCATCGAGCTGAGCCTGGCGCAACAGGCGGTGGTGTTCTTCACCGCGATGATCGCGTCCACCGGCGCACCGGGCATTCCCAGCGCCGGCATGGTGACCATGGTGATGGTGTTGCAGGCGGTCGGCCTGCCGGCCGAGGCGGTGGCGATCCTGCTGCCGATCGACCGCTTGCTGGATACCGTGCGCACGGCGGTCAACGTCGAGGGCGACATCATTGGCAGCGTGGTGGTGCAGCGTTTCGCCGACCGCGGCTAGCCAGCGGCCAAGGTAGGCCCCCGGCGCAGCATCAGTTCGACGATTCCTTGCGGGTCTTGGCGATCAGCTCCGGGTCGATGCCCCAGCATTCGTCCAGATACCAGTCCTCACCGAACATTTCCGCCGGATGCTGGGTGCGGCCCGCGCCGTTGCCACAGGCCATCGAAGTTGCCGGGCAATAGCGGTCGCAGCCCCAGCACACACGTTCGGGGTGGGATGGTTCGAGGGGAAATTTCTTGGCCATTGCGCGTGCCTTTCGGGCGTTGTTGCAGTGGCCACAGGCTAAGCCTCCTCGCCGCCGCCAGACTTGATCATGCTCAAGAACGACCGGTATCGGCGCACAACAACTGTATGTCCATACAGATAATGATTGCCTGAAGCGCCTTTTATGCACATGCTTCGCGCCATCGACCGCTGCCGTCACAGCCTCCATGCAACTCTATCTCTGCGAAAAGCCTTCCCAGGCCCGCGACATCGCCAAGGTGCTCGGCGCCAACCGGCCCGGCGACGGCTGCCTGCAGGGCGCCGGGGTGACGGTGACCTGGTGCATCGGCCATCTGCTGGAGACCGCCCCGCCGGACGCCTATGACCCGCGCTACAAGCGCTGGGTGCTGGCCGACCTGCCGATCGTGCCGGAGCGCTGGAAGATGCTGGTCAAGCCGAAGACCGCCAGCCAGTTCAAGGCGGTCAAGCGTCTGCTCGGTGAATGCAGGGAACTGGTGATCGCCACCGACGCCGACCGCGAAGGCGAGATGATCGCCCGCGAGCTGGTTGAGCACTGCCGCTACCGCGGGCCCATCCGCCGGCTGTGGCTGTCGGCGCTGGACGATGCCTCGATCCGCAAGGCGCTGGCTGCGCTCAAGCCCGGCGCCGAGACCTTCAACCTCTACCACGCCGCCCTCGGCCGCTCGCGTGCTGACTGGCTGATCGGCATGAACATGAGCCGGCTGTTCACCCTGCTCGGCCGCCAGTCCGGCTACCGCGGCGTGCTGCCGGTGGGCCGCGTGCAGACGCCGACGCTGCGTCTGGTGGTGGACCGCGACCGCAGCATCGCCGATTTCATCCCGGTGCCGTTCTGGGCCATCGACGTGCAGCTGCTCGCCGATGGCGCCGCGTTCACCGCGCAGTGGCAGGCGCCGGACGACCTTTGCGATGACCAGGGCCGCTGCCTCGATCAGGCTCGTGCGCAGCAGGCTGCGGACGCCATGCGCAACGCCGCCAGCGCTCGCCTGCTGAAGCTCAAGACCGAGCGGCAGCGCGAGGCGGCACCCTTGCCGTTCGATCTCGGCACGCTGCAGGAAGTCTGCTCGAAGAAGCTCGGCCTCGGCGCCCAGGAAACCCTCGACATCGCCCAGGCGCTGTACGAAACCCACAAACTGATCACCTATCCGCGCAGCGATTGCGGCTACCTGCCACTGAGCCAGCTCGGCGAAGCGCGGGCCATCGTCGCGGCGCTGACTCAAGCCGACCCGACGCTCGCGGCGCTGCAGCCGCATCTGGACCTGTCGCGCCGCTCGCGGGCGTGGAATGACGCCAAGGTCGGCGCCCACCACGGCATCGTCCCAACCGCCGCCGCGCGTGGTCTGGAACGCCTGGCCGGGCGCCCGCGTGCGGTGTATGAGCTGATCCGCGCGCGCTACCTGGCACAGTTCCTGCCCAACCACGAGTACGACCGCACCCAGGCTGACTTCGACTGCGCCGGCCAGGCGCTGCGCGCGGTGGGCAAGCGCGTCGTCGAACCGGGCTGGAAACGCGCCATGCCCGAAGCACTGGCGCCGGCACGGGGCAATCGCGAGGCACATGCGCCGCAAAGCCTGCCGGCGCTGCAGCAGGGCCAGGACTATGCCGTGGGCGAGATCACACTCAAGGACCAGCAGACACAACCGCCGAAGCCCTTCACCGAAGGCGACCTGATCAAGGCAATGAAGAACGTCGCCAAGCTCGTGGACGACCCGCGGCTGAAGCAGAAACTCAAGGACACCACCGGCATCGGCACCGAGGCGACCCGCGCCGGGATAATTCAGGGCCTGCTCGACCGCGGCTATCTGGTTCGCCAGGGCAAGGCGCTGGCGGCGACACCGGCGGCGTTCAGCCTGATCGACGCCGTGCCGCGGCCGATCGCCGACCCGGGTACCACGGCGATCTGGGAGCAGGCGCTGGACATGGTGCAGAGCGGCGAAATGCCGTTGGAGGAATTCGTCGCCAAGCAATCGGCGTGGATGAGCAAGCTGGTCGAACGCTGCGCCGGACTGCGCATGACCATCAGCGGCCCGCCGGTGGCCGCCGGCCGCAACGGCAAACCGTGGAAGAAGAAACGCAGCGCCACGCCACGCAGAGGGAGCGGCGCTCGGACGAGAAAACCGCGCGCGGCCGATTGAGCGGGCCTTTGCGCCATGCCCCACAGCGCCGTTGAAACCCATTTGCACCCGTTGGGCGGGCATTAGCCCCTAATAGCCGGCACTATGCGATCTGCAGCACTTCGTAGCGCTGCAGCTGGCCATGGACGCGTAGTTCCACCTCGTCCCTTAGCTCGCGGCCGAGCAGCCCCTGACCCAGAGGCGAACGCGCCGTGATGACCAGGATCTCCCGCCCGTCATGCTGCAGCTTCAACCCCGCCGCATCCGGACCGAGAAAGAACCAGCGCTCGGCGCCGTCGTGATCCAGGCAGAGCAGCGCACCGACCCGCACCCTGCCATCGGAGCTGACGCCTGCCTGCAGGTTGCGATAGGCGGCGAGCGCCGTCTCGATCTCATGCAGGCGGCGGCGCTGGCCGTCGGCAAGATAGGCCGCCTCCAGGCCGCGGGTGTCGTACTTGTTCTCGGCCTTGCTCTCGGCATGGGTGGCAGCCTCGTGGGTCGCGGCCAGTACGGCCTTGGCCACCTCGCGGTCGGCTTCGAGGGTGGCGATGATCTGCTGCTGAAGGGCGCGCTTGTTCATGGGCGAGGCTTATAGCCCGCCGACGCGCCGAAGGGAATGGCACCGTCGCCCTCAGGAACCGCGCCGGGCTCGATCACTTCGTCGGCGAGCCAGGGATTGCGGCCCTCGGCGATCCATTCCAGCGACTCGCGCCAGAAGCCATTGCGATGCCGGTCGTGGAACAGACCGAAATGGCCGATGCGCTCGAAGCTCATCGCGCGAGGATTGAGCTGCACCAGCTGGCGCGGGCTGTTGCGGAAATAGCCGAGCCCGCGGCGCATGGCCGCCGGGGTCGCGAATTCATCGTCGCTGGTGCTTACCGCCAGAATTGGCGCTCGAACCGCACCGAAACGGCTGAACAGAAGCGGATGTTCTTCACGGGGATAGCTGTCTTCCAGTCGCGCACCGCGCTGGGACCACTCCAGCGCGACACCGGCCGGCAGGTCTTCCAGCCAGCCAAGGCGGCGACCCGGAAAGTAGCCGACCAGGCGGGTCATCGCCGGCATCAACAGGTGCCACTTCGCGTACATCTGCAGGCGCCGCTCGGCGGCGTAGTCGCGCCAGTAGGCATACTGCCCGGCGACGTTGAGGTAGCGGTCCACCTCGCCGGCGGCCTCGGCGAAGCCCGGCATGAAGCCGCCGGCGCTGTGCCCCACGGCCACCAGCAGTCCGTGCGGCTCGCGCTCACGCATGAAGCGCACCGCAGCATCGAAGTCGTACTCGCCCCAGTCGCGCCAGCGCATCTTCATGCTGCGCAGGCGCTGCGGCCTCGACCCGCCGATGCCGCGAAAGTCGTAGGTCAGTGCGGCAAAACCGTGCTCGGTAAGAAAGTTCGCGTAGCGTGCGTAATAGCGCGACAGCACACCGGTGGCGCAACTGATGATCACCGCGCCGCGCTCGGCACCGGCAGGCCGCCAGAGCTGTGCCGCGAGGGTGAAACCGTCCGTGCAGTGCAGGGCAACGGATTCAGGCATGGCAAGGACCTTTCGAATTGTTGTGCAGCCACCTTGCCCGGCGCCGCGGATTTTTGCCATAACCTGCCGGCACCTTGCACCGGGCTGGCAGTCTGTTATTACGGCCGCAGCCCCCCTGTGACGGCACGGCCGCCCGCCTCGCACGGGCACTCGCGATGACTGTTCCCATGATTTTTGCTGCCCCGACGCCGGCGCCGATGCGCCGTGGCGTCCTGGCGGATCGGAGAAGAAGTACATGACCGGCGAACAGCTGATCGTCTTTGGTGTGCTGGCGGCGACGCTGGTGCTGTTTGTCTGGAATCGCTGGCGCTACGACCTGGTCGCCCTCGCGGCATTGCTGGCCTGCGCGCTGACCGGCGTGGTGCCGGCCGAGGAGGTATTCGCCGGCCTGGGGCATCCGGCGGTGATTTCGGTGGCCGCGGTGCTGGTGCTCAGCCGCGGCCTGCTCAATGCCGGCGTGGTGGACAGCGTGGCGCGCCGGCTGATGCAGGTCGGCGAGCGGCCCTGGGCGCAGGTGGCGGCGCTCACCGGGATCGTCGCGCTGAGCTCGGGCTTCATGAACAACGTCGGCGCGCTGGCGCTGTTCATGCCGGTGGCGATCTGGATGTCGCGTCAGAGCGGCCGTTCGCCATCCTACCTGCTGATGCCGCTGGCGTTCGGCTCGCTGCTCGGCGGCACCCTGACGCTGATCGGCACGCCGCCCAACCTGATCATCGCCGGCTATCGCGCCGAAGCCGGCGAGGCGCCGTTCGGCATGTTCGCCTTTTTGCCGGTGGGCGCGGCGGTGACGGTGGCCGGCGTGCTGTTCATCGCCCTGCTCGGCTGGCGACTGGTACCCCGGCGCCAGGAGCAGGAAGGCAACGGTGATCTGTTCGAGATCAGCGCCTACCTCACCGAAGTGCGCGTGCCGGAAGACTGCAAGTACGCCGGGCGCACGCTGCACGCGCTGATCGGCGCGGTGCAGGATGAAGCCGATGTGCAGGTCATCGCGCTCATTCGCGGCGACGAGCGCCAGCGCATGCCGTCGACCTACGAGGTGCTGCGCGAAGGCGACATCCTGCTGGTGGAGGCCGACTCCGACAGTCTGAAGGCGCTGCTGGATGTCACCGGCGTCGAGCTGGCGGCCGATGTCGAGGAGCAGGAGAACAAGGCCCGCGACGAGCAGGAGGCCGCCGAGCAGGCCGTCGAGCAAGAGAAGGCCGAGAAGAACCACAAGAGCCGGCACGGCGAACTGACCCTGGCCGAGGCCATCGTCTCGCCGGGTTCCATGCTGGTGGGCACCAGCGCCAGCGGCCTGGACCTGCGCGAGCGCCACGGCGTCAACGTGCTGGCCGTGGCCCGCCAGGGGCAGCGCTTGCGCCAGCGCCTGGGCGAGATTCGCTTCGCCGCCGGCGACATCCTCCTGCTGCAGGCCCGCGAGGATGCCCTGCAGTCGAGCCTGAACAGCCTGGGCTGCCTGCCGCTGGCGTCGCGCGGACTGAGCATCACCACCCCGCGCAACGTGATGCTGGCCAGCGCCATCTTCGCCATCACCCTGGCCAGCATCGCCTTCGGCCTGCTGCCGGCCGCCACCGCACTGGTTACCGGCGCGCTGGTGATGATCCTGGTCGGGCTGATTCCGCTGGGGCGCATCTACGAGAGCATCGACATGCCGGTGATCGTGCTGGTGGCAGCGATGCTGCCAGTGGGCCAGGCGCTGGAAACCACGGGCGGCTCGCAACTGATCGCCGATGCCCTGCTGGAGCTGGGGCAGTCGTTGCCGGCGGCGGCGACCCTGGCGCTGCTGATGGTGGCGGTGATGCTGATCTCCAACGTGGTCAATAATGCCGCCGCTGCGGTGCTCGCGGCGCCGGTGGCGATCAGCCTGGCGCGCGGCATGGACGCCTCGGTCGACCCCTTCCTGATGGCGGTGGCGATCGGTGCCTCCTGCGCCTTCCTGACCCCCATCGGCCACCAGTCCAACACCCTGGTGATGGCGCCCGGCGGCTACCGTTTCGGCGACT
This sequence comes from Stutzerimonas sp. Brlt_14, assembly GCF_051948915.1. Classification (NCBI taxonomy): domain Bacteria; kingdom Pseudomonadati; phylum Pseudomonadota; class Gammaproteobacteria; order Pseudomonadales; family Pseudomonadaceae; genus Stutzerimonas; species Stutzerimonas sp. Brlt_14. The sequence goes on from NZ_JAYJLM010000001.1 coordinate 625,877, forward strand.
ACTGGCGGCTGGGACTGCCATTGTCGATTCTGGTGGTGCTTTGCGCGGTGCCGGCGATTCTCTGGATCTGGCCACTCTGAACCGCAATGACGGCACCGGACGGTGCCGTTGCAGCTCGCCGGTCAGCCGGCCTTGAAGCGGCTGACGTTGTCCAGCAGGGTGCCGGCCAGTTCGCTCAGGCGGCTGGCGGTGTGGTGGTTGCTGCCCACCGCCTCGCCGTTTTCCTCGGCCATGCGGGCGATGGTGGTCACCTTCTGGGCGATCTCGGCGGATGCCGCGCTCTGCTCGCGCAACGCGTTGGAAATCTCTGCCACGGTGAACAGCACCTGATTGGCCGCCTCGCGGATGCCGCCCATGGCTTCGCCGGCGCGCTGGGCCCGGGCGACGCCCTCGTTGACCTTGGCCACGCCCTGCTCCATGCCCTGCACCGCCCCTTCGGTGCCTTCCTGAATGGCCGCGACCATCTGTGCGATCTCCTTGGTGGAGTTGGCGGTGCGTTCGGCCAGCTTGCGCACCTCATCGGCCACCACGGCGAAACCTCGGCCCTGGTCGCCGGCACGGGCAGCTTCGATCGCCGCATTGAGCGCCAGCAGGTTGGTCTGCGCGGCGATGTCGCCGATCACCCCGACGATGGCGGAAATCTGCCCGGAGCGCTCGCCCAGCTCGGCGACGGTACGCGCCGAATCACTCACCGAGACGGCGATCTGGCTGATCTCCTCGACCACTGCGGCAACGATCTCGCCGCCCTGGCGCGACAGTTCGCCGGAACGATGGGCCAGCGCGTCGGCCTCGCCAGCATTGCGCGCGATACTCTCGATGCCGACCGTCATCTGCTCCACCGCCGCGGCCATGCTCGATGCCGCATCGCTCTGGCACTGGGATGCCACATGAATCTGCCCCGAGGCGGTCGCCAGGCTGCGCGCGGAATCGGCCACATGGTCGGAGTTGCTCTTGATGCTGCCGATCAGCGCGCGCATGGCGCCGGCCATGTCGTTGAAACTGCCGGCCACGTAACGCAGCTCGTCCCGTGCCGCCAGCTCGATTGTGGCGGTGAGGTCGCCGGCGGCGAGGCGTTCGCTGCCCTCGCGCAGGCTACGGATGCTGGTCATTACCGACAGGTAGGCGCCCACCGACAGGTAGCCGATCACCGCCAGCACCACCAGCAGCACGGCGAGGTTGCCGTGCAGCATCTGCCGGGCGTCATCGATGCGCTGTTGCAGCAGCTGATCAAGGTTCGGCAGCAGCACGTCGTACATCTGCGTGTAGGCAATGCCGATCGCCTCGGTGGTCATGTCGAAGAACTGCGCGGATGAGGTGCTGGTGAAATCGCCGCGCAGCACCATGCCCTGCACCACCCGGTCGACCGCCTCGCCACGCTCGCGCAGCGTCGCCATTGCCCGCTGGAGCTGTACTTGCAGCTCCGGACGCTGAGCGATGACCTTATCCATGCTGCGTTCCATCTCCACCGTGGCCGAGCGGATTTCCTCGGTGATGACGATCAGCGCGGTACGCTGCTCGTCGCTGATCGCGCCCTTGGCCAGCATCGCCGAGGCACTGCCGCGCAGGCGGCCGAGCCGCTCGATCAGAAACGGCAGTCGGCTGACCGCCGTGGTCATCAGGTAGTAGGACTGCGGCTCGGGGTCGAAGGTCAGGCCGTAGGCGTCCGACAGCAGCGTCTGGAAGTTCAGCAACTGGCCGATCAGCGCGGTGTGCGCCTGGTAGCTCTGTGCCTGCGACCAGCCCTGTACGTCGCGCTTGATCTCGTTCCAGCCGCGACCGATGTCCTGCCATTCGCGCATGCTGCGCTTGTCGTCGGCCAGCACACGGTTCAGCTCCGCCGTCGCGCCATCGACATTGGCCTGCAGCGCGCTTCGGCGATCGGCCATGGCCAGGTTACCGCCCAGCAGCATCGCCGACACGCCGCGGTGCTGCTGGGTCAGTTCCACCAGTTTGGACAATGGTCGCGCCAGAGCGGAAGCCACCAGTTCGTTCTCGGCGCGCTCGATGGTGCGGTTGAGCTGGCTGGCGATGGTCCACATCAGGCTGGCAAAGGCGAGGAACACCAAGAGCCCGATCAGGGCGAACTTGCTCGGATAATTGAGCCGGTTCATCAGCAGTTCGGCAAGGGAAAACACGAGTTTCATGGGGTTGTCTTGGTCGATACGAGATGCCTCTCGAAGCCGGCCGAGTCGCCCGCTCGAGGCAGGGCTAACTGGATGATCGGAACGAGATGAGACTTGGCGCGCAAAATACGGAGGCGACCTCTCGGTCACCCTGACCAAAGTCAAGATCGAGGGTTAAAAAACCGGCGCCAGCCAACCGTCCATCCAATTATCCGATTCCGCGCCTCGGACCCGCACGCCGCCCTCCCCAGGGTCGAACTCCGGCGCGCCGATGCAATCCCACCACCCTGTGATCTCCTTCTTTGGCAGTCGGGCTTTACCTGAGCCCGCAAGCGTGAATAATGCCGCCCCTTTCGACGTGACGAGGTATCCATGACGGCGCCAGCCACCGCAGCGACTCCGCCCCTTTCCGCCCGAGCCGTGCTGCTGATCGAACTGGCCCTGGCCATGGGCGGTTTTGCCATCGGCACCGGCGAGTTCGCCATCATGGGCCTGATGCCCAATGTGGCCGAGGGCCTTGGCATCAGCGAACCCCAGGTGGGCAACGTGATCAGTACCTACGCGCTGGGCGTGGTGGTGGGTGCGCCGCTGCTGGCGATCCTCGGCTCGCGGCTGTACCGCCTGCACCTGCTGCTGTTGCTGATGGGCTTCTTCGCCCTAGGCAACTTCGCCAGTGCCCTGGCGCCCGACTACCCGACCCTGATGATCGCCCGCTTCGTCACCGGCCTGCCCCACGGTGCCTATTTCGGTGTGGCAATGCTGGTGGCCGCCTCCATGGTGCCGCCGGACAAGCGCGCCCAGGCCGTGGCGCGGGTGCTGATGGGCCTGACAGTGGCGATCCTGATCGGCAACCCGCTGGCCACCTGGCTCGGGCAGTGGCTGAGCTGGCGCTACGCATTCGCCCTGGTCGGCGCCATCGCCCTGCTGACGGTGCTGCTGGTGGCGCTGTTCCTGCCGCTCAACCGCGACGAGCCGCGAAACAGCCCGCTGCACGAGATCCGCGCCTTCAATCGGCCGCAGGTCTGGCTGGCCCTGGCGATCAGCTCCATCGGCTTCGCCGGCATGTTCTGCGTGTTCAGCTACATGGCGCCGACCCTGCTGGAAGTCACCGGCGTCAATGCCGGATGGATTCCCTTCGCCCTGGCCGCCTTCGGCCTCGGCGGCATCGTCGGCAACGTGTTCGGCGGCTGGCTGTTCGATCGCCTGCGTTTCCAGGCGGTCGCCTGGCTCCTGCTGTGGAGCGCCCTGGTGCTGCTGGTGTTTCCGCTGGCCGCGCACTCGGTGTGGACCATCTTTCCGGCGGTATTCGCCGTGGGCACCATGGTCTCGCTGTCACCGGCCCTGCAGACCCATCTGATGGACGTCGCGGCGGATGCCCAGACTCTGGCGGCAGCCTCCAACCATGCCGCCTTCAACATCGCCAACGCCTTGGGACCCTGGCTCGGCGGTCTGGCGATCACCGCCGGACTCGGCTGGACCTCCACCGGTTATATCGGCGCCGCGACGGCCGTAGGCGGCCTGCTGGTGTTCGCCTGGGCCTGGAAGGTGCAACGCAGCGAGCAGGAGGCCGACGCCCGCAGCGCCGCCTGCTGTTCCTGATGCCGAATTTCGCCTGGCGAGCGGCCTCCAGCCTGGCGCGCAACATGCAGTAATCAGTGCTGCGACGACCCGTCTTGCAGATCGTCCGGCAAGCGGGTCCCATCTATGGCTTTCTGATCGTCGAGGTGAACGCCCTTGCAGCGTTTCTTCCTGTTCCGCAGCAAGGCCCGCCGGCTCTGCCTGTTGCTGGTTGCCATGATCGCCGTTGGCCTGCCGGTCGGCTGTTCGGTGCTCGCGCAGAAGGAACGCGAACTGGTATTTCGCATCGAGCCGGGCAACGCGTCCTGGTTCAGCGGCCTGCCCCGCGGCGTCGAAGAACTGCAGCTGACGCACTCGACCTTCGGCAACCAGCAGAACATCCACGCCTGGTGGTGGCCGGCGGCCGATGCCGATGCTCCCGCGCTGCTCTACCTGCACGGTGTGCGCTGGAACCTCACCGGCCATCTGTTCCGTCTCGAGCAGCTGCGCAACCTGGGGTTCTCGGTGCTGGCCATCGACTACCGCGGCTTCGGCCAGAGCCTGGGCGAGCTGCCATCCGAACGCAGTGTCTACGCCGACGCACGGGTCGGCTGGGAACGTCTGAAGGCGCTGCAACCGGACCCGGACAAACGCTTCATCTACGGCCACTCCCTTGGCGGCGCGGTGGCCGTGGACCTCGCTGCCGAGCTTGGCGAACAGGCCGAGCGCGGCGACAGCCCGCCGCAAGCGCGGGCGCTGATCATCGAATCGACCTTCACCTCGCTGGCCGACGTGGCGACGGTGGTTTCCGACACCACGCTGCCGGTGCGCTGGCTGCTGTCGCAGAAATTCGACTCGATCGACAAGATCGACCGCATCGGCATGCCGCTGCTGGTGGTACACGGCACCGATGACCGCTACGTGCCGGCACGCTTCAGCGAACAGCTCTACCAAGCCGCACGCCCGCCCAAGGAGCTGCTGCTGGTGGAGGGCGCCACGCACAACAACAGCCTGCGCGTAGCACCCAGCGCCTACGCCAGGGCACTGCAGGCGTTGCTCAAGTCCGCCAGTCAGCCGTCGGTGGAGATCTCCAGCCGCGATTAGATTCGGCAGCAATACGCTGCTGACTATCGATAAGTGATGTAGAGTTCGCACACATTTACGTGAGAGCTCTACAGTGGCTCATTGGCTCTGTTTGATATTGGCTTTGCCGACATCGAATGCCGCCGAACGCATGCGCGCCTGGCGAGCACTGAAGGCAGCCGGCGCTGCGGTATTGCGCGACGGCGTCTACCTACTACCGGATCAGCCGGCCTGTCGCGAAAGCATGTCCCGTGTCGAGCGCGACATCCTCGGCGGCGAGGGTTATGCCTGCGTTCTGCCGGTGTGCGATCCCCAGGGCGAGCGCTTCGTCTCACTGTTTTCCAGAGCGTCGGAGTACGCCAGTCTGCGTGCCGAGGCCGACACTCAGCTCATCCAGGTCACGCCGGAGACCGCGCTGTCGCTGACGCGCCAAGCGCGCAAGTTGCGCAAGGCCTACGCCCAACTCACGGAGATCGACTTTTTCCCGGATGCGGCGCAGCAGCAGGCCGACGCCAAACTGCGCGAGCTGGAACTGGCCATCAGCCGGGCGCTTTCACGCGACGAGCCGAGCAGCCAGGAACAGGCGCTGGAGCGGCTGTCGTTGCACGAGTTCAAGGGACGCACATGGGCCACCCGCTGCCGACCCTGGGTCGACCGCCTGGCCAGCGCCTGGTTGATCAGGCGCTTTATCGACCCCGCGGCACGCATCCTCTGGTTACCGACGCCCGAAGCCTGCCCGAGCGAGGCACTGGGCTTTGATTTCGATGGCGCGCGCTTCAGCCATGTCGGCGACCGCGTCACTTTCGAAACCATTCAGGCCAGCTTCTCCCTGGCGGCGCCCGGGCTCGACCGAGTGGCCGCTGTTGTGCACTACCTGGACATCGGCGGCACCCAGCCTGCCGAAGCCGCGGGCGTGGAGCGAGTGCTGGCCGGCCTGCGCGCCAGCCTGGAAAGCGACGACGAATTACTGGACGCCGCCTGCGCCATCTTCGATGGATTGCTGGCGGCCTTTGCCGTGGAAACGCAGACCGATGAATGACAACAGCATGCAACCCGACTCGGCACAACCGCGTAGCGAGCCCGTGAGTTTCAGGCAGGCGCTGCTGTTCTGGCTCAAGCTCGGCTTCATCAGTTTCGGCGGCCCGGCCGGGCAGATCGCGATCATGCATCAGGAGTTGGTGGAGCGGCGTCGCTGGATCTCCGAACGGCGCTTTCTCCACGCACTCAACTACTGCATGCTGCTGCCCGGCCCGGAGGCGCAGCAACTGGCGACCTATATCGGTTGGCTGCTACACCGCAGCTGGGGCGGAATCGTCGCCGGTGCGCTGTTCGTATTGCCGTCGCTGCTGATCCTCATCCTGCTGTCCTGGATCTACCTTGTCTACGGTGAGGTGTCGCTGGTCGCCGGGATCTTCTACGGCATCAAACCGGCCGTGACCGCCATCGTGCTGCATGCAGCCCACCGCATCGGCTCGCGCGCACTGAAGAACGGCTGGCTGTGGGCTATCGCCGGCGCCTCGTTCGTGGCGATCTTCGCGCTCAACGTGCCCTTCCCGCTCATCGTGCTGGGGGCTGCCCTGGTCGGCTACCTGGGCGGACGCTTCGCGCCCGGTCAGTTCAACCTTGGCGGTGGCCATGCGGCGGCGGACAAATCCTATGGCCCGGCGGTGATCGATGACGACACCCCACCACCTGCCCATGCGCGCTTTCGTTGGCCTCGCCTGATCGCGCTGCTCGGCATCGGCGCCGTGCTCTGGATACTGCCGATGGCTCTGCTGATGGCGCTGTTCGGCTGGGGCGGCACACTCACCCAGATGAGCTGGTTCTTCACCAAGGCCGCGCTGCTGACCTTCGGTGGCGCCTATGCGGTGCTGCCCTATGTCTACCAGGGTGCAGTCGGGCACTACGCCTGGCTGACCCCGACTCAGATGATCGATGGCTTGGCGCTGGGCGAAACCACGCCCGGCCCGCTGATCATGGTGGTGGCCTTCGTCGGCTTCGTCGGCGCCTACGTGCAGCCGGTCTTCGCTGCCGACCAGGCATTTGCCGCCGGCGCCCTCGCAGCGTGTCTGGTCACCTGGTTCACCTTTCTGCCGTCGTTCCTGTTAATTCTGGCCGGAGGCCCCGTGGTGGAGTCGACTCACGGCCAGCTCAAGTTCACCGCCCCACTCACCGCAATCACGGCCGCGGTGGTCGGCGTGATCGTCAACCTGGCGCTGTTCTTCGGCTACCACGTGCTCTGGCCAGAGGGCTTCGCCGGCAGATTCGACTGGCCCTCGGCGATGATCGCGCTAGGTGCAGCCGTGGCGCTGTTCCGCTACAAGCGTGGCGTGATCCAGGTGTTGCTGGCCTGCGCTGTGGCCGGCCTGGCGGTGCATCTGCTGAGATAAGCCATCCGGCGACTCAGCTGAATCGCTCAACGCTGCAGTCCTTCGAGCAAGGCACGGTGAAATTCTTCCGGCGCCTCGACTTGGGGTGAATGCCCCAGGTCCGGGAAGGCCACCAGCCTGGCCTGGGGAATCATGGCGGCGGCCTGGCGGCCCAGTTCCGGGTAGTTACCCAGGCGTTTGGCGACCTCGTCCGGCGCCCGGTTGGCGCCAGGCGCGGTGCGGTCCAGGCCGCCGATCAGCAGCAGTGTCGGTGTGCTGATGCGGGGAAACTCGTGGATCACCGGCTGGGTGAAGACCATTTCCGAAGTCTGCGCCTGGTTCCAGGCCACCCGCTCCTTGCCCTCGCCGGCGTACATGCCGGCCAACATGGCGACCCAGCGGTCGTACTCCGGCTTCCAGTTGCCGTTGTAGTAGAACTTCTGCTGGTAGGCCTTGATGCTGTCGAAATCGGTCTTCAGCTCGGCCTGGTAAAGCTGATCGATGGGTGCATAGGGCACGCCTTCGGCCTGCCAGTCCTCCAGTCCGATGGGGTTCACCAGCACCAGCTGCTCGGCCAGCTGCGGATAGCTCAGCGCCAGCCGCGCGGCCAGCATGCCGCCCATGGAATGACCGATGACGCTGACCTGGTCGATGCCCTCCTGCTGCAACAGGGCCTGGGTGTTGTGCGCCAGCTGGGCGAAGCTGAACTGGTAGCCCTCGGGCTTGCTCGAACTGCAGAAACCGACCTGATCAGGGGCGATTACGCGGTAGCCGGCCTCGTTGAGCACCTCGATGGTGCGCTCCCAGGTCGCGCCACAGAAATTCTTGCCATGCAGCAGGAGCGCCGTGCGGCCGTTCGCCTGGCCGGTCGGCGCAACGTCCATGTAGGCCATCTGCATCGGCTTGCCCTGGGACTCGAAACGATAGTGCTTGAGCGGATGCGGATAGCTGAATCCTTCCAGCTGCGGGCCATAGCTGGTCCGGCTTTCGGCCAGTACTGGCAGGCTCAGGGTTAGGCCGGCGGCAAGCGCCAGAGCGGACACGGCAGTTTTCACGGGGCGACTCCTCTGTTCGGTGAGACAGCTCCGTACATAGGAATGCATTCGTGCTGCCGGGTTCGCGACCGGATTGCGACAGCGCATGTCCCGGCCGCGTCCGCGGCGAGTTGCTTCAGAGGCGGAAGCGCCCCACCAGCCGGTTGAGCTGCGTGGCCAGCCGCGCCAGCTCGTCGCTGGCCACCGAAGTCTGCTGCGCGCCGGTGGCGCTCTGCTCGGAAATGTCGCGAATGGCTACCAGGTTGCGGTCCACCTCTCGGGCCACCTGTGCCTGTTCCTCGGCGGCACTGGCGATGACCAGGTTCATCTCGTTGATCTGCCCGACCCGCTCGGCGATCAGCCCCAGCGCCTGATCCGCCTCGTCGGCCATGGCCTGGCTGCGCGCGGCGAATTCGCTGCTTTGCTGCATATCGTGCACCGACTGCTCGGTGGCGCTCTGGATCGCGCCGATCATGCGCTCGATTTCCTGGGTCGAACTCTGAGTGCGCTGCGCCAGGTTGCGCACCTCGTCAGCCACCACCGCGAAACCTCGCCCGGCCTCACCGGCGCGCGCCGCCTCGATGGCCGCGTTGAGTGCCAGCAGGTTGGTCTGCTCGGCGATGGAACGGATCACGTCGACGACCTTGCCAATGCTCGCCGCTTCCTCGGCCAGCCGCGTCACGGTGCCGACGCTTTCCTGCAGCCGATCGCTGAGCTGGTGAATGGTCTGGCGCGTCGCCGTGACCTGCCGGCGGCCCGCATCGGCGACCGTCTCGGCATTACGCGAGGCATCGGAGGTGCGGTTGGCGTTGCCGGCCACCTCGTCCACCGCCGCCGACATCTCGGTGACCGCAGTGGCGGCCATCTGCACTTCCTCGTTCTGCTGGTGGATGCCCTGGGCAGTGTGCTGGGTGACCGCATGCAGCTCTTCGGCGGCGGACGCCAGTTGCGTGGCCGAGCCCTGGATGTCCTGCAGGGTGTCGCGCAGGGTCTGCTGCATCTGCCGGATCGACTGCTGCACCTGGGTGATCTCGTCACGCCCGCGGCACTCGATGGTACGACTCAGGTCACCTGCGGCGACCGAGGCTGCCGCCTGCTTCAGCGCTTCCAGCGGCCGGCTGATGCTGCGCAGCAGGACCATGGCGAAAATCCCGCCGCCGATCAGCATGACCAGCAGCAAACCGATGTTCAGCACCCGATTGCGCTGATAGAGCGCCAGAGCGCGCTCGTACTCGCCCTTGGCTTCGCCCAGTTGCAAGCCGATCAGCTCGCTGAAGCCCTCGGAAATCGGGTCGATCAGCGGGTACAGATCGTTGATGACGAATGCGGCCAGGCGCTTTTCGCTGTGGCGGTCGAGAATGCGTTCAAGGTCGTCCAGCGGTGCGTCGGCCTTCTGCATCAGCACTTCGATGCGGGCGGACGCCTGCCGCTCGGCGTCGATCAGGCTGGTGTTCATGTACTCGCCCCAGAGCCGCCGGATCTCGGCCCGCGCGGTCCGTACGTCATCACGCGCCTGCTGGTAGCTGAGCATCCCGCTGCGCGTCTTGTGCGTGGCGTCGACGATCTTCACCGCATAGAGGTCGGCGATCAGCTTGAGGTCGCGCAATGGCACCACGCGGTCGAGATAAACGGTGTTGAGGCCGGCAACGCTGCGCTGCTGCGCGTTCAGCCCGGTCAGGCCGATGACCAGACAGGCGCTCAGCATTGCCCCGATCAGGATCAGCAGGCGGGCTCGGATAGTCAGTTGCTGCATCATTCGTTCTTTTCCATATGGCATGCCGGCGCCGAAGGCGTGGCAAATTGGCAAGTAAGGCAACAGGTTCGACTGGTTCATGCCGACACGAGGCAGTGCCGGCCTGCGGTTCCCTTGCGGAACCATGCAATCCTGGAGACGGGACGAGGTAGTTGTTGTTGAATCCCCGAGCGCTGGCACCGATAGCGGCGAACAGCCAGCAGCAAATCGCTATCGGCCGATCGCCTCTGCGCTTTAGCGAAAAACCTCTCGCAACGGGCGTGCCAGAGCCGCTGCAGAGACCTGACGGGAACTCGGCAGCATCACCCTCCGAACGCTTCGGCGTGGTCAGGACGGGCCCGGCGCATCACCGGCATGCGACTAATGGCGCAGCGCAGACTGTGCGCTGCTGCACGTCGCGCGGATGGCCAAGTGATACCTTCGCGCCCCATCTTTCGACCCATGGGACCTGTCGTGAAAACACTCATCCAGACTGCCGTGCTGGCGCTGTCCAGCCTGATCGCCAGCCACGCCATCGCCGACGCGCAACCGTCACGCAACCTGGCCGAGGCGGTGAAGAACTTCTCCGAGTACAACAGCCGGCTGGAACAGGCCATGGCCCAGGGCCTGACGCCGGAGAGCCTCGCGCAGATCCACGAGCTGACCTACACGCTCAAGGACGCGCTGGAGAAGATCAACGAGGAGATGGATGGCCTGACCGACACCCTCGAGGAAATCCATATCGCCTCCGAGGCACAGAACGCCGCCGAGGTTAAGCGCTACGGCAACGAATACCTCGAGACCGCGCGCAAGGTGATCAAGTAACCCTGCGGGCTACGGCTCGACCGCAATGATGTCGAAGCCGATGCGGTTGTCACTGATGACGCGATACTCCAGCGTCTGGCCCGCCTGCACCTGCGCCAGCTTCTCGCGGCGCAGGCTGAGCTTGCCGCACAGGGTGTCATCCAGCGGATCGGTGCCGATGCTGACGATCCGCGCGCCAGCCGGCACCTGGAAACGCACCACCTCGCCGACATGGATGCGTGCCGCCAGCTGGCGATCGATCAGCACGGCGATGTAGCAGCCGCCGCCGCGCAGGCCGAAATCCCGCGTCACCACCACCTCGCCGCCGTTTTCCAGCGGCTGCTGATAGGCCAGTACCCGCTCGGCCGGCACCGGCTCGATGTCCTCGGCATCGGGCTGCCACGACGAGCAGCCGGCCAGCGAAAGCAGTGCGGTGAAGACAAGCAACGGGCGCATGGGAACTCCTTGTGCGGAAGACGAAGCGGCGAGCCGGACGATCGAGCATGCCAGAGCGGCGGATGATTGCTAGAGTCAGACCTCAGTTTCGTATCGATGACGGCAGGCACAACGTGAACAACCCGGACGACGACCAACCCCGCTTCTGGCGCGACGACGCCCTGCCCTTCCTGGAAGCGCGCGCCGTCGCCGATGGCCGCAAGGTCTGCTATGCCGCGCACTGTCACGAGACCTTTTCCATCGGCGCGATCACTGCCGGCGCCAGCACCTACTTCAACGGTGACGCCCGCGCACGGATCAGCCGCGGCACCCTGGTGCTGATCAATCCGCAGACCGTGCATGCCTGCAACCCCATCGACGGCCAGCCCTGGTCGTACCTGATGTTCTATGTCGATGCGCACTGGCTGGGGGCGCTGCAACACGAGCTGGGGGCCAGCAGCGATGGCCGCTTCGTGCCCTATGCCGCCATCCAAAGCGCCGACCCGCGGCTGTTCGGTGCACTGACGCAGCTTCATGCCTGCCTGACCGATCCGCAGGGCGAGACGCTGCACAAGCAGAGTCTCGCGGTCGAGTTCTTCACCCAGCTGCAACAGACGCTGGCCCCGGCTCCGCGCGGGGCGACCAGCGAGCCGCTGCGACAGCTGCGGCGCGCCGCCGACTATATCGCCGAGCATTGCACCCAGGCCCTGCGCCTGGAGGACATCTGCCAGGCCGCCGGATTGTCGCCGTCCTACCTGATCCGCGCCTTCAAGCAGCACTACGGCATGACCCCGCACGCCTATCTGCTCAACCGCCGCATCCAGCGCAGCCAGCACTGGCTGCGCCAGGGGCGTGAGCTGGCGGAGGTGGCCCTGGCCGCGGGTTTCGCCGATCAGGCGCACTTCCAGCGCACCTTCAAGCGCCAGCTGGCGGCGACTCCCGGGCAGTACCGCGACCGTGTCGCCAGGGCCGCACGGCACTAGCCCAGCAGCAGATAGAGCGCGCTGGCGACCAGCAGCAATGCCATGCTGCGATTCAACCAGCGAACCCGCGCCGGTTCCTGCAGATAGCGACCAAGCAAGGCGCCGGCGCCGGCCCAGCAGGCAATGGAGGCGTAGCAGATCAGGAAGTAGAGGCCGGCGAACAGCCAGATCCGCAGCACATCACCGTTCGCCGCGAAAAGCCCCATGCCAGCCACCGACGCCAGCCAGGCCTTGGGATTGAGCCATTGCATCAGCGCACCCTGCCAGAGCGAGGGGCCACTTGTGGCACTCTGAGGGTGCAGTCGACCGTCATCGGCGGCCAGGCGCCAGGCCATGTAGAGCAGAAAGGCCACACCGCCCCACTGAATGCCGCGCAGCAATACCGGGGCGCGTTCCAGCAACTCGTACAGGCCGAGTCCGATCAGCAGCAACAGCAGGGTGAAACCGAGGGTGGCGCCGGCGATGTGTCGGCCGCTGGCACGCAAGCCGAACCGCGCACCGCAGTTCAGCGCTACCAGATTGACTGGCCCGGGCGTGATGGAGGACGCCAGGGCGAAGGCGGCCATCGAGAGATAGAGTTCCATGAGAAGCGGTGCCTGCCTGGATTAGGAAGGCCGCAGGCTACCCGGCGCGGGAGATCGCATTATTGAAGGAAATTGCCCTGCCGCATCACAGGTGATGGCTGCCCGGATAGGGCCGCTCTTCCTCCACCTCACCGTCGCGACCGATGACCTCCACCGACGCCGTGCGGCCGTCCATGAAGGCGTCCAGGGCACTGTACATCTCGTCCTTGGTAAGGGTGCGCAGCACGGTTTCATGGGATTGCTGGTCTTCCAGCTCCCAGCCCACCGTGGTGGGTCTGACTTGATAGATGTCCATGCATATGTCCTCGCGTAGGGACGGCCCGCCACAGGCGGGTCGTTGGGGCGTTAGCTCGGCTGGTTGGAGCCGTCGATGCCCTGGATGTCCGGATCGTCCGACAGCACCTCGGGCTCGTCCGGGTCGTCCAGTCGGGTCGGCTTGTCGTCGAAATCCGGATCCTCGCCGGGGTTCTTCTCGCCGGAGTCGGTCATGGTCACGTCGGGCTCCTCGCCCGCCTGCAGCTCGTCTGTTTTCACGCCTGCCTCGCTTGTCAGTGGTGGCTCGGTATCGATTGGAGGCGGCAAAAGCCGTGACGTTCGCGGCACGGCCTACCGGTGGTCCGAAGCCGGTGCAGGCCACACAACACGCCCGTCGCAGCGTCTAAAGATCGATGTCGCCAAGCCGATAGCGTCGAATGTATCGAGCATATGCCTTCCATCCTTTCTGCTCGGTCAGGAGATCCCTTGCAGCAGCCTCGTGCTCGAATCGCCTCGCAACTCGGCTTGGCGCTTGCGCTCATTCTTGCCGTGGTCATCACCGGCAGCACCGTCTTCGCGCTTCGCTCGCTGAGCGCATCCAACCTCAACACCCGGGAGCAGCATCTGGCCAGCGAAGCACGGCTGCTGGCCGATCAGTTGGCGACCTTCCACGGCACCCTGCGCGAGAACACTCAGCGCTTGAGCGGGCTGTTCGAAAAGCGCTTCAGCGATGGCTTGCAGCTCGCCACCGACCAGCGTATCGACGTCGGCGGCGTCATGACGCCAGCGCTCATGCATGAAGGCGCGCCACTGAACAACGATTTCAGCGTGGTCGACGACTTCCGCGAAATGACCGCCGGTGTCGCCACCGTGTTCGCGCGCACGGGCGACGACTTCGTGCGGGTCAGCACCTCGGTCACCAAGCAGGACGGCAGCCGCGCGATCGGCACCCTGTTGGACCGACAGCACCCGGCGTATCCGCTGCTACTCAGTGGAAAGCAGTACATCGGCCGCGCGTTCCTCTTCGACCGGCACTACATGACCCAGTACACGCCGGTGAAGGACCCTGCCGGCCAGGTGATCGCCGTGCTGTTCGTCGGCTTCGACTACACCGACGCACAACGAATCCAGTTCGACAACCTGGCGCGCTTTCGCATCGGCGAAACCGGCTCGCTCGCGCTGCTCGACGAAAAACGCCAATGGCTGGTCGCGCCGGCCAATCTGCGGCAGGCCGACCAGGCCGCTGCAACGGTAGCCGAGCTGATCAGCCAGAACGGCACGGGCGGCTACTGGAGCGATGCCGACCAGGAAATCTACAGCGTCGCGACCCTCTTCGAAGGCGGCCCCTGGACCGTGCTGGCGAGCATGCCGGCGGCCGAGATACAGGACGTGACCTGGAGCATCGGCGCCCGGCTGGCCATTGGCAACCTGCTGGCGATGATCCTCGCGGTTGCCGCGACCATCTGGCTGCTGCGGCACAAGCTCAAGCCGCTGGCTGCCGTGGTGCAGCAGGCGCAGGCATTGGGTGCGGGCGATCTCAGCGTCCGCCTGGACGTGCGCAGCCGCGACGAGATCGGCCAGCTGGCGGACAGCTTCAACCGCATGGGTGACGCGCTGTCGGGCATGGTGTCGCGTATCCGCGGCGCCTCGGGCGAGGTCAGCCAGCGTGCGCAACTGCTGGCCGGGCTTTCCGGCGGCGCCAATGAAGGCATGGAGCAGCAGTCCGGCGAGATCACCAGCATGGCCGGTGCGGTGGAGGAATTCAGCGCCACCTCGCTGAACATCGCCGACAACATGCGCGACACCCAGCGCGTGGCGCGCGCCAATGCCGAGCAGACCCGTGTCGGCCGTGCCGCCATGGACGAGGCATCCGAGGCCCTGGCGCAGATCGCCACGGCATTGAGCGGTACCGCCCGCGTGGTGGAGAGCCTCGACAAGCGCTCGCAGGAGATCGGCAGCATCGTCGGGGTAATCACCGCCATCGCCGAACAGACCAACCTGCTCGCCCTGAACGCGGCCATCGAAGCCGCACGGGCGGGCGAACAGGGTCGCGGGTTCGCCGTGGTCGCCGACGAGGTGCGCAGCCTGGCCTCGCGCACCCGCGAAGCCACCGACCGCATCACCGGCATGATCAGCCAGATCCAGGCCGAAACCGGCAACGCCATGAGCACCATGGAACGGGGCCAGCGGTTGATGGACGACGGCCTGCAGCGCAACGCCAAGGTGGCCGAGGTGCTCGCCCTGATCGACGACCAGAGCCGCAGTGCCGACGAGCAGTTCAGCGCCATCAGCACCGCCACCCAGGAGCAGAGCAGCACCGCCACACTGCTCAGCAGCAACCTGCAGAGCATCGCACTGACCAACCAGGAGCAGCGCGAGGTGGTCGCCAACCTGGCCGGCACCGCCGGCGAGCTGGACAAGCTGGCAGCCGAACTGCGCACCCAGGTCGAGCGCTTCCGCGCCTAGCCCTGGCAGGCAGCGCCTGTGACGCCGCGCGGGACGGCGTCGCAGGCAGGCGCGACCATCCAACCGATTGCGCTACCCGCTGCGCTCCACCACACTGCCAGCTCACCCAACCGCAGTCGGAGATTCCATGCAGACACTCACCCCACAATCCCGCGCGGCCATTCTCGAAAACCCGGACGCTCTGGAATGCACCCTCTACCGCCCCGACGAATATGACGAGGAAGCGGAAGAGCAGGACCTAGGAGACGCACGCATCGTCATCACCGGCCCCTTCCAGGCGCCGGCCGAATGGGATGCCAAGGATCGCGACGACTACTTCGACGGCACCGCGCCGGAAGCCTTCGTCGTCGCCCGCATCGCCTGTCAGGCGGCACCCGATTCCGGGGTCTATTTCACCGCCGTGCCCGGCGACTATGCCGCGGTCACCGAAAGCCCGGGCAAGATCTCGATGTTCTACGTCTGGGACTGCCTGAACGACGCCGAAGGCCAGTACGTGCTGATCCGCGAGGAAGAAGACGAGGTCTGATCCACGAGGCGACGCCCACCTCACGGCTTCATGCCCCAGAGGTGGGCTCAGCCCACCGAAGCATCGCAGCCAACTGCTGAACCTACCCTGCAGAGCTGCAGCGCGTACCGACCGCCATCCCTGCTTTGCTGTCTACTGCACACACGCTCACCATCGACACGAGGAACCGCATGCGTTCGCTGATCAGCGCCTGGCAGTCACCGGTTTCGCGGATGAAGCTGGTCGCCGGCCTGCTGCTGTTGCTGGCCGCCCTGCTGTACATCGTCGCGACCCGTTTCGAGACCGTTCACCCGGCCTGGGGCTATGTCGCCTCCTTCGCCGAGGCTGCCATGGTCGGCGCGATCGCCGACTGGTTCGCCGTCACCGCCCTGTTCCGCCACCCGCTCGGCCTGCCGATCCCCCATACGGCGATCATCCCGCGCAGCAAGGCGCGCATCGGCCGCAACCTGTCGAGCTTCATCACCACCCACTTCCTCGCCACGCCGCTGGTACTGGCCAAGCTGCAGGAGCTGGACCTCGCCTCGCGCCTGGCCGGCTGGCTGCGCCATCCACGCAATGCCGAAGCGGTCGGCCGCCGGCTTACCGGGGTCGCGCATTTCGGCATCGCCGCGCTGCATGACGAGCGCGTGCGCGCCTTTGTCGAAGCCAAGGTGATCGGCCGCCTGCGCAAGTTCGACCTCGCCCCGCCGCTGGCCCAGGCACTGCGCGTGCTGACCAGCCAGGGGCGCCATCAGGCGATGCTCGACGAACTGCTGCTGCGCCTCGACTCGATCATGCAGGACGAACAGACCCGCGCGCTGGTCGCCGACGCCATCAGCCGGGAGATCCGCACCCTGCGCTATCTCGGCCTGAGCCGGCCGGTGAGCGGCTGGTCGGCCAACAAGTTCGTCGACGGCCTGTCCGCGCTGATCGCCGAGATCGCTGCCGACCCCGAACACCTGATCCGCCAGCGCTTCGACGAGCACGTCGGCGAATACATCGAACGCCTGGAACAGGACCCGCACTACGCCCTGGAGGTCGAGCGCATCCTCGCCCAACTGCTGGAACACCCGGCCACCAGCGCCTATTTCGGCAACCTCTGGCAGGAACTCACAGCCTGGCTGGAAAGCGACCTGGCCCGCGACGATTCGCGCATCGGTCGGCGTATCGTCGCGCTCTGCCGCGGTCTCGGCGACGGCCTGGCGGCGGACGAGTCCATGCGCAACTGGATCAACGAGCAACTGCTGGCGGCCACCCCCGGCCTGTTGGAACGCTACCGCGGGCAGATCGGCGCCTATATCGTTCAGCGCGTGGAGAACTGGGAAAGCCGCGAACTGGTCGAGCAGCTGGAACAGAGCGTCGGCAAGGACCTGCAGTACATCCGCATCAACGGCACCCTGGTCGGTGGCCTGGTCGGACTGGTGCTGCATGCGCTGACGCAGCTGGTGGCAGGCTGAAGGGTTCAGGCCCGACGCAGCGGCGCGCCGCTCTGGCTACCAGCCGCCAGCGGCTCATCGCAGCGCAGCGTTGCCGGGCGGCCGACCAGGTACCACAGGCGGTTGGCCAGGTAGTCGGCATCGCGCGGGTCATGGGTCACGCAGATCATCGCCATCCCGGGGTGCCGAACGAGCAGCCGCGCTATCAGGTCGCGCAGTTCGGCGGCGCGCTCGGCATCCAGCGAGGCGAAGGGTTCGTCGAGCAGCAACAGATCCGGCTTGATCGCCAGACAGCGCGCCAGTGCCGCCCTGCGCGCCATGCCCAGCGAGAGCTGATCCGGCAGGCTGTCGGCCGCGCCACTCAGCCCCACCTCGGCCAATAGCCGCTCGATGTCGGCCGGGCTGGCGCCGACCAGTGCCAGGTTCTGCCGCACCGTGCGCCAGGGCAGCAGCCGGTGTTCCTGGAAGAGATAGCCGATGCGCAACCCGGCACGCTGCTGCACGCCTGGGCTCAACCGCGGCTCGAGGCCGGCGATGGCGTTGAGCAGCGTAGTCTTGCCGACACCGGAAGGCCCGAGCAGGCAGATGCGATCGCCGGCACACACCCGGCCCTCGATCACACCGAGCACCGGGTGGCCGGCGGCGGGGCCATTCAGGCGCAGCTCAAGCATGGCGCACGCCTGCTTCGCGCCAGGCGGAGGCGCGGCGTTCGAGCGGTTGCAGCAGGGCCAGCTCGATAAGCTGCACCACGGCGATGAACGCCAGGCTGTAGGCGAGGATGCTGGCCACGTCAAACACCTGGAAGGCCATGTGCAGCTGGAAGCCGATGCCGTCGGAGCGACCGAGCAGCTCCACCACCAGCACGATCTTCCAGATCAGCGCCAACCCGCCGCGGGTGGCCGCCATCAGGTAGGGGAACAGCTGCGGCAGCCAGACGTGGGCGATGCGCTGCCAGCGGCCGAAGCCGTAGACCCGCGCCATCTGCTCGAGCTTGGGGTCGAGGCTGCGGGCGCCTTCGCGCACCGTCACCGCGACGTTCGGCACCTTGTTGACCACCACCGCCAGCACCGCCGCCGCTTCCACCAGGCCGAACCAGACGTAGAGCAGGATGATGGTGACCAGCGCCGGCAGGTTGAGAAACAGCACCAGCAGCGGATCGAGCAGCGCATTGGCCAGCCGCGAGCGGCCCATCCACACACCGAGCAGCGTGCCCAGCGCCATGGCCAGGGAGAACGCGATCAGCACCCGGCGCAAGGTCACCAGCAGGTGCTCGGGCAGCTCGCCGCTCTGCAGCGCTTGCCAGAAGGTCTCGAGCACAGCGGCGGGCGTGGGCAGCAACGGTGTCTGCACCACCAGTGCGATGCCGGCCCAGAGCAGCAGCGCCAACGGCAGCGCCACCCAGCAGGCCCAGCGCGAGCCGCTCATGGTGCGCTCTGGAACAGCGCGGCCGGCATCAGCCGAGCCGGATCGCTGCCGGTCAGCACCAGCAGCCGCTGCAGGTCGGCGATTCGTGCGGCATCCAGCGGCTGCGGAATGCCCGCGACGAAGCTGTCGCGCAGCGCGGCGAACACCGCCTCATCCTCGGCGCGCATGAGCGGACGGATCGCCTGCCAGTACGCCGGTTCGCTGGCGAGCTCGTGCTTGCTCTGGCGCAGTGCGCTGGCGAAGCGTTGCAGCAACGCTTCGTTGGCCTGCGCCCAGGGTTCGGGAAACAGATAGCCGAGTACCGGCAACTGCGCGTCGAGCTGCAGATCGCCCAGCAGGTCGGCCAGGCCGAAGGCAGTCTGCACCCCGCCCTCGCCACGCAGGCGCGCGGAGAAATGCCAGAACGTCAGCAGCGCATCCAGCTGGCCGCGGCGCAGCGCCTGGCCCAGCAGCGGCGGCGCGGCGTACTGCACGCGGGCCTCCCTGGCGAGATCGATGCCCTGCTCCGCCGCGGCGCGTTGCAGCAGCAGCCAGCCGAGGCCGTCCGGCCCACCGGCGACGCCGATGCGCTTGCCGCGCAGATCGGCCAGCGTGCGGATCGTGCTGCCGGCCGGCACCAGCACTTCACCGAGCTGCGAGGAGAACGGCAGGTAGCGATAGCTGCTGCCCGCCGCATGCCGCGTCTGCGCCCAGGGCAGGTCGCTCACCGCACCATCGACACTGCCGCTGGACAATGCCAGGCGCGACGCCGGCACGTCGGCCGCCAGGCGCACCTTCAGTTCGAAGCCGTTGGCGTGGTCCAGCTGACGTCGTTTGAGGTGTTCCAGCTCCCAGTGCGGCGTGCCGAACTGCAGCACGCTCAGGGTGAGCACCGGCAACGCCTCGGCGCGGGCGCACCAGGGCAGCACGGCGATGCTCAGCAGCACGCCGAACCGCAGCCACCTGCTGCAGGCGCTGAAGGCATGCTGTATACGGCGAACGAGGACGAGCGTGGGAGGCATCATGCCCGCAGGGTACGAAGCCCCCCGGCGGGCACGAATTGTACTTTGGTGCCTGTTTGCTGCTGCGATGGTCGCGAAGCGCGCCGGCCGCCGACATGGCCGGCGCCGTGATCAGGCCTGGGTGGCGATGCGTTGCAGCAGGCGCGCCTGCAGCTTCTCCAGCTCCGCCGGATCGGCCTTGCCCGCCGCGTGGATGCCCAGCCCTTCACCGGCGTAGCGCGGCACGATGTGCATGTGGATATGGAACACCGTCTGCCCGGCCGGCGCGCCATTGAACTGGGCGACCTGCACGCCGTCGGGCTCGAGCTCGGCGACGATGGCCCGGGTCAGCTTCTGCACCACCTTGATCACCTTCGCGAGCGCCTCGCTGTCCACGTCGAGGATGTTGCAGGCCGCCGAGCGCTTGGGGATCACCAGCGTGTGGCCGAAGGACTGCGGGAACAGATCGAGAAAGGCGAGCACGTCGTCGTCCTCGTAGAGTTTGTAGCAGGGGGCGTCGCCGCGAATGATCTGGGCGAAGATGTTCTGCGGATCGTAGGTCGTGGTCAGGGACACCGGGAGTTCTCCGACAAGTGGAAAAAGCAGACCTTAGCACTCTCCAGGCGAGGTGAAACGCTGAACGTTGTGCCAGCGGCGAGGCTCTGAGCTTGAACACCCCCCGCGATCCGAGGTCTTCCCGATGCACGTCCGCGCCATCGCCCCGCTTGCCGCCGCAGTCGCACTCTGCCTGTCGTCTGTGACCGCCGTGGCTGCCGAAATCGAACCCGCCGAACTGTTGAAACAGGCGAAAGCCGAACAGCCGGCCTATCTCGAAACCGTCGAGCAGCTGGTAGCCGTGGATACCGGCACCGGCCAGGAAAAGGGTCTGGCCACGGTCAGCCAGATGCTGGTCGAGCGCCTGCAGGCACTGGGGGCCGAGGTGAGCACCCGACCGGCCACGCCCTCGGTAGGGGACAATATCGTCGCCACCTTGCAGGGCAAGGGCAGCAAGAACTTCCTGCTGATGATCCATTACGACACCGTGTTCGCCGAAGGCAGCGCCGCCGAACGCCCGTTCCGCATGGACGGGCAGCGCGCCTACGGGCCGGGTGTCGCCGATGCCAAGGGCGGCGTGGCGATGATCCTGCATGCGCTCAAGCTGCTGCGCGACCAGCAGTTCGACGACTACGGCACGATCACCGTGCTGTTCAATCCGGACGAGGAGATGGGCTCGGCGGGCTCGAAGGCACTGATCGCCGAACTCGCCCGCAAGCATGATTACGTTTTCTCCTACGAACCGCCGGATCGCGACGCGGTAACCACCGCAACCAATGGCATCAACGCCGTGATGCTGGAGGTCAAGGGCAAGTCGTCCCACGCGGGCTCCGCACCGGAAGATGGACGCAACGCCATCCTGGAGCTGGCGCACCAGCTGGTGCAGCTCAAGGATCTGGGGGATGCGGACAAGGGCACCACGGTCAGCTGGACCATGATCGACGGCGGCGAGAAGCGCAACATCATCCCCAACAAGGCCAGCGCCGAGGCGGACATGCGTTACTCGGACCTTACCGAGACCGAGCGGGTGCTCGCCGACGGCCAGCGCATCATTCAGAACCGGCTGATCGATGACACCCAGGTCGAACTGCGCATCGACAAGGGTCGCCCGCCGCTGGCGGAGAATTCCGCTTCCAAGCGCCTGGCCGAGACCGCCCAGCGCCTGTACAGCGAGATCGACCAGCGCATCGAACCCATCGCCATGCGATTCGGCACCGATGCCGGCTATGCCTATGTACCCGGCAGCGAAAAGCCGGCCGTGCTGGAAACCATGGGCGTGGTCGGTGCCGGGCTGCATTCGGAGGACGAGTACATCGAACTGGCCAGCATCGCGCCGCGGCTCTACCTGACCACGGCGATGATCCGCGCGCTGTCCACCGACGCGCCTTAGCAGCCGGCGAGCGGCTGGCGGTTCCCCTTGCCGGGATGGCGTCACGAAGCGCGGGCCAGACGGCCTGCGCTGCGGCACAATCGGCGCTTCGCCAGCCGCCTTCAGCAAGGAGCCCCGCATGCAACTGGCCAGGATCGAACAGCTGCTCGTCGGCACAGCCGTGCCCTTCACCCGCCCCGGCAGCCACAGCGCCATTGCCAAGCAACCCACTGCCGGGCCGGTGGCGGTCGGCAGCGAAGGGCTCGCCGGCGACGAACAGGGCGATCGCCGTGTGCATGGCGGCGTCTACAAGGCGCTGCATCACTACCCGTTCGAGCACTATCACCACTGGCGTGCTCAGCTCGGCCATTCACCGCTGCTCGAGCGGCCCGGAGCCTTCGGCGAGAACATCAGCACCACCGGCCTCGGCGAGGCCGACCTCTGCCTGGGCGACGTGCTGCGCTGTGGCGACGTGCTGCTGCAGGTGGCGCAGACCCGCCAGCCCTGCTGGAAGCTCAACGACCGCTTCGGCGTGAAGGACATGTCGCTGCGCGTCCAGCGAAGCGGCCTGTGCGGTTGGTATTACCAGGTGCTCGAGCCCGGCGAGCTGCAGGTCGGCCAGGCACTGCTGCTGGAGCAGCGCGCCTACCCGCGCTGGCCTCTGACGCGGGTGATGGACGTGCTCTACCGCCGACCGCTGGAGCGCGCCGACCTGCTCGAACTGGCCGAACTGCCGTTGGTGCCGAACTGGCGCACGCTCGTCGAACGCAGGCTGCAGAACAACGCGGTGGAAGACTGGAGCAAGCGCCTCGACGGCCTGGCGAACGTCGAGCAGCCGGCCGGCTGAGCAACATGCAAAGGCAGTAGGCGAAAGCCGGCGCGGCAGGTATCTTCGCCACCTCCCACAACAGGACCGCCTGCTCGATGCTCCGCCTCGCCACCCTCTGCGCCCTGGCGCTGTTCGCCTGCACCGCCCACGCCAAGGTCGAGGTACTGCCGCTGGAGCACGAGGACCAGGGGCTGGTACTGGTGGCTCGGGTTACCGAGCAGATCGCGCCGGGCGACTACGAGGCATTGCTCAAGGGCATCATGGCCCATCCCGGCAAATACGCGCGCAAGCTGCTGATCCTCGACAACATCGGCGGCAGCACGGCGGAGGCCATGCGCATGGGCTACCTGCTGCGCGAAACCGGCTTCGATGCGCTGGTGCCGGCAAGCGCGGTCTGCCAGGGCAGCTGCATCTACCTGCTGGCGGCCGGCCGACAACGCACCATACGTGGCTATGTCGGCCTGCATCGGCCCTATCTCGCCAACGGCGAGTCGGCGCTGTCCATCGGCCAGCGGCCGCGACGCACGCCGCAGGCCTACCTGCGCGACATGGGCGTGAACCCGCGACTGGCCGATGACATGCAGCAGATCGATCCCTGGCGCATGCGCCTGCTGACGCCCCGTGAACTGGCGCGCTACCGGCTGCAGTGACGTGCGCGCCGCGCTGCCCTTGGGCGTCCCTCTCGCCACACTGCTGAGCGGCCTGGCACTCGGCCTGATCGAGCCGATCGGGGCGCTGCTCGTGCTGGCGTTCGCCGGCTGGCTGCTGGCCGAGCCGTACCTGCCACGGCTACCGTGGCTGGCAACCACCTTGATCGGCGCCATTGTGCTGGCCGCGCATCTGCTGCCCGGCTTCAACCCCTTGCCGCTGGGGCCGCCCCAGGACCTGGGCGGTGCGGCGCCCTGGCAACTGCGGCTCAGCCCGGACAAGGCCATGGTCGCCGCGCTGCTGCTCGCCTGGTGGCTGGGCCAGCCGCGCGCAGCCTGGCGCTCGAAGCGCTGCACATGGCTGGTCTCGGGCGCGTGCCTGGCATCCGTGCCGCTGCTGGCGGTGGCCGGCGGCGTCCTCGCCTGGCAGCCGAAGTGGCCGGAGCAGTTCCTCGCCTGGCTGGCCGTCAATCTGGCCGTCACCTGTCTCGCAGAGGAGCTGATCTTTCGCGCTCTGCTGCAGCGTGAACTGGTCCGTCGCTTCGGCGCGGCCAGTGGCATCGGCCTCGCAGCGATCCTGTTCGGCGCGGCTCATCTGCCCTTCGGGACCGGCTTCGCCCTGCTCGCCGGCCTGGCCGGTTTGGGCTACGGCCTGGCGTTCCACTGTGCCGGCGACCGGCTATGGGTGGCGGTGTCGCTGCATGGCCTCCTCAACTGCCTGCATCTGCTCCTGCTGAGCTATCCGCTGCGCTGACTCGGAAAGTTTCCACTGCACTGTCGATTTGTCCCGCGCCCGTTCGACCAATGATCGGAGCCAGCGGAAATCCCGACATCCCCGTCTAGGCTCCTTTCCATCCAACGAAGGAGTCGACCGATGCGTTTCATGGTGATGATCAAGGCCACGCCGCAAACCGAAGCCGGCCAGATGCCCGGCGAGGACGTGCTTGCGGCCATGGGCCGCTACAACGAAGAACTGGCCAACGCTGGCGTGCTGCTCGGCGGCGAGGGCCTGCAGCCCAGCAGCAAGGGCGCGCGCGTGCGCTTCGACGGCGAGCGCTGCAGCGTCATCGACGGCCCGTTCGCCGAGACCCGCGAGCTGATCGCCGGCTTCTGGCTGTTCCAGACCGCTTCGCTGCAGGAGGCGATCGACTGGGTCAGGCGCTGCCCGCCGTCCGCCATCGGCGAGGCGGAGATCGAGATCCGCCAGGTCTTCGAAGCGGAGGACTTCGGCGCCGAGTTCACCCCCGAACTGCGCGAGCAGGAAGAACGCCTGCGTGCGCAACTCAACCACTGACAGCAAGGAGCACGAAGATGAAGCTTTCCACCTACCTCACCTATGACGGCAATGCCCGCGAGGCCTTCACCTTCTACCAGCAGGTACTGGGCGGCACCCTGGAGCTGATGACCTTCGCCCAGGCGCCGGATGCCGAGCAGTTCCCCGCCGAGTACCGCGAGCGGATCATGCATGCCTGCCTCAACCTCGGCGACAGCACGCTGATGGCCTCCGACACGCTGCCCGGAGACACCTGTGGCGGAGGACCGTACGAAGGCATCAAGGGCTGCTCGATTTCCCTGCACCCGACCCGCGTGGCCGAGGCCGAGCAGCTGTTCGCTGCCCTGGGCGAAGGCGGTACGGTGATCATGCCGCTAGAGAAGACCTTCTGGGCCGAGCGTTTCGGCATGCTGACCGACCGCTTCGGTCTGTCCTGGATGGTCAACTGCGAGTGACGCCCGCCTCGCCCCGCGCCGCTGTCCCCCCCGAAGCAGCACAGCGGCGCGCGGGACGGACAGGCGTTTGGATGCACGGCACTTTTGTTATAACGTATCGCACCTTGTCGGGCGCCGCCGTAGTCTGGCCGTGAGGCATCACGTCCTCATGGCCTCCGCGCCCGTTGTCCGCGAACTTCTGCCATGAGCCGTGCATGCCCGCCCCCGACCTGACCTCGCCCGTTGCGGCGCGCCTTCAATCCATCGACGCGCTGCGCGGCCTGGTGATTCTGTTCATGCTGCTGGACCATGTCCGCGAAACCTTTCTGCTGCACATGCAGGTGCCGGATCCGATGGACGTGGCGGTCACCGAGCCGGCACTGTTCTTCAGCCGCACCCTGGCGCACCTGTGCGCACCGGTATTCATCTTCCTGACCGGGTTATCAGCGTTCCTCTATGGCGAAAAGCATCAGGGCCGCCACGCGGTGTCGAGCTTTCTGCTCAAGCGCGGGCTGTTTCTGGTGGCGCTCGAGTTCACCCTGGTCAACTTCGCTTGGACCTTCCAGTTCCCGCCGCAGGTCATCTACCTCCAGGTGATCTGGGCCATCGGCCTGAGCATGCTCGCCCTCTCGGCGCTGCTCTGGCTGCCACGCCCGTGGCTGGTGCTGCTCGGACTGCTGATCATCGGCGGGCACAACCTGCTCGATCCGCTGCACTTCCCCGTCGGATCACCCATGCACCTGCCGTGGGCCATCCTGCATGATCGCGGCTGGCTCGAGGTCTCGGACAGCCTGCGGCTGCGCACCTCCTACCCGCTGTTGCCCTGGATCGGCGTGATCGCCCTGGGCTACGCCGCAGGCCCCTGGTTCGGACGCAACGCCGATGCCGGACGCCGTCAGCACAACCTCGCCAACTGGGGCAGGGCCGCGCTGCTGCTGTTCGTTCTGCTACGCCTGATCAACGGTTACGGCGAGCAGCCCTGGGTGGTTGGCGAGGATGGACTGCGGACACTGATGAGCCTGCTGAACATCACCAAATATCCGCCGTCGCTGCTGTTCCTCTGCCTGACCCTGGGCACCGGCCTGCTTGTGCTGCGCCACTTCGAGCGCCGCCAGGATCGCGCCTGGCTGCGCCCGCTGACGGTGTTCGGCGCAGCGCCGATGTTCTTCTACCTGCTGCACCTTTACGTGCTGAAGCTGCTCTACCTCGCCGCGGTGGCGATCTGGGGCCTGAACCGTGGCAGCCACTTCGGCTTCGAGGCGGTCTGGCCGCTGTGGTTGTGGACCGTTGTGCTGGCCGTGGCGCTGTACCCGGCCGTGCGCTGGTTTGCCGAGCTCAAGGCCCGGCGCCGGGACATCGCCTGGCTCAAGTACCTGTAAGCTCGGGTCCCATGCGCGCCGCATCGGCGGCCTTCAGACGCAAGTCGACGGCTGCAGTGCGGTGCGCGGCCGGCGAACGGGCTCAGAACATCCCCAGCGCCCAGGCCACGGCGAACAGCACCAGCGAGAAGCCCCACATCCACCACAGCGAGTAGCGGATGTGCCGGCCAAGATCCAGACCGGCCAGGCCAAGCGCAAGCCAGAGCGCGGGCGAGAACGGGCTGATGAAGGTGCCGATGATGTTGCCGATGGTCATCGCGTAGACCACGCTGGCGGGCTCCACGCCATGGTTCGCCACCACTTCCAGCGTCACCGGCAGCAGGCCGAAGTAATAGGCATCGGTGCTCAGCATCAGCTCCATCGGCAGGCCGAAGACGCCAAGGATGATGTGCAGGCTGGGCACAACCGAGGCGGGCAGGACCTGCACCAGATCCTGAGCGATGGAGGTCAGCATGCCCGTACCGGTGAATATCCCCAGCATGGAGCCCGCTGCCAGAATGATCATGCCCATGCTCAGGGCGGCGGGCGCATGGGCCGCGATGCGTTGCATCTGAGCCTTGCCACCGGGGTAGTTGATCAGCAGCACCAGCGACAGACCGATCATGAAGATGTAGCCGGCCGGCAGCACGCCGGCGAACAGCGAGATCAGCACCAGCAGGAACAACCCGCCGTTGATCCAGAGTCGGCCCGGCCGCTCCAGGGCGCGCTCTTCTTCGGTGGGTTCGTGAAGGCTGTGGTGGCTTTCGACCAGTACGCCGGCATCCGCACCGCCAGCCCCTGAGGCGATACGCCGCTGCTCCCGCCGACCAAGCAGGACAGCGAGCGCCACCAGCAGAACCACGCCGACGCCCTGAATGGCGATCAGCGGCCGCCACAGTTCGGTGACTTCGATACCGGTCACCGCCGCGGCCCGCCCCAGCGGGCCGGCCCAGGGAACCATGTTGAAGATGCCTGCACCGAGCGCCAGCAGCAGCAACATCAGATAAGGGCTCATGCCCAACTTGCGATAGAGCGGCAGCAGTGCCGGAATGGTCAGCAGGAAGGTGGTCGCGCCCGCGCCGTCCAGGTGCGCCAGCATGCCGATCAACGCGGTGGCCACCGTTACGGCGATGACATTACCGCGGGTCAGCCTCACCATGGTTCCGATGATCGGGCGGAACAGTCCGGTGTCCTGCAACACGCCGAAGAAGGTGATGGCGAAGACGAACATCGTGGCAATGGAGATCACCTTGCCGAGGCCGTCGGTGAAGAACCCGGTAATGGCCTCCAGCCCGAAGCCGGCCAGCGAAGCGCCCGCCAGCGGTACGAGAATCAGCGGCAGAATGGGCGCCATCCGTCCTACGAGCAGCAGCACCACCAGGCTGCAGATGGTCAACAGACCAATCAGGGTCAACACAGCTTACCTCCTCTTTATTCTTGTCCGGCCGAAGCAGCGGGGGAGCTGGAGGCTACGAAACAAAGCTTTCAGCAACCTTTAGCCGTGTCGGGGGTGCCCTCGGCATCTGTGAGCTGATGTGTCGCACGCGTGAATCAGCCGCCGCCGATCCGAAAACTGTGAAGTGGCTAGCAAAATGCCATCATACGAGCCATGATGATTGCAGCGCCCGCTGCGGGCCGGCCGAATTGCCATAAGCCCCCGCACGGCCCGGCTGCCTTGCACGGCACCGTCGGCCACAGCCCTGCTGGCACCCGGAATGTTTATGTCGTCCTTTCGTCTTGCCGTTTGGCCCCTGCTCCTGCTCGCCGCCTGCTACACGCCCCTGGCCAGCGCCATCGGGCTGGGCGAGATCCGTCTGCATTCGGCGCTGGCCGAGCCGCTCACAGCTGACATCGAGCTGATTGACGCGCGCGGACTGGGTGCCGATGACATCAAGGTGCGCCTGGCACCGAGCGACGTGTTTGCCCGCGCCGGAGTCGAGCGGCCCGACTTCCTCGCCAAGCTGAGCTTCGTGCCGGCGCTCGACGGCAGCGGCCAGCGTATCCGCGTGAGCTCCACCGCACCGGTGAACGAGCCGTACCTGAACTTCATCGTCGAGCTCAGCCTGCCGGGCGGCCAGCTGCTGCGCGAGTACACCCTGCTGCTCGACCCGCCACTGTACCAGCCCGACCTGCCGGCGCTGCCGCGTGCCCAGCCGCAAGCACCGGCCATCGTCAGCGCGCCACCCGTGGAACCGCCGCACGCTCGCGTGCTGCCTGCGGTCGAACAGGGCACGCGGTATCGCATCCAGCCCGGCGACAGCCTCTGGGCCATCACCCAGCGGCTTGAAGGCCGTGCTGTCGGCTCGCACGAAGCGTTGATGGCCGACCTCTACGCACTCAACCCGGACGCCTTCATCGGCGGTGACCGCAACCGCCTGCGGGTCGGCGCCGATCTGCTGTTGCCGGACGGACTGCAACATGCCACGCCCAGGCCGACGACCCAGGTGGCCGCCGCGCCTCGCGAAGCCGACGCGGCGATACCTCCTCCCGAGCACACCGCGCGGCAGACGACAGTGACAGCTGATCGCGGCCTGGTGGATGTGCTCAGCCAACTCGAAGCCCAGGTGCTGAGCCTGCAGGCGCAGATGGATGCGCAGAATCGCCTGCTTGCCGAAGCACAGCGGAGCCTGGCGCAACGCGAGACCAGCCCGCTCGCTGCGGAATCTGCCGTCGTCACGGCGCCGGTGCCCCGTGAAGTCAGCGTGGAGCGCCAGGCGCCCGCATCCCCGGTTCCTGCGCCTGCCGCGCCCGCTATGACGGTCCAGCCGGACAGCCTCGCCAGCCCCTGGCTGCTCGCCCTTCCCGTGCTGCTCCTGTTGGGCGGCCTGCTGCTACAGCGCCGGCGCGCCAGCGCAGCCGCCACGGCGGCAATCATGGTCGAGGCCCGACCGGCCGGCGTGAAGCGGGCGGAAGCGTCCTTCCCGGACATCAACCCGTTCCAGCGCCAGGTGCCAGTCGTGACGGAAATGACCATGGACGAATACCTTGGCCACGGTGCTGACCAAATGCCGGCCCCCGTTGCGGCACCGGTACAACCAATGCCGTCGCTGGATGACATGATCGTCAGCCTGCCCACGGACCTGGACGAGCTGATCGGCATCGCGCCGGCCCCGGCGCCGGCAACCGACGCCCAATGGCGCGAGCGGCTCAACGAGGCCATCGGCTGCATCGACCGTGGTGAGGTCAACCGCGCCAGCGGTCTGCTGACTGCCCTGCTGGACCGCCCCGACGATGACCGCTTCATCGACGAGCAGCTCGCCCGCAGCGCCTGAGGACGCAACCCCGGGACCGCTCCCCCGGTCGTACGGCATACTAGCCAGCCCCCTCTGGAGAACATGCCCGTGGACCTGCTCTTTCTCGGTACCTCGTCCGGCACCCCGACCCGCGCGCGCAACGTCAGCGCGCTGGCACTGCTGGAAGAGACCGGCAAGGCCTGGTACCTGATCGACTGCGGCGAGGGCACCCAGCATCGTCTGCTGCGCACGCCGCTGTCGCTGCACGACCTGCGCGCGATCTGCATCACCCATGTGCATGGCGACCACTGTTACGGCCTGCCCGGCCTGCTGGCCAGCGCAGGCATGATGGGGCGCAAGGCGCCGCTGACGATCATCGCCCCGCAGGGCATCGAGACCTGGGTACGCGCCACCCTGAGCATGAGTCAGAGCTGGCTGAGCTACGAGCTGGACTTCCATGCGGTCGAGACATTGGACGAATGGCGCAGCCCGAACATGCGCATCGAGGCGACCGAGCTGTCCCATCGCGTGCCCTGCTACGGCTACAGCTTCAGCGAGGCGCGCCCCGATCCGCGGCTGGACATCGATCGTCTGGAACATGACGGTGTGCCGCGCGGCCCGCTCTGGGGCCAGCTGGCGCGCGGCTTCGACATCGAACACGAGGGGCGCGTGCTGCGCAGCCACGACTACCTGAGCTTCAGCCGCAGCCCGCGGCGCATCGTCGTCGGGGGCGACAACGACCGTCCCGACCTGCTGGCCGAAGCCTGCCGCGATGCCCAGCTGCTGGTGCACGAGGCGACCTACACCGAGGCCGTGGCCAACGACGCCCGCAACGACTTCGGCCACAGCACGGCCGCCACCGTGGCGCGCTTCGCCCAGGCGGTCGGCTTGCCCAACCTGGTGCTGACCCACTTCAGCGCGCGCTATCAGAAGCACGTCGGCCGCGGCCATTCGATCGAGGACCTGCGCGCCGAAGCCGCTGCGCTCTACGCCGGCCAGCTGCTGCTCGCCGAGGATTACCTGCGCCTGCATCTGGGCAAGGATGGTCTGCTGACGGTCGTCGAACCGCCGTCCACTTCGCGCCCGCCGCGCCGCGACGGCGAATCCAGGGCCTGAACCGGTAAATCGTCAGCAACCGCACCGGTGCTGACATGGCTGTCTACACTGGCTGCTGCCACCCAGCGCAACCGCCCTGCCATCTTTCGCCCCACCGAAGGAGCCGCCGATGGAACGTCTGACTGCCAGAGACTTCGCCCCCGAACTGCTCGAGCTCTACGATTTCTACGTGCACGGCAAACTCAACCGCCGCGAATTCCTCGACCGCGCCGCCGCCTTCACCCTGTGCAGCATGACGGCGGTCGCCGTGCTCGACGCGCTCACGCCCAACTATGCGCTGGCGCAACAGATCGCCTTTACCGACCCCGACATCGTCGCCGAGTATGTCCGCTATCCCTCGCCCAGAGGCCACGGCGAGGTCCGTGCCTATCTGGTGCGCCCGGCCAAGGCCGAGGGCAAGGTGCCGGGCATCGTCGTCGTGCACGAGAACCGTGGCCTCAATCCCTATATCGAAGACGTGGCCCGGCGCGTGGCCAAGGCCGGGTTCGTCGCCCTGGCGCCCGACGGCCTGAGTTCGGTCGGCGGCTACCCCGGCAACGACGACAAGGGCCGCGAACTGCAGGCTCAGGTCGATCCGCAGAAGCTGATGAACGACTTCTTCGCCGCCATCGAATGGCTGATGGCCCACGAGACCACCGGCGACAAAGTCGGCATCACCGGCTTCTGCTACGGCGGCGGGGTGGCGAACGCCGCATCGGTGGCCTACCCCGAACTCGGCGCCGCCGTGCCGTTCTATGGCCGCCAGGCGGACCCGGCGGATGTGGAGAAGATCCGCGCGCCGCTGCTGTTCCACTTCGCCGAACAGGACGAGCGCGTCAACGAAACCTGGCCCGCCTACGAAGCCGCACTCAAGGCCGCCGGCAAGCCCTACGAGGCCTATATCTACCCCGGCACCCACCACGGCTTTCACAACGACAGCACGCCGCGTTACGACGAGCCGGCAGCCGAGCTGGCGTGGCAACGCACCATTGCCTGGTTCCAGCGCCATCTGAACTGACCGCGACGCCCGTTTCTTTTTCCGGTCTGTGCCACACCCGGTGCGTTTGAGCCGAGGCGTCATGGCCGATACATTCATCCGCGCATGTTGACGTTTACGTAAAAGAACAGTACAGCTATGCCTTCCGCCCCGCTCCAGGAAAGCGCCATGACCATCAGCACCCTGCTCGGCGACGGCCCGACCGATCTGTGGATCGACGGCAGCCACGGCCGGATGTTCGTCCGCAGCTGGTTCCCGGAGCGCGACGCGCTGCGCCCGAACCACGCCCCGATCCTGCTGTTGCACGAGTCGCTCGGCTGTATCGAACAATGGAAAGACTTCCCATCCGCCCTCGCCAATGCCACCGGCCGAACAGTGGTCGCCTATGACCGGCTGGGCTTCGGCCGCTCCGACCGCTTGACTGCCCCACCCGCGCCGACTTTCGTCGAAGATGAAGCCGCGCATGGCTTCGCCTGCGTGCTGGAACATCTGGGTATCGAGCGCTTCGTGGTGCTCGGACACAGCGTCGGTGGCAGCATGGCCGTGCATTGCGCCGCGCGGTATCCCGAAGCCTGCCAGGCGATGATCACGATGTCGGCGGTTACCTTCGTCGAACAGCGCACGCTCTCAGGCATCCGCCAGGCCAGGGCCTGGTTCGCCGACCCCGCGCAACGCGAACGTCTGCGCCGCTATCACGGCGAGCGCAGTGACTGGGTCCTGAGCGCCTGGATCGATACCTGGCTGGCGCCGGATTTCGCCACATGGACGCTGGCCCACGCGCTGCCTGCAGTCGGCTGTCCGAGCCTTGCCATCCATGGCGATGACGATGAGTTCGGCTCCGAACGCCACCCGCAGCTGATCGCCGACCACGCCAGCGGTCAGGTCGAACAGGCGCTGCTTTCGGGGGTGGGCCATGTTCCGCATCGAGAGCAACCGGAACAGGTGCTGGAGCGGATCGAACGGTTCCTGCAGCGGATCGGCTAGCCCGCTGCGCGCATAGGCGCAGCAGAGCGTTTGCGCGCGAGGGCAGGCAGGGGTGCCTTCGCCGCTCGCGAAGGCACTGGAGGTCAGGCCCGCTGGTTGAAACGACCCAGGTCCATGTGTCGGTTCACATCCTTGTACAGCAGGTAGCGGAACTTGCCCGGCCCCCCGGAATAGCAGGCCTGCGGACAGAACGCGCGCAGCCACATGTAGTCGCCCGCCTCGACCTCGACCCAATCCTGATTCAAGCGATACACCGCCTTGCCTTCCAGGACGTAGAGGCCATGTTCCATCACGTGGGTTTCAGCGAAGGGGATAACCGCACCCGGCTCGAACGTGACGATGTTGACGTGCATGTCGTGGCGCATGTCGCTCATGTCGACGAAGCGCGTGGTCACCCATTTGCCATCGGTACCCGGCATGGGGATCGGCTCGATATCGTTCTCGTTGGTCACGAAGGCCTCCGGGTAGGGCAAGCCTTCGACGGCCTGATAGCCCTTGCGGATCCAGTGGAAACGTACCGGCGCCGCTCCGGTGTTGCGCACGCTCCATTTCGCAGCAGGCGGTATGAACGCATAGCTGCCGGGACGCATGTCGTAGAGGGTTCCCTCGATCGTCAGAGAGAACTCTCCGTCCACGACGAACAGCACGCCCTCGGCGTTCGGGTCATGCTCCGGCCGGTCACTGCCGCCGCCGGCGCCAAGCTCCACGATGTACTGGGAAAAGGTTTCGGCGAAGCCGGAAAGCGGACGGGACAGCACCCACATGCGCATGTTGTCCCAGAAGGGCAGATGGCTGGTGACGATGTCTCGCAGCACGCCCTTGGGAATGACTGCATAGGCTTCGGTGAACATTGCACGATCGGTCAGCAGTTGAGTCTGCTCGGGATGTCCGCCCTTGGGGACGTAGTACGTTGTGCTTGCCATGGTTCTCCAGGTGCATGGAGGGCTTGCCGATACTCAACCGCAAGCCGGGTGGATGGAAAGCCAACTGTATACAAGGAAGATGTGAATGGTCAAAGATTGTATACAATCTTTTCTGCGCCCGATGCCCACGAGTAGCGCGGCATGGCATATGGCGCGCTGAGCTCGCCGCGGCGCTGGCGGGGAGGTCATCTGGCTGGATGGAATGGCCAACCGGGCAGCTTCGAAGTTGCCGCCGATGGCCAGGGAAGAAGGGCTACGCCGCCTACCTACGCGACTCGACGCCATCGACTATGGCGCGGAGACGCGAGGAACTGAAAAATCATGGATGAGAAGGGATCGACAAGCGCATCCGCATTCCTCAAGACCGCACCGCCAGAACGCTCAACAGCGGCAGCCGGCCTTCGGACCCGCCTTTGCGTGACGCCGAATCGCTAGCCCTTGAAGCCTTTGGCCACCAGATAGACCTCCCGCGAACGCGGGCGCGACGCCTCCGGCTTGCGGATCACCACCTTCTCGAACGAGCTGCGCACGTCCTTGAGGAACTCGTCGGAGCCTTCGCCCTGGAACACCTTGACCACGTAATTGCCGCCGGGCTTGAGCACCTGGCGAACCATGTCGAGGGTGAGTTCCACCAGGTACATCGAGGCGGCCTGGTCGGCAGCGGCGACGCCGCTGATGTTCGGCGCGATGTCGGACACGATCAGGTCGGGCTGCCGGCCGTCGAGCATGTCGAGAATCTGCTGGAACACGGCGTCCTCGGTGAAGTCGCCCTGAACGAAATCGACGTTATCCAGCCCGCCCATCGGCAGGATGTCGGTGGCCAGCACCCTGCCCTTCTCGCCGACGATTCCGCCGGCCACCTGCGACCAGCCGCCAGGCGCGGAACCGAGATCCATGACCAGCATGCCGGGGCGTATCAGTTTGTCCTTCTCGTTCAGCTCGATCAGCTTGTAGCTGGAGCGCGAGCGCAAGCCATCCTTCTGCGCGCGTTTGACGAAGGGATCGTTGACGTGTTCATCCAGCCAACGACGGCTGCTTTTGGATCGTTTCATGATAGAGCCAACCACGGAGAATCAAGGTAAGACGCGCGCCAACAGGCAGGACCCTGCGCAACTGTCGGGCAAATTGGCGGCGATTATAAGCCGATAATGCCGGGCCGCGGGCGCCGGGCGCAGCACCTGCCCCGGGGGAACCGCGTAGGCGCCGCCTGACAGGCGTGCTTGCCGCCGGTACAATCCGCGCCTCACGCTCCCTCTCGTTGCTTCCTCTGCCGGAGTCACCGGCCAGGATTACCGCCATGATTCGCATCACCGAACTGTCCCTGCCCCTCGATCATTCCGCCGATGCGCTGCGCGAGGCCATCGTCAAGCGTCTGAACATCAGTGACGCCGACCTGCTGAACTTCAGCGTGTTCAAGCGCAGCTACGATGCGCGCAAGAAGAACAGCGTCATCCTGTTCATCTACATCCTCGACGTCGAGGTTCGTGACGAGGCGGCAGTCCTGGCGCGCTTCGCCGACGACAACCACGTGCGTCCGGCGCCGGATACCCGCTACTACCCGGTCGGTCAGGCGCCAGCGGATCTGACCGAGCGGCCGCTGGTGGTGGGCTTCGGCCCCTGTGGGCTGTTCGCCGCGCTGCTGCTGGCACAGATGGGCTTCAGGCCCATCGTGCTTGAGCGCGGCAAGGATGTGCGCCGCCGCACCAAGGACACCTGGGCGCTGTGGCGCAAGAAGACCCTGACGCCGGAATCCAACGTGCAATTCGGCGAAGGCGGTGCCGGTCTGTTCTCCGACGGCAAGCTCTACAGCCAGATCAAGGATCCGAAGTTCTACGCGCGCAAGGTGATGCACGAATTCGTCCGCGCCGGCGCGCCGGAAGAGATCATGTACGTCAGCAAGCCGCATATCGGCACCTTCCGCCTCACCGGCGTGGTTGCCGCGATGCGCGAGGAAATCATCGCCCTCGGCGGCGAGGTACGCTTCGAGACCAGGGTCACCGATCTCGTGATCGAGGATGGCCAGCTCGAAGGCGTGGTGCTGGCCAATGGCGAGACACTTCGCAGCCGGCATGTGGTGCTGGCCCTGGGTCACAGCTCCCGCGACACCTTCCGTATGCTGCATCGCCAGGGCGTGCATATCGAAGCCAAGCCGTTTGCCATCGGTTTCCGCATCGAGCATCCGCAGGGCATGATCGACCAGGCCCGTCTGGGCAAGTACGCCGGCCATCCGGAGCTGGGCGCCGCGGACTACAAACTGGTGTACCACGCCAAGAACGGCCGAGCGGTCTACAGCTTCTGCATGTGCCCGGGCGGCACCGTGGTGGCCGCCACGTCGGAGCCGGGACGCGTGGTGACCAACGGCATGAGCCAGTACTCGCGCAACGAGCGCAATGCCAACGCCGGCATCGTCGTCGGCATCAACCCAGAGCAGGATTTCCCCGGTGATGCGCTGGCCGGCGTGGAGCTGCAGGAGCGTCTGGAATCGCGCGCCTACGAGCTGGGCGGCAGCGACTACTGCGCGCCCGGGCAACTGGTGGGCGACTTCATTCGCGGCGTGCCGTCGACCGAGTTCGGCGAGGTCGAGCCGTCCTACAAACCGGGCGTGCGCCTGGGCGATCTGGCGCCCTCGCTGCCGGAATATGCCATCGAGGCGATCCGCGAAGCGCTGCCGGCCTTCGGCAAGCAGATCCGCGGGTTCGATCGCGCTGACGCGGTGCTCACCGGCATCGAGACCCGCACCTCCTCGCCGGTACGCATCACCCGCGACAGCGAAACACTACAGAGCCTCAACCTGCGCGGCCTGTATCCGGCCGGCGAAGGCGCGGGTTACGCCGGCGGCATCCTCTCGGCGGGCGTGGACGGCATCAAGGTCGCCGAGGCGCTGGCCAAGGCGATGCTGGCGGAAGCGGAGCAGACCGCCGTGCAGAGCCACTGAGCGCCGCCTTGATGAAATTCGACGACATCAAAAAGCTGCACCAGAAAAAGTACCGGGCCGAGTTCGGGCGCTTTCTGGTGGAGGGCGAGCATCTGGTGCTGGAGCTGCAGAAAGCGGCCCTGCTCAACCCGCTGCTGCAGCGCAGCGAGCTGTATGTGACCAATGCCTACGAACAATGGCAGAGCCCGTTCAAGACCCACCTGATCAGTGACCGCCAGATGGCGCAGATCGCCGATACCAAGACCCCGCAAGGCATCGTGGCACTGGTGCCGATGCCGGATGCGCCTGTCGCGGCACCTGTCGCAGGCGAACGCGCCATCTACCTGCATGAAATCCAGGACCCGGGCAACCTCGGCACCATCCTGCGCACGCTGGCCTGGTTCGGCAACTTCCGCTGCCTGCTCAGCCCCGGCAGCGTCGACCCGTACAACCCCAAGGTCGTGCGCTCGAGCATGGGCGCCATCTTCCATGCGCCGATGGAACTGGATGTGGCACTGGATTCGTTGCGCACGCGCTTTGCCCGCATCGCCTGCCTGGATATGCAGGGTGAGCCTGTGCAATCGACGGCTTTCACAACCTTCGAATGCTACCTGTTCGGCAATGAAGCCCGCGGCGTGCCCCGCGACCAGCTGAATGCACTCGGCGCCCGGCCATTCACCATCCCCGGTTGCGGCGCCATCGAATCGCTGAATCTGGCCGCCACGGTCAACATGTGTGCGTACGAGCTCAGCCGATAGCGCTTTCGAAACGCCTCCTTCGCGTTCCGTCGATCAGGCAAAGCCGCCCGATCAGCGGGTCGCGAAAGCCGGAACACAGCCAGCGGGACATTGCCCTCCTTTGCGCGAGTTAACAGTTTTGCGCTTGCCCCGCTGCCAGCCGATGACAGCCTCCCGGGCCCAACGCATCATGCTTGCTCGATGTCATGCCGCAGCGGGCCCACGCATGCAACCTACCCTCTCCGACTCCTTGCTGGACTACGCCGGAAACAGTTCGCCCGGGCGCAGGCGCAGCCATAACGAAGACGCGCTGCTCTGCGCGCCGACGCTGGGACTCTGGGCGATCGCCGACGGTATGGGTGGGCACCAGTGCGGCGAGGTGGCCAGCAGCCTGGCGCTGGTGGCCTTGCGTCAGGCCGTGGAGGATGGCGAACCGCTGGAAACGGCGGTCCATCTGGCCAACCAGGCGGTGCTGGAAGCCGCCACCGATGACGGCATGGGCACCACGCTGGTGGCGGCGCACTTCAACGGCAGCGATTTCGAACTGGCCTGGGTCGGTGACAGCCGCGCCTATCTGGTCAGCGCCGACGGCATCGCACAGCTCACCCGCGACCACAGCTGGGTGCAGATGATGATCGACGCCGGCGAGCTCGAACCCGCCGCTGCCCAGGGCCACGCCTGGCGCAATATCATTCTGCGCTGCCTGGGCCGCGAGACACCGTTGGAGGTGGGCATCGCCGCTGGCAGCCTGAAGCCTGATGAGCTGCTGCTGCTGTGCAGCGACGGTTTGACCAACGAGCTGACCGATGCGCAGATCCAGGCCAGCTGCACCTTTGCCGACACGCTCGAAAACCTGGTGGAACAGTTGATCGAGCAGGCCAATGCGCATGGCGGTCGCGATAACATTTCCTGCATCGTGATCGGCCGTACCGCGCAACCCCAGGCGACCGAATCGCGCGGCCGCCGCTTCATCAACATGCTGTTGAAACCCCTCAAGTCGTAACCAGGCACGAGCTTATCCATGACGCATCGGATGCTAGAAATTCCCGGCTATCGCCTGCACAAACGACTCGGCAAGGGCGGCATGGCGGAGGTCTACCTCGCCACCCAGCTGTCCCTGGATCGTGAGGTGGCAGTCAAGGTGCTGCTGCGCACCGAGGATGCGGCCTTCACCGAACGCTTCATCCAGGAAGGCCACATCGTCGCCTCGCTGCGCCATCCGGCCATCATCACCATCCACGACATCGGCCAGATCGCCGATGGCCGCCATTACCTGGCCATGGAATACCTCGGCGGCGGCGACCTGGCGCAGCATCGCGGCATCGTTTTCTCGCCGTCGCGGGCTCTGGACATCATTCGCCAGCTGGCCGGCGGCCTCGCGGTGGTGCATGACGGCGGGCTGGTCCACCGCGACGTGAAGCCGGCCAACATCCTCTTTCGCGACGATGGCAGCGTGGTGCTCACCGACTTCGGTGTGGCCAAGGCAGTGGAACTGGACAACGAGCTCACGCATTTCGGTATCGCCGTCGGCAGCCCGGCCTACAGCAGCCCGGAACAGGCCCAGTGCCAGCCACTGGACGCCCGCAGCGACATTTACAGCCTCGGCGTGATCCTTGCCGAGATGCTCACCGGGACCAACCCGTTTCGCGCCAGCAGCTATCCGCAAACCGTGCTCAACCACGTGCAGATGCCACTGCCGCAGTTGCCACCGGCGCTGGCGCCCTACCAACCCCTGCTCGACCGCATGCTGGCCAAGCAACCGGACGAGCGCTTCGCCAGCTGTCGCGAACTGCTGGCCGCTATCGACACCCTCACCGAGCCGGACATGGACCAGACCCGCATCGCGCCGGCGATCACCCTCGAGGCCAAGCCCGGCCGCCGTCGCCGGCGTCGCGGGCGCGGCCTCGGCCGCTGGGCGGCGATCGGCGCCGCCATGGTGGCCACGGTGGCCGTCCTGGGGTTCGGCGGTTACCAGTGGTGGCAGTACAGCCGTATCAGCGACCTGCTCGGCCGCGCCGAGTCGCGGCTGGCCGCCGGTCAGCTGACCACGCCCGCGCTCGATAACGCCGACTTCTATTTCCGTCAGGCCCTGCGCCTGGATGCCGACAACGCCGAAGCGCTCGATGGCCTGCGCCGCGTGCTCGATGCACGCATCGCCGAAGCCCTGGAGCTGGCGGCGCAGCGGCTGGCCAGCGATCAGCTGCTGGAGCCGGCCGAAGACAGCGCCGTGCATTACTACCAGCGCGTGCTGGGCTGGCTGCCGGACAACCAGGCCGCGCTGGACGGGCTGACGCGCGTCAGCGAACGCTATGTCGAGCTTGCCGAAGCGGCCTATGACCGGCGCGAGTACGCCCTGGCACTGGAATACATCCAGCAGGGTCTGGAGGCCGCGCCGCAATACGCGCCGCTGCTCGCGCTGCACGACGCCCATGCGCGCCGGGTCGCCAAGGCCCGCGCACCGCGTCCGGTAGCGCGCACCGCAGCCAGCGCGCCACGCACCACGCCAGCCACCACCCAGACGTCCCAGGCGCCGGCCAACCCGGTCAAGCGCCTGTGGAACCGGATCTTCAACCAATAAACACAGGCGATTGCCCGGTCCGGGCCCGATCGCCACTCTGCTCAGGGTTGTTCAGACATGCTCAGGATTCATTTCGTTGACAATCGCCAGAGCCCCGTCTGGCTGGCCGATGAACGTTTCACCCTCGGCTCCGACCGCAGCAACAAACTGGTCGTGAGCGATGCCGGGATAGAACCGTTCCATGCCGAACTGCTGCTGGAAAACCGCTTCTACTACCTCACCGACCTGGGAACTGCCGGCGGCACCTATGTCAACGACGAGAAGGTCGGCGAGCGCTACCAGATCCGCTCCGGCGACCGCCTCCGGCTGGGCACGCTCGAGCTGCAGATCGTCGATCCGGCCAAGGTCGGCGCCAAGGTGGCCGCGGCACCGCGCTGGCTGTTGCAGGTGGTGAAGGGCGAGAACCAGGGGCACAAGTATCACATCACCGGCTCCATGACCTTCGGCCGCTCGGTGAAGTGCGAGCTCTGCTTCAGCGATGCCGAGCTGTCGCGCCGCCATGCCGAATTCTTTCTCAATGGCGACGTGCTGGAGGTGAAGGACCTCGCCTCGGCCAACGGCGTGCTGGTCAACCGGCAGAAGGTCAGCACCGCGGTGCTGCAGCCGGGCGATCAGATTCAGCTGGGCAACACCACCCTGCTGGTGATCGGGCCCAAGGTCAGTGCGCCGGAAGTCGTCGACGAGGACGCCACGGTATTCGTTCGCGCCGCCGATCTGCCCGCGCCTCAGCCCAAGCCCGCGCGCCCGCGTCCGGCTACGCCGAACCCGCTGCATGTCGCGGCGGCGACCACGACCACAGCCGCCGAAAGCCCTCGCAGATCGAACCGCCTGATCTGGCTGGTAGGTGCGCTGGCGCTGGCGGTGGTCGCCGGGCTGGCGGTGCAGCAGCTCGTCTAACGACCGCCCGCGAGCCAGGTCCGGTGCAAACCGCTACGCAGCTTTTCCGCCCTGCGCCCGGTCAGCTCGCAGCCACTGCCCCCGGCTCGGCGTAGCGCACCGGCGCTACCTCCGGGCACGCCGCAGTGCCCGCGCGCCCTCCAACACCAGCACGGCGATGGCCGACCAGATTGCGCCGTAGGTCAGCCATTGCGACGCAGCGATGCTTTCTCCGAGCAGCAGGGCCACCACCACCAGCAATACCGGCTCGACGTAGCTGAGCAGGCCGAACAGGGTCAGGTTCAGGTGTTTGCCGGCGACGATCATCAGCGCCAGGGCCAACGCGCTGAGCGCACCGAGGCCGGCGATCAGCACCAGCAGCCGCGGGCTGGCGCTCAGCAGCTGCAAGGTGTCGCGGTCGGAGACGGCGAACAATGCGGCGACGGGCAGGCTGATCACCAGGTCCAGCCAGAGACCGCCAAGATTGGCGGTGCCCATCCTGCGGCGCAGCGCGAAGTAGCACGGATAGCCGAGCGCAACCGCCAGTACCGGCCAGGACAGCGACGCGGCGCCCAGCATTTCGTTGCCGACTCCGATCGCGGCGAGCAGGCAGGCCAGGCCC
This sequence comes from Stutzerimonas sp. Brlt_14, assembly GCF_051948915.1. Classification (NCBI taxonomy): domain Bacteria; kingdom Pseudomonadati; phylum Pseudomonadota; class Gammaproteobacteria; order Pseudomonadales; family Pseudomonadaceae; genus Stutzerimonas; species Stutzerimonas sp. Brlt_14. The sequence continues at coordinate 667,072 of NZ_JAYJLM010000001.1, forward strand.
TGCAGCCGGCTGATGGCCTCGCCGAACAGCAGCCGCCCGGTGAGCACCAGGGTCAGCGGTAGCAGGAAGTAGCCCAGCGAGACATCCAGCCCGTGACCGTTGATCGGCGCCCACATGAACAGCCACAGCTGCAGCCCGACCAGCGCGGAAGACAATGGCAGCGCCAGCCACAGCCGCGGCTCGGCGGGCAAGCGCGCAAGAATCTGCCGTACCTCGCCCCAGCGGCCGATGGCGATCAGCAGCAGTGCCAGACAGGGTGCGGTCAGCAGGATCCGCCAACCGTAGACCTGCTGGCCGTCCAGCGGCTCGAGCAGCGTGGTGTAGTAGTACAGCGTGGCGAACAGCGCCGAGGCGCCGAGCGAACTGGCCACGCCCGGCAGGCTGTTGTGGCTGTACATGGCTCGATCCAGATGAAAGGCCACCCTGAACTCAGGGCTCGACCTGGCTCCATTGCTTGTTCAGGCGCTTGTCGGATACCGGCACCTTCGTGCCCAGCTGCTGTGCCCAGAGCGAGACGCGATATTCCTCGAGCATCCAGCGATAGAGCGCCAGCTGCGGATCGCGCTTGCCTTCCTGCTGGTGCTTGTTCAGCCGCGCCTGGTATTGCTCCCAGTAGCCGCCCAGTTCGCCGGACCAGACCCGGTCGCGCTGCAACTGCGCGCCAATCTTGTCGAAGCGCTGCTCGACGGCCTTGAGGTAACGGGGGTACTCCTTCAGCCACTCGGCCGGCGTCTCACGGACGAAGCCCGGATAGACCAGATGGGCGAGCTGCGCCTTGATGTCGTTGAGCGCCACCGCCTGGGCCAGATCGATCTTGCCCTTGAAGCGCTTCTGCAGGCCGTGCCAGTGCTTGAGGATTTCCAGCGTCAGCCGCGCCAGGCGCTCGGCGTGGGCGGTCCAGTCGCCACGCTTGCGCTCGGCCAGTGACGCCAGCGCCGCACCGTCACGCGGCAGCGCGGCCTCGCCGTCGAGAATGCAGCTGTCCAGGCTGGCCAGCAGGATGTCCTCGACCAGCGCATCGACCTTGCCCATGTCACGGTAGAGCAGGCCGAGCTCGGTAAGACCCGGCAGCCTGTTGCGCAGGTACTTGGCTGGCTCCGCCAGCTGCTGCAGCAAGAGGCGCTGCAGGGCGCGACGGTGCTGCCACTCGGCCTCGGCCTGGATCGAGAAGCGCCCTTCCTTGACCACCCCAGCCTCTTCCACCAGCGCCGGATAGACCGTCATCGACAAGCCGGCCATCTTTGCCTGAGCCTTTTCCGCGACCTGGGCAAAACCCTTGGCCTCGACCGGCTTCTGCTCGGCCTTCTGCTGGGGCGGCGCCAGGGCCGCCTGGCTGGCCTCGGCGAAGCGTGCCGTGAGTTCAGCCAGGTCACGTCCTTCACCGAGAAACTTGCCGCGCGCATCGACCACCTCGATGTTCATCTTCAGGTGGTTCTCCAGCCCGGCGGCGGCCTCGGCCCATGCCTCATCCGGCACTCGGGCGCCGGTCATGCGGGTGAGTTCACGACCCAGCGCCTCGGATAGCGCCCCCTCGCCGAAGGTGATCTTGGCCAGCGCCGCGCCGACGAAGTCCGGCACCGGCACGAAGTTCTTGCGGATCGCCTTGGGCAGGCCGCGCACCAGTGCGACCGCCTTCGCCTCGATCAGCCCGGGCACGAGCCAATCGAGCCGTTCGCGCCGCAATTGCGGCAACAGCGGCGCCGGCACGCGCAGGGTTACGCCGTCGCGCGGGTGGTTGGGTTCGAAGTGGTATTCCAGCGGCAACTGCAGCTCGCCGATGCGCAGGTGGTCCGGATACTGCGCGGCGGTGACCTCGCTGGCCTCCCGGGCGAGCACGTCCTCCTCGCGCATGATCAGGAGGTGTGGGTTCTTCTGGCTCTCGCGCTTGTACCAGTTCTCGAAGCTGGCGGTCTGGTAGATGTCCGCTGGCAGGCGCGCATCGTAGTAACCGAACAGGGTTTCCTCGTCGGCGAGGATGTCGCGGCGCCGCACCTTGGCCTCCAGCTCGTCCATGCGCTCGAGCAGCTCGCGGTTGGCTGTCAACGCGCGGGCACGGCTGTTGATCTCGCCACGCACCAGGCCTTCGCGGATGAACAGCTCGCGCGCCGCCGGAGGGTCGATGGGCCCGTAGTGCACCGGGCGGCGGCCGACCACGATCAGCCCGTAGAGCGTCACCTGTTCGTAGGCCACCACCTGGCCGCGCTTCTTCTCCCAGTGCGGCTCGAAGTGGTTCTTCTTGACCAGGTGGCCGGCCAGCGGCTCGATCCACTCCGGTTCGATCTTGGCGACCATGCGCGCGAACAGCTTGGTGGTTTCCACGAGTTCCGCGGCCATCAGCCAGTTGGGCTTCTTGCGTCCGATGCTGCTTCCGGGATGCACCCAGAAGCGCCGCTGGCGCGCGCCGAGGAAGTCACCCTCCTCGGTCTTGTTGCCGATCTGGCTGAGCAGGCCGGCGAGGATGGCCTTGTGCACGGCGGCATAGCTCTTGGCCTTCTGCGCGGCCTCGCTGGCTTCGACCTGCTGGCGGACGATGGCGTTGACCTTGTTGTCCTTGGTCGGTGCGGGGGCCTCGGCCGATGGCGCTGCTGCGGTCTTTCCGCGGTCGAGAGCGCTGCCACGGGGTTCGCCCTTCTGGGGACGACCTTGGCCGCGACTGTCCGCCGGGGCACCGAGCTTGAGTTCGCGGGCGATCAGCGTCAGCTGGCGATGGGCATCGCGCCACTCGCGAAGACGCAGATAGTTGAGGAAGTTCTTCCGGCACCAGCTGCGCAATGGGTTGGAGCCCAGCTCCTGGCGCTTCTCCTCGAAACCGCGCCAGAGATTGATCAGCGCGGCGAAGTCCGAGTCCGGGTCCTTCCATTGCGCATGGGCCTGGTCGGCGGCCTGCTGGCGGTCGGCCGGGCGCTCGCGCACATCCTGCACCGACAGCGCGCTGGCCACGATCAGCACCTCGGCCAGACTGCCCTGCTGCGCGGCTTCGAGCAGCATGCGGCCCAGGCGCGGGTCGATCGGCAGCCGCGCCAGCTGACGTCCCAGCGGTGTCAGCTGGTTCTCGCGGTTGACCGCCGAAAGCTCCTGCAGGAGGTTGAAGCCGTCGCTGATGGCCTTGCCATCCGGCGGCTCGATAAAGGGGAAATCCTGAATGTCGCCCAGGCGCAGATGCAGCATCTGCAGGATCACTGCGGCAAGGTTGGTGCGCAGGATCTCCGGGTCGGTGAATGCCGGGCGGCCGAGGAAATCCTCCTCGCTGTACAGGCGAATGCAGATACCCGGCTCGACCCGTCCGCAGCGACCCTTGCGCTGGTTGGCGCTGGCCTGGGACACCGCCTCGATCGGCAGGCGCTGAACCTTGGCGCGGTAACTGTAGCGGCTGATGCGGGCGGTGCCGGAATCGATCACGTAGCGAATGCCCGGTACGGTCAGCGAAGTCTCGGCGACGTTGGTGGCCAGCACGATCTTGCGCCCCGGACGCGGCTGGAAGATTTTCTGCTGCTCGGCCGGCGTCAGGCGCGCATACAGCGGCAGCACCTCGGTGAACTTCAGATTGGCCTTGCGCAACACCTCGGCGGCGTCGCGAATCTCGCGTTCGCCGGGCAGGAAAACCAGCACGTCGCCGGGGCGCTGGCCAACGCTGCGCTCGTGAGCGGCAATCTCGTCCAGTGCAGCGAGGATGCCCTGGTCGACGGTGAGGTCGTCCTCGACGCGGTTGCCGTCCTCGTCGATCTCGGCAGCCAGCGGGCGATACCAGGTTTCCACCGGGTAGGTACGCCCGGACACCTCGACGATGGGTGCACCGTCGAAGTGCTCGGAAAAGCGCTCCAGGTCGATGGTCGCCGAGGTGATGATCACCTTCAGATCCGGCCGCCGCGGCAGCAGCGTCTTGAGGAAGCCCAGCAGGAAGTCGATATTCAGCGAACGCTCATGGGCCTCGTCGACGATGATCGTGTCGTACTTCTCCAGAAAGCGATCGTGCTGCGTCTCCGCCAGCAGGATGCCGTCGGTCATCAGCTTGATCAGCGTGCGCTCGGTACTCTGGTCCTCGAAGCGCACCTGATAGCCCACCAACTCGCCCAGCGGCGCGCCGAGCTCCTCGGCGACGCGGGTGGCGACGCTGCGCGCGGCCAGGCGCCGCGGTTGGGTATGGCCGATCAGCCCGTGTACGCCCCGGCCGATCTCCAGACAGATCTTCGGCAGCTGGGTGGTCTTCCCCGAGCCGGTCTCACCGGCGATCACCAGCACCTGATGCTTTTCCAGCGCGGCCTTGATCTCGTCGCGCTTGGCGGCGATCGGCAGGCTGTCGTCGTAGCGGATGCGCGGCACGCTTTGCCGGCGCGCCTCGACCTTGGCGGCGGACGCCTGGAAGCGCTCCAGCCACTGGGCGAGCCTGGCTTCGTCCGGTTGCTTTCTCAGCTCGTGCAGCTGACGACGCAGGCGGTGGCGATCCGCGTACAGGGCTTGGTCAAGGTTCTTCAGCAGGGTATCGATAGCGGGCGTTGCGTCGGTCATGGACAGCCGTGGGCAATTTCGTGAAGGGCGCGATTGTCGCAGATTTGCCGGGCCGACCGTAGGAAAAGGGGGACCGCGCCGGCGAACCGGCGCGGTATTCAGGCGATCAACGGATCCAGTGACCCCAGCGCGACTTCTCCTGCACCTGCTGGATGCGCATGGTGCCGATGCTCTGCTCGGCCGCCGCGGCGATCTCGTCATCGATCATCTTGGTGGACAGCGACAGCCAGCTGGTGGCGAAGGCCAGTGCATCGCCGTGCAGCTCCAGTGCCTCGATGGATATGTTGCCGAGGTTGTCGCATGGCGTGTGGTAGCACTGATCGAACGACTGCCCGGCCGTTCCGCCATAACGCTGCGCCTGCTCCTCGGTCTTGATGTCCTCGGCACCGGTGAACAGCCCGCCGAAGGCGATGCCGTCCTCGAAGAACTGCGCATAGTCGGAGCGGAAGTCGATCTCGGTGCCTTCAGACGGGGCGTTGCGCAGCTTGAAGTAGGTGCGCAGCAGCCGCTCAATGGCAGCCGAGCCGGGCGGACCCTGCAGGCCGAAATCCGAGCCGTCGCCGTCATAGATGAAGTTGGCGTAGTTCGGCGAGCCGATCATGTCGACGTTCAGGTAGGCCTTGATGCGCTGCTTCTGTTCGTCCGGCAGCTGGTTGACGTAGTAGGTCGAGCCCACTAGCCCCGACTCCTCCGCGCCCCACCAGGCGAAGCGAACCTTGTTCTCCGGCCGCGCCTTGCTCATCAGGAGCGCCATCTCCAGCAGCGCCGCACTGCCGGAACCGTTGTCGTTGATGCCCGCACCTTCGAACACCGAATCCAGGTGCGCGCCGACCATCACCACGTTGCTCGGATCACCCCGCCGCGTTTCGGCCAGCAGGTTGTAGGTCTCGGTCTGCTCGCGCACCACGTCGACGTTCATGCTCAGCTGCAGTCCGGCCGTCTGCGACCAGGCCACGCCGTTGTCGTAGGTCGAGAACAGCACCGGAATGCCGCCCGCATAGTCCTCGCCCAGCGTGGCGACCAGCAGGCCTTTGCGGTCCTCGGTGTCGCCCTGATTGAAGATGATGGCTCCGGCCGCGCCGGCTGCCGCGGCATTCGTCGCCTTCTGCCCGAACGGACAGGTGCCGCGCTGCATCAGCGCGATGGCGCCGGCCGGGAAGCCGGCGAAGTCTTCCGGTTCGCAGCCGCTGGTAGATGTGTTGCCGGCGCCGAGCGCCAGATCCACCGGCACCACCGGTGCGGTGACGTTGCCCGGATCGGTCTGGTCGGCATAGGCGAAATCCTCTTCCCAGACATATTGCACCGTCTGCGGCGCCACGGCGCTCAGCGTGCCGGGATTCACCGGATAGAAGGCGAGGAAGGGAAACGCCTGCACCTCGACGCGATAGCCAGCGCGCTGTAGCCGGCTGCGCACATAGTCGAGAGACGCCTGGTAGCCCGGCTGGCCGGAGGCGCGATTGCCTCCATTGAGCGTGGCGATATCCTGCAGCGCTTCCAGGTGCTTCATGACGTTGCTCGCCTGCATGCAGCGCGGCAGGCCGACAGGCGTGCCGACCAGCAGCGGCGAACGACACAGCGCCGCATTCGGCTTGGCCGGCGTCCAGAAGTCGTTGAATTGAGCGGTATCGGCCTTTGGCGCGGCAAGTGCCGCGCTGCTGGCGATCAATGCGAGAGAAGCAACTACCCGAACAGCATTGTTTTTCTTGTGCATGGGTAACTCATCCTTGCAACGAGATTGATGGGCAGGCCGCCTGGCTTGCGCCATCGTCCCCTACGGCAATCAGCGGACGCGGCCATAGGGAGCTAGACCGAACGGCCACCGTCTCGTTCTGGCGCAACCGCCCACCGGTATTACCGTTGATCGGGATGAGGGAACTTCGCTGAAGATCAAAGGCGTTCGGCAACGAATGCCGCGCCTTGGCGACAGGCATTGCGCCTGCCGCCTGCGGGGGTGATCAGATGCGGAACTGACCCACCAGTTGTTGCAGTCGCTCGGCCAGGCCGTTGAGCTCGCGAGAGGTCTGCGCGCCCTGCGCGGCATCGCTGGCGACGCCGTCCACTGCATCGGCGATATGGTGCACGCTGCGGTTGATCTCCTCGGCCACCGCGGTCTGCTCCTCGGCGGCGGCGGCAATCTGGGCGTTCATCGAGTTGATGGTGCCGATCAGCGCGGAGATCGCATCCAGCGACGCGCCGGCCTGGTTGGCCTGATCACGGGTGCTCTCGCCCTTCTCGCCCGCCCGCAGCATGGTGGCGACGGTGTTGGAGGTGGCGCTCTGCAGGCGGTCGATCATGCCCTGGATCTCGCCGGTGCTTTGCTGGGTGCGGCTGGCCAGCGCGCGAACTTCGTCGGCGACCACGGCGAAGCCGCGCCCGGCCTCGCCTGCACGGGCCGCCTCGATGGCCGCATTGAGCGCCAGCAGGTTGGTCTGCTCGGCAATGGCGCGGATCACGTCGAGCACGCCGACGATGCCTTTCACGTCCTGCTGAAGACCTTCCAGGGACTCGCCGCTGCCGCGCAGCTCGCCCACCAGCTCGTGGATCTGGCGAATGCTCTGGTCCACCACCTGCTTGGCGGCGCCCCCCTGCTGATCGGTCTCGCGCGCCGCCTCGGCCGCACGCTGGGCGCTCATCGCCACTTCGTGGGCGGCGGCAGACATCTCGTTGATCGCCGTGGCGACCTGATCGGTTTCGCTGCGCTGGTCGGCCATGGCCTGCTCCGAGCGCTGCGCCTGGCTGGCCACTGCACCGACCAGACCGGTCAGCTGGGTGGTGGTGCCGGCGACCTGCTGTACCAGCGAATGGATCTTCTCGACGAAACGATTGAACGAGGTGGCCAGCTCGCCCAGCTCGTCCTGACTGGTGATCGGCAGGCGCTGGGTCAGGTCACCGTCACCCTGGGCCATGTCATCCAGGTTGCGCTTGATCAGCAGCAGCGGGCTGAGCAGGGCGTTGCTCATGAACACGGCGACCAGTGCGATCAGCCCCAGCAGGATCAGTGCCGAGACCAGCATGATGGTGACGAGGCCGTCGATGCGCTGCTGGAATTCCGCGCGGGCGGCCTGGACGTCGCGCTCGACACCATCGAGGTTGAGCGAGGTACCGAAGACCATCTTCCACTTCGGCAGGAACTCGGCGTAACCGACCTTGGGCACCAGCACACTGCTGTCGCCCAGCACGAAGCTGTAGTCGACGTAATGGCTGCCGTCCTGGCCGGCACGAACCAGCTCGCGGATGGCATAGACGCCATTGGGGTCGCGGTAGTCGTAGAAGCTCTGGCCGATTTTGTCCTTGGTGTTGCCCTGCAGGATGCGCACGGTCTGGGTGTCATAGCCCCAGAAATAGCCGTCCTTGCCATAGGCCATCTTCTCGAGGATGGCCACGGCCTGGTCGCGCGCCTGCATGTCGCCTTCGGCAGAACGCTCGTAGATGGGGCCGATGGCATTGCGCGCCAGCTCGACGTAGTGCTTGAGCTCGGCGCGGCGGTCCCGGATCAGGCTGTTACGGGTGTGTTCTTCCTGTTGCTCGGCGAGGCTCTGCAGCTCGTACACGGCAATGCCGCTTAGCAGGATGGCCAGCAGGAGAATCGGGCCCAGCGCAAGCAGCAGCAGCTTCATTCGCAAACGAAGATTCGAGAGCATTCTGATCGATCCCTGTAGAAAGGTTGAGCAAGAAGACTGCGACAGAATCCATGCGTCGCTTAAGCGACGACGACGCAGCACGCCTTGGCTATCGGCCCGAAAGCGCCTTTCTTGACCCCGGAAAAGACGAAACCCTGCCGGGCAGGGTTTCGCTAAGGCCCGTCCTAGAGCGGACGCAGCGCTACGATCAGATGCGGAACTGGGCCACCAATCGCTGCAGCTGCTCGGCCAGGCCGTTGAGCTCGCGGGCCGTCTGCGCGCCCTGTGCGGCATCGCTGGCGACGCCGTCCACCGCATCGGCGATGTGGTGCACGCTGCGGTTGATTTCCTCGGCCACGGCGGTCTGCTCTTCGGCTGCGGCGGCGATCTGCGCGTTCATCGAATTGATGGTGCCGATCAGGGCGGAAATCGCATCCAGCGACTCGCCGGCCTGGTTGGCATGATCGCGGGTGCTCTCGCCCGTCTCGCCAGCGCGCAGCATGGTGCTGACCGTGTGCGACGTTGCGCCCTGCAGGCGATCGATCATGTTCTGGATCTCGCCGGTACTCTGCTGGGTGCGACTGGCCAGCGCCCGGACTTCATCGGCGACCACGGCGAAACCGCGTCCGGCCTCGCCGGCACGGGCTGCCTCGATGGCGGCGTTGAGCGCCAGCAGGTTGGTCTGCTCGGCAATGGCGCGGATCACGTCGAGCACGCCGACGATGCCCTTGACGTCCTGCTGCAGACCTTCCAGCGACTCGCCACTGCCGCGCAACTCGCCCACCAGCTCGTGGATCTGGCGAATGCTCTGGTCCACCACCTGCTTGGCGGCGACGCCCTGCTGATCGGTCTCGCGCGCCGCCTCGGCCGCACGCTGGGCGCTCATCGCCACTTCGTGGGCGGCGGCGGACATCTCGTTGATCGCGGTGGCGACCTGGTCGGTTTCGTGTCGCTGGCTGGCCATGGCCTGCTCGGAACGCTGCGCCTGGCTGGCCACCGCGCTCACCAGCCCGGTCAGCTGCGTGGTGGTACCGGCAACCTGGCGCACCAGCAGATGAATCTTCTCGACGAAGCGATTGAAGGAGGTCGCCAGTTCGCCCAGCTCGTCGCGGCTGGTCACGGGCAGGCGCTGGGTCAGATCGCCGTCACCCTGGGCCATGTCGTCCAGATTCTGCTTGATCTGCAGCAGCGGGCGCAGGATGGCGTTGCTCATCAGTACGGCGAGGCCGGCCATCAGGATCAGCAGCAGCGCCGCTGCGACGAGCATGATCATGGTCAGGCCGTCGATACGCGCCTGAAACACAGCGCGGGCTTCGACCACGTCACGCTCGACGTCATCCAGGTTCAGCGAGGTACCGAACACCAGGTTCCACTTGGGCAGATGCTCCGCATAGCCCACCTTGGGCACCAGCGCATCGCTGCCCGGCACGGCGAAGCTATAGTCGACGAAATGGCTGCCGTCCTGCCCGGCCTTGACCAGCTCGCGAATGGCGTAGACGCCGTTCGGGTCACGGTAATCCGCGAAGCTTTCGCCGATGCGCTCGCGCGTGGCCCCCTGGAACACTCGGCGTGACTGACCATCGTAGCCCCAGAAATAGCCTTCGCTGCCATAGCTCAGCCGCTCGAACACGGCGACCGCCTGGTCGCGCGCCTGCAGGTCGCCCTCGGCAGAGCGTTCGTAGATCGGCCCGATGGCGTTGCGCGCCAGCTCGACGTAGTGCTTGAGCTCGGCACGGCGGTCGCGAATCAGATTGGCGCGGGTCTGCGCTTCCTGCTGGTCGGCCAGATCCTGCAGCTGTAGCACCGAGACCCCGCTGAGTATCAGGGTCAGCAACAGAATCGGGCCAAGCGCAAGCAGGAGCAGCTTCGCCCGCAGACGTAAGGAGGACAGCATGTCGGCAAACCCCTATAAAAAGCACGGTTAAGTAGTGCCATTGTGCCACCGACTACATGCCTAGAAGAACGCGACTAAATGCCAATTCAAGGGAACGGCCGCTGCTGCCGATGAACGCCGTTCGCATAAACGAAAAAAACCCCGCCGAGGCGGGGTTTCTTGTAGGCTCTGCGCGCTTACTTCTTGTGGCCCAGCTTGCGCAGTTCCTCGTCGCGCAGCTCGCGACGCAGGATCTTGCCGACGTTGGTGGTCGGCAGGCTTTCGCGGAACTCGACATAGCGCGGCCGCTTGTAGCCGGTCAGGTTGTCGTGCATGTGCTGCATGACCTGCTCCTTGGTCAGGCTCTCGCCCGGCTTGACCACCACGAACAGCTTGATCGCCTCACCGGACTTCTCGTCCGGCACGCCGATGGCGGCGCACTGCAACACGCCCGGCAGGCTGGCCAGCACATCTTCCAGCTCGTTGGGATACACGTTGAAGCCGGACACCAGGATCATGTCCTTCTTGCGGTCGACGATGCGGATGTAGCCATCTTCCTGGATGACGCCGATGTCGCCGGTCTTGAACCAGCCGTCCGCGTCGATCACCTCGTCCGTGGCCTCCGGCCGCTGCCAGTAGCCCTTCATCACCTGCGGCCCCTTGATGCACAGCTCGCCGATCTCGCCCTGCGCCAGCTCCTGGCCGTCATCGTTGATGACCTTGAACTGCGTGGACGGCACCGGAATGCCGATGGAGCCGAGCTGGATGTGCTCGATTGGGTTGACCGAGGCCACCGGACTGGTTTCGGTGAGGCCGTAGCCTTCGCAGATCGGACAGCCGGTGACCTGCTTCCAGCGCTCGGCCGTGGCCAGCTGCAGCGCCATCCCGCCCGACAGGGTGACCTTGAGCGCCGAGAAATCGAGCTTGCGGAAGTCTTCGCTGTTGCACAGCGCGACGAACAGGGTGTTGAGCCCGACGAAGCCGCTGAAGCGGTACTTGCCCAGGTCCTTGATCATCGCCGGCAGATCGCGCGGGTTGGAGATCAGGATGTTGTGGTTGCCGCTGAGCATCATCGCCATGCAGTGAAAGGTGAAGGCGTAGATGTGATAGAGCGGCAACGGCGCGATCAGCACTTCGCTGCCGTCATTGAGGTTCGCGCCCATCAGCGCCTTGCACTGCAGCATGTTGGCGACGATGTTGCGGTGCGTCAGCATGGCGCCCTTGGCCACGCCGGTGGTGCCGCCGGTGTACTGCAGCACGGCCACGTCTTCGCTCTTGGGCGACGCTTCGCGCACCGCCTTGCCGCGGCCCAGCGCCAGGGCATCGTTGAGCTTCACCGCTTTCGGCAGGCTGTAGGCCGGCACCATCTTCTTCACATGCTTGACCACCGCGTTGATCAGCATGCGCTTGAGCGGTGGCAGCATGTCGGCGACTTCGGTGATGACGACGTGCTTGATGCCGGTCTTGGGCAGCACTTCCTCGGCCAGGTGCGCCATGTTGGCCAGGCAGACCAGCGCCTTGGCGCCGGCGTCGTTGAACTGGTGTTCCATCTCCCGCGCGGTGTACAGCGGGTTGGTGTTGACCACGATGAGCCCGGCGCGCATGGCGCCGAACACCACGATGGGATACTGGATGAGGTTCGGCAGCTGCACCGCGATGCGGTCGCCAGGCTGGAGATCGGTGTTCTGCTGCAGGTAGGCGGCGAAATCGCCGGACAGCTTGTACAGCTCACCGTAGGTCAGGGTCTTGCCGAGATTGCTGAACGCCGGCTTGTCCGCGAAGCGCTCGCACGACTGTCTGAGCACAGCCTGGATGTTCTGGTACTCGTCGGGATTGATCTCGCTGGCGACCCCAACAGGATACTTATCCTTCCAGAAGTTATCGGTCATGAACCCCACTCCTAAGCAACCGCTTTATCACTGCGCGATGGCAGCTGTTTTGTTGTGATTTGTTAACTTTTGTACCGCTGATCGGGCAAAAAGCGTTCCCGAGGTTAGCAGCTTTGCCGGGGAGCGAATAGAGTCCGCGAAGGAGGCTTTCGACATAAAGTGACCGGAACAAATATCCCGGTCACTTCATTCCTTGTCTGCGACAGGCGCCCTGCTCGCGCCATCAGGCGCTTTCGCGCAGCTCCCGGCGCAGGATCTTGCCGACCGGTGTCATGGGCAATGCATCGCGGAACACGTAATGGCGCGGCATCTTGTATCCGGTGAAATTCTCCCGGCAGTAAGCGTGCAGTTCTTCCTGGGTCAGCGTCGGGTCGCTCGGCACGACGAACAACTTGACCGCCTCGCCGGATTTCTCGTCCGCCACGCCGATGGCGGCGCAGGCTGCCACCTTGGGATGAGCCATCACCACGTCCTCGATCTCGTTGGGATAGACATTGAAGCCCGAGACGATGATCAGGTCCTTCTTGCGGTCGACGATGCTGACGAAACCGTCCTGGTCGATCACGGCGATGTCACCGGTTCGCAGCCAGCCCTCTTCGTCGAGCACTTCCGCCGTCGCCTCGGGGCGCTGCCAGTAGCCCTTCATCACCTGCGGTCCCTTCACGCACAACTCGCCGCGCTCGCCCAGCGGCAGGGCATTGCCCTCGTCGTCGATGACTTTCAGCGTGGTGCCGGGCACCGGCAGGCCGACAGTACCCAGCCGCGAATGCTCGCCGTGAGGATTGGCGCAGACCACCGGCGACGTCTCGGTCAGCCCGTAGCCCTCGACGACGGTGCAGCCGGTCATGCTCTTCCAGCGCTCGGCCACCGCCGAAACCAGAGCGGTGCCGCCCGAATTGGTGCCCTTGAGGCGGGAGAAGTCGACCTTCTTGAACTGCGGATGGGCCATCAGCGCGACGAACAAGGTATTGAGGCCGAGGAAGGCGGAGAACTGCCAGCGCTGCAGCTCCTTGACGAAGCCATTGATATCTCGCGGGTTGGTGATCAGCACGTTGTGGTTCCCGGTGACCATCATGCACATGCAGTTAACCGTGAAGGCATAGATGTGATACAGCGGCAGTGGGGCGATCATCACCTCCTGGCCTTCGCGGATCACCGGGTGACCCTGGGCGTCGAGCTGCTGCATGTTCGCCCGCACCTGCTGCATGTTGGCCACCAGGTTGCCGTGGGTCAGCATGGCGCCCTTGGCCACACCCGTGGTGCCGCCGGTGTACTGCAGCACAGCGATGTCATCCAGGCTGAGCGGCGTCGGCTTCAGGCTGTGGCGCGCGCCGTCGCGCAGCAGGTTCTTGAAGGCGACGGCCTGCGGCAGGCTGTAGTCGGGCACCATCTTCTTCAGATGCTTGACCGCCGCATTGACCAGCGCCCCGCGCAACGTCGGCAGCATGTCGCCGATCTGCACCTCGATCAGGTGCTCGATGACGGTGTCGGCCAGCACCTCCTGCACGTGGTTGCCGAACGTATTGAGGTACACCAGCGCCCGCGCGCCGGAATCCTGAAACTGGTGGCGCATCTCCCGCGCGGTATACAACGGGTTGGTGTTGACCACGATGAGCCCCGCACGCAGCGCGCCGAACACCGCGACCGGGTACTGCAGCAGGTTGGGCATCTGGATGGCGATGCGATCACCAGGCTGCAGATCGGTGTGATGCTGCAGCCAGGCGGCGAACGCGGCGGAGTAACGTTCCAGATCGGAATAGCTGAGGGTCACGCCCATGTTGCTGAACGCCGGGCGGTCGGCGTGCGCCTTGCAGGCGCGCTCGAACACTTCCACGACCGAGCGATAGGCAGCGAGATCGATGTCGTTGGGCACGCCGGCAGGGCGTTTGTCATTCCAGAATTCAGGCTGCATTGTTATTGGCCTCTTTACCTGAGAGTGTCTGGCCCACGCACAGCGGGCTCTGGCGAACTTAGCAGGTCGGCGTCGCGGCGCAACAGCCCGAGCCGCATTAATCACCGCTGTGAATCTTTCATCACGGCATCACGCGGTCCGGCGCCGGGACAAGCGCAGCCCATGCCTCTAGAATGCAGCCCCAGCGCGCGGCACCGGCCAGCTCGGATCGCGCGAGCCGCTTCGATCCATCGGGCGCAGCATCCGGTGCGCCGACCAGCCTGAGGACAATTCATGAGCACGATCAGCAACACGCCTTACGCCGACCTGGAGGTCGGTCAGCAGGCGAGCTACGAAAAACACGTCGAGGAAAAGGACATCCAGCTGTTCGCCGCGATGTCCGGTGATCGCAACCCGGTGCACCTGGATGCCGAGTTCGCCGCCGGTACCCTGTTCAAGGAGCGCATCGCCCATGGCATGTTCAGCGGCGCGCTGATCAGCGCCGCGGTCGCCTGCACCATGCCTGGCCCAGGCACCATCTATCTGGGCCAGACCATGAAGTTCACCCGTCCGGTGAAGATCAACGACACGCTGACCGTGCGCCTGGAAATTCTCGAGAAGCTGCCAAAGAACCGCGTGCGCATCGCCACCCGGGTGTTCAACCAGAACGACGAATTGGTGGTCGACGGCGAAGCCGAAGTGCTCGCCCCGCGCAAGCAGGAAACCGTCGAACTGAAGGAGCTGCCGCCGATTTCCATCGGCTGAGTATTTCCGGGTTCGCCACCGGTTGGCGACGGCAAATGGAGGGCGCCCGAGCGGCGCCCTCTTCATTTCTACCGCGCCTGTCGGCAGGGAGCCGGCCCCGGACGGGGGACAGGCACAAGGCTATTACGGCCTTTGGCTACGCCCCGTGCACTTCCCGCCGGAAGGATGCCGATCCGATCACGCGCGTCGACCATCCAGCGAGCAGTACAAAAAGAACAACAACGGGACCCTCACCCATGCTCATTCGCTCGATCGCTCACTGGCGCCTGGCGGCGCTGCTCCTCGGTGGCTTGCCGCTGGCCGTGCCATCCGCTTCGGCTGTTCCGCTCGACCCAGGCCCGGACGAGGCCCTGCTCTACTACCAACGCGCCGACGGCGACTACAACGGCTGGGGCCCGCACCTGTGGAACACCGCCGACTGCAACGGCAGTGCGACCGAAACCAGCTGGACGCAACCGCTCGCGGCGGCGGAGACCGACCCGGAGCATGGCGCGCTCTACCGCATCCCACTCAGCGCCGACGCCAGCTGCCTGAACCTGATCATGCACAAGGGCGACGAGAAGGATCTGGGCGGTACCGACCTGGTCTGGCGCTTCGACGAACTCGGCCGTCGCGTCTTCACGGTCAGCGGCAACCCGCAATTGTCCAGCACGCCAATAAGCGGCAGCGCCGTGGTGATCAAGGGCGCCCGTGCGCACTGGCTCGATCCTTTCACGCTTGCGCTGGTGGGCGGCGCTCCGGGCGCCAGCCGCGTCGAGCTGCGTTACGCCCACGATGCCAGCATTCGCATCGACAGCGAGGCGCGTACCGTCAGCGGCGGACAGGCCCTGGCGATGCAACCGGCCAGCCTGCGCAATGGCCTCAGGCACCAGCACCCGCATCTGGCCGATGCCCCGGCGTACCGGATCAAGGCCGGCGCACATGCCCTGCGTCGCGCCGTGATGAGCCAACTGGTGGTGGTCGCCTATGACGCGGACGACCGGGTTATCGATGCCACCGAAGTGCAGACCGCCGGCATCCTCGACATGCTGTTCGCCTACAACGGTGAGCTGGGTTCAACGCTCGATGGCAGAGGTGTGTCCTTCAAGCTCTGGGCACCGACCGCACAGCGGGTTCGCCTGCATGTGTTCGATGCGTCCAAACGGCTGCTACCGGGATACCCCAAGCCTATGCGGGAGCGGCTCGGCGTCTGGAGCCTGGAAGGTCCGCGTTCGCTGGATCGGCAGTACTACCAGTACGAAGTCACCGCCTACCGACCCAGCACCGGCAGGATCGAGACGACGCTGGTCAGCGACCCCTACGCCCTGAGCCTGTCACGCAACAGCCAGTACGCCCAGGTGGTCGACCTGAATGCCGATGATCTCAAGCCCGCCGGCTGGGATGCGGTGCGTCCGCCACGCCCAGAGCGCCCTGAAGCGAGCGTGATCTACGAAACCCACCTGCGTGATTTCAGCGCCAGCGACGCCAGCCTGCCGGCCGCGCTGCGCGGCACCTACGCCGCGTTTACCCGACCTGACAGCAACGGCATGCGGCACCTGCGCGACCTGCAGAAGGCCGGGCTCACCCACGTCCAGCTGCTGCCGGTGTTCGACATCGCGACCATCGACGAAGACCCCGCCCGGCGGATCAACCTCGACGATCCCTTCGCCAAGCTCTGCGACCTCTCGGACCAGGCCCGCCAGCGCTGGGCGCAATACTGCAGCGCGGCAAGCATCCGCCAGGTGCTGCAGGGCTTCGACCCGGCCAGCGGCCAGGCGCAGTCACTGTACGACGACCTGCGCGGGCTGGATGACTTCAACTGGGGCTACGACCCCTTCCACTTCACCGCGCCCGAGGGCAGCTACGCCAGCAATGCCGAAGGCGTGCAGCGCATCATCGAGTTCCGCCAGATGGTGCAGGCCTTGGCCGGTAACGGCCTGGCCACGGTGATGGACGTGGTCTACAACCACACCAACGCCTCCGGCCTGGCTGACAAATCGGTTCTGGACAAGGTCGTGCCCGGTTACTACCACCGCCGCAACCCCACCACCGGCGCGGTCGAAACCTCGACCTGCTGCGAGAACACCGCCAGCGAGCACCGCATGATGGCCAAGCTGATGATCGACTCGCTGAAGGTCTGGGCCCGCGACTACAAGATCGCCGGTTTTCGCTTCGATCTCATGGGTCACCACATGCGCGAGCAGATCGTCGATGCGTATCGCGCGGTCCGCCGCATCGATCGCGAGACCTATTTCTACGGCGAAGGCTGGGAATTCGGCGAGGTCGCCGGCAATGCGCGCGGCATCAATGCCAACCAGCTGAACATGGCCGGTACCGGTGTCGGCACATTCAACGATCGACAGCGTGATGCGGTACGCGGCGGCAGCCCCTTCGATGGCGGCGACAGCATCCGTAGCAACCAGGGCTTCGCCAACGGGCTCTACCTGCGACCCAACGAGCTGAGCGGCGCCGGGGCTCAGGAAAAAGCGCAACTGCTGCACGCCGCCGATCTGATCCGCGTCGGCATCGCCGGCGGGCTGCGCGATTTCCAGTTCGTCACCGCCGACGGCAGCACGCGCAAGGGCAGCGAGATCGACTACAACGGCCAGCCCGCCGGCTATACGCTGGACCCGCAGGAAACCGTCAACTACGTCTCCAAGCACGACAACCAGACGCTGTGGGACAACAACCAGTACAAGTTCGCCAGCAGCCTGTCGGTTGCCGACCGGGTCCGTCTACACCTGGTGGCGCTGTCGGTGCCGCTGTTCAGTCAGGGCGTGCCGTTCATTCATCTCGGCTCCGACATCCTGCGTTCAAAGTCCATGCAGCGCGACAGCTACGACTCGGGGGACTGGTTCAACGCGGTGGATTTCAGCTACCAGGACAACAACTGGAACAAGGGCTTGCCACGCGCGGACAAAGACGGCGACAACTGGCCGCTGATTCGCAGGATCATCGTCGATCCACAGGCCAAACCGGGCAGCGCCGACATCGTCGCGGCGAAACGACGTTTTCTCGAGCTGCTGAGCATCCGCAGCGACAGCCCGCTGTTCCAGCTGGAGAGCGCCCGCGAGGTGCAACGGCGCCTGCATTTCCACAATACCGGGCCTGAACAGCTGCCTGGAGTGATCGCCTTCAGCCTGGCGGATAATCCACGCGAGGGGCGCGACCTGGACCGCCGCTACAGCGCTTTGATGGTGGTGATCAATGCATCGGACAAGCGGGTTCGCCTGCCGGCCGCCGATGGCTATCGGTTGCATCCGGTGCTCAAAGCCTCGGTCGACCCGATCAACCGTCAGGCAACGGTAAACAATGGGATGTTCGAGGTTCCGGCATTCACGACGACGGTGTTCGTCCAGCCCCAGACCCGTCGATAAATCGCGCGCAAAAAAAAGGCGACCATAGGTCGCCTAAATGCCTTGCGTGCTCTTTGAATCTGGAAGAACTCAGCGCTTCTTGTGCGCGTCCTTCCAGATGAAATATCCGAAGCCTCCGAGGAAGGCGACCATCAGGCCGACCGTGACCACCCCTGCGAGCACCACATTATCGACAAACATGAGACCTACCTCCGAAACCTGATTCGCTGTTCGATGGGTTCAAGGTAAACCCGGGCGACCGGGAAAAAATTGACCCGCGTCAATGGCCGCAAGATGCCGATCCCAGGCACGCGCAACGACTGATCCAGGTCAAGAAAACGGGGTATCAGGAAGGAAACAGGGGCGATTCCGCCGCCGAGCGCATGAAGCGCGAATAGCGGCATTGGGTACTCATAACAAAACGGTATGAAACGGGGATAGGTGGGAGCGGGTGCCGTTCAGCGTTTCTTCGAGGGCTTCTTGCCCTTCTTCTTCGGCTTGCCAAGTGGCAGCACCTGCTCGAAGGTCTTGCGCATCTCCTCGAGTCGCTTGTCGTTCAGGTCGTGAATGCGGCGGGCACGTTCGGCGCTGAAATCGATCAGGTTCTCGTCACTGCTCATGTGGTTGGTCTCGGTGGATCAGGCGAAAGGTCAGGTTGAGACGCGGCTGCGATACCTTGCTGGTCCGCGCGATCTGATGTTGCCAATGATGCTGCGTGGCGCCACTCATGACCAGCAACGAACCATGTCCCAGAAGCAGCGAATGCTGAATCCGTCCACTGCCCTTGCGCCGCAGGTCGAAGCGCCGCTCGGCTCCCAGGCTCAACGATGCCACGACAGGATTGCGGCCCAGCTCGACTTCGTCGTCACTGTGCCAGCCCATGGCATCGCCGCCGTCGCGATACAGGTTGAGCAACACGCCATTGAAGCGGTGCCCCGTTTCGCGCTCCAGACGCTGACGGACCCCCTGCAACAGCGGCGTCCAGGCCAGCGGCTCATGCTGCAGGCCGGAATAGCGATACGCTGCCTGCGAATCACCGTACCAGGCCACCAGGCGCGGTACCGCGACCTGGCGGCCGTAGAGGCGTATCTCCGGCTGCGTCCAGGGCGTGGCGAGGATCAGCTCCTGCAGCCAGGCATCGGCGGTATCGCTGTCGAGCCAGTCCGCCGAGTAGTCCAGCGCTGCATCGGGCAGCTCGATCGATGGAACATGGCGCGGGCCGCTCGCAGGCACATCAGACCTCGACATCGACCCAGAGCCCTTGGCGCGGCAGTTCTTCGAGCGCGGCCTGATCCTGCTCGTCGGTCTCGCCCTTGGCCAGCTCCTCCGGGGTATAGCCGCGACGCTGCCGCCGCCGTTGCTCGTCGCGCAGCATTTCCGCGCTCTCCTGCGGATGCCGGCGGTCGAGCGTGACGGCGCTTTCGTCGGAGCTCGCCTGTACGGGTGTCACCGGCGCCACCTCGGGGCGTGGCTTGACCACGTCCTGCTGGGCGGCAACCGGAATCACGCCGGTTGGAATGGGTGGCAGCATGCTGATGGCCCTCCTTACCTGTGAGTCGGCGCGGCACCGGTCAACTTTAACAGGACCGCTACACTTCATGCGTCGAGCAGTCGCCATCGGCGTCGCTCTCCCGGCGACGTTCCGTTACCATAGCCGGCTTTTTCACAGCGGGAGGCAGCATGGCGCAGCAGTATCTACCGGGGCAACGCTGGATCAGCGACAGCGAGGCGGAACTCGGCCTCGGAACCATCCTCACTCAGGATGGACGGATGCTCACCGTGCTTTACCCGGCGACCGGCGAGACCCGCCAGTATGCGACGCGCAGTGCGCCACTGACCCGCGTACGCTTCGTCCCGGGAGACGAGATCACCCACTTCGAAGGTTGGAAGATGACCGTGCGCGAGGTCGATGACGTCGATGGCCTGCTGGTCTATCACGGCCTGACCGCGCAGAACGAAGCCCGCACCCTGCCGGAAACCCAGCTGTCGAACTTCATCCAGTTCCGCCTGGCCAGCGACCGCCTCTTCGCCGGCCAGATCGACCCGCTGGCCTGGTTCAGCCTGCGCTACCACACCCTGCAGCACCAGAGTGCCCAGCTGCAGTCCTCGCTGTGGGGCCTGGGTGGCGTGCGTGCACAGCCCATCGCGCACCAGCTGCACATTGCCAAGGAGGTCGCCGACCGCATCGCCCCCCGCGTGCTGCTGGCAGACGAGGTGGGTCTGGGCAAGACCATCGAAGCCGGCCTGATTATCCATCGCCAGCTGCTCTCCGGCCGCGCCAGCCGGGTGCTGATCCTGGTACCGGAGAACCTCCAGCACCAGTGGCTGGTGGAGATGCGCCGCCGCTTCAATCTGGAAGTTGCGCTGTTCGATGCCGAGCGCTTCATCGAGAGCGATGCCAGCAACCCGTTCGAAGACACCCAACTGGCGCTGGTGTCGCTGGAGTGGCTGAAGGAAGACGAGCGCGCCCAGGATGCGGCCTTCGCCGCCGGCTGGGACCTGCTGGTGGTGGACGAGGCGCACCATCTGGTCTGGCACCCGGAAAGTGCCAGCGCCGAATACCGGCTGGTCGAACAGCTGGCGGAAGTGATCCCCGGCGTGCTGCTGCTGACCGCGACCCCGGAACAGCTGGGCCTGGACAGCCACTTCGCCCGTCTGCGCCTGCTCGACCCGAATCGCTTTCACGACCTCGACGCCTTCCGCGCCGAGAGCTCCAGCTACCAGCCAGTGGCCGAAGCCGTGCAGGAACTGCTCGACGAGGGTCGTCTCTCGCAGCAGGCTCATCAGACCATCCATGATTTCCTCGGCGCCGAAGGCGAAGCCCTGCTCGCCGCCGCCACCGATGGCGATATCGAGGCCAGCAGTCGGCTGATCCGCGAGCTGCTCGACCGTCACGGCACCGGCCGCCTGCTGTTCCGCAATACGCGCGCCGCCGTGCAGGGCTTTCCCGAGCGCCAGCTGCACCCCTACCCGCTGCCCTGCCCCGCCGAATACATGGAGCTGCCGCTGGGCGAGCACGCCGAGCTGTATCCGGAAGTCGCCTTCCAGAGTCAGCAGGAACCGGCCGACGAGCAGAATCGCTGGTGGCAGTTCGACCCGCGTGTCGAGTGGCTGATCGACACCCTGAAGATGCTGAAGAAGTACAAGGTGCTGGTCATCTGCGCCCACGCCGAGACCGCGCTGGATCTGGAGGACGCGCTGCGCGTGCGCTCCGGCATCCCGGCCACGGTATTCCACGAAGGCATGAGCATCCTCGAACGTGACCGCGCCGCGGCCTACTTCGCCGACGAGGAGTTCGGCGCGCAGGTGCTGATCTGCTCGGAAATCGGCAGCGAAGGCCGCAACTTCCAGTTCAGCCACCATCTGGTGCTGTTCGATCTGCCGGCTCATCCGGACCTGCTCGAGCAGCGCATCGGCCGCCTCGACCGTATCGGCCAGCAGCACACTATCCAGCTGCACGTGCCCTATCTGGAAACCAGCCCGCAGGAGCGCCTGTTCAAGTGGTACCACGAAGCGCTGAACGCCTTCCTGGCCACCTGCCCGACCGGCAATGCCCTGCAACATCAGTTCGGCCCGCGCCTGCTGCCGCTGCTGGAAGATGGCGATGACGACACCTTCCAGGGCCTGATCGACGAAGCCCGCGCCGAGCGTGAGCGCCTGGAAGCCGAGCTGCATGCCGGCCGTGACCGTTTGCTGGAACTCAACTCCGGCGGTGGCGAGCAGGGCACGGCGCTGGTGGACGCCATCGAGGAGCAGGACGACCAGTTCGCGCTGCCGATCTACATGGAGCAGCTGTTCGATGCGTTCGGCATCGACAGTGAAGACCACTCGGAAAATGCCCTGGTGCTGCGCCCCAGCGAAAAGATGCTGGACGCCAGCTTCCCGCTGGGCGACGACGAGGCCGTGACCATCACCTACGACCGCGAGCAGGCGCTGGCCCGCGAGGACATGCAATTCCTCACCTGGGAACATCCCATGGTGCAGGGCGGCATGGACCTGGTGCTGTCCGGTTCCATGGGCAACACCGCGGTGGCGCTGATCAAGAACAAGGCGCTCAAGCCGGGTACCGTGCTGCTCGAACTGTTGTTCGTCAGCGAGGTGGTGGCGCCGCGCGCCCTGCAGCTGAGCCGCTTCCTGCCGCCGCTGGCGCTGCGCTGCCTGCTCGACGGCAACGGCAACGACCTGGCGGCCAAGGTGGCCTTCGACACGCTCAACGATCAGCTGGAAAGCGTGCCACGCGCCAGCGCCAACAAGTTCGTCCAGGCCCAGCGCGACGTGCTGGCCACGCAGATCGCCGCCGCCGAGGCCAAGATCAAGCCGCGCCATGTCGAACGCGTCGCCGAAGCCCAGCGCAAGCTCAAGGCCGGGCTGGACGAAGAGCTTGCCCGACTGGTGGCCCTGCAGGCCGTCAACCCGAGCGTGCGTGACAGCGAAATCGAAGCGCTGCGCCAGCAACGCGAGGACGGTCTGGCGGCACTGGAAAAGGCCGCCCTGCGCCTGGAAGCGATACGCGTACTGGTTGCCGGATAAGCTGGCGCGTTCCGGCCCTGACCGGCGGGCTGAGGCCCGCCCCCAGGGCCACGTGCGAAGCTAACCGCGCTCCGCCCGGGCGATGCACCAGTAGGCCGCCATTCGGGTGACCAGCGCCTTCGGCCCCTCGGCGTAGAGCCGCCGGCCAAGGCGCAGCGCTCGTTGCTGCAGCTGCTCGCGGCGCTGCTGGATACAACGCTGCAACTGCTCTCGAGTCTCCGGCGCGCCGAACAGATCGGGCTCGCGCTCCATCAGCTGGGCCATCATCGCCAGGTCATGGTCATCGCCCAGGGCATCGGCGACCTGCTTGAGCTGATCGGCGCGGCTTTCCAGCGCGTCCGGCCAGCACGGCGAAAGCAGCTGGCAGTGATACCAATGATCCTTCACCCGCTTGCGCCACTCGTGCAGCAGCTCGTCCGAAGCATCCCGTTCCGCCCGCGCCAGATCCCGCACGCCGTCGCTGTAGGTGCGGCGCAATCCGTTGGCGAGCAGCCCGAAGCCCTTGCCGGACAGCTTCCAGTGCTGCATTTCCTGGGTCAGCGCACGCAGCTCACCCAGCACTTCGGCCAGCTCCGCGTCGAAATCCGCGTGCACCTCGCCATCCGGCGCGGCGCGCTGCTGCAGTTGCAGGCGAATCTGGCGGAACGCGTCGCTGACGAACAGTGGCTGGTTGGCCCGTGCCAGGGCGTCCCAGCTTTCCAGCATCGCCGCGGCATCGCGGGACTCGGCCAGGCGCCGCCCCACGTCGCGCAGCCGCCGGTTGTCGAGCTTGAAACGTGCACCGAGCGGCTCGCGTACCAGCCGCAACAGGGCTCGCAGTTCCTTGAAGCGCTTGCGCGCCTGATGCACCCCTTCCGCGCACTCATCCGCCTCGACCGTAAGCGCCTGGATCGCCTTGTCGATGCGCTGCAGGGCGGCCTTGCGCACTTCCTTGGCGGCGTTGCGAGTAGGTCGGATGCGATAGGCCATCGAATTGCTCTCCATGAAGACGCTCCGCTTGAGCACCGTTAATGGGACCCGCAGCCTGCACCCGACGTTGACCCGTCAGTGTGAAGTTTTTGTGTCAGCGAATGACGTTGCGGCCCGGCTCAACCGTAGCGCTTGCGCGCCTCGATGGCCAACCCGCTGCCGATGCTGCCGAAGCGGTTGCCCTCGACATGGCGCGCCCGCGGCAGCAACCCGGCGACGCTGTCGCGCAACGCGGGAATGGCGCTGGAACCGCCGGTGAAGAACACCGTGTCGACCTCCTCGGCACGCACCCCGGCATCGGCCAGCAGCTGCTTGATGCTGGCACCGATGCGTTCGAGCAGCGCGGCGATGGCGCTCTCGAAGCCCTGCCGGCTCAGCTCGACCCGCAGATCCGGCTCGATGCGCTGAAAATCGATGGCGAAGCGCTGCTGCTCGGTGAGCTCGATCTTGCCCTGCTCCACCTGCATCGCCAGCCAGTGGCCGGCGCGCTGCTCGATCAGGCGGAACAGCCGATCGATGCCGGTGGGATCGACGATGTCGTAGCGCATGCTCTGCAGCGCGCGCTGCGACGCCGGGGCGTAGACCGCGTTGATGGTGTGCCAGGTGGCGAGGTTGAGGTGGGTGCTGGTGGGCATCGGCGCATCGCTTTTCATCCGGCTGCCATAGCCGAACAGCGGCATCACCCCGTACAGGCTGAGCTGCTTGTCGAAGTCGGTGCCGCCGATATGCACGCCGCCTGTCGCGAGGATGTCCGCCTGCCGGTCGTCCACCGCACGGCGCTCGGGCGACAGGCGCACCAGCGAGAAGTCGGAGGTACCGCCGCCGATATCCACGATCAGCACGCGCTCCTCGCGCTCGATACGCGACTCGTAGTCGAAGGCCGCGGCGATCGGCTCGTACTGGAAGGACACCTCGCCGAAGCCGATCTTGCGCGCAGCCCCCGCCAGGGTCTCGGACGCCTCGCGGTCGGCCTGCGGATCATCGTCGACGAAGAACACCGGCCGGCCCAGCACGACCTCCTCGAAAGGTCGGCCCGCCGCGGCTTCTGCCCGCTGTTTGAGGGTGCCGAGAAACAGCCCGAGGATATCCTTGAACGGCATGGCGCTGCCCAACACGGTGGTTTCGCTCTTCAGCAGCTTGGAGCCAAGCAGGCTCTTGAGCGAGCGCATCAGTCGGCCCTCGTAGCCTTCGAGGTACTCGTCCAGCGCCTGGCGACCGTAGACCGGGCGGCGCTCTTCGAGATTGAAGAACACCACCGAGGGCAGCGTCGGCTGGTCACCTTCCAGTGCGATCAGCGGATCGACATCCGGCCGCCACCAGCCGACCGTGGAATTGGAGGTGCCGAAATCGATGCCGCAGGCGCGGGCAGGTGAAGCGTTGAACATGGCGTGGTCCGCGGGTACAGAAAAACGGCCGCGCAGTGTAATGGAGGTAGCACCCGCTTGCAGGCCTATCGTCGGCTGCCGCAGCCAGCGTTCTACCCGCAAAAAAAATGCCCGGCCATCACTGGTCCGGGCACAAACCCCATGACGCAACGCCCTGTCAGGCAGGCACCGCCTCCGCACCAGGCGCCCCGGCAGTCATTCCGGCCGTCATGCGCTTGGCATCGGCACAGAAGGTCCGTGAGGCCTGGAACAGGAACACCATGGTCAGCAGCAGCGACGCCGGAATCAGGTACATCGCGCCGTGCAGCCCTTCGGCGCGGAACGCCTCGGCCATTTCGCCAGCCCCTGCCGCCAGCATCGCCGCTTCGGCGAAATGGTCCGAGAGCAGCCCCACCACCACCGTGCCCATGCCACCACCGAGCAGGTACAAGCCGGCGAAGAACAGCGCCATGGCCGTGGCCCGCAGGCGCGGCTCGACCACGTCCTGGATCGCGGTGTAGACGCAGGTATAGAAGTTGTAGGAGAACAGCCAGCCGATGCTGAAGACCGCAACGAACAGGCCCACGTCGATCCGCCCGGCGAGCAGCGCGTAGCCGGTCGCGAGCGTGGCGATCAGCATGCTCGCCGCGGCGAACATCAGCCGGCCGCGGGCGAAGCGCTGATGGATGCGATCGGCGACCCAGCCGCCCAGGGTGAGGCCGATCAGGCCGGTCAGGCCGACGATCACACCGGTGGCGACCGAGGCATTGACCAGCGAAACCCCGTGATAGCGCATCAGCAACGGCACCATGAAAGCGTTGCAGGCGTAGGTGGCGAAGTTGAATGCCAGCCCGGCCATTACCAGCCACCAGAAGGTGCGGATCGACAGCACCTTGCGGATCGGCTGCTGCACGGGTTCCTGCGAGACCTTGACGGTCTCGGCCGCGCCGCGCGTGGGCTCGCGGATCAGGAAGATGAACACCGCCAGCACCAGCCCGGGCACCGCGGCGATGAAGAAGGGCGCACGCCAGCTGCCGAAGAACTCGACCATGGAACCGATGGTGAAGAAGGCCAGCAGCAGCCCCAGCGGCAGGCCCAGCATGAAGATGCCCATGGCCCGGGCCCGCTTGTGCGCCGGAAACAGGTCGCCGATCAGCGAGTTGGCTGCCGGCGCGTAGCTGGCCTCGCCGATACCGATGCCCATGCGAATCAGCAGGA
This sequence comes from Stutzerimonas sp. Brlt_14, assembly GCF_051948915.1. Lineage (NCBI taxonomy): Bacteria > Pseudomonadati > Pseudomonadota > Gammaproteobacteria > Pseudomonadales > Pseudomonadaceae > Stutzerimonas > Stutzerimonas sp. Brlt_14. Next base: position 693,032 of record NZ_JAYJLM010000001.1, read on the forward strand.
AGCTCCAGAAGTTCCAGGCCAGCCCGTTGATAGCCGTCAGGCCGCTCCAGGCCGTGAGCCCCCAGCCCATGATCTTGCGCCGCGAGCCGAGGTCGGCCATGCGCCCCAGCGGCAGGCCGGCAATGGCGTAGACGATGGTGAAGGCGGTGCCGATCAGGCCGAGCTGGAAGTCGTTGAGGCTCCACTCCAGCCGGATCGGCTCGGCGATGATGGCCGGGATGGTGCGATCGAAGAAGTTGAACAGATTCGCCAGAAACAGCAGAAACAGCACGCGCCAGGCGTTGGAAGCTTGGGTGGAAGGCTGCATGACGTCGGTCTCGATTGTTCTTATATTCCGGCCGCAGACCAGCCGGGACTCGACCATGACTCTAGAGTCTGTGCCTGCTCCTGTCTCCGAACATCAGCCTCGCTTATGCCGCGCGATGGTTCAGCGGGCGCGCCATTCGGCGAGCCAGCCGAGGCTGGCCTCGCTGCCCTGCTCGCCCGGCTTGTATTCGGCGCCCAGCCAGCCCTGGTAGCCGCCGGCCTTCAGCGCCTGCAGCGCCGCCGGGAAGTCCACCTCGCCGGTACCGGGCGCGCCGCGCCCGGGGCTATCGGCAAACTGCACATTACCGATGCGCCCGGCCAGCCGGGCGATGCAGTCCGGCAGGTCCAGCCCCTGACGGGCCATATGGTAGAAGTCCAGCTGCGCCATGCAGTTGGGGTGTTCGACCCGCTCCAGCAGCGCACGCAGGTCGGCCGCGCTGTTGATCAGAAATCCCGGCATGTCCAGCGGGTTGATCGCCTCGCAGAGCACGCGGATGCCGAGCAGCTCGAAGGCATCGGCGGTCTTCCACAGGTTGCGCTCCAGGGTCTCCAGCGCCAGTTCGCGTTCGACACCCTCGGCCAGGCGCCCCGGCAGCACGTTGACGCAGGCCGGGCGCACCATGAGCGCGTAGTTCAGCGCCTCCTGCAGGGCGGCATCAAAGGCGTCCTGCTGCTCCGGTACCGCCGCCAGCCCGGGGCCGCCCTGCATCAGGTCGCCGGCCGGCAGGTTGATCAGCACCAGCGGCAGGCCGGCGCGCTCGAGCTGGTCCTTCAGCCGGATGGCCGGGACTTCGTAGGGGAACTGGATCTCCACACCATCGAAGCCGGCGACGCGGGCGGCGAGGATGCGCTCGATCAGCGGCAGTTCGGTGAACAGCAGCGAAAGATTGGCCGCGATCTTCACTGGTCGCCCTCCCGGTACATCTGCACCAGAGTTGCCGGATCGCGTTCCAGGTTGCCCTGGCTGCCGTGCAGGCGCATCAACTGCGCGGCCAAACCGCTCAAGGGCGTCGCCGAGCCCTGCTCACGAGACAGTTTCACTGCGGTGTCGAGATCCTTGAGCAAGGTGCGCACGTGCCATTTCACCGGCTCGAACTCACTCGCTGCCATCTGCGGAGCGAGGATCTGCAGCGGTCTGGAGTCAGCGAAACCGCCCGCCAGTGCCGGCGCCAGCAGGCTGGCATCGACCCCGGCGCGCTCGGCCAGCGCCACCACCTCGGCGATCACCAGGGCGTTGCAGGCGACGATCATCTGGTTGCAGACCTTGGTCACCTGCCCGGCGCCCACCTCGCCCATGTGGGTCAGACGCTGGCCGAGGTTCATCAGAATCGGCCGCACCCGCTCGACATCCTCGGCACGGCCGCCAGCCATGATCGCCAGCGTGCCGGCTTCCGCGCCGGCAGTGCCGCCGGAGACCGGTGCATCGACCCAGCGCATGCCACAGCGAAACTCCAGCTCTGCCGCCATATCCCGGGTCGCGGTGGGTTCCAGGCTGGAATGGTCGACCAGCAGCTTGCCGGCCTTGCCGCCCTCGGCGACGCCCCCCTTGCCGAACAGCACCTCGCGCACGGCGGCGGTGTCCGCCATGCAAAGCAGCACGACATCGGCCTCGGCGCACAGCTCGGCGGGGGTCGCCACGGCCCTGGCGCCCAGATCGACCAGTGGCTGGCACTTCTCCGACGAGCGATTCCACACCACCAGACGATATCCGGCCGCCAGCAGGCGTCGACACATCGGCAGGCCCATCAGGCCGATCCCGGCGAAGGCAATGGTTGGCAGATCGGACATGAGACGGCTCCTTGGTGAACGAATGGCCGATTCTAGCCCCGCCCCGGCGTATCCGGCCATGGCGCGAGGCGCAGCAGCGCCGCCCCATGCGACGGCGCAATGTCACAATGTCATCAAACGCAATCCAGCATTTTGCCCGACCAACCGGAACGATCCGCCTTCAAGCGCCTCTGAAGGAGGCCCCGAGGCATCGCCTCGCGCAGACCATCCGCTCATCGCACGTGCTCATCGTGCATCAGAAGACATCGCAGGAAACACGCAATGGATTTAATTCAGATCATCGTCCTGGCCATCGTGCAGGGGCTTACCGAGTTCTTGCCGGTATCGAGCTCCGCTCACCTGATCCTCTTCCCGCACCTGGTGGGCTGGGACGACCAGGGGCTGGCATTCGACGTAGCCGTGCACCTGGGCACGCTCGCCGCCGTGGTCTGGTACTTCCGCCAGGAAGTGTTCGGCATGACCCGCGACTGGTTCGCATCCCTTGCCCGCCGCGAGCGTGTCGGTGACAGCCGGCTGGCCTGGGCCGTCATTCTCGGCACGATCCCGGCGGGCATCGCCGGGCTGCTTTTCAAGGGATTCATCGAGGAGCAGATGCGTTCGCCGCTGGTGATCGCCTGGGCAACCATCGGCTTCGGCCTGCTGCTGTGGTGGTCCGACGTGGTCAGCCGGCGTACCCCGCAACCGCGCGATGAGCACAGCCTGAGCTGGAAAGACATTCTGCTGATCGGCTGTGCACAAGCACTGGCACTGATTCCCGGCACCTCGCGCTCAGGCGTCACCATGACGGCCGGCCTGCTGCTGGGACTGTCGCGCTCCGGCGCGGCGCGCTTCTCGTTTTTGCTGTCGATCCCGATCATCGTGCTTGCCAGCGGCTTGAGCACGCTCGATCTGGTGGAAGGCGAGGTAGCCGTGGACTGGACGGCAATGGGGCTGGGGGTGGTGCTGTCGGCGATCAGCGCCTACCTGTGCATCCACTTTTTCCTCAAACTGCTGGAGCGTGTCGGCATGTTGCCGTTCGTGATCTATCGCCTGATTCTCGGCGCCGTGCTGCTGGTACTGTTCAGCGGCGTCTGAGTGATCACGCCGCGGCTCGCGCTGAGCGCTTGCCGCGGCGTTTGGCCGGATCGTCTTGCGACGCCCTAGCCTTGTGGCAGATCGATCAGCAGCGGGCCGAGCACGAACGCCGCCAGACGCGCCTGGGTGAACATCTTTTCGCCAAACGCCATGCCAGGATCGTCCTTGGATTCGACCGGCTGCTCCCGAATTCTGGCCACCTCCCTGAAGGAGTGGCCATCCGCCCAAACCATGGTCGACTGACGCTTCTCATCGCACATCACATTCGTTTCCTTCGCCCTGCGGGGTGGCACATTGCTGATATTCGGCCACTACAGAACCCTTAGGTTTGGCGCCTGAAAAAAGTTCGTCGTGTTGCAGGATATTTCGCCAGCGGTCCAGCCAGGGCGATGGCCGGTTTTGAAGTCGTTCAGCTTTTCGCTTGGCTCCCGGTGGCCGCCAGGCTCTATAATCCGCGCGCTTTTTCCGCTATTGAACCGGAGAACCCTCAATGCTGAAGCGCTCCCTGGCAGCCGTCGCCGGCCTTGCCCTGTCCTTGTCCATTGCCACTACCCATGCCGCCGAAACCCTGCGCGTTTCTGCCATTCCTGACGAAGCCCCGACCGAGCTGATCCGCAAGTTCAAGCCGCTGGGCGAATATCTGGAACAGCAGCTGGGCATGCCGGTGAAATTCACCCCGGTGTCGGATTACGCCGCGGTCGTCGAGTCCCTGGCATCCGACCGCCTCGATCTCGCCTGGCTCGGCGGTTTTACCTTCGTGCAGACGCGCCTGAAGACCGGCGATGCGATCCCGCTGGTGCAGCGCGAGCAGGACGAGCAGTTCACCAGCAAGTTCATCACCGCCGACCCTGAGGTCAAGTCGCTGGCCGACCTGAAAGGCAAGACCTTCGCGTTCGGCTCGGTGTCCTCCACCTCCGGCAGCCTGATGCCGCGCTACTTCATGCTCAAGGACGGCATCGAGCCGGAGCAGTACTTCAAGCGCATCGCCTACTCCGGCGCCCATGACGCCACTGCGGCCTGGGTCGAAGCCGGCAAGGCCGACGCCGGCGTGCTCAACGCCTCGGTCTGGGACAAGCTGGTCGCGGCCGGCAAGGTCGATACCGCCAAGGTGCGAGTGATCTCCACCACCCCGCCCTACTACGACTACAACTGGACGGTGCGTGGCAACCTCGATCCGGCGCTGGTCGAGAAGATCAAGGCAGCGTTCCTCGCCCTCGATCCGGCTAACCCGGAGCACAAGGCGATCCTCGATCTGCAGGCCGCCAGCCGCTTCATCGAGACCAAGCCGGAGAATTATGCTGGCATCGAGGAAGCCGCGCGCGCAGCCGGCCTGCTCAAGTGACGCCATCGCTGCGTCGCCCATGAACAGCCTGCAAACCGAGCAGATACCGGGCCACGTCGGCATGCAGGGCCCGGCGCTGAAGCTCGCCGGCGTGGACCATACCCACGCCGGCGGCCAGGTGGCGTTGCAGGGCATCGACCTGCAGGTAGCACCCGGCGAGCGCGTTGCCATCATCGGCCCGTCCGGTGCTGGCAAGACCACCCTGCTGCGATTGCTGGCCACGGCGCTCAAGCCTGACGGCGGCGAAGTCGAGCTGCTCGGACAACGTCCCTGGTCGCTCTCCGCCGGAGCTCGCCAACGCCTGCGCACGCGCATCGGCCTGATCCACCAGGCGCCGCCGCTGCCACCTCGGCAACGCGTCATCACCGCGGTGCTGGCCGGTCGTCTCGGCCAGTGGTCGCTGGCGAAAAGCCTGCTCAGCCTGATCTACCCACTGGATCGCCAGGGCGCTGCCGACGCACTCGGTCGCCTGGACCTGACGGACAAGCTGTACATGCGCTGCGATCAGCTCTCCGGCGGTCAGCTGCAGCGCGTCGGTATCGCCCGCATGCTCTACCAGGGCGCGGACCTGATCCTCGCCGACGAACCCGTTTCGGCAATGGACCCGGTGCTGGCCAGCCACACGCTGGGCCTGCTCAACCGCGAGGCACAGCGGCGCAACGCCACCCTGCTGGCCAGCCTGCACGCGGTGGAGCTGGCGCTGGAGCACTTCCCGCGCATCATCGGTGTGCGGGACGGGCGCATCCTGTTCGACAAACCGTCCGCCGAAATCGGCCCGGGCGAGCTGGCTGCGCTGTACGCCAACGAGCAGCTCGAACACACGCCGGCATCGGCGCCAGCGCCTCGCGTGCAGCTGAACATTCCACGATGCTGAACCCCGCGCTCGTTCGCCATGACCCTGCCGCCACCTCCCGCCTGCTGCTGACGCTGCTGGCCGTGGCGCTGCTCTGGCCGGGCCTGCGGTTGAGCGAGCTGGACATTGGCGTGCTGTTCGACGGCAGCAACGCCGACACCATGGGCAGCTTCGTTTCCGCCTTCTGGCCGCCGGAGCATGGCGGAGACTTCCTTGCCCTGCTCTGGCAGGCGACGCTGGAAACCCTGGCCATCGCCACCGCCGGCATGACCCTCGCGCTGGCCATCGCCATTCCCTGCGCCCTTCTCGCCACTCGCGCGCTGTCGCTTTCGGCACTCAGCCGAGGCGGCCGCCCGGCCTGGTGGACCCACGCCCTGCGCTGGCCGGTACGCGGCCTGCTGATCGTGCTGCGCAGCATCCCGGAGATCGTCTGGGCGCTGCTGTTCGTTCGCGCCGTTGGCCTCGGCCCGACCGCTGGCGTGCTGGCCATCGCCATCACTTACGCCGGCATGCTGGGCAAGGTCTATGCGGAGATCTTCGAATCGGTCGACCCGTTGCCGGCCCGGGCCCTGCTCGGCAGCGGCGCCTCACGGTTGCAGGCGTTTTTCTACGGCGTGCTGCCACAGGCCACCGGAGAAATGCTGTCCTACAGCGTGTACCGCTGGGAATGCGCGATTCGTGCATCGGTGGTGATGGGCTTCGTTGGCGCTGGCGGGCTGGGTCAGCAGATGGATCTGTCGATGCGCATGTTCGCCGGCGGCGAAGTGGCGAGCATGCTGCTGACCTTCCTGGCGCTGGTGCTGCTGGCGGACCTGCTCAGCCGTCTGCTGCGCTGGAGGTTCGCATGAGGTTGCTGTCGCGCCTGCTCATCCCGCTGGGTCTGCTCGGCGCCGTGATGGCGGCGTTCGCCTTCCTGCAGCTGGACAGCGCCGCGCTGCTCAGCCGCGACGGCCTGACCCAGATGGCTGCCTACGCGTCGGGCTTCATGACCCCGGACCTGTCGGCCAATCATCTGCGGGCGATCGCTCACGGCACGCTGGAAACCCTGGCCATGTCGGCCATTGGCACCCTGCTCGCCGCGCTGCTCGGCCTGCTGCTGGCGCTACCGGCGGCGGGGCGCTTCGGTTTGCTCGCGCAAGCGGCGTCGCGCCTGTTGCTCAATGCACTGCGGGCAATTCCGGAACTGGTGTGGGCGGCACTGATGGTGCTCGCCGCCGGCCTAGGCCCGAATGCCGGGACCCTGGCGCTGGCGCTGCATACTGCCGGTGTGCTGGGCCGCCTGTTCGCCGAGGCGCTGGAGAACACCCCGCCGCAGCCCGCCGACGCCCTGCGCCTGGCCGGCAGCGGCCGGGTCGCCGCGTTCTGCTACGGCACCCTGCCGACTTTGTGGCCGCAGCTGGTGGCCTACACGCTGTATCGCTGGGAGAACAATATCCGCATGGCCAGTGTGCTCGGCTTCGTCGGCGCCGGTGGCCTCGGCCAGATGCTCTACATGAGTCTCAGCCTGTTCCAGGAAGCTCAGGCCTCGACGGTGATCCTCGCCATGCTGGCGATGGTGCTGGCGGTGGACAGCCTGAGCGCCTGGGCACGGCAGCGCTGGGTGAGAGGATGAGGGCGGCGTCAGCGTCACGCCCGCCCCGTTTCAGTGCAGCGCCGGCTTCGCTACGCGTTCCTGCACCAGCACCCAGGGCGCCACGACCACGGCCCACAGGTCGGGGTCTCGCTCCAGCCAGTCCTGAGCCTGCTCGGCAGGCATCTTCGCCAGCTGGCCGCCGGTCAGCCAGGCGGCCACCTTGGCCTGATCGTCCTCGGCTACCGCCACCGCTACCTCGACCAGATCGGCCTCGCCAGCCACCTGCAGCAACGCGCCGCGGGCGAAGAAAGGCTGCAGTTCCTGCCAGGTGATCGCTGCGGTTTCGCCCAACAGCTTGGCATAAAGAGTGCTTGCGTCGTCGGCCATGGGACTCGTCCGTAACGAAAAAGGCGCCATGATACCCGCGCCCCGATTCCCATCAAACGGTTGAATCTGCCGGCTGTGCAAACGGAGGAGACACTTCTACACTGTGCCGGTACAGTTGCCGGAGCGTTTCGGGATGTTCGCCTCTTAACGGCACTCCGGCCCGCAGGATTCAAACAATAACGATGCAAGTGGAGCACTTATGAAGACCAACCAGCGTCTTTCGAAAATTTTCCTGGCAATGGCACTGACCGGCGCAGCCAGCTACAGCCTGGCCGCCGACACGATCCGCATCGGATTGGCAGGGCCGGTAACCGGGCCGGTGGCGCAGTACGGGGACATGCAGTTCATCGGGGCCGAAATGGCCATCGAGCAGATCAACAAGGCCGGCGGGGTGAACGGCGCGCAACTGCAAGGCGTTCGCTACGACGATGCCTGCGATCCGAAACAGGCCGTGGCGGTGGCCAACAAGATCGTCAATGACAACGTCAAGTTCGTCGTTGGCCACCTCTGCTCCAGCTCCACTCAGCCGGCGTCCGATATCTACGAGGACGAAGGCATCCTGATGATCACCGCGGCGTCCACCAGCCCGGACATCACCTCCCGCGGTTACGAGCTGATCTTCCGCACCATCGGCCTGGACAGCCTGCAGGGTCCGACCGCCGGCAACTTCATTGCCGATCACGTCAAGCCGAAGAACGTCGCCGTCATCCACGACAAGCAGCAGTACGGCGAAGGCATCGCCACGGCCGTCAAGCAGACCCTGGAAAGCAAGAACATCAAGGTCGGCCTGTTCGAAGGCATCAATGCCGGTGACAAGGACTTCTCCTCGCTGATCGCCAAGCTCAAGCGCGAAGGCGTCGACTTCGTCTACTACGGCGGCTACCACCCGGAGCTGGGCCTGCTGCTGCGTCAGTCCAAGGAAAAAGGTCTGAACGTGCGCTTCATGGGTCCGGAAGGCGTCGGCAACTCGGAAATCTCCGCCATCGCCGGCCCGGCCTCCGAAGGCATGTACGTGACGCTGCCGAAGTCCTTCGACCAGGATCCACGCAACAAGGAACTGGTTGATGCCTTCAAGGCCAAGAAGCAGGATCCGAGCGGCCCGTTCGTGTTCCCCGCCTACGCCGCGGTTCAGGTCATCGCAGAAGGCATCGAGAAGGCTGGCAGCACCGACACCGACAAGGTCGCCGAAGCGCTGCGCAGCAACACCTTCGACACTCCCACCGGCAACCTCGCGTTCGATGAAAAGGGCGACCTGAAGGACTTCAACTTCGTCGTCTACGAATGGCACCAGGACGGCACCAAGACCGAAGCCAAGTAACTTTCATCAGCCTGGCAAAGCCCACACTCGCTTGTGGGCTTTGTTTTAGCGGGCGGCCCTGCCACAAGCACCGGGCCGCCTTGCCATACCTGTAATCCAACGAGCGGCCTGAACAGCAGGCCCGCCTCGAACCGACGCCATGCGTGATCCGCAGGGTGCCGTACCGCAGTGGCGCCGCGCCAGGGTGTGCGGTGTGTTCGAAGTGGGCAGCGCAGCCAGACCGGATGGAATTGCAGGGACTTCGGGAGAGCAGTGATGCCTGAGCTTTACCACTACCTACAACAGCTGATCAACGGGCTGACCGTTGGCAGCACCTACGCGCTGATCGCCATCGGTTACACGATGGTGTACGGCATCATCGGCATGATCAACTTCGCCCACGGCGAGGTGTACATGATCGGCTCGTATGTCGCTTTCATCGCCATTGTCGGCCTGTCCATGATGGGCCTGGATGCCTTGCCTATCCTGATGATCGGCGCCTTCGTCACCGCCATGATCGTCACCAGCGCCTATGGTTACAGCATCGAACGGGTGGCCTACCGCCCGCTACGTGGCAGTAACCGCCTGATCCCGCTGATCTCCGCCATCGGCATGTCCATCTTCCTGCAGAACGTCGTGCTGCTGGCCCAGGACTCCAAGGACAAGGCGATCCCCAACCTGATGCCGGGCAACCTGGTCATCGGTGAAAGCACCATGAATGGTGTGGTGATCTCCTACATGCAGATCCTGATCTTCGTGGTCACCTTCGTCGCCATGTACGGCCTCACGCTGTTCATCTCCCGCTCCCGCCTGGGCCGTGCCTGCCGCGCCTGCGCCGAGGACCTGAAGATGGCCAACCTGCTGGGCATCAACACCAACGGCATCATCGCGCTGACCTTCGTCATCGGCGCGGCGCTGGCTGCCATCGCGGCGGTGCTGATCAGCATGCAGTACGGCGTGATCAACCCGCACATCGGCTTCCTCGCCGGCATCAAGGCATTTACTGCCGCAGTGCTCGGCGGCATCGGCAGCATTCCGGGCGCCATGCTCGGCGGCCTGGTGCTGGGCGTCGCCGAAGCCTTCGGTGCCGACATCTTCGGTGATCAGTACAAGGACGTCGTGGCCTTCAGCCTGCTCGTGCTCGTGCTGCTGTTCCGCCCCACCGGCATCCTCGGCCGCCCGGAGGTGGAAAAGGTATGACCGGCAATCTGCGTATCGCTTTCTTCAGCGCCCTGCTGGTCATCGCCGTGGCGGTGCCGGTGTTCGGCCTGAAGCTCACCACCGTCGGTATCCGCGTCGAGGTGCATGGCGCCGAAGCCGGCACATTCTGGATCATCGCCGCCTGCGCGGTGGCCATGTTCGTCTGGCAACTGTTCCGCACGCATCTGGCCGCCGGCTGGGCCGCCAGCCCGAGCCTGCCGAGCGTGCCAGCCGGTGCTGGCAACTTCCTCACCCTGCCCTCGACCCAACGCTGGATCATCCTGGCGCTGGTGCTGGTTGCGCTGGTCTGGCCGTTCTACGGCTCGCGCGGTGCCGTGGACATCGCCACGCTGATCCTGATCTACGTGATGCTCGGCCTCGGCCTTAACATCGTGGTCGGGCTGGCCGGCCTGCTGGACCTGGGTTACGTCGGCTTCTACGCCGTGGGCGCCTACACCTACGCGTTGCTGTCGCACTACTACGGGGTCGGCTTCTGGACCGCGCTGCCAATCGCCGGAGCGATGGCCGCACTGTTCGGCTTCCTGCTCGGTTTCCCGGTACTGCGTCTACGCGGTGACTACCTGGCCATCGTGACGCTGGGGTTCGGCGAGATCATCCGCATCCTGCTGCGTAACATGACCAGCATCACCGGCGGCCCCAACGGCATCAGCGGCATCGACAAGCCAACCTTCTTCGGCCTGTCGTTCGACCGCCGCGCCGCCGAAGGCATGCAGACCTTCCACGAGTACTTCGGCATCGCCTACAACTCGGTGAACAAGGTGATCTTCCTCTACCTGATCGCCCTGCTGCTGGTACTGCTGACCCTGTTCGTGATCAACCGGCTGCTGCGCATGCCGATCGGCCGCGCCTGGGAAGCCCTTCGCGAAGACGAGATCGCCTGCCGCGCACTCGGCATGAACCCCACGGTGATCAAGCTTTCCGCGTTCACCCTCGGCGCCACCTTCGCCGGGTTCGCCGGCAGCTTCTTCGCTGCACGCCAGGGGCTGGTCTCGCCGGAGTCATTCACCTTTATCGAGTCGGCGATCATTCTCGCCATCGTCGTGCTGGGTGGCATGGGCTCGCAGCTCGGCGTGATTCTCGCAGCCATCGTGATGATCCTGCTGCCCGAGCTGATGCGCGAGTTCAGCGAATACCGCATGTTGATGTTCGGCGCCCTGATGGTGCTGATGATGATCTGGCGTCCGCAAGGCCTGCTGCCGATGCAACGCCCGCACCTGGAGCTGAAGCAATGAGCCGCCCGATCCTGGAAGTACGCGGCCTGACCATGCGCTTCGGCGGCCTGCTGGCCGTCAACGAGGTGGCGCTGACCGTACACGACAAGCAGGTGGTTTCGATGATCGGCCCCAACGGCGCCGGCAAGACCACCGTATTCAACTGCCTGACCGGCTTCTACCAGCCGACCGCCGGTGAAATCCTGCTCGACGGCACGCCGATCCACGGCCTGCCCGGCCACAAGATTGCCCGTCAGGGCGTGGTACGCACTTTCCAGAATGTCCGCCTGTTCAAGGACATGACGGCGGTGGAGAACCTGCTGGTAGCGCAACACCGACACCTGAACACCAACTTTCTCGCCGGTCTGCTGAAGACGCCGGCGTTCCGTCAGAGCGAACGCGAGGCCATGGACTTCGCCGCCCACTGGCTGGAACAGGTGAACCTCACCGACATCGCCAACCGCCCGGCGGGCACCCTCGCCTACGGTCAGCAGCGTCGCCTGGAAATCGCCCGCTGCATGATGACGCGTCCGCGCATCCTCATGCTGGACGAGCCGGCGGCCGGCCTGAACCCGAAGGAGACCGAGGACCTAAAGGCGCTGATCGCCCTGCTGCGTGACGAACACGGTGTCACCGTGCTGCTGATCGAGCACGACATGAAGCTGGTCATGAGCATTTCCGACCACATCTACGTGATCAACCAGGGCACCCCACTGGCCAACGGCTCGCCCGAGCAGGTGCGCAACAACCCTGACGTGATCAAAGCCTATCTGGGGGAGGCGTGAGCATGCTGACTTTCGAAAACGTCTCGACCTTCTACGGCAAGATCCAGGCCCTGCACGGCATCAACGTGCAGGTACAACAGGGCGAAATCGTCACCCTGATCGGCGCCAACGGTGCCGGCAAATCGACCCTGCTGATGACCCTCTGCGGCACACCGCAGGCGGCCAGCGGCAGCATTCGCTTCCAGGGGGAAGAGCTGGTCGGCCAGCAGACCTGCGACATCATGCGCAAGGCCATCGCCGTGGTGCCCGAGGGTCGGCGGATCTTCTCGCGCCTGACGGTGGAGGAGAATCTCTCCATGGGGGGCTTCTTCACCGGCAAGGCGGACTTCCAGGAGCAGCTGGACAAGGTGCTCGGCCTGTTCCCGCGGCTGAAGGAGCGCTATCAGCAGCGCGGCGGCACCATGTCCGGTGGTGAGCAGCAGATGCTCGCCATCGCCCGCGCACTGATGAGCAAGCCCAAGCTGCTGCTGCTCGACGAGCCGTCGCTGGGCCTGGCGCCGATCATCATCCAGCAGATCTTCGAGATCATCGAGCAGTTGCGCGAAGACGGAGTGACCGTGTTCCTGGTCGAGCAGAACGCCAACCAGGCGCTCAAGCTGGCCGATCGCGGCTATGTGCTGGAGAACGGCCATATCGTCATGCAGGGAAGTGGTGAGGACCTGCTGACCGATCCGAAGGTACGCGACGCCTACCTGGGCGGCTGACCCCAACCATGGTCGACGAAAAGCCCTGCCGTCCTGGCGGGGCTTTTTCGTTTTCCGGTCCGGCATGCCGCCACACGAACCCACACGCTGCGCGTACGGTCGAACAGCCGCTATGCTTGCTCGAATGCCTCTATCCCACTAATGCCAGTCAAGGAGACCTCACGATGCGCCATTGCCTGCTCGGCCTGCTCATGGCTGCCAGCGTCACCGCCAATGCCGCGGTACAGACGCAGGAAATCCCCTACACCGCTGCCGACGACACCAAGATGATCGGTTACTACGCCTACGACGATGCCATCGAGGGCAAGCGCCCCGGCATCGTGGTGGTGCATGAATGGTGGGGCCTTAACGACTACGCCAAGCAACGCGCCCGCGACCTCGCCGAGCTGGGCTACAGCGCCCTGGCCATCGACATGTATGGCGAGGGCAGGAACACCGAGCACCCCAAGGACGCCATGAGCTTCATGCAGGCCGCACTGAAGGACGCCGATGCAGCCAAGGGCCGCTTCAACGCCGGCCTGGATCTGCTCAAGGAGCAGGCACAGACGGATACCGACAAGCTGGGCGCGGTCGGCTACTGCTTTGGCGGCAAGGTAGTCCTGGACATGGCGCGCCAGGGCGTGCCGCTGGACGGCGTGGTCAGCTTCCACGGCGCATTGGCCACCGAAACCCGCGCCGCGCCGGGTAGCGTCAAGGCGCGAGTGCTGGTCGAGCACGGCGCCGAAGACAGCATGATCAGCGCAGACGATGTCGCGGCCCTGAACGTCGAGATGGTCAAGGCCGGCGCCGATTACCAGTTCGTCAGCCTGCCGGGGGCCAAGCACGGCTTCACCAATCCGGGCGCCGATGCCCATCAGAAGAACGGCCTCGACGTGGCCTATCAGAAAGCCGCCGACGAGCGCTCCTGGCGTGATATGCAGCGGTTCTTCGAGGATACCTTCGGCACGTCGACGCCTGCCCGGGCGCAGTGACCGTTCGACCCGCCGCGTTCGATTCGCCCCGGCGGCACGCCTGCCGCCGGGGCTCGTGCTAGCATTGCGCGCACAACTCAGCGTCGAACACGAGTCATGGCCGAACACGATTTCCGCTACACCCTGCTCAACCCCGCCCACACCCTCACCGAATGCCGTGCACTGGCGCCGGGCCGCTACCAGGTCACCGGCAATGGCGGCTCGATTCGCAGCGGCGACGTACTGATCGTCACCCTCAAGGGCAGCCGCGATCTTTCGCAGCGCCTCACCGTCGAGAAAGTGCGTCATCTGATCAACCCGCCCGGACAGTGGATGGCCGTGGCCAGCGGGCCGGTGTTTCACGAACTGGAGATCCTCAACTGGCAGGTTGCCTGTGACAGCTGTGGCAAACGGCTGGACTTCGAGTTCGCCGTCGACGCCAGGCTCGGCGAGGCCGCACGCAAGCCGGCAGCCCAGGCACGCATCGCCGAGCTGGGCTGGTCCGGCCAGGATGGCCAGCACCGTTGCCCCAGTTGCCGGAAGGAGGAACAGCTATGACATTGCGCGTCTTGCCCCTGGTTGCAGCGCTCGGCCTGATCGGTTGCGCAACAGAACCACTGGAACTGCAACGCGACGTAACCTATATCGCCGAGTGGATTGGCGACGAACCGGTGATCGGCCGCACACCGGTCTCGCTGACCTTGAGCGAAGGGCGTGCCTACGGCAATGCCGGCTGCAATCACTGGTTCGGCAGCTACGAGCTCGATGGCCAGCGGCTGCGCTTCAGCAATCTGGGTAGCACACGAAAGATGTGCGCCGAGGAGATCATGGAACAGGAGCACCAGTTCCTCGACCTGCTCAACCGAGTCGAACGCTGGGATGTCTCCAACATCGACCAGCTACGCCTCTGGCCAGGCGAAGGTGCCGCGCTGCGCCTCTGGCCGGAACTCGAATAAGCCGCGCCAAATGTGCGCAGACGAAGGCGTCTGCGCACCGCTTTCAGGCACCGAAAGCCACTCCGCGACGCCATGCCCCGGCGCTTTTCCCCGCTGAATCCCGGAACAAGCCTCCCACACGACCGTCAGCTGGCCTCTGAGGCCTCTTCTGCACGATGGCGCCCTCCGGTCTGCGAAACTGGCACAGCCCATGCAATTACCCAGGTATCCAGTTTCGGGGACCTTGGTACAGGCAGGCCGAGAATCCCCTCTTTTATGCCTGCAAGGCCGCTCGAAAGAGCGGCCTCGTGCTTTTCGCCCAAGCGGCGCACGAACGAGGCGCTGTCTCAGAACAGGCGCAGCTGTTCGAAACCGCCACGCAGGTCGATCAACCGCACGCCGACGCCAATCAGGCGCACGGGCCGGGCGCGGCGTGAGAAAGCGGTCGCCAGCAGGTCGGCATAGTCGTCCAGCTCCAGGCCGGCGCCAGCCTGTTCCAGGGTGGTCTGGGTGAAGTCATGAAACTTGAGTTTCACGAATGGCTTGCCCGGGCGATAACCGCTGTCCAACCGGGCCATGCGGGTCGACAGCTGCTGCAGCAGTTCCGGAAGCCGCTCGAGGCAGGCCGCCAGATCAGGCAGATCGCGATCGTAGGTCTGTTCGACGCTCACCGACTGGCGCCGGCTTTCCACCTGCACGGGACGCTCGTCGATTCCCCAGGCCAGCCCCCAGAGCCGCTCGCCAAAGGCACCGAACTCCCGAACGAGCGACAACCTCCCCCACTCGCGCAGATCACTGCAGGTGCGAATGCCCAGGCGGCCCAGTTTTTCCGCGGTGACCCGGCCAACCCCGTGCAAACGCTTGACCTCGAGCGCTTTCACGAACTCCTCGACCTGTGCGGGCGTGACGACGAACAGGCCGTCCGGCTTGTTCCACTCGCTGGCGATTTTGGCGAGAAACTTGTTTGGCGCGACGCCGGCCGACACCGTGATACGCAGATGCTGCCAGACCCGTCGGCGGATGTCCTCGGCGATACGCGTCGCACTGCCGGCGAAGTGCTCACAGGCGGAGACATCCAGGTAGGCCTCGTCGAGCGATAGCGGCTCTATCTGCTCGGTGTAAGTACGGAAAATTTCATGGATTTCCCGCGACGCTTCGCGGTAGGCCTCCATACGCGGGCGCAGGATCAGCAGGTCGGGGCACAGCTTCAGGGCATGCCCTGACGCCATGGCCGAGCGCACCCCGTAGGCGCGCGCCTCGTAGTTGCAGGTGGCGATGACACCGCGCCGATCCGCCGCGCCGCCGACGGCAATCGGGCGGCGCGCCAGGCTGGGATCGTCGCGCATCTCGATCGCGGCATAGAAGCAGTCGCAATCGATATGGATGATCTTGCGAAGGGCGGTCTGGCTCACGAAACGGGGCACCGGCAAGGAGTGAACGAATCTTCAGCGCAACGGGTCGGTTATTGAGATGGTAAGTCCTTTACCGCCCCGATAGCCGGAGGTTCAGATGAAAATCTTGTACGCGAGCGTGATCGTCCTTGGCGGCCTGTTTTCGGCAGCCGCAATGGCCGATCAGGATCAGATGAATACCCAACCGCAAGGCACCAATGTTCAGCAGGAAAAGCACGGCGACAGCCATGTGCGCGACAACGAGGACGGCGCCAAGCAGCGAATGAAGGAAGAAGTGCAGGACGACTGGCGCGAGGATGCGGAAAAGCGCCGCGAGAGCGACGCGATGAAGCCCGAGCAGCGCGGCTAAGCGTCAGGCTTCACAGCTCCAGCGGGTACGGCTGTACGAGCGCCTTGCCATAGCCGTCGACGAATTCCAGCGGCATGCGCTTGGGTTTCCCGCTGGAGAGTTCGATGCAGACGAAAGTGGTCTGCGCGCGCAGCAGCGTCGCACCATCTGCAGGCCTGATCAGCTGGAAGTTTCGCTTCATCTTCAGACGCTGATCGGACTCCGAGATCCAGGTGCCGAGCTGCAGTGCATCACCCTCGTAGGCCGCTGCCAGGTAGTCGATCTCGTGCCGCAGAACGGCCATGGCGCGGTCCAGGCGGTGATAGTCCTCGATACCCAGGCCGAGGCTCTGGGAGTGCTGCCAGGCACAGCGTTCGAGCCACGTCACATAGACCGCGTTGTTGGCGTGTCCCAGTTCGTCGATATGTTCCGATGCCACGTGCAGGTCGATGATGAACGCCTGCGGCTGATCCCAGCTCATTCGTCAGATGCCTCGATGGCCGATTGCGATGGCCTATGAAAGCGCAGCGTGGCCGGCGAGTCACGCGCCTTGCGGCTCGCTATGACGGAGCATTCAGCAACCCGTCATTGACCCGGCACTTTCCAGCGCTCAAAACAAAAAGGGCCATCTCATGAAAGATGACCCCTTGATGCCCAAAACGGGCAATAAAAATGGCGTCCCCTAGGGGACTCGAACCCCTGTTACCGCCGTGAAAGGGCGGTGTCCTAGGCCACTAGACGAAGGGGACGAAACCTTCGACGATCCCGAAATCTTGGAATCGCTGGCAATTTGGTGGAGCTAGACGGGATCGAACCGTCGACCTCTTGCATGCCATGCAAGCGCTCTCCCAGCTGAGCTATAGCCCCGGATTTAGCGTCTCTCGACGTGCGATGCAAACATCGCGAATAGTGGCGTCCCCTAGGGGACTCGAACCCCTGTTACCGCCGTGAAAGGGCGGTGTCCTAGGCCACTAGACGAAGGGGACGCAAACCCTTCAAGCGCAACCTGCATCTACAACTACAGGCTGGTGGCAATTCTGCTCTTCGAGATTGGTGGAGCTAGACGGGATCGAACCGTCGACCTCTTGCATGCCATGCAAGCGCTCTCCCAGCTGAGCTATAGCCCCATCTCGAGGACGGGGCGCATATTAGGGGCGCCCCTGGGCAGTGTCAACAACAAATTTCCGCGCGACTAAAGTTTTTTGGCAGCAGGAACAATTACTTACCGCCGACCAACGGTCCTGCCCCGCAACGCGGCGGCGCCGAACGTCGACACCGCCTTGGCTGCGTTGGCTCAGCCGAGGCTGGCCAGCAACTTCTCCCACTCCTTGGCTTCCTTCTTCGAAGCGCCGCCAAGCAGTTCCAGCGCGTTGCGCAGACGGAAGCGCGTCAGGTCGGGACCGAGGATTTCCATCGCATCGAGCACCGAGACGGAACTGGCCTGTCCGGTGATCGCGGCGAACATCAGCGGCATCACATCCCGCAGCTTGAAGCCGAGGTGTTCGGCCACCTGCGTGATGCAGGCGGTGATGCGCTCCTTCTCCCACTGGCGCAGTGCCTCGAGCTTCCACAGGATCAGTTGCATGACCTGACGGACCTGCGTGGCATCGAGCTTCTTGTGGGCGAACAACGCCGGATCGAGTTGCAACGGCCCGGAGAAGAAGAAACCGGCCAGCGGCGCGATCTGACTGAAGGTCTCCACTCGCTGCTGCACATGCGGAGCGATCTTCATCATGTACTCGGGATTGAACGCCCACTTCCGTACCTCGGCAGCGAACTGCTCGACCGGCAACTCGCGCAGCCACTGGCCATTGAGCCAGGACAGCTTCTCCAGATCGAAGATCGGCCCACCGAGCGACACGCGCTGGAGGTCGAAATGCTCGATCATTTCCTCGAGGGTGAACTTCTCGCGCTCATCCGGCATCGACCAGCCCATGCGGCCGAGATAGTTGAGCATCGCCTGCGGCAGGAAGCCCATGCGTTCGTAGAAGGTCACCGAGGTCGGGTTCTTGCGCTTGGACAGCTTGCTCTTGTCCGGATTTCGCAGCAGCGGCATGTAGCACAGCTGCGGCTGCTCCCAGCCGAAGTATTCGTAGAGCTTGATCAGCTTGGGTGCCGACGGCAGCCACTCCTCGCCACGCAGCACATGGGTGATGCCCATCAGGTGGTCGTCGACCACGTTGGCGAGGAAGTAGGTCGGCAGGCCGTCAGCCTTCATCAGCACCTGCATGTCCATGCGATCCCAGCCGATCTCGACGGTGCCGCGCAGCATGTCCTGCACCTGGCACACGCCTTCGCTCGGTACCTTCATGCGGATCACGTGGGACTCACCGGCGGCGATGCGGCGCTCGGCCTCGGCCGGGTCGAGGTGCATGCAATGGCCGTCGTAGCGCGGTGTCTCCTTGTTGGCCATCTGCTCGGCGCGGACCTGGTCCAGGCGCTCGGCGCTACAGAAGCAGGGAAAGGCGTGCCCCTTGGCGACCAGCTCGTCCGAATACTTCTTGTAGATCTCGCCGCGCTCGCTCTGCCGGTATGGGCCATGCGGGCCACCGACGTCCGGACCCTCGTCCCACTCGATACCCAGCCAGCGCAACGCATCGTAGATCTGCTGTTCGGACTCACGGGTCGAGCGCAGCTGATCGGTATCCTCGATGCGCAGGATGAACTGGCCGCCGTGCTGACGGGCGAAGCACAGGTTGAACAGCGCGATATAGGCGGTGCCGACGTGAGGATCACCGGTCGGAGATGGCGCGATGCGGGTGCGAACCGTGGTCATGGAAGCTCTCGGACGAAAATGGAGAAACGAAAATCGAAGGGGCGAATGTTAGCAGGCACGCCGCGTCAGGCTCCAGCCGAACGCCTGCGCAGCGCTCGCCATGGCATGCCTCATACAGGCCGCTCGCAGGAGCGGGCCTGGGGACTCGGGAGGAAGCGTCACACCTGCAGCAACAGCTCGCGCAACTTGTGAATCTCGTCGCGCGCCTCGGCCGCCGCCTCGAACTCCAGGTCGCGCGCCAGCAGCAACATCTTTTCCTCCAGCTGGCGGATGCGCTTGGTGATCTCGCTCGGCGAGCGCAGCTCGCTCTCGTAGCGCGCGCTCTCCTCTGCCGCCTTCGCCTCGCCCCGACGCTTCTTGCTGCGTGAGCCGGGCACCGTGGCACCCTCGAGGATGTCCTGCACATCCTTCTTGACGCCTTTGGGCACGATGCCGTGAGCTTCGTTGAAGGCGATCTGCTTGGCTCGACGACGCTCGGTCTCGTCGATGGCCCGCTGCATGGAGCCGGTGATGTTGTCTGCGTAGAGAATCGCCCGTCCGTTGAGGTTGCGCGCAGCGCGGCCGATGGTCTGGATCAGCGAGCGCTCGGAGCGCAGGAAGCCCTCCTTGTCCGCATCGAGAATTGCCACCAGCGAGACCTCGGGCATGTCCAGCCCCTCGCGCAGCAGGTTGATGCCTACCAGCACGTCGAAGGTGCCCAGGCGCAGATCGCGAATGATTTCCACCCGTTCGACGGTGTCGATGTCCGAGTGCAGGTAGCGCACCTTCACATCGTGATCGCCAAGGTAGTCGGTGAGGTCTTCAGACATGCGCTTGGTCAGCGTGGTGACCAGCACCCGCTCCTCCTTGGCCACGCACTTGCGGATCTCCGACAGCAAGTCGTCCACCTGCGTAAGCGCCGGGCGCACTTCGATCTGCGGATCGACCAGACCGGTCGGGCGCACGACCTGCTCCACCACGCGGCCAGCGTGTTCGGCCTCGTATGGCCCGGGCGTCGCGGAGACGAAGATGGTCTGCGGGCAGATCGCCTCCCATTCGTCGAAGCGCATCGGCCGGTTGTCCAGCGCCGACGGCAGACGGAAGCCGTACTCCACCAGGGTTTCCTTGCGCGAGCGGTCGCCCTTGTACATCGCACCGACCTGCGGCACCGAAACGTGAGACTCGTCGATCACCAGCAGCGCATCGGCCGGCAGGTAGTCGAACAGCGTCGGTGGCGGCTCGCCGGCATCGCGCCCGGACAGGTAGCGCGAGTAGTTCTCGATGCCATTGCAGTAGCCCAGCTCCATGATCATTTCCAGATCGAAACGCGTGCGCTGCTCGAGCCGCTGCGCCTCCACCAGCTTGTTCTGACTGCGCAGGTAATCGAGCCGCTCGCGCAGCTCGTCCTTGATCTTCTCGATGGCGTCGAGCAGCGTCTCCCGAGGGGTCACGTAGTGACTCTTGGGGTAGAAGGTGAAGCGCGGGAGCTTGCGGATCACCTCGCCGGTCAGCGGATCGAAGGCTGACAGGCTTTCCACCTCGTCGTCGAACAGTTCGATGCGTACCGCCTCGAGGTCCGATTCCGCGGGGAAGATGTCGATCACGTCGCCGCGCACACGAAAGGTGGCACGGGCGAAATCCATGTCGTTGCGGGTGTATTGCAGGCCGGTCAGCCGCCGCAGCAGCTCGCGCTGATCGAGACGGTCACCCCGATCGACGTGCAGCACCATCTTCAGGTACGACTGCGGATCGCCCAGGCCATAGATGCATGAGACCGTGGTGACGATGATCGCATCCGGCCGCTCCAGCAGCGCCTTGGTCGCCGAAAGGCGCATCTGCTCGATGTGGTCGTTGATCGAGGCATCCTTCTCGATGAAGGTGTCCGATGACGGTACGTAAGCCTCCGGCTGGTAGTAGTCGTAATAGGAAACGAAGTACTCCACCGCATTGTTCGGGAAGAATGCCTTGAACTCACCGTACAGCTGCGCGGCGAGCGTCTTGTTCGGCGCCAGCACCAGCGTCGGTCGCTGCACGTGAGCGATCACATTGGCGATGCTGAAGGTCTTGCCCGAGCCGGTCACACCAAGCAACGTCTGGTGCGACAACCCCGCCTCGATTCCCTCGATCATCTGCCGGATGGCCTCCGGCTGGTCGCCGGCCGGTTTGAAACGCGTGACCAGTTCGAACTTGGACATTTCGCCTCTCTAGTAAACGTGCATGGCCTTGATGTCGGAGCTGTGAAAGGTCAGTTCAGCACCTTTGTCTGCCCCATCGGCCTTTGCCAAAACTGGGTTGCCAGTCGATGCCGCCGGAGCAATCAAACCGCCCATCCGCCGGCGGGCAAAACGCACCAAAAGGCCGCAGAAAACCTCGGTAGCATATCGCAGGCGCCAGGCATGACCGCTATACTACCGCCCCGTTTGCGCATCACCCTGCGCGCCGACGCGAGGGTGGTGAAATCTGTCACTCCTTCTCTTTCGAGCCCCCTCACCATGAGTTTGTTCTCTGCTGTCGAAATGGCGCCGCGCGATCCTATCCTCGGCCTCAATGAAGCCTTCAACGCCGACACGCGGCCGAACAAGGTCAACCTCGGTGTCGGTGTCTACTACAACGAAGAAGGTCGCATTCCGCTGCTGCGCGCCGTGGCCGAGGCCGAGCAGGCACGCATCGCTGCCCATGCGCCGCGCGGCTACCTGCCGATCGAAGGGATCGCCGCCTACGACAACGCGGTGCAGAAGCTGCTGTTCGGCAATGACGCGGCCCTTATCGCCGAAGGCCGCGTGGTCACGACCCAGGCACTGGGTGGCACCGGAGCTCTAAAGGTCGGCGCCGACTTCCTCAAGCGTCTGCTGCCCGATGCCGTTGTCGCGATCAGCAACCCGAGCTGGGAAAACCACCGCGCGCTGTTCGAATCGGCCGGCTTCCCGGTTCAGAACTACCGCTACTACGATGCCACCAGCCACGGCATCGACCGCGCCGGCCTGCTGCAGGACCTCAATGAGCTGCCAGCGCGCTCCATCGTCGTGCTGCATGCCTGCTGCCATAACCCGACCGGCGTCGACCTGAACCTGAACGACTGGAAGCAGATCCTCGAGGTGCTGCGCGCCCGGGATCACGTGCCGTTCATCGACATCGCCTACCAGGGCTTCGGGGACAGCATCGAGGAAGATGCCGCCGCCGTGCGCCTGTTCGCCGAGTCGGGCATGACCTTCTTCGTATCCAGCTCGTTCTCAAAATCCTTCTCTCTGTACGGCGAGCGGGTCGGCGCCCTGTCGATGGTCACCCAGAGCCGCGACGAGTCGGCGCGCGTGCTGTCGCAGGTCAAGCGGGTGATCCGCACCAACTACTCCAACCCGCCGACCCACGGTGCCACCGTGGTCGCCTCCGTGCTCAACAGCCCGGAACTGCGCGCCATGTGGGAAGCCGAGCTGGGCGAGATGCGCAGCCGAATCCGCGAGATGCGCCTGGGTATGGTCGAGCAACTGGCAGCCAAGGGCGCGAAAGTCGACTTCAGCTTCGTCGCGGCGCAACGCGGCATGTTCTCCTATTCGGGCCTCACTGCCGAACAGGTCGAGCGCCTGCGGGTCGAGTTCGGTGTCTATGCCATCAGCACCGGCCGCATTTGCGCCGCAGCGCTGAACCGCAACAACCTGGGCACCGTCACCGACGCCATCGTCCAGGTGCTCTGAGCCGACGCACCGGGGCCACGGCGCACCTCGCGTCCGGCCCCGGCGCACTGCTGGAGGGGTTGACTTCTCCTTTCCAAACAGTAGGATACGCACCGTTGTTCCGCGATAGCTCAGTCGGTAGAGCAAATGACTGTTAATCATTGGGTCCCTGGTTCGAGTCCAGGTCGCGGAGCCAAATTCAAGAACCCAGCCAGCGCGCTGGGTTTTTTATTGTCTGCTGGGCTCTCACCAGGGACTATGGCTCCTCTCATACAGAAGTGGAGCGCAGCGCTTGCAGCCGACTCACTCGGGCACCGGAGTACCCATCCGCTGGCGCCACCAGCCTTGCGCGAGCATCCAACAGCACCAGCCGGAAATCACGCCAAGCACGTTCGCGACCATATCCCAGCGCGAGGCGGTGCGATGCGGCAGCATGCCCTGTGCCATCTCGATGCCCAAGGCCGCCGCGAGCGTTAGGCCGACACCCCAGAAGATCGGCAGCCGAGGAAACGCCAGCCGCAGGGTGAAGACCAGTGCTGCGAACCCCATCATGTGATGCAGCTTGTCCTGCTGGCTGAACAGTTGGGGCACGGGCTCGGGTTTGAGACCTGCAAACAGAACGACCGCCAACACGATCAGAAAAGGCAACACTCGCAAATAGGGCATACGGCGGAATTTCTCACTCGGAAGACTGATTGATGGTGGGCGAGGCCCTTGCCGCGATCTCTGACCGGCAAATGGCAACAAAGGTCAGTGGAGCGGCTCGCTGTCCTTTTACCGGATATCTCTGCCTCCCAAAAAAAAGCCCGCATCCATGGATGCGGGCATTCACTGGCGCGCTGTTGCGGCGCCTGAAACTCAAGCCTCGGTCTTGCCTACCGCGGACTTGATCAGGGTCTGCAATTCGCCCTTCTCGAACATCTCGAGAATGATGTCGCTGCCGCCGACCAGCTCACCGTTGACCCATAGCTGGGGGAAGGTCGGCCAGTTGGCATAGATGGGCAGGTTGGCGCGGATTTCGGGGTTCTGCAGGATGTCGACGTAAGCGAACTTCTCGCCACAGCCCATTACCGCCTGGGTCGCGCGGGCGGAGAAGCCACACTGCGGCGCATTGGGCGAGCCCTTCATGTACAGCAGCACCGGGTTGTTGGCGATCTGCTCTTTGATGGTTTCGATGATATCCATGGACTACCTCGGCTAGACACGGTTGCCGGGCATTGTACCGGAAAACCTCTCGGAAAGCCGAGTGCGAGACTCGGCTATGTTGCCGCGCAAAGGCCGTCATTACTGACATTCAGCCCTGCCAGGCCCCTGGACCGAGGATTTGCGCCTGTGCTTGCTTTCTGGATAAGATCGCGCCTTTCCCGTTTCGTCGCTCCCCGTGCGACTCCCCAGTCGTCGGTCCCCTTTTCTGTCGAAAATCCTCGGATCGCGCGCTGCGGCAATAAAGGTAGTTGATATGAGCGCAAGGCATTTTCTCTCACTGATGGACTGCACGCCCCAGGAGCTGAACAGCCTGGTCCGCCGCGGCATCGAGTTGAAGGATCTGCGCAAGCGCGGCGTCCTGTTCGAGCCCTTGAAGAATCGCGTGCTGGGCATGATCTTCGAGAAGGCCTCGACCCGCACCCGACTGTCCTTCGAAGCCGGCATGATCCAGCTCGGCGGCCAGGCGATCTTCCTTTCCCCGCGCGACACCCAGCTTGGCCGCGGCGAGCCGATCAGCGACTCGGCCATCGTCATGTCGCGCATGCTCGACGCGGTGATGATCCGCACCTTCGCCCATTCGACCCTGACCGACTTCGCCGCCAACTCCAGCGTACCGGTGATCAACGGTCTGTCCGATGACCTGCACCCCTGCCAGCTGATGGCCGACATGCAGACCTACCACGAACACCGCGGCAGCATTGCCGGCAAGACGGTGGCCTGGATCGGCGACGGTAACAACATGTGCAACACCTATATAGAAGCGGCCATCCAGTTCGACTTCCGGCTGAAGGTCGCCTGCCCCGAAGGCTACGAACCCGACGCCGAGCTGCTGGCACGCGCCGGCGAGCGTGTGCAGGTGCTGCGCGACCCACGCGAGGCAGCGGCGGGCGCCAACCTGATCAGCACCGACGTCTGGGCATCCATGGGCCAGGAAGATGAAGTGGCCGCGCGCCTGGCCACCTTCCGCCCCTATCAGGTAAACCGCGCGCTGCTCGACTGCGCCGCCGCGGACGTGCTGTTCATGCACTGCCTGCCGGCCCACCGTGGCGAGGAAATCAGTCACGATCTGCTCGATGACCCCCGCTCGGTCGCTTGGGATCAGGCCGAGAACCGCCTGCACGTGCAGAAGGCACTGCTGGAGTTTCTTGTCGAGCCGGCCTATCACCACGCATGAAACCTGAACTGCCGCTGCTACAACTGCGCGACCTGGCCTGCGGCTATGGTGAGCAGAGCATCGTTCAGCATCTCAACCTGCACCTGAATCGCGGCGACATCGGCTGCCTGTTGGGCCCGTCCGGCTGCGGCAAGACCACCACGCTGCGCGCCATCGCCGGCTTCGAGCCCGTGCACCAGGGAGAGATCCAGCTAGCCGACACCGTCATTTCCCGTGCCGGCTTCACCCTGGCGCCGGAGAAGCGCCGCATCGGCATGGTGTTTCAGGATTACGCCCTGTTTCCGCACCTTACCGTGGCGGAGAACATCGCTTTCGGTATCCGCAAACAGCCCGATTGCGCGCGCATCGTCGACGAAATGCTCGAGCTGGTGCACCTGAGCGCGCTCGGCAAGCGCTATCCCCACGAGCTCTCCGGCGGTCAACAGCAGCGTGTGGCGCTGGCCCGGGCACTGGCGCCGGAACCGGCGTTGCTGCTGCTCGACGAGCCCTTCTCCAACCTCGATGTAGAGCTTCGTCGGCGCCTCAGCCACGAGGTGCGCGAGATCCTCAAGGCGCGCAAGACCAGCGCCATTCTGGTCACCCATGACCAGGAAGAAGCGTTCGCCGTCAGCGATCAGGTCGGCGTGTTCAAGGATGGTCGACTGGAGCAGTGGGACACGCCGTTCAACCTCTACCACGAACCGCTGACGCCCTTCGTCGCCAGCTTCATCGGTCAGGGTTATTTCATTCGCGGGCAACTGCTCGACCCGGAAACCGTGCAGACCGAACTCGGTCCTATTCGCGGCAACCGTGCCTACAACTGGCCAAGCGGAAGCTCGGTGGACGTACTGCTGCGCCCGGATGACATCGTCTACCGCCCGGACAGCCCGTTGCGTGCACTGATCGTCGGCAAGACCTTTCTCGGCGCGTCCACGCTGTACCGACTGCAACTGCCCACCGGCAACCAGCTGGTGGCGATCTTCACCAGCCATGCCGACTACCCCACCGGACAGGAAGTCGGCATCGCCATCGCCGCCGACCATCTCGTCATCTTTCCGGCACAGGGCAGCGTTGCCGCCCACGAAACGCTGCAGCCGGCAACGGCGGCGCGCTAGCCCTTCTGCCGGCGCTGGCGAAAGAACTCGCTGAGCACCGTCCCGCACTCCTCGGCCAGCACGCCACCTTCGACCAGTACCCGGTGGTTGAGAAAGCCCTGATCGAAGAACTGACCACGACTGACAACCACGCCGGCCTTCGGCTCGGTGGCACCATAGACGACTCGCTGAACGCGCGAATGCACGATCAGCCCGGCGCACATGCTGCACGGCTCGAGCGTCACGTAGAGCGTACTATCGGGTAGCCGATAGTTCTGCAGCGCCTGCGCGGCAGCACGTATGGCGACCATCTCTGCATGAGCACTGGGGTCGTGGCGCGAAATCGGGCAATTGAAGCCGCGCCCGACGATCTGCCCCTCATGCACCAGCACAGCCCCCACCGGCACTTCGCCCAATGCGGCACCCTGCGCTGCCAGCGCCAGTGCTTCGCGCATGAACCGCTCGTCCTGGCTGCGATCGATGATCAGCGGTTTCCTCACGACTGCGCCCTACCCTGTTTCATACCACCTCGATTGCCGCCATCAGTCCGGTTTCCATATGGTCGATGACATGGCAGTGGAACATCCAGGTGCCCGGATTATCGGCGACCAGCGCGATGCGTGCCGTCTCGTTCTTGCCCAGCAGGTAGGTGTCGGTGAACCAGGGGTCGATCTTGCGTCGGTTGGACGAGATCACCTGGAAGGTCATGCCGTGCAGGTGGATCGGATGCTGATACTGACTGAGATTGCGCAGCTCGAAGATGTAATGGCCATCCTTCTTCAGCGTCGCGATCGGCCGTTCGGCGCAGCTCTTGTCGTTGATGTCCCACGCCTGGCCGTTGATCTGCCAGAACGTGTAGGCCGCCCCCTGCTCGACATCTGCCGACAGATGGCCAGCCCACTCGAAATTGAAGCGCAGCGTCTCGGCCCGCTGCAGGTCCGGCACCGCGACCGGGTTGGCCGGCAGCGCCGGCGGCCAGTCGCCAGCAGTTTCGTCATGGGCCACCGCGCGCAGCGTCGCCAGCCGCAACGGGCCGTTGCGCAAGGACAGCTCGGTGCCCGCCTGTGGCACCTTGAGCGCGAGGTCGATGCGCATGCCCGGGCCGAGCCAGTATTCCTTGCCCAGCGGACGCGGCGCGACCGGATGGCCGTCGAGGGCATAGACGCGCGCGTCGCCGTCCGGCAGGTTCAGTCGATAGGTCAGCGTATTGTCGAGATTGAGCACGCGCAGCCGTACAACCTGCCCGGCCGGCAGATCCAGCAACGGGGCATGTCTGCCATTGACCGTCGACAGCACCCCGGGTGTGCCTCCGCGGGCCGCCTCGCGGGGCACGCTGAACTCGGTGAAGGCGCCCTGCTTGTCGATGTGCCAGCTCTTCAGATTGAGCGTGCGCTCGTGATGGAAGCCGCTCGGCTCACGCTCCTCGACGATCAGCGGGCCGACCAGCCCGCGTCCCAGCTGCGCGGCGCTGGTGGTGTGCGGGTGATACCAGAAGCTGCCGGCGTCGTGCAGCTGGAAGCGATAGTCGAAGAATTCGCCGGGCAGGACCGGCAGCTGCGACACATAGGGCACGCCGTCCATTTCCAGTGGCAGACGGATGCCGTGCCAGTGAATGGTGGTGGGCTCCGGCAGCTGATTGATGAAGCGCACGCGCAACCAGTCGCCCTGGCGGCCGCGCAGCTCCAGGCCGGGCGCCTGCCCGCCATAGGCCCACGCCGGCGTAACGTGACCGGGCACCAGCTCGACATCCAGCGGCGCGGCGATCAATTCGTAATCATGGGTGGTGACATCGACCGGGCGACCGAGCCAGTAGCGCACGCCACTGCCGGCCAGGCCAACGACACCGAGGCCGGCCAGGCCGGCGAGAAACTGTCTACGGGTAAAGGACATTGCATGGGCTCCAGCCAGTCCGAATTCATGGGCCCATCAGGCTCGACGCGCCTCTCTGCGGAGGCTGCGAATAGCATGAGGGCAGCCTGGGCTGCCCTCATTGCTTCAGATCATTCCCACTCGATGGTGGCCGGCGGCTTGCTCGACACATCGTAGGTGACGCGGGAAATGCCTTCGATTTCGTTGATGATGCGGTTGGACACCTTCTCCAGCAACTCGTATGGCAGGTGCGCCCAGCGCGCGGTCATGAAGTCGATGGTTTCCACCGCGCGCAGCGCGACGACCCAGGCATAGCGGCGGCCGTCGCCGACCACGCCGACCGACTTCACCGGCTGGAACACTACGAAGGCCTGGCTGACCTTGTGGTACCAGTCGGCGTTGCGCAGTTCGCTGATGAAGATGTCGTCGGCGCGACGCAGCAGGTCGGCGTATTCCTTCTTCACCTCGCCAAGGATACGCACGCCCAGGCCCGGGCCCGGGAAGGGGTGGCGGTAGACCATGTCGTAGGGCAGGCCGAGTTCGAGGCCGATCTTGCGCACTTCGTCCTTGAACAGCTCACGCAGCGGCTCGACCAGCTTGAGGTTCATCTCTTCCGGCAGGCCACCGACGTTGTGGTGCGACTTGATCACATGAGCCTTGCCGCTCTTGGCGCCTGCCGACTCGATGACGTCGGGGTAGATGGTGCCCTGGGCGAGGAACTGGATGTTCGGCAGTTTGCTGGCCTCGGCATCGAACACGTCGATGAAGGTGCGGCCGATGATCTTGCGCTTCTTCTCCGGGTCCGCCTCGCCTTCGAGGTTGCCTAGGAACTGCGCCTCGGCATCGGCACGGATCACCTTGACGCCCATGTTCTCGGCGAACATGGCCATCACCTGGTCACCCTCGTGCAGGCGCAGCAGGCCGTTGTCGACGAATACGCAGGTCAGCTGGTCGCCGATCGCCTTGTGCAGCAGCGCCGCGACCACCGACGAATCCACACCGCCGGAGAGGCCGAGCAGCACGTTGGCGTCGCCGACCTGGGCACGCACCTGGGCGATGGCGTCCTCGACGATGTTCGACGGGGTCCACAGTGCTTCGCAGCCGCAGATTTCCAGGATGAAGCGCGACAGGATGCGGCCGCCCTGGCGGGTGTGGGTCACTTCCGGGTGGAACTGCACACCGTAATAGCCGCGGGCATCGTCGCCCATGGCGGCGATCGGGCAGCTTGGGGTGCTGGCCAGGATATGGAAGCCGGCCGGAATCTCGGTGACCTTGTCACCGTGGCTCATCCACACGTCGAGACCGAACACGCCATCGTCGTCCATGTGGTCTTCGATGCCGTCGAACAGCCGGGACTTGCCCACCAGATCGACGCGGGCATAGCCGAACTCGCGCACGTCCGAGCCCTGCACCTTGCCGCCGAGCTGCTCGGACATGGTCTGCATGCCGTAGCAGATGCCGAACAGCGGCACGCCCAGGTCGAACACCGCCTGCGGTGCACGCGGGCTGCCCGCTTCATGAACGGACTCAGGGCCGCCTGCGAGGATGATCCCGCGTGGCGCGAAGGCACGGATGTCGTCCTCGCTCATGTCCCACGGATGCAGCTCGCAGTACACGCCGATCTCGCGCACGCGGCGGGCGATCAGCTGGGTGTACTGGGAACCGAAGTCGAGAATCAGAATGCGGTGAGCGTGGATGTCAGGATGAGACATGGAGCCTTCCTTCGGAAAGAGCTTGAAGCTGAAAGCCGAAAGCTGGAAGCGCAGACCGGATCGTGCAATGTCCGGTCTCCACCTTCCAGCTTCCAGCGCCTGTCAATCGAGGCTTATCAACCGACGCGGTAGTTCGGCGCCTCTTTGGTGATCTGCACGTCGTGCACGTGCGATTCGGCCATGCCGGCACCGGTGATACGCACAAACTGCGGCCGGGTGCGCATCTCGTCGATGGTGGCGCTGCCGGTGTAGCCCATGGAAGCGCGCAGGCCACCCATCAGCTGATGGATGATGGCCGACAGCGAACCCTTGTACGGCACACGACCTTCGATGCCTTCGGGTACCAGTTTCTCGGCACCGGCGGACGAGTCCTGGAAGTAACGGTCCGAGGAGCCCTGGGCCTGGGACATGGCTCCCAGCGAACCCATCCCACGGTAGGCCTTGTAGGAGCGGCCCTGGAACAGTTCGATCTCGCCCGGCGCTTCCTCGGTACCGGCGAACATCGAACCCATCATTACTGCGTTGGCACCAGCGACGATGGCCTTGGACAGGTCACCGGAGAAGCGGATGCCGCCGTCGGCGATCATCGGCACGCCGGTGCCTTCCAGCGCGGCGGAAACGTTGGCGATGGCGGAGATCTGCGGCACGCCGACGCCAGCGACGATGCGGGTGGTGCAGATCGAGCCCGGACCGATGCCGACCTTGACCGCGTCGGCGCCAGCCTTGACCAGGTCCAGCGCGGCTTCGGCGGTGGCGATGTTGCCGCCGATCACCTGCACCTGCGGGAAGTTCTCCTTCACCCAGCGCACGCGATCGATCACGCCACGGGAATGGCCATGGGCGGTATCCACCACCACCACGTCGACGCCGGCCGCAGCCAGCGCCTCGACGCGGTCACCAGTGTCGGCGCCGGTACCGACCGCCGCGCCGACGCGCAGGCGGCCCTGGCTGTCCTTGGAGGCCAGCGGGTAGGTCTTGGCCTTCTCGATATCACGGAAGGTCACGAGGCCGCGCAGGTGGAAGTTGGCGTCGACCACCAGCATCTTTTCGATGCGGTGCTTGTAGAGTTCGGTCTTGATTTCTTCCAGGCCGGTGCCTTCGAGCACGGTGACCAGCTTTTCCTTGGGCGTCATGATAGCCGCGACGGAATCACCGGCGTTCGGCGTGAAGCGCAGGTCACGACCGGTGACGATGCCCACCAGCTCTTTGCCGGATACCACCGGGAAGCCGGAGAAGCCCAGTTCATGGGCCTTGCGCAGCAGCTCGCTGATCTTGGTTTCCGGGGTGACGGTGACCGGGTCGTGGACGATGGCAGTCTCGTGGCGCTTGACCTTGCGCACCTCGGCGGCCTGCTGCTCGATGCTCATGTTCTTGTGGATGATGCCAATGCCACCTTCCTGCGCCATGGCGATGGCCAGGCGGGCTTCGGTGACGGTGTCCATGGCAGCGGAAACCAGCGGAATGTTCAGCTCGATTTCGCGGGTCAGGCGGGTCTTGAGGCTGACATCCTTCGGCAGAACCTCGGAATATCCCGGGATCAGGAGAACATCATCGAAAGTCAGGGCTTCTTGGCTGATACGCAGCATGGCGGGGGCTCCCAGGCGGGAAAAAGGAAGCGCGGCATTATACCCACGCACCCCCTTGCGCTCAATGCGGATGTGAGCGACGGCACGAACGGCGGCAGGCACAGCCTCGCCGGAGTGACCGACCGGTCACGGCCGATCGATCACCAGCGCCACGGCAAACCCCAGGCGCTCGGCGAACTCGTCGAGAAACGCCTGAGTGAAACCGGCCTCGCCCCAGCCATTGAAGATGAAGCCCAGGTTGGAGAAGGCACACGCCGGGATGAACAGGAAGCCGTTGATGTCGTCCTCGTGGCCGCATTCCGGGCAGGTGAAATTTTCGGTCTGCCGCGGCATCCACTCGTCCAGGCTTTCGAACAGCGCCTCGCCGATTTCACGCCGGCACTCGGGGCAACCGGCTTCCTCGGCGAAGCCCTGCGTCGGGGTATAAATGCAGCGCTTGGTGACCACCTCAAGGCCGTTGATGGCCTCGCCAAAGGGCAAGCGCTCCGGATGCTGCACGACGCTGCGCGCGCCGGAAGCGATGGCGTAGCCCATGCCGCCAACACCGCGGCCACAGGTGGTCGGCAGCGACTCGACGATGCGCCGCTCGGCCAGCCAGCGCAGGATCATCCGCGCCTTGGCTTCGTGCGCTGGGAACGTGGAAATGCGCGGCACGATGATGGCTTGACTGTGGCTCATGACGGCTCGGAACCGGAGATGGGGAAAGGCCGCGCAGCTTAGCGCCGCCCGTTGGCTGGTCAAGGCCCGCTGGACGGACGCCAAGCAGATTCGGTTTCCGCTTGGCCGCGCGCGGCTTATCATCGCCGCCATGCTCAAAGATCCCTTCCAGCGCCTCAATCTCGATCGCGAAGTGCTGACCGTCAGTCAGCTCAACGGTCGCGCCCGCCTGTTGCTCGAGGACGTGTTCGCCCAGGTCTGGGTCGAAGGCGAGATTTCCAACCTCGCCCGCCCCGCCTCCGGCCACGTCTATTTCACCCTCAAGGACAGGAACGCCCAGGTGCGTTGCGCCCTGTTCCGCCAGAATGCCGCGCGGGTACGTCAGGCACTGCGCGACGGCCTGGCGGTGCGGGTGCGTGGCAAGGTCTCGCTGTTCGAAGGCCGTGGCGACTATCAGCTGATCCTCGACATGCTGGAGCCGGCCGGCGACGGCGCACTGCGCCTGGCCTTCGAAGCGCTGAAGGAAAAGCTCGCCGCCGAAGGCCTGTTCTCCGCCGAGCGCAAGGCCGCCCTGCCCGCTCATCCGCGGCGCATCGGCATCGTCAGCTCACCGACCGGCGCAGTGATCCGCGACATCATCTCGGTGTTCCGCCGCCGCGCACCGCAGGTGGAGCTGACGCTGATCCCCACCGCCGTGCAGGGCCGCGAAGCCACAGGGCAGATCGTCCGTGCGCTGCAGCTGGCGGACGCCCAGGGCTTCGACGCCCTGATCCTCGCCCGCGGCGGCGGCTCGCTGGAAGATCTCTGGTGCTTCAACGAGGAAGCCGTGGCGCGTGCGGTGGATGCCTGCGTCACGCCGATCGTCTGCGCGGTTGGCCATGAGACCGATGTGTCCATCGCCGACTTCGTCGCCGATGTGCGCGCCCCGACGCCGTCCGCGGCGGCAGAGCTGCTGGCGCCTAGCAGTGCCGATCTGCAGCAGCGGCTGAACGGCCTGCAGCAACGGCT
This sequence comes from Stutzerimonas sp. Brlt_14, assembly GCF_051948915.1. Taxonomy (NCBI): domain Bacteria; kingdom Pseudomonadati; phylum Pseudomonadota; class Gammaproteobacteria; order Pseudomonadales; family Pseudomonadaceae; genus Stutzerimonas; species Stutzerimonas sp. Brlt_14. The sequence goes on from NZ_JAYJLM010000001.1 coordinate 725,906, forward strand.
GGTACTGCGCATGCGTGATCGCCTGCACCGCGACGCCATGCGCCTGGACGGCCTGACCCGCCGCCTGCGCCATCCCGGCGAGCGTCTGCAGCAGCAGGCCCAGCGTATCGATGACCTGGAGCAGCGCCTGCTGCGGGCCCTGGACCGCCGCCTGTGCAGTGGCCAGGAGCGCCTGGCCCGACTGGAAACACGCCTGGCCGCGCAGCATCCGGGGCGCACGCTGAATCTGCTGCGCCAGCGCCTCGACCATCTGTCCTCGCGCCTGCCGCGGGCGATGCAGGCCAATATTAAAGGCCGCCGCCAGCAGCTGCAGGGCCTGGCCCAGACGCTCAACGTGGTCAGCCCGCTGGCCACGCTCAGCCGCGGCTACAGCATCCTGCTCGACGACCGCGGCCAAGCGATCCGCAGCGCCAGCCAGACGCAACCCGGCCAGCGCCTCAAGGCCAGGCTCGGCGACGGCGAGCTCGACGTACGCGTGGAGGACAATCATCTGCAACCGGTCACCCTGCCGCTGCTCTAAGCAAGCCGAGCCGGCAATCTCCTGACATTCTTGGCCCTTTCTCTTGCCGGAGGTTTACGCGAGGATGGGCCGTTTCCTGCAACGGACCCATCCATGTCTCGCGTCTTCGCCCTGCTGTTCGCCCTCTCCCTCGCATTGCCTGCCCACGCCGAAGGCTTCATCACCCGCCTGCTGAACAAACCGGTGCCCGGCGGCGTCGCCGTGATCGAACTCGGCAACGGCCCCAGCGCACCGCAGGCCCGCTATCAGGGCAAGCCGACCCTGGTGGTGCGCGAGGATGGCGAGCGCTGGATCGCCATCGTCGGCATCCCGCTGTCGGCAAAGGCCGGCCCCCAGCAGCTGGAGATCGATGGCCGCAGCACCAGCTTCCAGGTTGGCAACCGCGACTATCGCGCGCAGCACATCACCCTGAAGAACCAGCGTCAGGTCAACCCGAACCCCGCAGACCTCAAGCGCATCGAGCGTGAACTGGATGAGCAGAACCGCGCCTACCGGCAGTTCAGCACCCGCCAGCCGAGCAATCTGTTGTTCGACCGCCCGGTGGACGGCCCGCTGTCCTCGCCGTTCGGCCTGCGCCGTTTCTTCAACGGCGAGGAGCGCAACCCGCACTCGGGCCTGGATTTCGCCGCCAAGACCGGCACGCCGATCAAGGCGCCGGCGGCCGGCCAGGTCATACTCACCGGCGACTATTTCTTCAACGGCAAGACCGTGTTCGTCGACCACGGTCAGGGGCTGATCAGCATGTTCTGTCACCTGTCCGAAATCGGCGTGAAGGTCGGCGATCAGCTGGCGCGCGGCCAGGTTCTAGGCAAGGTCGGCGCGACCGGCCGTGCCACCGGCCCGCACCTGCACTGGAACGTCAGCCTGAACGACGCCCGTGTCGATCCGGCGATCTTCATCGGTGCCTACAAACCCTGAACCACGAGGAAGCACAGCGATGCGCATCAAGGCAACGGATTCCACCCTGTTGATCGTCGACATCCAGGAGCGCCTGTTTCCGGTGATCCTGGACGCCGCCGCGATGGCCGAACACACCGCCTGGCTGCAACAGGTGGCCAAGCGGGTCGGCGTACCGGTACTGCTGACCGAGCAGTACAGCAAGGGCCTCGGCCAGACCATCGCCGCGCTGCGCGACGGCGTGGAAGACAGTGCGATCCTCGAGAAGCTGGACTTCTCCGCCGCTGGCGACGGTGAGCTGTTCAAGCGCCCCGGTGGTGAACGTCGCCAGTTCGTCGTCTGCGGCTGCGAGACCCACGTCTGCGTGCTGCAGACGGTGCTCGACCTGCGTGCCCGCGGCAACGAGGTGTTCGTCGTCGAAGAAGGCGTCAGCTCACGCCGCGCCAGCGACAAGGCCCTGGCCCTGGAACGCATGCGCCAGGCCGGTGCGCAGATCGTCTCGCGGGAGATGGTCGCCTTCGAGTGGATGGAACGCGCCGGCACCGAGCTGTTCAAGAGCATCAGCCGCGAGTTCATCCGCTGAGCCGGACGCTGCGAACCGACGGGCCGCGACCACCGTGCGTTGCTGAGGTCGCGCCCGACCTTCTGTGATGGAGAACCCCATGTCCCACGACCTGGCCGGCTGGCTGGACTGGCTAAGAGCCCACCCCGAACTGCAGACGCTGCTCGCCAGCGCCACGCTGATCTTCGCCGCCTGGCTGTCCAACTGGATCGTCAAGCGCATCCTCGTCCGCGGCCTGTACCACCTGTTGCAGCACACCCGCGAGAACAAGCTGCAGGACTTCGGCGTCATCAAACGGCTGTCGAACATCGTCCCGGCACTGGTGCTGTCGATCGGCGTCACGACGGTCCCCGGCCTGCCGGAAGGCGCCGTGACCGTGGTGCGCAACGTCTGCGGTGGCTTCATCGTGCTGACCATCGCACTGGCCCTGGGCGCGGTGCTGGACATCATCAACCTGATCTATCAGCGCCGTCCGGATGCGCGCCTGCACCCGATCAAGGGCTACCTGCAGGTGGTAAAGATCGTCGTCTATGCCATCGCGACGATCCTGATCATCGCCACGCTGATCGACCGCTCGCCGCTGATCCTGCTCTCCGGTCTGGGTGCCATGGCCGCGGTGCTGATGCTGATCTTCCAGGACACCCTGCTGTCGCTGGTGGCCAGCGTGCAGATCACGTCCAACGACCTGATCCGCGTCGGCGACTGGGTGGAAATGCCGCAGCTCAATGCCGACGGCGACGTGATCGACATCGCCCTGCACACCGTCAAGGTGCAGAACTGGGACAAGACCATCACCAGTATTCCCACCAAGCGCTTCATTTCCGACTCGTTCAAGAACTGGCGCGGCATGCAGGAATCCGGAGGACGGCGCATCAAGCGCAGCCTCTATCTGGATCAGCAGAGCGTGCATTTTCTCAGCCGCGACGAATGCGAGCGCCTGCATCGCTTCAACCTGCTGGACGAGTACCTGACCGAGAAGACCAAGGAAATCGAGGAGTGGAACGCCAAGCTCGCCGAGCGTGGCAAGGAGCCGGTGAACACGCGCCGCATCACCAATATCGGCAGCTTCCGCGCGTACGTCGAACGCTACCTGCGCAGCCACGGCGGGATCCATCAGAACATGACGCTGATCGTGCGGCAGCTGAGCCCGACCGCGGACGGACTGCCGCTGGAGGTCTACTGCTTCACCAATACGGTGGCATGGACGCAGTACGAGGCGATCCAGTCGGACATCTTCGATCACCTGCTGGCGATCCTGCCGGAATTCGGCCTGCGCGTGTTCCAGCACCCGAGCGGTGCGGACATGCGCAATTGGGGCGAATCGCTGACGCAACGCGGCACGCCGGCATTGCCCGAGGCACAAACGCCTTCGTTCGACGCAGGTGCCGATCGAACCGGCTAATCGTAGGTTGGCGCTGAGGCACGAAGCAGATGGCGCAGCCTTGAGCACTGCCCATTGCGTCCTCCCTGACGCCAGCGCCGCGGGCCACGCCTTCAAACCCCGCGCCTCAGCGCCAACCTACGTCCGGAGCGAGGGAACGCCCCGCTCCTTTACCGTCGTCAGTTCCTTCAGAAGCTCATGTCGACCCGCGCCCAATAGGTGCGGCCCGGCTCGTTGACACGACTGGTGGGTTCGAGTCCGTAATCGGCAAAACCCGCGCTACCGGCGAGATTGAGGTGCTCGCTGTAGGCCTTGTCCAGCAGGTTGTCGACGCCGGCGCTGAGCTTGAAGTTCTTGTTCAGCCGGTAGGCGCCATTGACCGCCAGTACACCAAAGCCAGCGCTCTCGTCGAAGTCCTTGCCGACCACGGTGCCCTGGTTCTCGGCAACACGGTTCTGTGCAGCGACGACTCGCCAGAGGCCGCTGGTGCTCCAGTTGTCGCGCTCGTAGGTCAGGCCAAGACGCCCTTCCAATGGCGGAATCTGCGGCATTGCGCGGTCATCGCTGCGGTTCTTGCCCCAGGCGTAGGCCAGGCTCGCGTCTCCCTTCCAGTTGCTGGTGAAACGGTAGCTCGCACCCATCTCGGCACCGGCGATGGTGGCGTCGATATTGCTGACTTCGGCGCGGAGCATACCGGGCATCACGCCTGGCACATAGCTGAACAGGATGTAGTCTTCGACCACGCCGGCATAGGCGGAAACCCAGGCCTCCAGCGACCCCCTGGCGTACTGCAGGCCGACGTCCAGCTGCGTGGTCTTCTCCGGCCGCACCGAGTCGAACGGCTGCACCGTGCCCACCGGGCCGGGATTGGAGACGAACAGCTCCCAGTAGTCGGGGAAGCGCTGCGCATGACCGAGGCCGGCATACCAGGTCGCCGGCAGGCTGACCAACTCTTCCTCGTAGCGTACGAAGCCGCTATAGAGCGTGTCGCGGCGGGTATCGCCGGCGGTGGGGTTGTCCCAATCCTCCTTCTTCATAGTGGAAGCGTTGTGGCTGTTGAACAAACGGCGCTGATCTTCAGCTTCGTGCAGGTCCAGGCGCAGGCCGCTGATCAGCTTCTCGCGCTCGCTGAGCTGCCAGCTCAGCTCGCCAAACACGCCGTAGCTATGCAACATCGCGTCTGGTATCCAGGGCAGCGCGTCGCTTCCCGCGGCAGCGACCGGTAGATTCACAGCAAGCGATGGATTCATAAGTTTCCGATGCTCGCTGCGCTGCGCGTCGACGCCGGCCTTGAGTTCGACATCGGTCCACTGCCAGGTGCCGACCAGTCGCCCGCCGAGGGTACGCCGATCAACCCGCGACAGCGTTGGGTTCGGCATCATCCCACCCGGGCTGCGCAGGCTGTAGTTGTCCATGATGTGATCGGCGTAGTTGTAGTAGACCTGTGCCTCCAGGCCATAGAAGGTCTCGCCAATGTTGGTCTTCTCGAAACGCAGGCCAAGGCTCTCGCGCTGGAACTGGCTGCCGTCCATGCCGCGCCCGGCATAACGGGCGAAGCCGTCGCCGCGGCCGGCGGTGAACTCGACGAGCGTGTCTTCGTCGGGCGTCCAGCCCAGGGCGACATCGGTGTTCCACTTGTCATAACGCGACGGCACGGTGTCGCCGTTGCCATCGGCGTAGTCGTCGGCCTGGGAACTGTTGGCCATCAGCCGTGCATAGCCCTGACTGTTGCCAGCAGCGGCGTCCAGGTTGCGGTCGAAGCGGCCGTTGGAGGCGGTCAGCAGGCTGCCGTTGATGCGGTAGTCGGGCTCGCTGAACTGCTCCGGCTCGCGCTCGAACAGCACCGTCGCCGCCGAGGCACCAGGGCCCCAGAGTACGGTCTGCGGGCCCTTGATGACGGTCAGCTTGTCGAAGGTATCCGGGCTGATATAGGAACTCGGCGAATCCATGCGGTTGGGGCAGGCGCCGAGCATTTCACCGCCATTGGAGAGCAGTTTCAGACGCGAGCCGAACATGCCGCGGAACACCGGATCGCCGTTCACCCCGCCGTTACGCACCGCGGAGAAACCGGGAATGGTCTTCAGGTAGTCGGCACCATCGCTGGCCGGCATCGGCTGGCGGGGGATCTTCGGGTCGGTGACGACCGTCAATGGCGATTGCTGGGCAACTCCGGTGATGACCATGGGCGCCAGTTCGACGCTGTCGCCCGGCTCGCCGTGGGCGGCATGATCATGCTCGGCGGCCAGGGCGCCGCTGGCGAGCATTCCCAGCAAGGCGGCGTGGGCGAACTGCCACCGCCGCCGCGACGGTTGAATCGAAAAACGCTCGGACAGGCGCGCACGCGCCGTACAGCCATGAGTAATGCTGGACATAGAACTTCCACTTCTGCAGGTGATTGAACCGCCAAGGGCGGTCGATGACGTCAGCTGTGCAGAAGCGGGGGTGCGCGTGGATGACCACTGCTGCGTCGCAGCGCTGGCGGCAGCGGTTGTTCGGGAAGGGGCTGGAGATGGTCGGCTTCGTGGCGCGGCAGCACCAACTGCAGGGCCAGACTGAGCGGCGGGTTGACCGTCAGCAGTTCGCAGTAGCCGCACAGTTCCAGCGCGGTCAGCCAGGCCGGCTCACCCGTGCGCGGCTGACCATGATGCCCCTGGGCGTGATGCCGCTGCCCAAGGTCATGGGCGGACGGTTGGTGTTCGGCGTGGTGATGGTGTTGCACGCCCGCTTGGGCGGCCTGGATGGCGGAGAACAGCGGGCCGGCATGAATCATCAGCATGGCGAACAGGCCAAGCCAGATGCTCATTGTCGATAGCCGTTTGCGTGTCACCGCCATGTCCTTAGTCGCCCGAACCGATCCTGCGGGGTTGACCGGATGATCGCACGTCCGCCGCGCCTCGACCGCTGCGACATGAGGCCGCAAGCCGAGCGAGCAATTGAACACGAAGATTTCCCCTTCAAGAGAAATAAAACGCTCAACAAGCCAAATAATCGAAACAAATCACCAATTTTCTTCGATGTATTGCAATGCGTGCGTACGAAGCAATAGCTTTGCACCATAAACCGGTGTCCGCACCGGGCAGACAACTTGCTTAGCTCGAGCTTCACCTGGGGAAACGCCATGACCATGCTCAAGAATCCATCGAATAAATACCGTGCCTTCCCGGCCATCGACATCCCCGATCGCACCTGGCCGTCGAAGGCCATCACCCAGGCGCCGATCTGGCTGAGCTCCGATCTGCGCGACGGCAACCAGTCGCTGATCGAACCGATGGATGCCGCGAAGAAGATGCGTTTCTTCAAGACATTGGTGCAGGTCGGCCTCAAGGAAATCGAGGTGGGCTTCCCCTCCGCTTCGCAGACCGATTTCGACTTCGTTCGCGAGCTGATCGAGGGCGGCCATATTCCCGACGACGTCACCATCCAGGTACTGACCCAGGCGCGAGAGGATCTGATCACCCGCACCTTCGAGTCGCTGAAAGGCGCCAAGCAGGCCATCGTCCATTACTACAACGCCACCGCGCCGAGCTTCCGCCGCATCGTCTTCAATCAGGACAAGGCCGGCGTGATCCAGATCGCCGTGAACGCAGGCAGGATCATCAAGCGCCTGGCCGAGCAGAACCCGGAGACCAACTGGCGCTTCGAGTATTCGCCGGAAATCTTCAGTTCCACCGAGCCGGAGTTCGCCGTCGAGGTGTGCAACGCGGTGATCGAGGTCTTCCAGCCAACGCCGGAACAAAAGCTGATCCTCAACCTGCCGGCCACCGTCGAAGCCGCCACGCCGAATGTCTATGCCGACCAGATCGAGTGGTTCTGCCGGCACATTGACCGTCGCGACAGCGTGCTGGTAAGCCTGCACACCCACAACGACCGCGGCACCGGTGTGGCGGCGACCGAGCTGGGCCTGATGGCCGGCGCCGATCGCGTCGAAGGCTGCCTGTTCGGCAACGGCGAGCGTACCGGCAACGTCGACCTGGTCACCGTGGCGCTGAACATGTACACCCAGGGCGTCGACCCGCAGCTGGACTTCTCGGACATCGATGCCGTGCGCAAGGTGGTGGAGGAATGCAACCAGCTGCCGGTGCATCCGCGCCATCCCTATGTCGGCGACCTGGTGCACACCGCGTTCTCCGGCTCGCACCAGGATGCGATCCGCAAGGGCTTCAGCCAGCAGGACCCGAACGGCCTCTGGGAAGTGCCCTATCTGCCGATCGACCCGGCCGACATCGGTCGCAGTTACGAGGCCGTGATTCGCGTCAACAGCCAGTCCGGCAAAGGTGGCATCACCTTCCTCCTCGAACAGGAATACGGCATCAGCCTGCCGCGGCGCATGCAGATCGAGTTCAGCCAGGTGGTGCAGAAGGAGACCGATCGGCTGGGCCTGGAAATGAGCGCCAAGCAGATCTATGCGCTGCTGGAAGCCGAGTATCTGCAGGCAACCGCGCCCTATACGCTCAAGGGGCATCGTCTGCAGGAAGAGAACGGCACCAGCGCGGTGGATGTGGAAGTGGCTGCCGATGGCGAGGTCGTCCATTGGCGCGGCATCGGCAAGGGTCCGCTGGAAGCACTGGTGGCCGCGTTGCCGGTCAAGCTGGAGATCATGGACTACCATGAACACGCCATCGGCGCTGGCAGCAACGCCAAGGCCGCTGCCTATATCGAGGTGCGTCTGGATGGTGAGCGGCCATTGCACGGTATCGGCATCGACGAGAACATCACCACCGCCAGCATTCGCGCCCTGTTCAGCGCCATGAACCGCGCGCTGCGTGAAGCGCAGGAGGCAGCCGCCTGAGGCTGATCGCTCAGTTCTGACGTGACGACGGGCGCCATCCTCGATGGCGCCCGTTTTCTTATGGCAGCTCATCACCGCAGCAACATGCGGCTGAACTGTCCCCACCCGACGCTCTCCCAGTTCAGTCGGCAGCGCGAGCCTCGGCAATCAGCAGAAACACGTAAGCCATCGGCAGGATTGTGCAAACGATGCCGATGCGCTCGCCATTAGGCTTGCGCTGTGCAACCCCGATCATCAAAGGAGCCGTCATGAGCCAGACCCTCGGTTACGCCGCCCTCGACCCGAACAGCCCGCTCGCACCCTATTCGTTTTCGCGCCGCGAGGTGGGCCCGAATGACGTGAAGATCGACATCCTCTACTGCGGTGTCTGCCATTCGGACCTGCATACCGCACGCAACGAGTGGAACAACACGCTCTACCCATCCGTGCCCGGCCACGAGATCGTCGGCCGTGTGACGGCAGTCGGTTCAGCCGTGAGCGCATTCAAGGTCGGCGACGTCGCCGGCGTCGGCTGCCTGGTCGACAGCTGCCGCACGTGCTCGTCCTGTGGCGAAGGGCTGGAGCAGTATTGCGAGAACGGTTTCGTCGGCACCTACAACGGTCCGGCGTTCGGCGGCGGCGAAAACACCCTCGGCGGCTACTCGGACAACATCGTGGTGGACGAGAAGTACGTGCTACGCATCAGCCACACCGACAACCTGGCCGCGGTCGCGCCGCTGCTCTGTGCCGGCATCACCACCTACTCGCCGCTGCGCCAATGGAAGGTCGGCCCGGGACAGAAGGTCGGCGTGGTCGGCCTTGGCGGACTCGGCCATATGGCGGTGAAGATCGCCAATGCCATGGGCGCGAAGGTCGTGCTGTTCACCACCTCGCCGGACAAGCGGGAAGATGCCCTGCGCCTCGGCGCCGCCGAAGTGGTGGTATCGAAGAACAAGGAGGAGATGGCGGCGCACGTCAACAGTTTCGACTTCATCCTCAACACCGTTGCCGCGCCGCATAACCTCGATGCGTTCGTGAACCTGCTCAAGCGCGACGCCACCATGACGCTGGTCGGAGCACCAGCCGCGCCGCATCCGTCGCCCAGCGTGTTCGGCCTGATCTTCAAGCGCCGCCGCATCGCCGGCTCGTTGATTGGCGGCATCGCCGAGACCCAGGAGATGCTCGACTTCTGCGCCGAGCACGGCATCGTCTCGGACATCGAGATGATCCGCATGCAGGACATCAACGAAGCCTACGAGCGCATGCTCAAGAGCGACGTGAAGTACCGTTTCGTCATCGACATGGCCACCCTGAAGGCGGCCTGATCGTTCGGCTGGCGAGCCCGCAGGCGCGCCAGCCCTTCCCTCTTTCATGCGCAGCCGCTAAGGTCGCCCGCCTTCGTCGTGGAGGCGGCATGCGCTATCTGATCTTCGTCACCCTGCTCTGGGCCTTTTCCTTCAACCTGATCGGCGTTTACCTGGCCGGCCAGGTAGACAGCTATTTCGCCGTGCTAACGCGGGTAGTTCTCGCCGGGCTGGTGTTCCTGCCATTTACCCGCTGGCGCGGTGTCGCGCCCGGCTTCATCGTCGGCGTGACCCTGGTCGGTGCGCTGCAGTTCGGCGTCACCTACCTGTGCCTGTACCTGAGCTTCAACGTGCTGACGGTGGCCGAGGTGCTGCTCTTCACCGTGCTCACGCCGCTGCACGTGACGCTGATCGATGACGCGCTCAACCGCCGCTTCAACCCCTGGGCACTGGTCGCCGCGGCCGTCGCAGTGTTCGGCGCCGGACTTATCCGTTACGACGGCGTTTCCGGCGATTTTCTCGGCGGCTTCCTGCTCATGCAGCTGGCCAACTTCACCTTTGCTGCCGGCCAAGTGGCCTACAAGCATCTGGCGCAGCGTTACCCCTCCGACGTACCGCTGCATCGTCGCTTCGGCTACTTCTTTCTTGGCGCGCTGGTAATCGTGCTACCCGCGTGGCTGCTGTTCGGCGATGCGCAGAAGCTGCCGACCACGACGACACAATGGTCGGTACTGATCTGGATGGGGGTGCTGGCCACCGCCCTGGGCCAGTTCTGCTGGAACAAGGGCGCCACGCTGGTGGATGCCGGCACGCTGGCGGTGATGAACAACATGTCCGTGCCGGTAGGCCTGCTGCTCAACCTGCTGATCTGGGGCACCAGCACCAACCTCGTGCTGCTCGCGGTGGGCGGGACAATCATCCTCGCCTCGCTGCGGATCAATCGCCTGGGCCAGATGAAGGCCAGGTGACATCACACAAGTTATTGTTTTATATGGCTTTTCATAGCCGTAACGGTAGAATGCCGGCCCTTCGCATGGATGCGGAACTCGTTCAGTCGTCGAGATTTCCATGCGCCGCTTCAGCTTTCTACTGCTCGTCCTGCTGTTTTCCTCCAGCGCCTGCGCCGACGCGCCTCGCACCTTCCGCGAGGCCAAGAAGGTGGCCTGGACCATCTATGCCGACCGCCCGGTGGACTTCTACTGCGGCTGCCAGTTCAAGGGCAACCGCATCGATCTCGCCAGCTGCGGCTACGTTCCGCGCAAACAGCCCAAGCGGGCCGAGCGGGTCGAATGGGAGCACATCGTGCCGGCCTGGGTGATCGGCCATCAGCGGCAATGCTGGCAACAGGGCGGACGCAAGCACTGCACGGCCAACGACCCGGTGTTCAGTCGGGCGGAGGCCGACCTGCACAACCTGGTCCCGGTGGTCGGCGAGGTGAACGGCGACCGCAGCAACTTCGGCTTCGGCATGCTCAGCGAAAAGCCCAGCCAGTACGGCGCCTGCCCCTTCGTGGTCAACTTCAAGCAGCGTACGGCGATGCCGCCCGAATACAGCCGCGGCGCCATTGCCCGCACGTATCTGTACATGAGCGAGCGCTACAAACTGCGTCTGTCGAAGCAGGACCAGCGCCTGTACGACATCTGGAACCGTCAGTACCCGGTCAGCGAGTGGGAGCGCTGGCGCAATCAGCGCATCGCCTGCGTGCAGGGCAACGCCAACGACTTCGTCGGCACAGTCGATCTGCAGCGCTGCAACCGTGCGCTGTCCCATTCAGCGAAACGCACCGACGGCCAGGGTTAACCGGCGTCGGTTGCACGCCGCCCGGCGCCGCTGCATGCTGCCGGCTGGTTGGGCCATGCTGGCAACTTCGATGCAGGACAGAACGCTTCACCTGACGCTCGGCACTCTCGTGCTGCTGGCGCTGATCGCCTCGGCCATCGCGCCATACGATCGCGCCACCTGGCTGCTGGAGGTCGTACCGGTACTGATCGCCGCGCCGGTGCTGCTGCTCAGTCATCGGTCGTTTCCGCTGACCCGCCTGCTCTACGTCGTGATCGCCATTCACGCACTGATCCTGATTCTCGGCGGCACCTATACCTATGCCAGGGTACCGCCGGGGTTCTGGGTGCAGGAATGGTTCAACCTCAGCCGCAACCCCTACGACAAGCTCGGGCATTTTATCCAGGGCGTGACGCCGGCCCTGCTCGCCAGGGAAATCCTGTTGCGCCTGCGCTTCGTCGTGCCGGGGAAGATGCTGGGCTTTCTCGCGGTCTGCGTCGCGCTGGCATTCAGCGCCTTCTATGAGCTGATCGAGTGGTGGGTGGCGCTGCTGGCGGGACAGGGCGCCGTGGACTTCCTCGGCACCCAGGGCGATCCCTGGGATACCCAGTCCGACATGCTCATGGCGCTGCTCGGTGCGCTACTGTCGGTCAGCCTGCTGGCCGGCAGGCAGGACCGGCAGATCGAGCATCTGCAGCGTACTGGCGCGGCGGGCTGACGCCATGCTCTATCGGATCGGTGCCGACGCCGTACTGCTGTTGCACCTGAGCTTCATCCTTTTCGTGCTGTTCGGCGGTCTGCTGGTGGCCTGGAGACGCGGTTTTTTGCTACTACATCTTCCGGCCGTAGCCTGGGGCATCTATATCGAACTGAGCGGCGGCGCCTGCCCGCTGACCTATTGGGAAAACCTTCTGCGGCGGCTGGCCGGCAACGAAGGCTACGAGGCGGGCTTCATCGAGCATTACCTGCTGCCGCTGATCTACCCCGACTGGCTGAGTACGCCGGTGCAATACGTGCTGGCCGCCGTGGTGGTGCTGACCAATCTGCTGATCTATGGTTGGCTGCTGTGGCGGCTACGCCACAGGTGACCCGGGAGGGAGCCGGAACAGGCAGGCATATCCTTCACATCGCGTTACAAGCCGGCGGTTCGAGGGCAACGCCCATGCCACGCGGCCTGGGAGGCAGCGAGCGGGCCTCGCCGAGTATTCCATCAGCCGGCGACGAGAACCTTGCGAGCAGCCGTGGGTCCGGACATTAACGTCCACCCAAGCCCAACGGGCCGAACCAAGGGGATCACCCATGTCGCTCGCCATCGCCCGCCGTCCGGCGTCGCTTGCAGTCCTGGCCTTGCTGCTGACCGCACTGCTTCCCGCTCACGCGCAGATTGCGCCGGAGCTTGACGTTCCCTACGTGCCGACGCCCGATCGCGTCGTGGCGCGGATGCTGGCGATGGCCGATGTGAAGGCCGGCGATACCGTCATCGACCTCGGCTCCGGCGATGGCCGCATCGCCATCGCCGCGGTCCGTGATCGCGGCGCCGACTCGGCGCTGGGCATCGACCTCGACCCGGAACGCATCCGCGAGGCCAAGGCCAATGCCGAGGCGGCGGGGGTTGCCGACAAGGTCAGCTTCGAGCAGGGCGACCTGTTCAAGAAGGACATTGCCGACGCTACCGTAGTGACCATGTATCTGCTGCCGCGGATCAACATGCGCTTGCGCCCGGTCATCCTCGATACGCTCAAGCCTGGCACCCGGGTGGTATCGCATGCGTTCGACATGAATGATTGGCCGGCCGATCGCACCGACTACGTCGGCGGCAGCTACGTCTACCTGTGGGTGGTACCGGCCAAGGTCGACGGGCGCTGGGAAGTCGAAACAACGGACGGCCGCTTCACCCTCGAGCTGCAGCAGCAGTTCCAGCAGGTGCTCGGCGTCGCGCGCTCCGGGGGGCTGCACAACAGCGTGACCGGTAGCCTCGAAGGCGACGTGTTCCACTTCAACGTGGGCGGCATGGACTACGTGGGCAAGGTGGAAGGCGACCGTATCAACCCGCTGCAAGGTGAAGGAGTCGCCTCCGGCTGGAGCGCGCGGCGTAGCTGAACATGAGTAGCCAGATGCGCTCGCGGCACAGCGGCGACCTCTCGGTGATCGATGGCGTAGCCGTGCTGGTCGGCGTCGTGGTGGGCGTCGGCATCTTCGGCTTCCCGCCCCTGGTCGCCCAGCATGCCGACAGCGGGACGCTGTATATCGCCCTCTGGCTGGCCGGAGGCGCGCTGATGCTGGTCGGCGCGCTGTGCTACGCGGAGCTGGGCGCGAGCTTCCCCGACGAGGGCGGCGAGTACCACTACCTGCGGCTGGCCTGGGGTCGCCGTTTCGGCCTGATGTTCGCCTGGGCCCGCGGTACCGTGATCCAGACCGGCGCCATCGCCGCGGTGGCCTTCATCTACGGCGACTACGCGCAACGGCTGATGCCCCTGGGCGACCACGGCGGCACGCTGCACGCCCTGCTCTCGGTGGCATTGCTGACCACGCTCAACGTGTGCGGCACGCGCGAGTCCAAACGCGTCCAGATCGCCCTGAGCAGCCTCACCCTAGTCGCCGTCATCGGCGTGATGCTGGCCGGCCTGCTTTCCAGCAGCCCCAGCTCGCCGGCCGCGATCGAGCCGCGCGACGGAGGCCTCGGCATGCTGGGTATGGGCATGGTCTTCGTGCTGCTGACCTACGGAGGCTGGAACGAAACCGCCTACCTGTCGGGCGAGCTGCGCAACCCGGCGCGCAACATGGGCCGAGTACTGCTGCTCGGCACGCTGCTGGTGACCACCCTCTATTTGCTGACCAACCTGGCACTGCTGCAGATATTCGGTCTGCAGGCGCTCAGCCAGTCGGACGCGATCGGTGCCGATCTGATGGAGATCGTCGCCGGTAGCTGGGCGGCCCAGGGGCTGAGCCTGCTGATCTGCTTTACCGCGCTCAGCACGCTCAACGCGACGATCCTCACCGGAGCACGGGTGTATTACGCATTGGGCCGGGACGTGCCGCGACTGCATCGGCTCGCGGCGTGGAACGAGCGTGGCTCGACGCCCGTGCGGGCATTGCTGGTACAGGCGGCGATCACCCTGCTGCTGATCCTGTTCGGCGCGCTGAGCCAGAGCGGCGTGCAGGCGATGGTCGCCTACACCGCGCCGGTATTCTGGTTCTTCATGTGCATGACGGCGCTGTCGCTGCTGCGACTGCGCCGGCTGGAGCCCTCGGCGCCACGGCCATTCCGCGTGCCCTGGTACCCCTGGCTACCGCTGCTGTTCGCCAGCAGCTGCCTGGGCCTGTTCGTCTCCAGCACGCTCTACGCGGGACCGGGCGCGCTGCTGGGGCTGCTGGTCCTTGCCTTCGGCCTGCCGCTTCTGCTGGTGCGCAGCCCGGCTGCAGTGAGCGCAACCTCGGGCGTCGAGCCCTAGAGCTTCAGCTCGAACTCGTCACCATCGTGGTACGCCGGGAAGCGCTCGCGGAATGCCGCCAGGTCACGGGCGCGCAGGGAACAGCGGAACACGCCATCGCGATCACCGGCATCGAGCAGCGTATCGCCCTTGAAATCGAGCACCTGGCTGTCACCGCTATAGGGGTAGCCCTTGCCGTCCTCGCCGACCCGATTGACCGCCGCCACGTAGCAGAGGTTTTCGATGGCACGCGCCGGCAGCAGGCGGTTCCAGGCATCGCGGCGCGCCGCCGGCCAGTTGGCCGTGTAGAGCAGCAGATCGGTGCCGTGCGGGTCGCGACTCCACACCGGGAAGCGCAGGTCGTAGCAGATCAGCGGACGCACCCGCCAGCCGTTCACCTCGAACAAGGCCTGTTGCAGGCCTGGCGTGTAGTGCTTGTGCTCACCGGCCATGCGGAAAAGGTGGCGCTTGTCGTAATGCAGCACCTCACCATCGGGACGCGCCCAGAGCAGGCGGTTGCGATGGCTGCCGTCGGCGGCCTCGATGATCACGCTGCCGGTGACGACCGCATCCAGCCGCGCCGCCTGGCCGCGCAGCCAGGCATAGGTCGCGCCCTCTTCCGGCTCGGCCAGGGCTGCCGAGTCCATGGAAAAACCGGTGGTGAACATCTCCGGCAGGACAATCAGATCGGCACCGCGGGCCTGGTCGAGCAGCCCGGCGAAACGCTCGCGGTTGGCATCGGCATCCTGCCAGACCAGGGTGGTCTGGATCAGGGCCAGTTCGAGATCGGGCAGGTTGTTCAGATCGCGCATAGTCGTTCCGCCGCCTGACGCAGCGTCTCCTCTCGTTTGGCAAAGCAGAAGCGCACCAGCCTGAGATCGGCCGGCGCATCCTGGTAGAACAACGAGATCGGGATGCTCGCCACACCGTGCTCGCGGGTCAGCCATTCGGCCATGGCGACGTCGTCGAGGTCGGGGCGGATCGCCGAGTAATCGGCCAGCTGGAAGTAGGTGCCAGCGGCGCGGGTGAAGCGGAAGCGGGAGCCAGCCAGCAGGTCGCAAAACAGATCGCGCTTGGCCTGATAGAACGCTGGCAGCTCGGAGATGTGCTCCGGATGCGCCGCCATGAAGTCAGCCAGTGCCCATTGCAGTGGCGTGACGCCGGTAAAGCTGACGTACTGATGCACCTTGCGCAGTTCGCTGCTGAGCGACGCCGGCGCCACCACGTAACCGGTCTTCCAGCCGGTGACGTGATAGGTCTTGCCGAACGAGCTGATGACGAAGGCACGCTGATACAGCTCCTCGTGGCGCAGCACGCTGGCGTGCTCCCGGCCGTCGAATACCAGGTGCTCGTAAACCTCGTCGCTGAGCAGGTAGATGTCGCGCTCGCGGATCAGTGCCGCCAGCCGTTCCAGATCGCTGCCATCGATCAGCGCACCGCTGGGATTGTGCGGGGTGTTGAGCACGATCATCCGCGTGCGCGGGGTTATGGCGTCGGCCAGGCGCTGCCAGTCGATCCGGAAGTCCGGCAGGCTCAGCTGCTGGTGGATACAGGTGCCCCCGGCCAGTTGCACGGACGGCTCGTAACTGTCGTAGCAGGGATCGAACACGATCACCTCGTCGCCTGGGCGGACCACTGCCTGGATCGCGCAGAAGATCGCCTGGGTGGCGCCAGGGGTGATGGTGATTTCGCTGGCGACGTCCACCTGCCGTCCGTACAGGCCGGCCACCTTGGCCGCCACCTGCTCGCGCAGCGCCGGCAGGCCGGCCATCGGGGCGTACTGGTTGTGGCCCGCCATGACGTGGCGCGTAAGGGCTTCGCGCAACGCCTCGGGGCCATCGAAGTCGGGAAAGCCCTGGGAGAGATTCAAGGCACCGGTGTCGGCAGCGAGCTGCGACATGGTGGTGAAGATGGTCGTGCCGACATTGGGCAATT
This sequence comes from Stutzerimonas sp. Brlt_14, assembly GCF_051948915.1. Classification (NCBI taxonomy): domain Bacteria; kingdom Pseudomonadati; phylum Pseudomonadota; class Gammaproteobacteria; order Pseudomonadales; family Pseudomonadaceae; genus Stutzerimonas; species Stutzerimonas sp. Brlt_14. The sequence goes on from NZ_JAYJLM010000001.1 coordinate 742,483, forward strand.
TACTGGTGAGCATGACGATCGTCCGACAGGCCTGCCGTTTGAGAGTCGGCAGCGAAGACCGACAGGATAGCCGATGAGCGCGACCCGATACGAGACGCGCCGGCCGACGGCCTGTTCAGGCTGCTACAGTTCAGGCAATGGCCAACCCGTCATCGACCCTCAAGGAACTGCCATGTCGAACCTTTCCGTCAGCGACCTGTGGAACGAGCTGCGCGCACAGGCGCAACGTGCCCTGGACACCGAGCCGACCCTGGCCACGATCGTCCGCCAGACCATCCTCGATCAGCCGGACTTCGGTGGCGCGCTCGCCCACCGCATCGGCCATGCCCTGGCCGACAGCATCGAACAGAGCCACACCCTGACCGATCGCTTCGCCGGGCTGCACCACCAGCTGCCTGTGCTGGCCGAGACGGCCTGCTGCGACCTGCAGGCGATCGTCAGCCGCGACCCCGCATTCGACAGTGCACTGGAGGTCTTCCTGTTCTCCAAAGGCTTTCTGGCATTGCAGGCGTACCGCATCGGGCATCAGCTGCACGGTCGCGGCGAGCGCTTGCTGGCGATGTACATCCAGGCACGCTGCAACGAACGCCTCGGCATCGACATCAATCCGGCCAGCCGTATCGGCAGCGGCATCATGCTCGACCATGGCACCGGAATCGTCATCGGCGAGACGGCCGTGGTCGGCGACGATGTGTCGATTCTGCAGGGCGTGACCCTGGGCGGGACCGGCAAGGAAGGTGGCGACCGTCATCCGAAGGTTCGCAGCGGCGTGATGATCGGCGCGGGCGCGAAGATTCTCGGCAACATCGAGATTGGCGAGGGGGCCAAGGTGGGTGCCGGCAGCATCGTGCTGCACCCCGTTGCGCCGCATACCACCGTGGTCGGCAACCCAGCCCGCCAGGTCGGCAAACCGCGCCACGCACGACCGGCCCTGGACATGGACCAGTCGTTCGACGGCGACAGCTGAGGCATCACCGAGCCCACACGTGGGGCCGACAGCGGGAACGGGAGGAAACACCCGCCCAGTTCCCAAGCTTGCAGAAATGCGCGATCAGCGCTTTTTGTCGCGGCGCTTCTTCTCGGCCTTCTTGTGGTGGGACATGAGACGCCGCTTCTTGTTGACCTGGCGGTCGGTGAGCGTGTTCTTCTTGCCCTCGTAGGGATTGTCGCCGCCCTTGTACTCGATGCGGATCGGCGTACCGACCAGCTTCAGTACACGCCGATAGGTGTTCTCCAGGTAGCGCGTGTAGGACTTGGGCACCGCATCGACCTGGTTGCCGTGGATGACGATCAGCGGCGGGTTGGCGCCACCCAGGTGCGCATAGCGCAACTTGATGCGCCGGCTGTTGACCATCGGCGGCTGGTGCTCGCGCACGGCGTCCTCGAGGATCTGCGTCAGGCGGCTGGTCGGCCAGCGGGTGATCGCCGACTTGAACGCGGCCTGCACCGACTTGTAGAGGTGCCCGACGCCAGTGCCATGCTTGGCTGAGATGAAATGGATATCGGCGTAGTCGACGAAGAACAGCCGGCGCTCCAGCTCCGTCTTCACGTAGTCCTTCTCGCCCTGCTCCATGCCGTCCCACTTGTTCAGCGCGATGACCAGCGCACGGCCGGTCTCCAGCACGAAGCCCAGCAGGTTGAGATCGTGCTCGACGACACCTTCGCGGGCATCCATGACGAAGATCACCACGTTGGCGTCCTGGATCGCCTGCAGCGTCTTGACCACCGAGAACTTTTCCACCGCCTCGAAGATCTTGCCGCGACGACGTACGCCGGCGGTGTCGATCAGGGTGTACTTTTCCTCGTCGCGCTCGAAGGGGATGTAGATGCTGTCGCGCGTGGTGCCGGCCTGATCGTAGACGATGACCCGCTCTTCACCGAGCATGCGGTTGACCAGCGTCGACTTGCCGACGTTGGGCCGCCCGATGATGGCGATCTTGATGCCTTCCTTCTCGCTCGGGCCCGGAATGCGCTTGGGCTCCTGGCCTTCGGCTACCACTTCCTCGCCTTCCGCGAGCTCCCCGCCCTCCTCGCCTTCCGCGTTCTCGTCGGCGTTGTCCTTGGGGAAAATGCCCAGCGCCTGCTCGAGCATGTGGCTGATGCCACGACCGTGGGCGGCAGCGATCGGCAGCGCATCACCCAGGCCCAGCGGACTGAATTCCGCACGGGCAATATCCGGATCGACGCTGTCGACCTTGTTGGCCACCAGGAAGCAACGCTTGTTCCGCTTGCGCAGGTGTTCGCCGATCATCTGGTCCGCCGCGGTCAGCCCGGCGCGGGAGTCGACCATGAACAGGACGGCATCGGCTTCCTCGATGGCCTGCAGCGACTGCTCGGCCATCTTCGCATCGATGCCTTCCTCGTCACCGGAAATACCGCCGGTGTCGATCACGATGTAGGTGCGCCCCTGCCACTTGGCCTCGCCGTACTGGCGATCGCGGGTCAGCCCGGCGTACTCGGCGACGATGGCATCGCGGCTCTTGGTCAGGCGATTGAACAGGGTGGATTTGCCGACATTCGGGCGACCCACCAGGGCGATTACGGGAACCATGCGGCTCTCCACTGCGATATTTCAGAAAACACGAAGGCCGCTGCAGGGCAGCGGCCGAATATTCATGGCTCCGCCAGGCGGAGCCGCGGGTCCAGCAGGCGGTCAGTCGGCCTGACGAATCGTCAGTGCGACCAGCTTGCCGTCATTGCCGAAAGCATACAGCCAGTCGCCCTCGACCACCGGGCGAGCCCGGACGCCGGAGCTGTCGACCCGCTCACGGGCGACGAAGCGGCCATCTACCTGACTCAGGAAGTGCAGGTAGCCCTCGACATCACCGACCACCACGTAGCTGGACAACACGGCAGGAGCCGACAGCTGACGACGCGCCAGCGACTCGTTGCGCCACAGCGCAGTGGTGGAGCGCTCGTCGATGCCCTCGACGGTACCGTCGGCCAGGCTCAGGTAGACACTGCCGTAGCCCAGCGCCACACCGGAGTAGCTCGACGCGTCACGCTGCCAGAGCACGCGGCCGGTCTCCAGTTCCAGCGCCGCGGCGCGCCCCTGGTAGGTCGCCACGTAGAGGGTGCCACCGGAGAGCAGCAGTCCACCGTCGATGTCCACAACCCGCTCCAGTTCGGACCGGCCCTGCGGGATGGCGACCCGCTGCTCCCATACCGGCAAGCCGCGACGGGTATCCAGCGCGATCACCTTGCCACTGGACAGACCGGCGATGGCCAGCTGATTGGTCAGCAGCGGTGCACCGGTTCCCCGCAACGTCAGCACCGCCGGCGAGCTTTCGTAGCTCCAGCGTTGTGCGCCGGTGTCGATCTCCAGAGCGATCAGCCGGTCATCCTGGGTCTGCACCAGCACGATATCGCCGTTCACGGCGGGGGCGGCCAGCACTTCGCTGCTGACCTGGCTGCGCCAGCGCTCTTCACCGGTGCTGACATCCAGCGCCAGTACTTCACCGCGCAGGGTGCCGATCAGCACCAGGCCGTAGCCGGCACCCACCGCACCGGAAATCGGCTTGTCGAGCTTCTTCTTCCAGTTGACCTTGCCAGTCAACCGATCCATGGACACCACCAGACCTTCGACGTCTGCGGCATAGATCTGGTCGCCATAGACCACCGGGGTCAGCAGGTTGTAGGTCTTGCCCTGCCCTTCGCCGATAGAACGACTCCACTCCTTCTTCAGCGAGATCTCCGCATCGAACTTGGTCAGCTCCGCCGGCTCTGGCTCTTTGGAACTATTGCTGCTGCAACCTGCGGCCAGTACGGCCAGGGTCAGCAATGCTGCAGTCTTCCAGCGCATCGGTTACGCCTCCCCTCGGGCCAGATCATCCAGTTTCATTTGCAGACCGCCAATGGCCGCATCCTGGGACAGCGACTCCTTGGCCTTGCTGTAAGCGGCGTGCGCCTCGTCGTTACGGCCGAGCTGCACCAGCAGATCGCCGCGCAGTTCCTCACGGCTGGCCACGAAGGCGGCATCCACCTTGCCATCGAGCAGCTTGATCGCCTCGTCGGCCTTGTCCTGCGCAGCCAGCACACGTGCCAGACGCTGGCGCGCCAGCTCGTCCAGCGTCTTGTCCGCAGGCTTGTCGACGATGGCGCGCAGCTCGCTGGCGGCCTCGTCCAGGCGGCCGGATTCCACCGCCACCTTGGCCACGAACAGGCTGCCGTACTGCGCATAGTGCGTACCGGCAAAGTCCTTCTTCAGCAGATTGCCCAGCCGCGACACTTCGGCGGCATCAGCCTCGCCGGATTCCAGGGCGGCGCCGAGCAGTTGCTGATAAACCACCGAGGCGCTCTGCGCCTGATTGATCTGGTGCTTCTGCCAGAACTGCCAGCCGAACACCAACACCAGGGCGATCACGGCACCCAGCACAAGCGGCTTGCCGTTGCGCTGCCACCAGTCTTTGATCTGCGCCAGTTGTTCTTCTTCAGTACCCGAGGTCACGCTGTCACTCCTTTTATTCGCTAAGTCTCAGACCTGCTCGAGGCAGGCAGCCAGACGCTCGGGCAGAGCATCCCAGGCAATGCTTTGTTGCTCGCTGTCATCGCGCAGCGGCTTGCAACCTACCACGCGCCCTGCCAGTTCGTCGTCACCCAGAATCAGCGCATAGCGCGCTCCGCTCTTGTCGGCCTTCTTGAACTGACTCTTGAAGCTGCCGCCGCCAGCGTTGACCAGCAGGCGCAGCCCCGGCAGCGCATCACGCAGACGTTCGGCCAGCGCCAGTGCCGCCAGCTCGGCGGCCTCGCCGAATGCACAGATGTAGGCATGCGGTGCCGGGTTCAACGTCTCCGGCACCAGGCCGAGCGTTTCCAGCAGCAGCACCAGACGCTCGACGCCCATGGCGAAGCCGACACCCGGCGTCGGCTTGCCGCCGAACTGGCTGACCAGACCGTCATAACGCCCACCGGCACAGACCGTGCCCTGCGCGCCGAGCTTGTCGGTAACCCACTCGAACACGGTGCGGCCGTAGTAATCCAGTCCACGGACCAGTTTGGGATTGATCTCGTAGGCGATGCCGACCGCATCCAGACGGGCCTTGAGCCCTTCGAAATGCGCCCGCGACTCCTCGTCCAGATAGTCGTGCAGGGTCGGTGCATCGGTCAGCAACGCCTGCGTCTGGGCGTTCTTGCTGTCGAGGATGCGCAGCGGATTGGTGGTCAGGCGACGCTGACTGTCCTCGTCGAGCTGCTCGAAACGCTGTTGCAGGTAGGCCACCAGAGCATCGCGGTAGCGCGCCCGAGCCTCGCTGGAGCCCAGGCTGTTGAGCTGCAGCGCCACCGCATCGGCGAGGCCGAGCTGCTTCCACAGGCGCGCGGTCAGTACGATCAGCTCGGCATCGATATCCGGTCCCGGCTGGTTGAACACTTCCACGCCGATCTGGTGGAACTGCCGGTAGCGACCTTTCTGCGGCTTCTCGTAGCGGAACATCGGCCCGGTGTACCAGAGCTTCTGCACCTGCCCGCCACCCGTCATGCCATGCTCGAGCACGGCGCGCACGCAGCCGGCGGTACCTTCGGGACGCAGGGTCAGCGACTCTTCGTTGCGATCGAGGAAGGTATACATCTCCTTGTCGACCACATCGGTGCCCTCGCCGATACCGCGGGCGAACAGGTCGGTGAACTCCAGGATCGGCAGACGGATCTCGCTGTATCCGTAGCTGTCCAGCAGCTGCGCAAAGGTGCTTTCCAGATAACGCCAGGTCGGCGTCTGCGCAGGCAGGATGTCATTCATGCCACGAATGGCTTGCAGGGACTTGCTCAATGGGATTCCTTAAAGATCAGCTGCGCGCGATGACCGCCGCGTCGGACGCAAGCTTCTCGGCGGCCTTGCGCCGGATGAGCTGCTCCAGCTCATCGACGAGGTTTTCGTTGTTCAGTTTCTGCGCCGGCTTGCCATCGATGTAGACCAGGTTGTTCGGAGTGCCACCGGTCAGGCCGATGTGGGCCTCCTTGGCTTCGCCCGGACCGTTGACCACGCAGCCGATCACCGCGACGTCCATCGGCACCAGCAGGTCCTCGACGCGGGTCTCCAGCTCGTTCATGGTCTTGACCACATCGAAGTTCTGCCGCGAACAGCTCGGGCAGGCGATGAAGTTGATGCCGCGCGAGCGCAAACGCAGAGACTTGAGGATATCGAAGCCGACCTTGATCTCCTCGACGGGATCGGCCGCCAGCGACACACGAATGGTGTCGCCGATACCTTCGGCGAGCAGCATGCCCAGACCCACTGCGGACTTCACCGTGCCGGAACGCAGCCCGCCCGCCTCGGTAATGCCCAGGTGCAGCGGCTGCTCGATCTGCCCGGCCAGCAGCCGATAGGCCTCCACGGCCATGAACACATCGGACGCCTTGACGCTGACCTTGAAGTCCTGAAAGTCCAGGCGATCGAGATGGTCCACATGACGCAGTGCGGACTCCACCAGCGCCTGTGGCGTCGGCTCGCCGTACTTCTTCTGCAGGTCCTTCTCCAGCGAACCGGCGTTGACACCGATACGAATCGGGATGCCCTTGTCACGCGCAGCGTCAACCACTGCGCGAACGCGATCCTCGCGGCCGATGTTGCCCGGGTTGATGCGCAGGCAGTCGACGCCGAGCTCGGCTACCCGCAGAGCGATCTGGTAATCGAAATGGATATCGGCGACCAACGGCAACTGTACGCGCTGCTTGATCCGGCCGAAGGCCTCCGCAGCCTCCATCGACGGCACCGAGACCCTGACGATGTCAGCGCCGGCATTGGCCAGGCGTTGGATCTGCCCGACCGTCGCCTCGACGTCGCAGGTTTCGGTGTTGGTCATGCTCTGTACGGAAATCGGCGCATCGCCACCGACCGCAACGCCGCCTACCCAGATCTTGCGGGACTGGCGACGTTTGATAGGAGATTCGGAATGCATGGTGAGCTTACTGTCCGAGCTTGAGGCGCGCCGTCTCGCCGCGCATGTGGGTGGCGAGATTCACCGCTTCGCCGTTGTAACTGAGTTGTGCACCGCGAGCGTACCCCAGATGGACGTCCAGCGGCGCCTTGCCTGTGACTGTCCTGCTGGTACCGGCCTTGGCCAGGGCACTGAACAGCACGCGACCATCGGCATCCGTCACACGGGTCCAGCAATCGGCGGTAAAGCGCAACTCCAGCTGAGCCTCACCCGGCGCGGCGACAGGTGCCGGTGTGTCAGTGGCTGCGCTCGGAGCCGAGGCTGCTGACGCCTGCACGGGACCTTGCGCGCTATCACCGGTCTCTGGAAGCGGCAACGGCTGCGACTGCTGGGGCGGAGCCGTCGTCGCGTTCGAGCCTGTAGCTTCCGGTGTGCTTTCTGGCGTTACGGCCGCCTCGCTCGCATCCGAATCGACGACAGGTGGCTGTCCATCCGCTACGTCGACCGGCGCCTCGGCCACTTCGTCGGCCCGATCGAGCAGATGAATCTCGGTGGTGCCGTCGGCGCTTTCGACTTCGATCCGCTCAAGTGCCGAGACTGGCGTTGTGCTGGCTTCCCGCGCCGTATGTTCCTGCCACCAGAACCAAGCCGCTGCCGCCAGAGCCAGCAGCAAGGCGAAGCCGAAGAAACGCATGAAACTGCGCGACAGACGGCTGGGCTCCTCAATACGACCGAGACTGTTGACGCTGCTGCCCGATGCGTTGGTGCCGGTGTGCTGGTCGAACTCCTGGACCAGGCGGGTCTGATCCAGACCCAACAGCTTGGCATAGGCCCGAACGTAACCGCGGGCAAAGGTATGGCCCGGCAGCTGGCTGAAGTCGCCTGCCTCGATGCGGGCGAGCGCGCGCTCGGTGAGATTGAGCTGCTGTGCAACCGCAGACAGCGTCAGGCCCTTGTCTTCACGAGCCTTGCGCAGCGTTTCCCCGGGGTTGTTGCCCATCGGTGCAGCCTGTTCTTGGTGCGGCGCGGTCATCGTTGCTCCGAAAGATATTGCTTGTACTCATCCGTACCGGGATACAACCGCCTCAACTGCAGCGCCAGGCTGGCAGCCGTGTCGCGGTCCTGATGGATGTTGGCCAGGCGAATGCCGAGCAGCAGACTCCGTGCAGTCTGATCGGACATCTGGCTGAAGCTGTCGTAGTAACGCTTGGCTGGGACGTACTGCTTGTCTTCGTAGGCCATCATCGCAAGTTCGAGCAGCGCTCGGGGCTGGCGGCCATCCAGACGCAGCGATCGGCTGAAGTAGCTTTCGGCTTCCTCGCGCTTGCCCAGTTGCAGGGCGGTCATGCCGAGGTTCTGGAAGACGCGGGCCCGCTCGGGATACATGTTGTCTTCGGCGGCCTGGCTGAAACGCTCCATCGCTTCCGGATAGCGTTTCTGCTCGAAAAGGAAGCTGCCGTAGTTGTTGAGGATGCGCGCGTCCTTGCGGCTGGACAACGCTTCACGGTAGTGCTTGTCGGCCAGGTCGTTTTCCATTTCGGTCTGGAATACCAGTGCCAGCGCCGCATGCGCGTCGGCGCTGCGTGGGTCGATTTCGAGCGCCTTGCGCAGCGGCGTCTTCGCACGGGCGGCCGCGCCTTGCTGCAGATAACCGATACCCAACTGAATATAGGCATCCCGTGCCTGCTGCCGACCTTCGTCGGTCTTCAGTGGATCGACGGTGCCAGAAGACACGCAACCGGCCAACAGGCCGGTCAGTACAAGCAGCAGCGCAGCGCGCAGAATCATCAGCATCCCCCTCAGGATCGGTTCGAAGCAGTTTGCGCCGCACCCGGCTCGCTCTGCAGCTCGCGTACAGCGATGTATCGCTCGCTTCGACGCGTCCGGTCCAGAACCTGACCGACAAGCTGACCGCAAGCCGCGTCGATGTCCTCGCCGCGGGTGGTACGCACCGTCACATTGTGCCCGCCTTTATGCAGGATGTCCTGAAAACGGCGGATCGCATTGTTGCTCGGCCGCTCATATCCGGAATGAGGGAACGGATTGAACGGAATCAGATTGATCTTGCAAGGAATGTCCGCCAGCAGAGCGATCATCTGCTCGGCATGCTCGGGCTGATCGTTGACACCCTTGAGCAACGTGTATTCGATGGTCAGCACGCGCTTCTCGCCCAGGCGCGACACATAGCGTTTGCAGGCCGCCAACAGCACCTCCAGGGGGTACTTCTTGTTGATCGGCACCAACTGATCGCGCAGCGCGTCGTTGGGCGCATGCAGCGACAGCGCCAGGGACACGTCGATGACCTTGGCCAGCTCGTCGATCATCGGCACGACGCCGGAGGTCGACAGGGTCACCTTGCGCTTGGAAATGCCATAACCGAGGTCGTCCATCATGATCTGCATGGCAGCGACGACGTTGTCGAAATTCAGCAACGGCTCGCCCATCCCCATCATCACCACGTTGGTGATGGCGCGATCGATCTTCGCCGGGACGGTGCCGAAAGACTTGTTGGCAATCCACACCTGACCGATCACCTCGGCCGCCGTGAGATTGCTGTTGAAACCCTGTTTGCCGGTGGAACAGAAGCTGCAATCCAGCGCACAGCCGGCCTGCGAGGAAACGCAAAGCGTTCCACGGCCGCCCTGGGGGATGTACACCGTTTCCACACAGCTGCCCGATGCGACCCGAACCACCCATTTGCGGGTGCCGTCGCTGGAGATGTCTTCACTGACGATCTCCGGGCCGCGAATCTCGGCGCAGGCCTTGAGCTTTTCGCGCAGGGCCTTGCCGAGATTGCTCATGGCATCGAAATCATCGACGCCGAAGTGGTGAATCCATTTCATCACCTGACCGGCGCGAAAACGCTTCTCCCCGATGGACTCGAAGAAGCTTTCCAGTTGCGGCTGGGTCAGACCCAGCAGATTCACCTTACCGGTCGTGGCAATCATTGGACTCACCTTCGCTCACTCAGCGAATGCGTGCGCACACTTCGGTGGCAGCAAAGAAGTAGGCGATTTCACGGGCGGCCGAGGCTTCCGAGTCGGAACCGTGAACGGCGTTCTCGTCGATGGAGACCGCGAAGTCGGCACGGATGGTGCCCGGAGCCGCTTCCTTCGGGTTGGTGGCGCCCATCAGCTCGCGGTTCTTGGCGACGGCGTTCTCGCCTTCCAGAACCTGAACGATGACCGGACCGGAAGTCATGAAGGCAACCAGATCCTTGAAGAAGCCGCGCTCGCTGTGCTCGGCGTAGAAACCGGCAGCTTCGCGCTCGGACAGCTGAACCATCTTGGAAGCGACGACACGCAGGCCGGCCTTCTCGAAACGGGTGGTGATCTCGCCGATCACGTTCTTGGCGACAGCGTCAGGCTTGATGATGGAAAAGGTGCGTTGCAGGGCCATGTAGGACTCCAAAACTGATGGGTTAAAGCGAACGAGTAAACCCGCGGATTATACGCGGGTTGGCATTAAAAACATAAGGGTAGAGGGCCTTGCCGCGGACGCGCGGCCCGATCGCCGAACGGTAACGGCACGCTGGATGCGAACGCCCCGGGAGGCGTTACTCTGCCTCTTCGATCCAGGCGGCCTGGATGGCTTCGAGCACCTTTTCGCCGCCACGACCAGGCTCGTCAGCGAAGTCAGGCAGTTCGAGTACCCAGCGATGCAGATCGACGAAATTCACATAGCGCGGATCGACCTCGGCCTTGCGCTCGGCGAGTTCGATGGCGATGTCCTGCACATCAGTCCATTTCAGTTGCATGTCCTTGCCCTCAATGCCCTTCCGACACCTGGTTGATGGTGTACTTCGGAATCTCCACGACGAGATCGGTATCGGCCACTACCGCCTGACAGGACAGCCGCGAGTTGGGCTCCAGCCCCCAGGCCTTGTCGAGCATGTCGTCCTCCAGCTCATCGGAGGCCTCGAGCGACTGGAAGCCCTCGCGAACCACCACGTGACAGGTGGTGCATGCGCAGGACTTCTCGCAGGCATGCTCGATATCGATGCCGTTGCGCAGCGCGGCGTCCAGCACCGTCTCGCCGGTTTTCGCCTCGATCACGGCACCTTCGGGGCAATGATCGGCATTAGGCAGGAAAATGATCTGCGGCATCTGGGTCAATCCTCGATATCGTTAAGCCGCCGCCCGGCCAAGGCGGCCTTGACGGTGGAATCCAGACGACGCGCAGCGAAGGCGTCGGTGATCTGGCTCAGGCGTTTGGTCTGGCGCTCGATGGCGGACACGTCCTGACTGTCGAGCAACGCACGCAACTCGGCCATCTGAGCCTCGATGGCGGCACGCTCCTCGGTGGAAAGCAGACGTTCCCCGTCGGCAATCAGCGCTGCTTCGACAGCCTCCAGCAAGCGCTGGGCATCGACCAGCTGCTCGCGCAGGGCGCGGGCGTCGCGATCCTGATCCGCCTTGCGGAACGAGTCCTCGAGCATCCTGGCGATCTCGCCATCGGTCAGGCCATAGGACGGCTTGACCTGAATGCTGGCCTCGACGCCGGAGGCCAGCTCACGCGCCGAAACGCTGAGCAGTCCGTCGGCATCGACCTGGAAGGTCACGCGAATCTTCGCCGCGCCCGCAACCATCGGCGGGATGCCACGCAGCTCGAAGCGCGCCAGCGAACGGCAGTCGGAGATCAGCTCGCGCTCACCTTGCAGCACATGGATCATCATGGCCGACTGGCCATCCTTGTAAGTGGTGAAGTCCTGCGCACGTGCAACCGGAATCGTGGTATTGCGCGGGATGATCTTCTCCATCAGCCCGCCCATGGTCTCCAGACCCAGCGACAGCGGGATCACGTCGAGCAGGAGCAGCTCTTCGCCGTCCCGATTGTTGCCCGCCAGGGTCTCGGCCTGGATCGCGGCACCGATCGCCACCACTTCGTCCGGATCGATATCGGTCAGCGGCTCCCGACCGAACAGCTGGCCCACGGACGAACGCACTTTTGGCACGCGGGTCGAGCCGCCGACCATGACCACTGCCGTGATCTCGTCCAGCTCGACACCGGAATCACGCACCGCGCGCCGGCACGACCTGAGGCTTCGGGCAATCAGCGGCTCGATGAGAGCATCGAACGTCTCACGGTGGAGCTCGCCCGCCCAGCCGGCATAGGCGACCTGAACCGTCTCGTCCACGCTGAGGCGCTCCTTGGCATCGCAGGCGATCTTCAACAGCTCGCGCTGCTCGCCGGGCGCCAGATCCTCGGAAACCCCGGCCTGCTGGAGAATCCAGTCAGCCACGGCGTGATCGAAATCGTCACCGCCCAAGGCGGTATCGCCGCCTGTGGCCAGCACCTCGAACACACCCTTGGTCAGACGCAGAATGGAGATATCGAAGGTTCCGCCGCCGAGATCGTAGATCGCGACGACACCCTCGGCCTGACGGTCCAGACCGTAGGCGACCGCCGCTGCGGTCGGCTCATTGAGCAGGCGCAGCACATTGAGGCCGGCAAGCCGCGCCGCATCCTTGGTCGCCTGACGCTGGGCATCATCGAAGTAGGCCGGCACGGTGATCACCGCCCCGACCAGCTCGCCACCCAGCGTCGCCTCGGCGCGCTCGCGCAGCGCCCGCAGGATCTCCGCCGAGATTTCCACCGGGCTCTTGGCCCCCTGGACAGTCTCGATGAAGGGCATCTGCGATTCGGCCTGACGGAAACGATAGGGCAACTGTTCGCCCAACTGCTTGACGTCCGCAAGCCCTCGCCCCATCAACCGCTTGACCGAGCTGATGGTATTGAACGGATCAGCAGCTGCTGCACGCTTGGCACACGCACCGACCTCCACACGATCGGCGTGATAACGCACAACGGACGGTAGAATCACCTGCCCATCGGCATCGGCCAGCGGGGCGGTGACGCCACTGCGCAACGCGGCAACGAGGGAGTTGGTAGTGCCCAGGTCTATTCCGACAGCCAGGCGCCGCTGATGGGGCTGAGGGCTTTGTCCGGGCTCGGCAATCTGAAGTAAGGCCATGTCTGTCTGGTATCGGGCGCAACGCGAGCGTCGCGCGGGTTAATCGTCGAGGCGCTCTTCGAGCTGGCGCACTTCCTGGGTCAACTTGTCGAGAAACTGCATGCGGCGAACCAGTCTTTCGGCATCCACACGGCGCGCGGGGTCTTGCCAGATCTGACCGAAGTCGTCGTTGAGACCTTGCTGAGCCTGCTTGAGCCGCGACTTGAATGCCGCAACACCATCAAGATCGGCCTGCTCGTGAAGCTCTTCGAGCTCTTCGCGCCAATGCATCTGCTGCATCAGGAAGGCAGGATCCTGAACGGTCGCCTCCAACGGCACATCGTGCCCCTCCAACGCCAGCAGATAGCGCGCGCGCCGGCTCGGGCTCTTCAGGGTCTGATAGGCCTCGTTCAGATTGGCCGAACGCTCCAGCGCCTGGCGCTGCTCGCTTTCGCCAGCATCGGCGAAGCGATCCGGATGAACCTGGCGCGCAAGCTCGCGATAGCGATCGGCGAGTTGCGCAAGGTCCAGCTCGAAGTCAGGCTTCAGATCGAACAGTGCAAAGTGACAGGGAGTACCCACGGCGTCCTCAGATATTGAAGCTCTCGCCGCAGCCGCATTCGCCACGAACGTTCGGGTTGTTGAACTTGAAGCCCTCGTTGAGGCCTTCGCGAACGAAGTCGAGCTCGGTGCCATCAAGGTAGACGAGGCTCTTCGGATCGATGATCACCTTCACCCCGTGGCTTTCGAACACCGAATCTTCCGCTGCGGTCTCGTCGACGAACTCGAGGACGTAAGCCAGCCCCGAGCAGCCCGTGGTGCGAACCCCAAGCCGCACACCCACACCCTTGCCGCGCCCTTCCAGCGAGCGACGAACATGCTGAGCTGCAGCGGGCGTCATGGTGATAGCCATCACAATCTCCTGTCAGAGCAGACCTTTCTTTTCCCGGTAATCACGCACCGCGGCCTTGATCGCATCCTCGGCGAGAACGGAGCAGTGAATTTTCACCGGCGGCAGCGCGAGCTCTTCAGCCAGCTGGGTGTTCTTGATGGTTTCCGCCTCTTCCAGCGTCTTGCCCTTCATCCATTCGGTGGCAAGGGAGCTGGAGGCGATCGCGGAGCCGCAGCCATAGGTCTTGAACTTGGCGTCTTCGATGACACCCTGCTCGTTGACCTTGATCTGCAGGCGCATGACGTCGCCGCAGGCCGGCGCGCCGACCATGCCGGTGCCGATGTTCGGATCTTCGGCGTCGAACTTGCCGACGTTGCGCGGATTTTCGTAGTGGTCGATGACCTTGTCGCTGTATGCCATGGTGCAATCCTCTTAGATCAGGCTGTGCGGCGCTTGACGCCGGTCAGTGGGCTTGCCACTCGACCTTGGAGATGTCGACGCCGTCTTTGAACATGTCCCACAGGGGCGAAAGCTCGCGCAGCTTGGTGACGGCCTCGCATACCTTCTGCGCTGCGTAATCGATTTCTTCTTCAGTGGTGAAGCGACCGAAGGTGAAACGGATGGAGCTGTGCGCCAGCTCGTCGTTGCGCCCGAGAGCGCGCAATACATACGAAGGCTCCAGCGAAGCAGACGTACAGGCGGAGCCGGACGATACGGCCAGATCCTTGAGCGCCATGATCAGCGACTCACCCTCGACGTAGTTGAAGCTGAGGTTGAGGTTGTGCGGCACACGCGCCGTCATGCTGCCGTTCACATACAGCTCTTCGAGATGCTCGACCTGCTTGTAGAAGCGGTCACGCAGTGCACGAATACGCTCGTTTTCCTGCGCCATCTCTTGCTTGGCGATACGGAAGGCCTCGCCCATCCCTACCAGCTGATGCGTAGCCAGGGTGCCGGAGCGCATGCCACGCTCGTGACCACCACCGTGCATCTGCGCCTCGAGACGAACGCGCGGCTTACGACGGACATAGAGGGCACCGACGCCCTTCGGCCCGTAGGTCTTGTGCGCGGAAAAGGACATCAGGTCGACCTTCATCTTCTCAAGGTCGATCTCCACCTTGCCGGTGGACTGGGCGGCATCGACATGGAACAGGATGCCGCGCACCCGGGTCAGCTCGCCAATCGCGGTGATGTCGTTGATGGTGCCGATCTCATTGTTCACGTGCATCACCGACACGAGGATGGTGTCCTCGCGCAGCGCCGCCTCGACCATCGCCGGGGTGACGATGCCGTCTTCGCCCGGCTCGATGTAGGTCACTTCGAACCCTTCACGCTCGAGCTGGCGAGTGGTATCCAGAACCGCCTTGTGCTCGATCTTCGTGGTGACGATGTGCTTGCCCTTGGACGCGTAGAAGTGGGCGACACCCTTGATCGCCAGGTTGTCCGACTCGGTGGCACCCGAGGTCCAGACGATCTCACGCGGGTCGGCATTGACCAGCTCGGCCACCTGGCGACGCGCATTTTCCACCGCTTCTTCCGCTTTCCAGCCAAAGGCATGCGAGCGCGACGCCGGGTTACCGAAATTGCCTTCGTTGGTCAGGCATTCGATCATCTTTTCGGCGACACGCGGGTCGACCGGCGTGGTTGCGGAGTAGTCCAGGTAAATCGGCAATTTCATTCAGATATCTCCTATCAGGCGGTCGCCCTGCTCAATCGATGGCGGACGTTTCTATCTTGTCTATCTGCGGCGAAGTGCCGCTGGCCTTGCGCATGTCCTGGCGCAGCGCGACCTGCTGTACGTCCTGACGATTGACCAGATCGGCCAAACTGATGCCGCTGAGGAATTCATGGATCTGCTGACTGAGGTCGCACCACAGATGATGGGTCAGGCAGGTATCGCCGGAGTGACAACCCCCGAGCCCCTGGCAACGGGTGGCATCGACCGATTCGTTGACCGCGTCGATAACCTGAGCAACCTGGATACCGGCCATGTCGCGAGACAGCTGATAACCTCCGCCAGGCCCGCGCACACTGGTGACGAGACTCCCACGGCGAAGCTTGGCAAACAGTTGCTCGAGATAGGAAAGCGAAATTCCCTGGCGCTCGGAAATGTCAGCCAGGGAAACCGGCCCATGCTGCGCATGCAGCGCAAGATCAAGCATGGCGGTAACGGCATAACGGCCTTTGGTGGTCAATCGCATCGGTCTGCACCAAGCATTACGGTTTGGCGCAATTATGCAATTCCCGAGTATTTGAGTCAACTATAAGACCTATTAAATTAGTAGGTCTTTAGCGAGACACCCTGATCGTACAGGCGGATGGCAAAGCTGAACGCATGATACCAGCTACTGCCAAGACCCGCACTTCAGCCGCGCGCTTCTCCGGCATCAGGCTTCACTTCGACGAAATCCTCTTCGCGCAACTCGGGTAGTTCCTTGGCGCAGTAGTCGCTACCGAGCGCCTTGAGCGCGCCACACATTCCCTCCAGTCGCTCCTCGACGGCCTGCACGTGATCGAGCAACTGCCCGATCGCCCGCGCCACCGGGTCCGGCATGTCCTCGCTGACGCCATAGGCGTCGAAACCGATCTTTTCGGCAATCGCCTTGCGCTTCGCCTCCTGCTCATCGCTGGATTTGACGATGACACGCCCGGGAATACCCACGGCCGTCGCACCCGGCGGCACTTCCCGCGTGACCACCGCGTTGGAGCCGATCTTTGCACCTGCACCGACCGTGAACGGGCCGAGAATCTTCGCGCCCGCACCGACGATCACGCCATCCTCGAGCGTCGGATGGCGCTTGCCCTTGTTCCAGCTGGTCCCACCCAATGTCACGCCGTGGTAGAGCGTCACGTCATCGCCGATCTCGGCGGTCTCACCAATGACGATACCCATCCCGTGGTCGATGAAGAAACGACGCCCGATCCGTGCACCCGGGTGAATCTCCACCCCGGTCAGCCAACGCCCGAGATTCGACGACATGCGCGCCAGCCATTTCCACTCATGGGTCCACAGCCAATGGGAAAGTCGATGGATCCAGATGGCGTGCAGCCCCGGGTAACAGGTCAGCACCTCGAACGCGTTGCGGGCTGCCGGATCGCGATGGAATACGCTTTGGATGTCTTCGCGCATGCGTTCGAACATCAATCACTTCTCCGCTTGTGAGGTTCGCCGCGGGCCGCCTTTTGCGTCTCGGTGAGGATGCCCCGCAGGATGTTCATCTCCAGCTTGCTGATTCCGCTGCGCCCGTACAGCCTGCGCAGGCGCGGCATCAGATGGCGCGGCTTGGCCGGGTCGAGAAAACCGATATCCACTAGCGTCTGCTCAAGGTGGCCGAAATAGTTTTCCAGCTCGTCCACCGTGACCGGCTGCGCGTCGAGCATTGCCGTGGTCTCCAGCTTTTCGACCTTCGTCGGCCGCCCCTCGGCCGCCAGCCAGGCCATGCGCACCTCGTATGTGAGCACCTGGACGGCTGCAGCGAGGTTCAGCGAGCTGAACTGGGGATCGGACGGGATATGGACATGGTATTGGCAGCGCTGCAGCTCTTCATTGGTCAGGCCGGCGTATTCACGACCGAACACCAGCGCCACGTCGCTACCGGCGGCAGCCTGCTCCACCGATACCGCGGCGCACTCGCGCGGGTCCAGGAGCGGCCAGGGTATGCGCCGATCCCGGGCACTGGTGCCAAGCACCAGACTGCAGCCGACCAGCGCCTCTTCCAGCGTGGCGACGACCTGGGCCGAATCGAGAATATCGGTCGCGCCGGACGCCCGGGCGACCGCGTCCGGGCTCGGAAAGTCTTCCGGATCAACCAGCACCAGACGCGACAGGCCCATGTTCTTCATGGCCCGCGCCGCGCCGCCGATGTTGCCGGCGTGGCTGGTATTGACCAGCACCACTCGAATGTTCTGCAACGACACGATGAGTCTCAGCAAGAAAACCAGCGGAAAGCTTACAGGAAGCCGCTCGCCGTCCGCCATCGACCAAAGCCTGCAGCGAGGCCGGTGACGCTACATGCGCCCGAGCTTTCCTGATAGAATTTCGCGCTTTCTTTAACGACCAGGTAATTGATCCATGCAGCCCATGCTGAATATCGCGCTGCGCGCCGCCCGCAGCGCCGGCGAACTGATTGTCCGTTCCACCGATCGCCTGGATGCAATCTCGGTCAACGAGAAAGAAGCAAAGGATTACGTCACCGAGATCGACAAGGCGGCCGAGCAGAGCATCGTTGCAGCGCTGCGCAAGGCCTACCCGAATCACGGCATCCTTGGCGAGGAAGGTGGACTGCTCGAAGGCAGCGGTGACGGCGCCGATTACCTGTGGATCATCGACCCGCTGGATGGCACGACCAACTTCGTGCGCGGCATTCCGCACTACGCCGTGAGCATCGCCTGCAAATACCGCGGCCGTCTCGAGCATGCCGTCGTCCTGGATCCGGTCCGTCAGGAAGAATTCACCGCAAGCCGCGGCCGTGGCGCAGCCCTGAATGGCCGGCGCCTGCGCGTCAGCTCGCGCAAGAGCCTGGACGGCGCCCTTCTCGGCACGGGCTTTCCGTTCAAGGACGGCCAACTGGACAACCTGGACAGCTACCTGAACATGTTCCGCAGCCTGGTCGGCCAGACCTCCGGCCTGCGACGCGCCGGAGCGGCGAGCCTCGATCTGGCCTACGTAGCCGCGGGCCGCTTCGATGCGTTCTGGGAGTTCGGCCTTTCCGAGTGGGACATGGCGGCCGGCGCACTTCTGATCCAAGAGGCTGGCGGCCTGGTGAGCGACTTCAGCGGCGGCCATGAATTCCTCGAGAAGGGACAGATCGTGGCCGGCAATACCAAGTGCTTCAAGGCTGTGCTGACGACCATCCAGCCCCACCTTACGCCGTCGCTCAAGCGCTGAGCGTGAGGCAAAAGAAAAACGCCCCAACAGGGGCGTTTTTTTATGCAGCTTGTTCAGTTCACTGCTGAGACACCATCAGCTGCCCATCCTGTACCGGAATCTGGCTGCCCGGATCACGATCCATCCGTACGCGCCCGACCTTGCCAGCCAGATCGTACTTGACGTCATAGCCGACGATCTTGTCGTGCGTGTCGGTGACCGTGCTGCAGCGGGTCTCGGTGGTGGTGTAGGTGCTGTTGGCTTGCATGCGCCCCTGCACCTGATTGCCGGCATAACCACCGCCGACCGCACCGGCGACCGTGGCGATCTTCTTGCCATTGCCGCCACCGACCTGGTTACCCAGCAGACCACCGACGACGGCGCCCACTGCGGTACCTGCGATCTGGTGCTCGTCCTGCACAGGCTTCTGCCGGGTCACTGTGACGTCCTTGCAGACTTCACGCGGCGTTCGGATGGTTTCCTTGATAGGTTCGACCGCCAGCACCTCGGCGAACTTCGGACCGCGATCGACCAGGCTATAAGTAGCGAAAGCTCCACCAGCCGTGGCAACGACCACTCCAAGTGCCGTACCGACCAACATGGACTTGTTCACTGTGACATCCTCTTCCTTCGGGCTGCGCCCGTTCCGCAGCCTTGGACCTCGCAAGGCTGCGGAAGTTCGAAAGAGGATCAGGGGCGCTCGTCGGCCTCTTCTTCCACCACCGGCGGAATCAGATCGTCACGCGTGAGTTTGAGCCAGACCAGCAGCGTGCCGGCAACGTAGACCGACGAGTAGGTACCAACGCCGACGCCGATCAGCAGCGCCAGCGAGAACCCCCACAGATTCTCGCCACCGAAGACCATCAGCGCCCCAACTGCCAGCAGCGTGGAGACCGAAGTGGCCATGGTGCGCAGCAGCGTCTGGGTGGTGGAGATGTTGATGTTCTCCAGCAGCTCAGCCTTGCGCAGCATGCGGAAGTTCTCGCGGATCCGGTCGAAGATGACAATGGTGTCGTTCAACGAGTAGCCGATCACCGCCAGCACAGCCGCCAGCACCGTCAGGTCGAAGGAGATCTGGAAGAAGGAGAACACGCCCAGGACCACGATCACGTCGTGGAACAGCGACAGCACGGCGCCGAAGCCAAACTTCCACTGGAAGCGGAACGCCACGTACACCAGGATGCCGCCCAGCGCCAGCAGCATGCCGAGACCACCCTGATCGCGCAGCTCTTCACCGACCGCCGGCCCGACGAACTCCACGCGCTTGACGCTGACCGCGTTGCCGCCATCGGCGTTGCGCAAGGCGCTGGCGATGCGTTCACCCAACTGAGGATCGTCGCCCGGCATGCGCACCAGTACGTCGGTAGTCGCGCCAAAGCTCTGCACCACGGCATCGGTGAAGCCGGCCTGGACCAGCTGACCACGAACCTGCTCGAGCTCGACTGGACGCTCGTAGCCCAACTCGATCAGCGTGCCGCCGGTGAAATCCAGGCCGAAATTCAGGCCCTTGACCACCAGGCTTCCCAGCGAGGCGACCGTGAGCAGCACGGTAAGGGCGAAGGCCACATGGCGGACGCCCATGAAATTGATAACGCGTTTCATCGTGCTAGCCCCTTAAATCCACAGCTTCTTGAGATCGCGGCCACCGTAGATCAGGTTGACCATGCCGCGCGTCACGATGATTGCGGTGAACATCGACGTCAGGATGCCGATCGACAGGGTCACCGCGAAACCCTTGATCGGGCCGGTACCCATGGCGAACAGGATGCCGCCCACCAGCAAGGTGGTGAGGTTGCCGTCGAGGATCGCCGAGAAGGCCCTGTCGAAGCCCTCGTGGATGGCCCGCTGGATCGACATGCCATTGGCAATCTCCTCACGAATACGCGAGAAGATGAGCACGTTGGCGTCCACCGCCATACCCATGGTCAGCACGATACCGGCGATACCTGGCAGGGTCAGCGTGGCGTTGAGCATCGACATCAATGCCGTCAGCGCGACCATATTGAACAGCAGCGCAATGGTGGCAAGCACGCCGAAGAACTTGTAGATCAGCACCATGAAGATGGCGACGAAGAGGAAGCCCCACATCGCGGCCTGCACGCCCAGCTTGATGTTCTCGGCGCCCAGGCTCGGACCGATGGTGCGCTCCTCGGCGAAGTACATCGGCGCCGCCAGACCACCAGCGCGCAGCAGCAGAGCAAGTTCCGACGATTCGCCCTGACCATTGAGGCCGGTAATGCGGAACTGACTGCCGAGCGGCGACTGGATGGTCGCCAGACTGATGATCTTCTTTTCTTCCTGGAAGGTTTCGACCCGCACTTCCTGCTCGACGCCATCGACCATCTGCCGCACGTAGCGAGTCAGCGGCCGCTGCTCGATGAAGATCACCGCCATGCTGCGCCCGACATTGCTGCGGGTAGCGCGGTTCATCAGATCGCCGCCATGTCCGTCGAGGCGAATGTTCACCTGCGGACGGCCGTTTTCGTCGTAACTGGCTTGCGCATCGGTCACCTGATCACCGGTGATGATCAGGGTACGCTCGAGCTGCACGGGCGGACGACCTTCCTCGCGGAACTCGAAGGTTTCGGTCGAGGCGCGCGGCGCATCGGACTCGGCCGCAAGGCGGAACTCCAGATTGGCCGTCTTGCCGAGAATGCGCTTGGCTTCGGCAGTGTCCTGTACGCCCGGCAGTTCGACCACGATGCGGTTGGCCCCCTGGCGCTGCACCAGCGGCTCGGCGACGCCCAGCTCGTTGACGCGGTTGCGCACGGTGGTCAGGTTCTGCTTGATCGAATATTCGCGGATCTCAGCCAACTTGGCCTCGGTCAGCGTCAGACGCAGCACGAATTGGCCGTTGCGCTCGCTGGTGGTCAGCTCGAAATCGGTGAAGTTCTTGCGAATCAGCGACTGAGCGGCGCTGAGGGTTTCCTGATCGGCGAAGCCCAGCTGCACGGCATCCTTCAGATTCGGCAGGCTGCGATAGCGCACGCGCTCCTTGCGCAGCAGGCTTTTGACCTCGCCTTCGGAGACATTCAGCCGCGTCTCGATGGCCTTCTCCATATCGACTTCCAGCAGGAAGTGCACGCCGCCGGAGAGGTCGAGACCGAGCTTCATGGGGCTGGCACCGAGACTGCGCAGCCAGTCTGGAGTGGTCGGTGCAAGGTTGAGCGCAACGACATAGGCATCACCCAGCGTGCGCCGAACGATATCTTTGGCCGGCAGTTGATCATCCTGACGCTCCAGACGCACGAGACCACCACGGCCCTGTTCGTCGAGCGAAGCGGACTTCACCGCAATGCCGCCTTCCTCGAGCGCCTGGCTTATGCGCTCGAGATCGGCCATACCGATCTCCTGTGCCGCGCTGGCACCGGTGACCTGGATCGCCGGATCGTCCGGATAGAGGTTGGGCGCCGAATAAACAAAAGCAACCGCGAGCACTGCCAGAATCAGCAGGTATTTCCAGAGAGGGAATCTATTGAGCATGACGCAGCCCGTTTAATGAACGCGGGGCGCCTTGCGCGCCCCGTCGGTGTTGAATGAAGTCAGCTCAGATCGCTTTCAGCGTGCCCTTGGGCAGCGTGGCGGCGATAGCCACTTTCTGGAACTTCAGCTCAACGTTGTCGGAAACCTCGATCACCACGAAATCGTCAGCGACCTTGGTGACCTTGCCGGCGATGCCGCCGGAGGTGACCACTTCGTCGCCCTTCTGCAGGCCGGCGATCAGGTTCTTGTGTTCCTTGGCCCGCTTGGCCTGGGGGCGCCAGATCATCAGATAGAAGATGACCAGAAAACCGACCAGAAACACCCACTCGAAGCCAGTGCCGGCAGGACCAGCGGCAGCCTCCTGGGCATAGGCGGCGGGAATCAGAAAGCTCATGTAGCACTCCTGTTGCAGAAAGGATTGTTTTGCTCTGGCACGTCACGCAAGCGGCGGCGTTGGCAGACCGCGCTTGGCATAAAAGGCGTCGACAAAGGCCGCCAATGTACCCTGTTGAATGGCGTCGCGTAAACCAGCCATCACCCGCTGGTAATGCCGCAGGTTGTGGATGGTATTCAACATGCTACCCAGCATTTCGCCGCATTTATCCAGGTGATGCAGATAGGCGCGGGAGAAGTGTTTGCAGGTGTAACAATCGCAGCTCGGATCGAGTGGCGAATCGTCGTGCTTGTGCACCGCGTTGCGAATCTTGATGACGCCGGTGTCGGTGAACAAATGGCCGTTGCGCGCGTTACGCGTCGGCATCACGCAGTCGAACATGTCCACGCCGCGCCGCACCCCCTCGACCAGATCTTCCGGCTTGCCCACGCCCATCAGATAGCGCGGCTTATCGGCTGGCATCTGCGGCGGCAGGAAGTCCAGCACGCGAATCATCTCCTCTTTCGGCTCGCCCACGGAAAGCCCGCCAATCGCCAAGCCGTCGAAGCCGATCTCGCACAACCCGTCCAGCGAGCGCATGCGCAGCGACTCGTGCATGCCGCCCTGAACGATGCCGAACAGTGCCGACGGGTTGTCGCCATGAGCGACCTTGGAGCGCTTGGCCCAGCGCAGCGACAGTTCCATCGAGCGGCGCGCGACGTCCTCGTCAGCCGGATAGGGCGTGCACTCATCGAAGATCATCACGATATCCGAGCCCAGGTCACGCTGGACCTGCATGGACTCTTCCGGCCCCATGAACACCTTGGCGCCATCGACCGGCGACGCGAAGTAGACGCCCTCCTCCTTAATCTTGCGCATCGCCCCCAGACTGAACACCTGAAAACCACCGGAATCGGTAAGGATCGGCCCCTGCCACTGCATGAAGTCGTGCAGGTCGCCGTGGCGCTTGATCACCTCGGTGCCGGGTCGCAGCCAGAGGTGAAAGGTGTTGCCCAGGATGATCTGCGCACCGATCGCTTCGATGTCCCGCGGCAGCATGCCCTTGACGGTACCGTAGGTGCCTACCGGCATGAAGGCCGGCGTTTCCACGGTTCCGCGAGGAAAGGTCAGACGCCCCCGACGTGCCTTGCCATCGGTGGCGAGTAGCTCGAAAGACATGTGGCAGGTACGGCTCATCGGGTTTCCTCGGGACCGCGCGCGGCGGGGTTGCGGGTAATGAACATGGCGTCGCCATAGCTGAAGAAGCGGTAGCGCTGAGCCACAGCCTCGGCATACGCCGCCATGGTTTCCGGGTAGCCGGCAAAGGCAGAAACCAGCATCAGCAGCGTCGACTCGGGCAGATGGAAATTGGTCACCAGCGCATCGACCACATGAAAGGTCTTGCCCGGATAGATGAAGATATCGGTGTCGCCACTGAACGGCTTGAGCTCGCCGTCGCGTGCAGCCGTTTCCAGCGAGCGGACACTGGTGGTACCCACTGCGATCACCCGACCTCCGCGCGCGCGGCAGG
Source organism: Stutzerimonas sp. Brlt_14 (assembly GCF_051948915.1). Classification (NCBI taxonomy): domain Bacteria; kingdom Pseudomonadati; phylum Pseudomonadota; class Gammaproteobacteria; order Pseudomonadales; family Pseudomonadaceae; genus Stutzerimonas; species Stutzerimonas sp. Brlt_14. The sequence goes on from NZ_JAYJLM010000001.1 coordinate 766,454, forward strand.
CCGCCACCGCATCGACCACCTCCTGCGTCACTTCCAGCCACTCACGATGCATATGGTGTTCTTCTATGCGCTCCACGCGCACCGGCTGGAAGGTGCCGGCACCGACATGCAGGGTGACATAGGCGGTCTGGACCCCGGCATTGCGGAGTGCATCCAGCAGGGCCTCATCGAAATGCAGCCCGGCGGTCGGAGCCGCCACGGCGCCGGCTCGCTGCGCGTAGACGGTCTGGTAGCGCTCGCGATCGGCGGCATCGTCCGGCCTGTCTATATAAGGAGGCAAAGGCATGTGACCGATGCGCTCGAGCAGCGGCAACACGTCCTCGTCGAAGACGAGTTCGAACAGGGCATCGTGCCGCGCGACCATTTCAGCTGCGCCACCACCGTCGAGCAGGATCTGAGAGCCGGGTTTGGGGGACTTGCTCGAGCGCACATGCGCCAGCACGCTGCGATTGCCGGTCACGCGCTCGACCAGAATCTCCAGCTTGCCGCCGGTAGCCTTCTGGCCAAACAGCCGCGCCGGGATGACCCGCGTATTGTTGAAGACCATCAGATCACCGGGTCGCACGTAGTCCAGCAGATCGGCAAAGTTGCGGTGCGACATCTGCCCGGACTGACCGTCGAGCACCAACAGCCGGCTCGCTCTGCGCTCGGCAAGTGGATGACGGGCGATCAGGGCGTCGGGGAGCTCGAAGTAGAAATCGGCGACTTGCATGGGCGGTTTCGGGGCGCGGAAAGGGCGCAAATGTTATCCGAAAGACGTCGAGCTGGCCACGCCAAACGATTGACCACTCAGCCCCGCATCCCTATACTGCGCCGCCACTGTGCCTCGATGGCGGAATCGGTAGACGCAGCGGATTCAAAATCCGCCGTTGGTAACAACGTGAGAGTTCGAGTCTCTCTCGGGGCACCATCACAGTACCAAGCCTGTGCGCAGCGAGCTCCGTATCGATATGCGACACAGGCAGAAGCGCCAGCTTTACCGCCTTCTCGCTGACTGAAAAACAACACAGTCAGCCGTGGCTTTGACGATCCGCCGTAGCGGAGAAGCATGTCGAACCACCCTTCAAAAGCGCTGAAATGGCGCCGCCTGGACAGGCAAATTCTATGGCTCCGAGGGGTTGGCATTCCCCGGCGAGTTATCGTAGAGTGTGCCCACTGTGTTTGCATGGGTCGCTGTTGAATCGTGACCTGGTGCAGTAGATCTTCAGATCCGCTACTCCGCTCGACTCTCTTACTCCTTGCAACCAGTTCCAGCTTCCTGCTTTGCGGGGGCAATTCTACTTTTGAGTTTCAAGGATACAAAGACATGTCGAATCGTCAGAACGGTACCGTCAAGTGGTTTAACGACGAGAAAGGTTTTGGTTTCATCACTCCTGAGAGCGGTCCGGATCTGTTCGTGCACTTCCGCGCGATCGAAGGCAACGGCTTCAAGAGCCTGAAAGAAGGCCAGAAAGTCAGCTTCATCGCCGTGCAAGGCCAAAAGGGCATGCAGGCCGACCAGGTTCAGATCCTGGGCTAAGCCTTCTCTCCGAAAAGCCCCTGATGGCAACATCAGGGGCTTTTTTATGCGCGCAATTCCGTAGAATGCCCCGCCTTCCCCTTGATCGAGACAAGCAATGCGCCGACATCTGCTGAGCCCGCAGGGCCAATTCCCCGCTGCCGGTCTGATGCGCCGACTGGCAGCAATGTTCTACGACAGTCTGCTCTGCATCGCCCTGATGATGGTGGTGACGCTGTTCTATCAACAGGTGCTGCTGCGCCTGCTATATGGCAGCGAACAACTGAAGGTGCTCGCCGACGCCGGCCGCCTGGATATCGACCCACTGCTCTCGACGCTGCTGCTGTTCAGCCTGTTCGGCTTCTTCGCCAAGTTCTGGACCCACAACGGTCAGACGCTGGGCATGCAGGTCTGGGGCATCCGCATCCAGAACAGCGACGGCCGCGCCATCGATCTGTGGCAGGCGCTGCTGCGCTTTCTGATCGCGATCGTTTCGCTGCTGTGCCTGGGAATGGGCTATTGGTGGATGCTGATCGACAAGCAGAAGCGCACCTGGCACGACATCTATTCCGAGAGCCAGGCGGTGCAGCTGCCGAAAAACATCCACAAGAAGTAATCGCAGCGCCCGAGCCACCAGACCTGGCCGGCCGCGCGCCTCTCTACCGGTCGCCGTCGCCATGCGCGACGGCGATACCTCAGCCGGCGCGCCTCAGCAACCAGGCGCCGATCAGCGCACAGACACAGGCCGGCAACACCACCGCCAGCAGCGGCGAGAAACCGAACACCTGACTCGCCGGCCCCAGCAGATCCTGAATGATCCGGAACACGAAGCCGACGACCACGCCGGTGAAGATCCGCTGCCCCAGCGTCACCGAACGCAGCGGCCCGAAGATGAAGGAAATCGCCAGGAGCACCAGCGCCACGGTGACCGCCGGCTGCAGGACCTTGGTCCAGAACGCCAGCCAGTAGCGGCTGTTGTTCAGCCCCTGCTCGCCCAGATAGTGAATGTATCGCCACAAGCCGGTGATCGACAGCGCCTCCGGCTCCATCACCACGGTGCCGAGCAGCTGCGGTGTCAGCTGGACGTCCCAACGCTCCTCGGGCGCGCGCGCGACTTCGGTGTGATCGCCACGAAAATGGGTGGTGGCAATGTTCTCGAGCCGCCAGTGATCGCCCTGATAGCTGGCGCGACGCGCGAAGCTGGAGGACAGCAGGCGACGTTCCTCGTCGAAGCGGTAACGCGTGACTCCCACCAGCACACCGCCGGGCTGTACCGCGTTGACGTGCACGAACTCGTTTTCCTGACGATGCCACAAGCCGCGCTTGCTGCTCTGCGCCTCACCCGCCCCCTGCGCCAGGGAGCGCCTGGCCTGGGCGATGTCTTCGGTCAGCGGCGCAACATACTCGCCAATCAGAATTCCCGCGACGAGCAGGACGAGCATCGGCTTCATCACTGACAGTACGATGCGCCCCAGGGAAACCCCGGCCGCGCGCATGATGGTCAGCTCGCTGCTGCTGGCCAGCGTGCCGAGACCGATCAGGCAGCCGATCAGAGCCGCCATCGGCAGCATGTCGTACAACCGGCGCGGCGAGGTCAGCAGGACGTATTGCAGGGCGTCGCCCAGACCGTAGTTGCCCTGGACGTCGCCCAGCTCGTCGATGAACGCGAACAGCAGCGCCAGACCGACGATGATGCCGAGCACCGTGAGGATGGCGAGAAAGACGTGGATACCGATGTAGCGATCGAGCTTAACCACGAGCCACCTCCAGCTGCGCGCGACGCTTCTTCATTCGCAGCCTGATGGGCTCCCAGAACAGCATCAGCAGGCCGATCGCCAGAAACAGCCCGTGCACCCACCACAGACCCAGCGCCATGGGCAGGCGCCCCTTGTCCAGCGCACCACGCACGGCGATCAGCAGCGCGAGATAGGTCATGTACAGAAGGATGGCCGGCAGCAGCTTGAGGAAGCGCCCCTGCCGCGGATTGACCTTGGCCAGCGGCACGGCGAGCACGGTGACGACGAATACCAGCAGCGGCAGCGACAGCCGCCAGTGCAGCTCGGTGCGGTGCCGAAGGTTATCGCTACCCAGCAGCTCGCGGGTCGGCATCGCCTCGCGCTCGCTCAGCTCCATGCTCACTTCCGGCTTGGGCAGCAGCACACCGTAGGTGTCGTACTGAATCGCACGGTAATCCGCCTGCCCCGGGTTGCCGTCATAGCGATAACCGTTTTCCAGAATCAGGTATCGGCTGCCGTCCGGCTGAATCTCCTGCCGACCGCTCTCGGCGACGAGTACGGACAGCCCGCTCTCCTTGCCGGTCTGACGCGAAACGTTGGTCTCGGAAATGAACACGCCGCCCAGCTCACTGCGGTCGGCCGAGAGCTCACGGGTATAGGTGACACGCGAACCGCCGCGCAGGGTCTGGAAACGCCCTGGCACCAGGGTGTCGAACTCGGTCAGCGAATCCTGCTGATTGAGTATCCGATCCACCTCGGCGATGCCTTGCGGCGCCAGGCCCAGGCTCAGCCAGCCGACCAGCGCAGCGACCAGGGCTGCCGGTGCCAGGCTGTAGGCCAGCAGGCGTCGCTGACTCATGCCCGTGGCCGAGAGCACGGTCATTTCGCTTTCCAGATAGAGGCGCCCGTAGGCCAGCAGGATGCCGAGGAACAGCCCCAGCGGCAGAATCAGTTGCAGGAAGCCCGGCAGGCGGAAGCCCATGATCAGCAGCAGCACGCCCGGATCGAGCACCCCCTGCGCAGCCTGGGCCAGATACTTGATGAAGCGGCCGCTCATGATGATCACCAGCAGCACGGCACTGACCGCGCTCATGGTGATCAGCAGCTCTCGGGACAGGTAACGAAAGACGATCAAACCAGACACTCCAGGGTTGTCAGGCTCTGGCGGCAACGCTCAAACTAGCCGCCAGTTGCCGGCCCGCCGCAGCAGACCGTTGGAAATTGGTAATGGCGCGCAAGTCGCGTCGTCGCGATCACTGACAAGCTCAGGCGATTGCAACGTTTCTAGCCTAGCGCAGTCGTCAAGTAACGACCGAACAGGCGAACCACCGGAAAATAAGCCCGGCATTATCCTGCAAACCCGACTCTTTGTCTTGGGGACACCACGTCATGGAATTTGTTGTCAAAAGCGCCAAAGCCTCCACCCAGAAGACCGCCACCCTGATCCTGCCGCTCGGCGAGAACTGCCAGCTCGGCAGCGTCGCACAGAGCGTGGACAGCGCCAGCGCTGGCGCGCTCAGCACTGCGCTCAAGCGGGGCGACATCCAGGGCAAGCCGGGACAGACGCTGCTGCTGCACGGCCTGCCGGGCCTCAAGGCCGAGCGGGTACTGCTAGTCGGCACCGGCAAAGCGGATGAACTCGACAGCCGCCAATGGCGCAAAGTGGTCAATGCAGCGCTGGCGGTCATCAAGAATCTGGGTGGTGGCGATGCTGCTTTCGCCATGCAGGACGTGCAGGTCAAGGGGCGCGACAGCTATGCCCGCACACGCCTGCTGGTGGAGATCGTTGCCGACGGCCAGTACGTGTTCGACCAATTCAAGAGCAAGAAGGCCGAACCGCGTGCACTGCAGAAGATCATCCTGCTCTGCGACAAGGCCGAACAGGCCGGCGTCGAGCGTGCCGCCCGCGAGGCCTCGGCGATCGCCACCGGCATGGCCTTCACCCGCGACCTGGGCAACCTGCCGCCGAACGTCTGCCACCCGACCTTCCTCGCCGATCAGGCCCGGCAGCTGAGCAAGGCCTACAAGGGCGTCAAGCTCGATGTGCTGGACGAAAAGAAACTGCGCGAGCTCGGCGCCGGCGCGTTCCTCGCGGTATCCCAGGGCAGCGACCAGCCGGGCTGCATCATCGTTCTGCAGTACAACGGCGGCAAGAAGGGCGACAAGCCCTACGCACTGGTCGGCAAGGGCATTACCTTCGACACCGGCGGCATCAGCCTCAAGCCGGGCCTGGGCATGGACGAAATGAAGTACGACATGGGCGGCGCCGCCAGCGTGCTCGGTACGCTCAAGGCCGTGCTCGAACTGCAGTTGCCGATCAACCTGGTCTGCCTGCTGGCCTGCGCCGAGAACATGCCCAGCGGCGGCGCGACTCGCCCGGGTGACATCGTCACCACCATGAGCGGCCAGACCGTTGAGATCCTCAACACCGACGCCGAAGGCCGACTGGTGCTGTGCGACACCCTGACCTACGCCGAGCGCTTCGAGCCGCGAGCCGTGGTCGACGTGGCCACCCTGACCGGCGCCTGCATCGTCGCGCTGGGCAGCAACACCTCGGGCCTGCTCGGCAACAACGACGAGCTCATCCAGCAGCTGCTGCAGGCCGGCGAGAGCGCCGCCGACCGCGCCTGGCAATTGCCGCTGTTCGACGAGTATCAGGAGCAGCTGGACAGCCCCTTCGCCGACATCGCCAATATCGGCGGACCCAAGGCCGGCACCATCACTGCCGCCTGCTTCCTCTCGCGCTTCACCAAGAAGTACCCCTGGGCCCACCTGGACATCGCCGGCACCGCCTGGACCAGTGGCGGCAAGGAAAAAGGCGCGACTGGCCGTCCCGTGCCCCTGCTGACCCAGTATCTGCTGGACCGGATCAACGGATGAGCCCGATCACCGCGCGTGACAGCGGCCGGCACGGCCCCGCGCTCGCCGGCCCGGCGGGCGCACGTCCATGACACGCATCGAGTTCTACGTGCTGCCGGACGACAACCCGCTCGGGCGGCTGCGCGCGGCCTGCCAGTTGGCAGCCAAAGGCTGGCAACATGGCCTGCAGGTATTCGTCCGCTGCAGCGACGAGGACCAGTCGACCCGGCTCGACGAGCTGCTCTGGAGCTTTCGCGCGGAACGTTTCATCCCGCACGAGCAGTACGCCGAGGAGGTGCAGGCGCCAGTGGTCATCGGGCTCGAACAGGAACCACCGACCGCCCAGGGCCTGCTGATCAACCTGGCACCGACACTCTCGGCGCACATCGACCGTTTCAGCCGTGTCATCGAGATCGTCAACCAGGAGCCGCAGCTGCTGACCGCCTGCCGGGAGAATTTTCGCCTGTATCGGCGCCAGGGCTATGATCCACAAAGGGTCGAGCTCTAACCGCTCCAATCTTTAGACAGCAAGGGATACCCCCTGGCAAACAGCCGGGATGCACCAGCCCGGAACCACGCAGATGACACCGAAAGCCCCGAACAAACCCGCCGAACTGCTGAGCGATCTCGAATCCATTCGCGCGCTGCTCGGCGACGATTTCCCTGACTCTGCCGCAACAGGCGCCCCCGTGGATCCGGACAGCATTCCGCTGCTGTCCGATATCGTCGAACCCGGGCCGGCCATCGCAGCGGCCACCCCCAGCGACGACGAGCCACGGGAAACCAGCGTGCGCAGCGCCTTCCGCTCGCTGGCCGAGCGGCATATCGATCACGAGTTGCGCACCGCGGCCAACCTGATCCTGCAGGAAGTGATCGACGACTTCGTGCCCCAGATCGAAGCCGAGCTCAAGCGCCGCCTGGAAAGCCGGATCGACCGGCTGGTGCGCACACCCCCGCCTCGCAGCTGACCGGTGAATGCGTAGTTAATCCGCACGGCCGCGAAATCTCGCGGCCGTTTGCCTTTATACTTGCCCGTTTTTCCGACCAGCCGTTTTAAGGGTCCCGCCGCATGGACAAGACCTACCAGCCGCACGCCATCGAGACTTCCTGGTACCAGACCTGGGAATCGAACAATTACTTCGCCCCACAAGGCTCCGGCGAGCCCTACACCATCATGATTCCGCCGCCGAACGTCACCGGCAGCCTGCACATGGGCCATGGCTTCAACAACGCAATCATGGATGCGCTGATCCGCTGGCGCCGCATGCAAGGCCGCAACACCCTGTGGCAGCCAGGCACCGACCATGCCGGTATCGCCACGCAGATGGTGGTCGAGCGGCAGCTGGCCGCGCAGGGCACCAGCCGTCATGACCTGGGGCGCGAGAAGTTTCTCGAGAAGGTCTGGCAATGGAAGGAAGAATCCGGCGGCAACATCACCCGGCAGATCCGTCGCCTGGGCAGCTCGGTGGACTGGTCGCGGGAGCGCTTCACCATGGACGACGGCCTTTCCGAGGCGGTCAAGGAAGCCTTCGTACGCCTGCATGAAGACGGCCTGATCTATCGCGGCAAGCGTCTGGTCAACTGGGATACCAAGCTGCACACCGCCATTTCCGATCTGGAAGTGGAAAACCACGACGAGAAGGGTCACCTCTGGCACCTGCGTTATCCGCTGGCCGATGGTTGCAAGACCGCCGATGGCCTGGATTACCTGGTGGTCGCCACCACCCGCCCGGAAACCATGCTCGGCGACGCCGCCGTGGCAGTGCATCCCGAGGACGAGCGCTACAAGAACCTGATCGGCCGCCACGTCATGCTGCCGCTGGTCAACCGCCTGATCCCCATCGTGGCCGATGACTACGTCGATCTCGAGTTCGGTACCGGCTGCGTGAAAATCACCCCCGCTCACGACTTCAACGACTACGAAGTCGGCAAGCGCCACCAGCTGCCGCTGATCAACATCTTCGACCAGAACGCCTGCGTGCTGGCCCGCGCCCAGGTGTTCAACATCGACGGCACGGTGAACGACAAGATCGACGGCAGCCTGCCGGACGGCTATGCCCACATGGAACGTTTCGATGCGCGCAAGGCCATCGTCGCCGAGTTCGAGGCCATGAGCCTGCTGGAAAAGATCGACGACCACGCGCTGAAGGTCCCGCGCGGCGATCGCTCGGGCACCATCATCGAGCCCTGGCTGACCGACCAGTGGTACGTTTCCACCAAGCCGCTGGCCGAGAAGGCCATCGCAGCCGTGGAAAGCGGCGAGATCCAGTTCGTGCCCAAGCAGTACGAGAACATGTATTTCAGCTGGATGCGCGACATCCAGGACTGGTGCATCAGCCGCCAGCTCTGGTGGGGCCATCGCATCCCGGCCTGGTACGACGAAGCCGGCAACGTCTATGTTGGCCGCGACGAAGTGGAGGTACGCAGCAAGTACAACCTCTGCAACAACGTCGAGCTGCGTCAGGATGAGGATGTGCTGGACACCTGGTTCAGCTCCGGCCTGTGGACCTTCTCCACCCTCGGCTGGCCGCAGCAGACCGAGTTCCTCAAGACCTTCCACCCCACCGACGTGCTGGTCACCGGCTTCGACATCATCTTCTTCTGGGTCGCCCGGATGATCATGCTGTCCACCCACCTGACCGGGCAGATTCCGTTCAAGACCGTTTACGTGCACGGTCTGGTCCGCGATGGCCAGGGGCAGAAAATGTCCAAGTCCAAGGGCAACGTGCTCGATCCGCTGGACATCGTCGATGGCATCACCCTCGATGAACTGCTGACCAAGCGCACCAGCGGGATGATGCAACCCAAGCTGGCCGAGAAGATCGCCAAGCAGACCCGCGCCGAATTCCCCGAAGGCATCGCCAGCTACGGCACCGACGCCCTGCGCTTCACCTTCTGTTCCCTCGCGTCGACGGGCCGCGATATCAAGTTCGACATGGGCCGTGTCGAGGGTTACCGCAACTTCTGCAACAAGATCTGGAACGCCGCCAACTTCGTCTTCGAAAACACCGAGGGCAAGGACACCGGCGTCAATGGTGAGCCGGTCGAGCTTTCCTCGGTAGATCGCTGGATCATCTCCGCGCTGCAGCGCACCGAAGCCGAAGTGACCCGCCAGCTCGAGGCCTTCCGTTTCGACCTGGCCGCCCAGGCTCTCTACGAGTTCATCTGGGACGAGTACTGCGCCTGGTATCTGGAGCTGGTCAAACCGCTGCTGTGGGACGAGACCGCCAGCGTCGAACGCCAGCGCGGCACCCGGCGCACCCTGGTACGCGTGCTGGAAACCGCACTGCGCCTGGCCCACCCGTTCATGCCGTTCATCACCGAGGAAATCTGGCAGCGCGTCGCGCCGCTGGCCGGCAAGTCCGGGCCGACGCTGATGCTGCAGCCCTGGCCGGAATTCAACCCGGAGCGCATCGATGAAGCCGCCGAAGGCGATATCGAGTGGGTCAAGGCCTTCATGCTCGGCATTCGCCAGATCCGCGGCGAGATGAACATCTCCATGGCCAAGCGTATCGACGTCGTGCTGGGCAACGCCTCGGCCGAGGACCAGCGCCGTCTGGCCGACAACGAGCCGTTGCTGAAGAAACTGGCCAAGCTGGAAAGCGTACGCCTGCTCGGCGACGGCGAAGAAGCGCCGCTCTCGGCGATCGCCCTGGTGGGCGACATGCAGGTGCTGGTGCCGATGGCCGGCCTGATCGACAAGGACGCCGAACTGGCACGCCTGGACAAGGAAATCGCGCGCCTGGATGGCGAGGTCAAGCGCGTCGGCGGCAAGCTGTCCAACGCCGGCTTCGTCGACAAGGCGCCGGCCGAGGTGATCGACAAGGAGCGCGCCAAACTGGCCGAGGCCGAACAGGCCAAGGCCAAGTTGCAGGAACAGCGCGACCGCATCGCCACGCTCTGACGCGAGCCCGGCAAAACAGAAAGGCCAGCCCGAAAGGTGCTGGCCTTTTTGCTTATGGCGGTCATCTTGATTGATGACAAGTTATTACCGGCATCGCTGATACACTATGTCGCACATGAAACACCCCTTTACATACTGGCAGGCCGTTATAGCCAAAACGAACCGCTCGACGATGTGAAATGAGCACCCGCTGCGAAGCGCCGCTGCACGGCGCCGAACGCGCACCGTTCCCCTGGGCAGACCACCGCCTCGACTTGTTTCACCTTCGACAGCCAATCGTGCCCCTGCCAGCCGCCGAGGCTGCGTCGCCACGTCCGCATGCCCGGCAAGGTTCCTCAAGATGGAGTCCCTCCGATGTATGCACTCATGGCTGTCGTGTTCGTCATAGGCTATCTATGCATAGCCTTCGAGCATCCCCTGAAGATCGACAAGGCCGCTGCGGCGATTCTCACCGCGGTGCTCACCTGGACCATTCTGGTACTGGGTGCCGACCATATCCTCCCGCTGCTGCAACACGGCAGCCACGATCCGGCGGATTCGTCGGCCGTGGTGGTCGAGGCGCTGCGCCACCACCTCGGTGAAGTGTCGGAGATCCTGTTCTTCCTGCTCGGGGCGATGACCATCGTCGAGCTGATCGACTCCCACGAGGGCTTCAAGGCCATCACCGACCGCATCCAGACCCGCAAGCGCGTGCACCTGCTGTGGATCGTCGGCTTCCTCACCTTCTTCCTCTCCGCGGCACTGGACAACCTGACCACCACCATCGTCATGGTCTCGCTGCTGCGCAAGCTGATCCGCGGTCGCCCGGAGCGCTGGCTTTTCGTCGGCGTCGTGGTGATCGCCGCAAACTCTGGCGGTGCCTGGTCGCCCATCGGTGACGTGACCACCACCATGCTCTGGATCGGCAACCAGATCACCGCCTCGGGCGTGATCGTCAACCTGTTCCTGCCGAGCCTGGTCTGCCTGCTGGTGCCGCTGATCATCCTCAGCTTCACCCTGCGCGGCGAAGCTCCACGGCCGCGGCCGCGTGCCCACCTGGCCGAGAAGCACCCGCCGACCACCACCGTTTTCGAGCGCAACCTGGTGCTGGGTCTCGGCCTCGCCGCCCTGCTGTTCGTGCCGATCTTCAAGACCGTGACCCACCTGCCGCCGTACATGGGCATTCTCTTCGGCCTCGGCGTGCTCTGGGTGACCACCGAATTCATTCACCGCAACAAGAATGCCGAGGACAAGCACCCGCTCTCGGTGGTCGGCGTGCTGCGCAAGGTCGACACCCCCAGCGTGCTGTTCTTCCTCGGCATCCTGCTGGCGGTTTCCAGCCTGGCCACCGCGGGCCATCTGACCCAGGTTGCCACCGCGCTGCGCGAGTCGCTGGGCCATATCTATGCGATCAACTACGCCATCGGCCTGCTCTCGGCCGTGGTCGATAACGTGCCGCTGGTGGCCGGTGCGATGAAGATGTACCCGCTGGTGAGCGAGAAGATGTTGGCGGCTACCGCTGCAGAAGAACTCGGCTGGATGTCGCAGTTCGTCGTCGACGGCAACTTCTGGGAAATGCTGGCCTACTGCGCCGGCACCGGCGGCAGCACGCTGATCATCGGCTCGGCCGCAGGTGTCGCCGCGATGGGCATGGAGAAGATCAGCTTCACCTGGTACATCAAGCGCGTCAGCCTGCTGGCCTTCCTCGGTTACACTGCGGGCGCCGCGACCTACATCGGCATGCTCGCCCTGCGCTGAACGTAGCGAGCCCGGCCAGGTCGCTGTCCCCACAGACGACCTGGCCAGGGACCTTCCATGACCGTCAGCAAGACCAAAACCAGCTTCTACCGCCGACTCTACGTCGCCTGGCTGATCGACAGCGGCACCGCCTGCAGCGTCCCGGCGTTGATGGAAGCCACCGGTATGCCGCGCCGTACCGCCCAGGACACCCTGGCCGCCCTCGCCGACCTGGATATCGACTGCGTCTTCGTCCAGGACGACGGCGAACGGCATAACGCCGGGCGCTACCTGATCCGCGACTGGGGCGCCATAGACAGGAGCTGGATCGAACGCCAGCTGCCGCAGATCAAAGCCATCCTCGATTACCCCTGATTGCCATGAACGGCGATCTGCTTCTGGTCCTCGCCCTGCTGGCCGGCTGCGTCGGCCTGTTCGTGCTGAACAGGCCGCGCATGGACGTGGTCGCGCTGCTGGCCATGGTCGCCCTGCCCCTGACCGGCGTGCTCAGCGTGCAGGAGGCATTGGCCGGCTTCAGCGATCCGAGCGTGGTGCTGATCGCCGCACTGTTCGTCATCGGCGACGGCCTGGTACGCACCGGCGTCGCCTACCGCCTGGGCGACTGGCTGATGCGCGCCGCGGGCAGCAGCGAAACGCGCCTGCTGGTGCTGCTGATGCTGGCGGTCGCCGGGCTCGGCTCGGTGATGAGTTCCACCGGTGTGGTGGCCATCTTCATTCCCGTGGTGCTGGGTATCGCCAACCGCATGAAGGTCTCGCCGCGGCGCCTGCTGATGCCGCTGGCCTTTGCCGGCCTCATCAGCGGCATGCTGACCCTGGTGGCGACGCCGCCGAACCTGGTGATCAACAGCGAACTGCGCCGCGCCGGGCTCGAGGGTTTCGCCTTCTTCGACTTCACGCCCATCGGCCTGGCGATCCTGCTGCTCGGGATTGGCTACATGCTGCTGGCACGTCGCTGGCTCGGCTCCGACAAGCACGGCCCGGCCGTGGAACCGCGACACACCCTGGCCGATCTCGCGCGAGATTACCGGCTCGACGAGCGCGAGCGACGCCTGCGCGTGCTGCCCGGCTCGATCCTGGCCAATCAGGCACTGGACGCCCTGCGGCTGCGCAGCGAGTACGGCATCAACGTGATCGCGGTAGAGCGCCACGAACGCTTGCGCAACCTGCTGCTGATCGCCACCGGCAATACCGAACTGTTCGTCGGCGATGTCTTGCTGGTGGACCTGGCCAGCCCGGCCATCGGCCTGCTCGGTGCCTACCGCGAACTCGGTCTCGAGCCGCTGCAGCTGAGCACCTCCTACTATGCCGACCACGCCCGCGAGCTGGGCCTGGCGGAAGTGGCGCTGCCACCGGATTCGCGCCTGCCGGGCAAGACCATCCAGCAGCTGGGTTTTCGCAGCCGGCACAAGCTCAACGTCGTCGGGCTGCGGCGCAATCGAGAGGCGCTGCAGGGTCTGCTGGTGGACGAGAAGCTAAAGCCGGCCGACACCCTGCTGGTTGCCGGCAGCTGGAAGCACATCCACCGCCTGCAGGGTCTGAGCCGCGACTTCCTGGTGCTAAGCCTGCCGGCGGAGGTGGACGACGTGGCGCCCGCGGCCAACCAGGCGCCATTCGCCCTGCTCGGCCTGGCGCTGATGGTCGCACTGATGGTCAGCGGCCTGGTGCCCAACGTGCTGGCGGCGCTGATCGGCTGTCTGGTCATGGGCCTGTTCCGCTGCATCGACATGGACAGCGCCTACAAGGCGATCCACTGGCAGAGCCTGGTGCTGATCGTCGGCATGCTGCCGTTCGCCCTCGCGCTGCAGAAGACCGGCGGCATTGCCCTCGCCACCTCGGGACTGGTCGGCCTGCTCGGCGATGCCGGGCCGCACGCGCTGCTCGCCTGCCTGTTCCTGCTCACCGCACTGATCGGCCTGTTCATCTCCAACACCGCCACCGCCGTGCTGATGGCGCCGGTGGCGCTGGCCACCGCCGAACAGCTGGGTGCCTCGCCGTACCCGTTCGCCATGATCGTCGCGCTCGCCGCCTCGGCCGCCTTCATGACGCCGATCTCCTCGCCGGTGAACACCCTGGTGCTCGGCCCGGGGCAGTACCGTTTCGGCGACTTCGTGCGCATCGGCGTGCCCTTCACCGTGCTGGTGATGATCGTCGCGGTGCTGCTGGTACCGCTGGTGTTTCCGCTCTGAGACGGCATCACGCAGGGCGCCGTGACGCTCAATGTGGCATGGCGGGCAAGCGGCACAGCCGTTAAGCTCGAGGCCTCATTCGAAAAAGAACAACTCCATGCCTCAACGCGTCGCGCTGTTTCCGGTCCTGCTGGCCGGTGCCATTCTTTTGCTGGTCGTCCACGGCCTTGGCCGCTTCGTATACACCCCGCTGCTGCCCTGGCTGGTGGAAGACGGCCTGCTGACCGTGCAGGAAGGCGCCAGCATCGCCAGCTGGAACTACCTCGGTTACCTGATCGGCGCACTGCTCGCGGTGCGCTGGCACCGCGTCGCGCAGATCCGCCGCAGCCTGCCCTGGGCACTGGCGCTGCACGTGCTCAGCAGCCTGCTGCAGACCCAGGCCGAATCCGCCGATGCCCTCGCCGCGCTGCGCCTGGCCAACGGCATCAGCAATGGCCTGGTGTTCGTCCAGGCGCCCTCGCTGATCCTCGAGTGGCTGGCACGACAGCAACGCGTGTCGGCCAGCGGGCTGGTCTACCTCGGGGTTTGCGTCGGCCTGATCCTGTCCAGCCTGCTGGTCAGCCTGAGCGACGGTTACCTGCTGGGCGCCGATCGCTGGTGGCCGGCGGCGCTGCTGTCGATGCCGCTGGCCTGGTGGGGCTGGCGCCAGCTGTCGCGGCTGGACCTGCCAACCGAGCAGGCCCCCGCCCCGTCCGCGACGACACCGAGTGGCAAGCTGCTCGACCGCGCCAGCACGCCACTGTTTCTCTCCTACGCCGGCGCCGGAATGGGCTACATCCTGCCGATGACCTTTCTGCCCATGGTGGCGCGCCTGCAAGTGGAGCCCGGCGACTTTCTCATCGGCGGCAGCTGGCTGGTGGTGGCGCTGGCAACCCTGCCCTCGCCCTGGCTGTGGAACCGTCTGGGTGTGCGCCTGGGCGACGACATCGCCCTGCGCCTGAGCTATCTGACCCAGCTGCTCGGCGTGCTGGCCGCTCTGCTGTTGCCGGGGGCCGTCGGCATCCTGCTGTGTGCGGTGCTGGTCGGCGGCACCTTCCTCGGCACCGTGCTGCTGACCCAGCGCCTGGCCCGCGCGCTGCAGCCGCATCAGGGCCCACGTCTGTCAGCCGCACTGATCGCGCTGTACGGCCTGACCCAGCTCGCCGCGCCCTGGCTGACCAGCATCTGGATGGGCATGGGCGGCAGCCTGCACAGCGCCTTCTGGCTTGGCGCCGGCGCGCTGCTCTGGGGGCTACTGTGGATGCTGATGGTGCCGCGCCGGCACTAGCCAGCCGAGGCGGTTGTGGGACAATGCGCGCCCAGCCGCCAACCTCCAGTCGATCCGATGCCACGCAAAACCTCGTCCCAGCCGCGCCCTGCCGAGCCGAAGGCCGTGCTGCATCCACGCAACCGCCACAGCGGCCGCTACGACTTTCCCAAGCTGATCGCCGCCTGCCCGGAGCTGGGCGAGTACGTCATCCTCAATCCCTACGGCAAGCAGAGCATCGACTTCGCCAATCCAGATGCGGTAAGGGTGTTCAACCGCGCACTGCTGCGGCAGTTCTACGGCATCCAGCACTGGGACATTCCTGCCGGCTACCTCTGCCCGCCGGTGCCAGGACGGGCGGATTACCTGCACGGCCTGGCCGACCTGCTGGCCGCCGATAATGCCGGCGTCATCCCGCGTGGCGCCGCGGTCCGGGTGCTCGATATCGGCACCGGCGCCAACTGCATCTACCCGCTGATCGGCCATCGCGAATATGGCTGGCGCTTCACTGGCAGCGACATCGACGCCACGGCGCTGGCCTCGGCGCGCACCATCGTCGCGGCCAACGGACTAGACAAGGCCATCGAGTTGCGCCGGCAGGACACCTCGACGCAGCTCTTCAAGGGCATCCTGGCGGCGGACGAGCGCTTCGAGTTGACCCTGTGCAATCCGCCATTCCACGCCTCGCAGGCCGAGGCTGCCAGCGGCAGTCAGCGCAAGTGGCGCAATCTTGGCAAGCTGGACCCGAGCCGCAAGCTGCCGAAGCTGAACTTCGGCGGCCAGGCGGCAGAGCTCTGGTGCGAGGGTGGCGAGGCGGCATTCGTCGCGCGCATGGCGGACGAGAGCGTGGCGTACGCCAAGCAGGTCTACCGGTTCAGCACGCTGGTATCGAAGGGTGGCAACGTGGCACCGCTGATGGCGCGCTTGCAACGCCTGGGTGCGCTGCAGGTTCAGGCGCTGGATATGGCCCAGGGGCAGAAGAAAAGTCGCTTCGTCACCTGGACTTTTCTCGATGCAGCCGAGCAGGCTGCCTGGCGCACCGAGCGCTGGCCCCGGTCCTGACCGCGGCGACGCTCAACGCCGTAGATGCATCAAACGGCAATGTCCCAGACCTGGCGGTCTTTGAGCGCCAGCGTACGGATGTAGCGCGGCTCGCCGTTGATCTCTTCCAGTTCGGTCATCCCGGCCAGCTCGCCCACCACGCGGTATCGCTTGCCGACGCGCTTGTCCTTCAGCGGATAGAGCTTGGCGATTTGCTGGGCGAGTTCGGTGAGAGTGGACATCGGTTATTGCTCCATTGACTGCGTGCGGCAGGTATTTACCAACTGTTGATGACGGTTATGCGACAGCCGTGCCTGAAATCAGGGGACCCGGACAGTCACGTGTTAGTGGGCGTGCACGCACAAATGCCGATAGCTTGCTGCTAAGAACCGGCGATTTGTTCTTAACTTCTTCTACGCCGCTTCGTCTTTGAGCAGTGAACGGCCAATTGATTCCCTGCTTGCCGTACCGTTTGGCGGCCGTTGCGGTCGCCAGACTGCGGGAGCGGAAGAAGAAAACGGATCGAACGAAGGAAACCGGCGGCACGGCCGCCAGGCTCAGCAGGTGCCCAGGCCCAGCTGCAGCAGCGCCAGGCCACCACGCTGCCAGCCCCACCAGGCGAGCAGCGCCAGCGCGCCCAGTAGCAGGGCACCCGCCGCGCCGAGCCACAGCCGACGCATCAGTTGGCCTGCGCCGCGCGCAACCTATCCACCGGCTGCTCGCGAATCGGCCAGTTGAGCACCGCGGCGATCAGGCTGAGGGCGATCGCGATCTGCCAGACCAGGTCATAGCTGCCGGTACGGTCGTACAGCCAACCGCCCAGCCAACCGCCGAAGAACGAGCCCAGCTGATGGAACAGGAAGGCGATGCCACCGAGCATGGACAGGTTGCGCACGCCGAACATGGTAGCCACCGTGCCGTTGGTGAGCGGCACCGTGGACAGCCAGAGCAGCCCCATGACGATGCCGAACGCATAGGCGCTCCACACGCTCAGCGGCATCAGCAGGAAGATGCTGATCACCACCCCGCGGATCAGGTACAGCCCGGCAAGCAGCTTCGGCTTGGAGTAGCAGCTGCCGAGCCAGCCGGCGGTGTAGGTGCCTACCACGTTGAACAGCCCGACCAGCGCCAGCACGGTGGTGCCGACCTGCGCCGGCAGGTGCTGGTCGACCAGATAGGCCGGCAGGTGCAAACCGATGAACACCACCTGAAACCCGCAGACGAAGAAACCCAGCGCCAGCAGGCGGAACCCCGAATGACCCACCGCTTCGCGCAACGCCTCACCCAGCGACTGCTGCGTTCCGGCCGCCGCCGGCGCCTGAGCGGGGCTGCGCATCATGCCGGCGAGCGGCACGATCAAGGCGACCAGCAAGGCCAGCGCCAGCAATGCCGAGGACCAGCCCAGCCATTCGATCAGCCCCAGGCTACCCGGCAGCATGATGAACTGGCCGAAGGAGCCGGCCGCACTGGCGATACCCATCGCCATGCTGCGCTTCTCTGGCGGCACCGCGCGGCCGACAGCGCCGAGAATCACGGAAAACGAGGTACCCGACAGGCCCAGGCCGATCAGCAGTCCGGCGCTGAGGGTCAGCGTCGCTGGCGAATCGGACACCGCCATCAGCGCCAGCCCCACCGCATAGAGAATGCCGCCGATGAGCACGGCACGTGCGACGCCGAAGCGATCGGCCAGCGCACCGGTCACCGGCTGCACCAGCCCCCAGATCAGGTTCTGCACGGCAATGGCGAAGGCGAACACTTCCCGCCCCCAGCCGAACTCAGCACTCATCGGCGGCAGGAACAGGCCGAAGCCGTGCCGCACCCCGAGGGAAATGGCGAGGATCAGCGAACCACCGGCGAGTATCCAGGCAGCATTGCGCCATGCAGCAGTCATAGAAACGTACCCTGTTGAGAGGGCAGCCAGTCTACTCGCGGCGGCTACCCTTCCGGCAAGCCCGATTTGCCTCGGGCCGCCGCATGCCGCCTGGTTTGGCGTTAGAGGATCGTCAGTCCCAGCGCCATCAGCAGCGGTGTCGCGACGCTGATGGCCGCGTTCAGCCCCAGGGCAGGCAACAGTCGCTGCGGCCGGCGCCACAGCAGCCAGGTCGCGCGCAAAGCCAGCGGCAGACAGAGCAGCCCCAGACCGGCGCCGGAAATCTCGGCCTGATAGAGCGCCAGCAGCAACGCGCCGTAGGCCAGCAGCCATTGGCCGATGACCACCCACAGCGCTCCGTCGCAGCCAAGCCGCATCGGCAGGGTACGCCGGCCCACCGCCCGATCCGCCTCGACGTCCGGAAACTGGGCGAGCAGCAGCAGGTTGTTGCACAACAGCAGCGGCGTCAGGGTCAGCCACAGATCGCCTGCGCTCGGCGGGCCGGCCAGGGCGATGCGCGTCCCCAGGACCATCAGGGCGAAGCCCAGCCCAGGGGCGAACAGACAGAGCCAGGGGTGCCGTGTCAGCCAGGGCGTGTAGCCAACCACCAGCAGGAGGCCGACCACTCCGAGCGGCGCCAGGCTGCTCAGCAGCTGTGGCTTGCGCAAGAGGAAGAACAGCCCGATCAGCACGCAGAACAGCAGACAGCCGAGCCCGAGCAGCAGTGTGCGACGCAGCAGGTGCGGCAGGACCACGAGCGTGCCGCTGCCGCCGCTGAACGCGGTGCGACGGGTTTGCAGATCCAGCCCGCTGCGGTAGTCGCCCCACTCGTTGAGCGCGTTGACCGCCACATGCGCCGCTAGGGCGCCGAGCAGCACCAGCACGGCTTCGCCGATCACCAGCTCCCCGCCGGACGCACTTGCCGCCAGGGCGATGCCGAGCGCCACGCAGCTCAGCGTCAGAAGGAGGAAACGCCCACGCGCGACGCCCAACCAGGCCCGGAATTCACTGTTCACATGCCATACCCCGCAAAGCTCGATGCAGTCAGCAGGCTAGCGCTGCATGCGATCCCCGACATTGATCCGTGTCCGCTACCCTGAGCAGAACCGACAAGCGCTCATGCCCGTGCTCTCGGGTAAACTGCCGCTCCTGTTGCATTCAGCCCGCGAGTTCGCCATGCCCATCCGTCACTGCATCGTCCACCTGATCGAGAAAAAACCGGACGGCACACCTGCCGTTCTCCACGCCCGCGATTCGGAGCTGGGCGAATCGCAGGCCATGGAGAACCTGCTGGCGGACCTCAACGAAAGCTACAACGCCAAGCAGGGCAAGGCCTGGGGCTTCTTCCACGGCGAATCCGGCGCCTATCCGTTCAGCGGCTGGCTGGCGCAATACATGGAAGGCATTCAGGACTTCACCGCCTTCAGCCGCCAGGCCGTGGAACACCTGCAGAAGCTGATGGAAGAGTCCAATCTGTCCACCGGTGGTCACGTGCTGTTCGCCCACTACCAGCAGGGCATGACCGACTACCTGGCCATCGCCCTGCTGCATCACAGCGAAGGCGTGGCGGTGACCGAGTCGCTGGATGTGGCGCCAGCCAAGCATCTGGATCTGGGCCAGCTGCATCTGGCAGCACGCATCAACATTTCCGAGTGGCAGAACAACAAGCAGTCGAAGCAGTACATCTCCTTCATCAAGGGCAAGAACGGCAAGAAGGTCTCCGAGTACTTCCGCGATTTCATCGGCTGCCAGGAGGGCGTCGATGCCCCCGGCGAGACGCGCACCCTGCTCAAGGCGTTCAGCGACTACGTGGAGAGCGAGGACCTGCCGGAGGAGCAGGCCCGCGAAAAGACCTCGGCATTGGTGGACTACGCCAGCACCCAGGCCAAGCTCGGCGAGCCGATCACCCTCGAGGAACTGTCCGGGGTGATCGACGAGGACCGGCCGCGGGCCTTCTACGAGCACATCCGTAACAAGGATTACGGCCTGTCGCCGGAGATCCCGCCGGACAAGCGCACCCTCAACCAGTTCCGCCGCTTCACCGGCCGCGCCGAGGGGTTGTCGATCAGCTTCGAATCGCACCTGCTGGGCTCGAAGATCGAATACGACGAGGACCGCGACATGCTGATCATTCGCCAGCTGCCCACCCAGCTCAAGGATCAGCTCAAGCGCCGCAAGGACTGAACCCACCATGCGCCTGCCGGACAGCCTGCTCGATGACTGCCTGTGCGACCCCAGCGCCCCGCTGGGGCATGATCCGGCGCGGGACTACGGGCTGGGCAAGCCGCAGGCACAGACACAGCTGGCCGGGCTGAAGGAGTGGCTGCGCGAGCAGCAGAGCATGCTCATGGCCAATCGTCAGGACGCCCTGCTGCTCGTCCTGCAGGGCCCCGACTGCGCAGGCAAGAACGGCGTGGTGCGCCGCGTGCTCGCCGGCCTCGACCCGCTCGGGATGTCGGCCATCGGTTTCCAGGCACCGACTCCGGACGAGCGCCGCGAGGGTTTTCTCCAGCGTTACCGCGAGCGCCTGCCGCCCCCTGGCACGCTGGGCGTGTTCAACCGCAGCTACTACGAGGCGCTGGTCAGCGATGTGCGTGACGGCCTATGCGCGGTGGCGGACCTGCCGCAACGCTACGGAGCGATCGCCGAATTCGAACAGCGGATGCACGCGCAACGGATTCACCCCCTCAAGTGCTACCTGCAGCTCTCGCTCGGCGAGCAGAAGCGGCGGCTGCATCGCCGTCTGGATCATCCGGAAAAACGCTGGAAACTGACCCTGGGCGATCTGCGCGACCATCGCCACTTCGCCGATCACCAGGCGCAATGGGCCGAGGTGCTGGGGCGCACCCACCGCGACGCGGCGTCCTGGTATGTGATTCCTGCCGATCATCGCTGGCTGCGCGACCTCATCGTCGCCAGCCTGCTGGCCCGTGACTTCGAACGCCTGGCGTTGAGCTGGCCGAGCCGCCCGGCGCCGTTCAGCCATGCCGACCTGGACGGCACACCATGAGCCGTTTCGCCTGGCTGCTATGGCTGCTGCCGATGCTGGCCCCGGCGCAGGACGGCGGCACCGCGCCCGAGCTGTCGGTGGAAGCGGTGCGCTTCACCGTGGCCAACGCCGAGTTCACGCTGATGCACGAGATGGGGCACCTGCTGATCAGCGAACTGCAGCTGCCTGTGCTTGGCCGCGAGGAGGACGCCGCCGACCAGCTCGGTTTCATGGGCCTTTTCCTGTTGCAGCAGGAACAGCACCGCGACGATTTCTACGCCAAGCTGATGGACGTCGCCGATTACTGCCGTATGGAATGGCAGAACGCGGAACGCGACGGCTCCCCGGTACCGGTCTGGGACAGCCATGCGCTGGACGCCCAGCGCTTCTACAACATCGCCTGCCTGGCCTACGGCAGCGACCCGGATCGGCTCGACTGGGTGCTGGAAGTCAGCGGCCTGCCGGTGGAACGAGCGCTGTACTGCCCCGACGAATACGAGCAGGTCGCCCATGCCGTGCAGTGGTTTCGCGAGCACTTCGGGCGCAGCGCCGCGCAACCGCTGCGACACCGCATCAAGGTGGTCTACGACACCCCTCCCGCGCACCTTGCAGGCGGTACCGAGCTACTGGAGAAGATCCGAGCCAGCAGTGAGCTGGAAGCGGTGGCGGCCAAGGCCAGCGAAGCCTTCGCCCTGCCGCGGGACCTGACCCTGCGCATGTCCACCTGTGGCGCCCCGGACGCCTGGTTCAACCGCATCAGCGGCGAACTCACGCTGTGCTACGAGCGCATCGCCTATTTCCGCGATCTGGCCGCCGAGCTGCCCAGCGTGCACCAGGCGGCCCCGGCGGCCCCGGCGGCGCAGTAGGGCTCAGCGCGCCTCGATGCGATAGCCGCTGCGTGGGAAGTGCACATGCACGACGCCGGCGCGATCGTCGCTGCGGCGCAGGATCAGCTCTTCCGCTCCGGCGAACACCAGCTCGCCCTCGACCGGATCGGCCCCATAATCCACCGCGGCGATCGTCACCGGCTGGCCTTCCTGGAAACCGTTGGGATCGGCGAACGCCTCCTCGGGCAGCGCAGCCGGTTCGGCCTCGCGGGCCACGCGCACGGCATCCTCGCCAGACATCTCGCTGCTCGAGCCATGGCCGACGCCCAGCACCTTGCCGAGCCATGCACGGATCTCCGGATAGTCGTCCACCAGCGGTGCGGTGACCGGCGTCGCACGCAGGAACCAGAGGCAGTGCGCGACGGCGAAATCCGCCAGCGAAGGCGCAGCGCCCAACAGGAACTCGCCCTCCTCGCGCGCCAGTTGCTGCTGCAGGCGCGACATGAACACCGGCCAGTCGCTCTTGGCCTGCTCCAGCGGCACCCGGCTCACCGAGCCGTTGGCGAACAGCTGCGCGCGGTCCTTGCTGAACACCTGGACGAACTCCTTGGGCACCTGGGCGAAACGCAGCGCCATGGATTCGGGCTGGAAGACCAGGCTCACGGCATTCAGAAACAGTACCGAGTCGGCCCATTGAGCGAGCGTCGCCGCGGTGAATTCCTGACCTTCGGGGAACAGCGCCGGAGTGGCCTTCTCCGCTTCCAGCCGACGAGCGATCAGCGCCGTGTCGCAGTAGATATCGGCGCCGACCTGCAACACCGGCGTACGCCGGTAGCCCCCGGTCAGCGCGGTGAGATCCGGCTTGGGCATGACCGGCGGGATCATCACCGAACGCCAGGACAACTGCTTGAATCCGAGCATCAGGCGCGCCTTCTCGGCGAAGGGCGAGGTGGGATAGTGGTGCAGGATCAGCTCGTGCATGACAGGCTCCGCCAGAGGAAGTGTCGAGATGCCCCGTTAAGCGGAGCATCGTCGTGGAAAGATGCATCAGCTTAGACGCTCCGCTCGGGCGAGCCTACCGGCTGATTAGGGCGTCATTCACGCCACGGGCCCGGCCTGGCTTACCAGGCGTTCCTTTGCACGCTTGTCCAATCGCTTGATGGCGATTTCCCTGCGCAGCGCGTCGCCCTTGCTGGCACAGGCCTCGACGTAGACCAGCGCCTGCGCCGGGCTGGAATGGAAGAAACGCGCCCCGCGCCCGCGCTGGTGCTCGGCGAAACGTCGCTGGGCATCGTCGCTGATCCCGCAGTACAGCGCGCCATTGGCGGCACGCACCAGGTAGACGAACCAGGGTTTGGGCAGGACCTCGGTCATGTTTGGCAACGATCTCGGCGACGACAACGGCAGGGCCGGCATTATGCCCAACTGCCGCGCTGCGGTCGTCCACCCAGGCCCGCCTAGCAGAGAGGCCGAACGCTGTCCAGATATGGTGGCGGTTCGCCTTTGCGTATACTGCGCCGATGTTTGCCCATACCCTGTTCCGCAAGCGCTGCGCCATCTGGCTGTTGGCGATCGGAATCTTCCTGATGCTCGGCAGCTGCGCCGAAAAGCCCAGCGAGCTCGAGCGCATTAAGGAGGAAGGCGTACTGCGCGTGATTACCCGCAACAGCCCTTCCACCTATTTCCAGGATCGCAATGGCGAAGCCGGCTTCGAGTACGAGCTGGTCAAGCGTTTCGCCAGCACCCTGGGCGTCGAACTGCAGATCGAAACCGCCGACAACATCGACGACATCTTCAGCCGTCTCAACCGTCCCGGCGGCCCGGCACTGGCCGCTGCGGGACTGGTCGCCAGCGAAGGCCGCCAGGAACTGGCGCGCTTCACCCGTTCCTACCTCGACGTCACCACCCAGGTCGTCTACCACAGCGGCCAGCGCCGACCGACCAGCCCGAAGGATCTGATCGGCAAACGCATCCTGGTGCTCAAGGGCAGCAGCCAGGCGGAGAAGCTGGCCTCGCTGCAGGTGGAATTCCCCGAGCTGCGCTACGACGAATCCGATGCGGTGGAAGTCGTCGACCTGCTGCGCATGGTCGATGAAGGCCAGATCGACCTGACCCTGGTGGAATCCAACGAGATGTCCATGAACCAGGTGTATTTCAGCAACATCCGCGCCGGCTTCGACGTCGGCGAACAGAACAGCCTGGCCTGGGTGGTCGCCAAAGGCGAGGATGACAGCCTGCTCAAGGCGGCCGATGCCTTCCTCGAGCAGGCCCAGCAGAACGGTACCTTGCAGCGCCTGCGCGAGCGCTACTACGGCCATGTCGACGTGCTCGGCTACGTCGGTGCCTATGCCTTCGCCAAGCACCTGCAGCAGCGTCTGCCACGTTATGAAAAGGCCTTCCGTGAAACCGCCAAGGAACATGGCATCGACTGGCGCCTGCTGGCTGCGATCGGCTACCAGGAGTCCCACTGGCAGCCGGAAGCCACCTCCAAGACCGGCGTGCGCGGACTGATGATGCTGACCCTGCGCACCGCCAATGCCATGGGCGTGACCAATCGCCTCGATCCGGTACAGAGCATTCAGGGTGGCGGCAAGTACCTCGTTCAGGTGCATGCCAGCCTGCCCGAGAGTATCGAGGAGCCGGACCGCACCTGGTTCGCCCTGGCCGCCTACAACGTCGGCGGCGGCCATCTGGAAGATGCACGCAAGCTGGCCGAGGCCGAAGGGCTGGACCCCAACAAATGGCTGGACGTGAAGCAGATGCTGCCGCGCCTGTCGCAGAAGCAGTGGTACAGCAAGACCCGCTACGGCTATGCCCGCGGCGGTGAGCCGGTGCACTTCGTGGCCAACATCCGCCGCTACTACGACATCCTCACCTGGGTGACCCAGCCGCAGATGGAGGGTCAGCAGCTGGCCAAGAGCGAGCTGCACATCCCGGGCATCAACTCCACCGACCTCATGGAAGAGCTGCCGCCGCTCTGACCCCTACGGCGCCACCTCAGGACGGGCCGACGCCTATGCGTCGCAGCAGCGCCTTCTCGATCTCCAGGATCAGCAGCACCGCCACGCCGGCCAGTACCACCAGCATGCCGGTGTCCAGCGGCAAGGCCTCGGAGGCGAACAGCGACTGCATGAACGGCGCGTAGGTGAACAACAGCTGCAGGCCGAACACGCTGAACACCGCCACCAGCACCCGCGGCGTGCCTTTCACGCCCTGCACCGTGAAGGACGGCGCCTTCAGGTAGCGCACGCTGAACAGGTAGAACACCTCCATGCATACCAGCGTGTTCACCGCAACGGTGCGCGCGGCCTCGACCGTCGCGCCCTGCGCCAGCATCCACTGGTACATGCCGAAGATCCCGACCAGGAACAGCGCCGAGACGAAGAAGATCCGCCAGATCACGAAGCGCGACAGCATCGGTTCGTCCGGTCGCCGCGGCGGGCGCTGCATCACGTCCGCCTCGGTCGGTTCGAAGGCCAGCACCATGGCCAGCGCCACGGAGCTGACCATGTTGACCCAGAGCACCTGAACCGGCGTGATCGGCAGCGCCAGGCCGAGCAGCACCGCCAACAGCAGCGACAGCGACTCGCCGCCGTTGATCGGCAGTAGGAAGGTCACGGTCTTGCGCAGGTTGTCGTAGACGGTACGCCCTTCTTCCACGGCATGCGCGATGGAGGCGAAGTTGTCGTCCGCCAGCACGATGGCGCCCGCCTGCTTGGCCGCCTCGGTCCCCTTCATGCCCATGGCCACGCCGACGTCGGCCTGCTTCAGCGCAGGCGCATCGTTGACGCCATCGCCGGTCATGGCGACGACCTCGCCATTGGCCTGCAGCGCACGTACCAGACGCAGCTTGTGTTCCGGGCTGGCACGGGCGAACACCCGTGCCTCGGCGACGGCCTGGCGCATGGCAGTGTCGTCCATCAGCTCCAGCTCCGGGCCGGTGATCGCCTTGATGTCCTCGCCCATGCCCAGCTGCCGGGCGATGGCGCTGGCGGTCACACCGTGGTCACCAGTGATCATCACCACACGAATGCCGGCCGCGCGGCACTGCGCCACCGCCCGGATCGCCTCGTCACGGGGTGGATCGATGATGCCCACCAGGCCGAGCAGGGTCAGCCCGCTGGCGACATCGGCATGCTCGAGGTCCTGCTTGCCCACGCCCAGCCGACACCGGGCGAAGGCCAGTACCCGACGCCCGGCGCGCGCCTGCGCCTCGATCTGGTTGTGCCAGTGCGCCTCATCCAGCGAGCGCTCGACGCCGTCGGCCTCCAGCTGCTGCGAGCACATGGCCAGAATGCGTTCCGGCGCGCCCTTGACCAATACCTCGCTGCCCGCCTCGCAGGCATGCAGCGTCGCCATGAACCGATGCTCGGATTCGAACGGAATCACGTCCAGCCGCGGCCGGTCGACCTGCACTACCGTCGGCGAAAGTCCGGCCTTCATCGCCAGAGTCAGCAGCGCGCCCTCGGTGGGATCGCCAGCCAGCACCCAGTGCTGTTCCTTTTCGTGCAGGCTGGCGTCATTGCACAGCGCGGCAGCTTCGACCAGCGCGGCCGCCGCCGGCGAGTGGGCAGCCAATGCTGCCGCATCGACCGCCGAACCCTGCAGCAGCAGGCTGCCGGTCGGCGCGTACCCGGCCCCCTCGACGTCCAGCGACTGGCCGGCACAGATCACCTCCTGCACGGTCATCTCGTTGCGCGTCAGGGTGCCGGTCTTGTCCGAGCAGATCACCGTCACCGAACCCAGCGCCTCCACCGCCGGCAGCCGACGGATCACCGCGTTGCGTGCGGCCATACGCTGCACACCGATCGCCAGGGTGATGGTCATGATCGCCGGCAGTCCTTCCGGGATCGCCGCGACCGACAGGCCTACCGCGGCCATGAACATCTCACCGGCCCCCATGCCACGCACCAGCGTGCCGAACAGGAACAGCAATCCGCCGGTGGCGAGAATGAAGAGGGTCAGGATGCGGCCGAAGTCCTGCATCTTTCGCAGCAGCGGCGTGGTGCCCTGCTCCACCGCTTCGAGCATGCGGCCGATACGGCCGATCTCGGTGGCGGCGCCGGTGGCAACCACCACGGCCCGCGCCTGGCCCTGGGTGACCAGGGTGCCCGCATAGCCCATGCAGATCCGGTCGCCGATGGCCGCGTCATCGGCCACGGCATCGACCTGCTTGTCCACCGGCACCGATTCACCGGTCAACGCCGCCTCGTCGATGCGCAGGCTGCGCGCCTGCAGCAGTCGCACATCGGCTGGCAGGCTGTCGCCGGAGGCCAGCAGCACCACATCACCGGGCACCAGATCGGCGGCATCGATGTCCTGCTGCCGGCCGTCGCGCAGCACCACTGCGTGCGGCGCCAGCAGATGGCGGATCGCCTGCAACGCCTTTTCCGCCTTGCCTTCCTGAACGAAACCGATGGCAACGTTGAGCACCACCACCGCAATGATCACGAAGGTGTCGACCCAGTGCCCCATCAATCCGGTGACCAGCGCCGCGGCGATCAGCACATAGAGCAGCACGTTGTTCAGATGCCGCAGCACGCGTTGCCAGACGCTGGCCGGCTTGGCTTCGTCGAGCCGGTTGGGACCGTAGCGGAGCAGACGCTGCGCGGCCTGCTCGTGCGTCAGGCCGGCGGCGGTTGAGTCCAGCTCCAGCAAGGCCTCCTCGGCCTGACGGGCGTGCCAGCGGGTCGATTGGATCTGCTGTTCGGGCATTGGGTCCTCCAGGGCGGATGATTCGTTGCCGGGCGCACTGCAAAACTAGCCCATGAGAGCCGAAACAGAGCGGTTCTGACCATCGCAACGAAACGGCTTGCAACACTCGGGCAGTGGTCGATTGCCGCATGCCGGCCCGCTGCGCGCGAAGCCGGTCCTCGCGCTATTCTTGCCCACGTCATGACCTTCGAGATTGCTCCATGCCAAAGAACATACTGATTGTCGGCGCCTCCCGCGGCCTGGGCCTCGGCCTGGCGAAGCAGTTCTCCAGCGCAGGCTGGCAGGTGATCGCCACCGTCCGCGATCCACAGCGTGCCGAAGCGCTAAACGGGTTGCCGCAGCTGCGCATCGAGACCCTGGACATGGACGACGCGGCCAGCGTCGATGAACTGGCCGCACGCCTGGCCGGCACCCCGATCGACGTCCTGTTCGTCAACGCCGGCATCGCCGGGCCGCAGGACAAACCGGCCACCGAAGCCAGCCAGGCGGAAGTCGGCCAGCTGTTCTTCACCAACGCCGTCGCTCCGGTGCGCCTGGCCGAACGACTGTTGCCACTGGTGAACCCGGATCAGGGCGTGGTCGTCTTCATGAGCTCCATTCTCGGCAGCGTCGAAGTCGGCCCTGGCATGGGCATGGACCTCTACGGTGCGAGCAAGGCCGCGCTGAACCACATGACCCGCACCTTCGTTGCCAAGCTCGGCGAGACGAAGCTGACCGTGCTGTCGATGCATCCGGGCTGGGTCAAGACCGACATGGGTGGCGATCAGGCCCCGCTGGATGTCGAGACCAGCGCTCGCGGCATGGCCGAGCAGGTGACGCGGACCATCGGCCAGGGCGGGCATCGGTACATCGACTATCTGGGGGACGCGCTGCCCTGGTGAGGAGGCAAGACCGTGATCGACCGTGAACGGACTCACCCCGGTGTCCCGGTCGGGGCCGGGACCGCTCCCGCTAACCAGCCCTTGGCAGCCCCTGCGGCATCCCTTATCTTTCCGCCCGCGGCACAGGCAACCTCCGCCGCCCCTGGATCAGCAGACAGGGCATAACTGAGCTGGCTACTCTGAACTCAACCCTCAGGAGAAAGCCGGCCATGGCTGCTCATCGAATCTGGATTAAGAATCCCCTCGCCCTGTTCACCGCCAACGACCAGCAAGCCCCGGGCGGGCTGGTGGTCGAGAACGGCGTCATCGTCGAAATGCTCGCTGCCGGGGCCTCGCCTTCGCTGCCGGTGGACGAGACCTTCGACGCCCGCGAACACGTGGTGCTGCCGGGGCTGGTCAACACCCATCACCACTTCTACCAGACCCTCACCCGCGCGTGGGGGCCGGTGGTCAACGAGCCACTGTTCAACTGGCTGCTGACCCTCTACCCGGTCTGGGCGCGGCTGACGCCGCAGGCGCTGCAGCTGGCGAGCAAGGTGGCGCTGGCCGAGCTGCTGTTGTCCGGCTGCACCACGGCGGCGGATCACCACTACCTGTTTCCGGGCGGGCTCGAGGACGCCATCGACATCCAGGTCGGGGCCGTCCGCGAACTGGGCATGCGTGCCATGCTCACCCGCGGTTCGATGAACCTGTCCAAGGAAAACGGCGGCCTGCCATGCAAGAGCGTGGTGCAGGACGCCGAGGCCATCCTCGCCGACAGCGAGCGGCTGATCGACCGCTACCACGAGCGAGGCGACGGCGCGCAGATCCAGATCGCCTTGGCGCCCTGCTCGCCGTTCTCGGTCACCACCGACATCATGCGGACCTGCGCGGAGCTGGCCGAAGCGCGGGATGTGCGTCTGCATACCCACCTGGCCGAGACCCTGGACGAACAGGAGTTCTGCGCGAAACGCTTCGGCATGCGCACCGTGGACTACCTGCAGAGCGTCGGCTGGCTCGGCCCGCGGACCTGGCTGGCCCATGGCATCCATTTCAACCAGGTGGAAATTCACCGCCTGGGTGCAGCCGGTGTGGGCATCTGCCATTGCCCGAGTTCCAACATGCGTCTGGCCTCCGGCATCTGCCACACGCTCGAGCTCGAGGACAAGGGCGCCATCATCGGCCTGGGCGTGGACGGTTCGGCCTCCAACGACGCCTCCAACATGATGCTCGAAGCGCGTCAGGCGCTGTTCATCCAGCGCCTGCGCTACGGCGCCGAGAAGATCACCCCGCAGAAGGTGCTCGGCTGGGCGACCCGCGGCTCCGCGCGCCTGCTCGGGCGCAGCGACATCGGCGAGTTGGCGGTCGGCAAGCAGGCCGATCTGGCCCTGTTCAAGCTCGACGAACTGCGCTTTTCCGGCAGCCACGATCCCATCGCCGCGCTGCTGCTTTGCGCCGCCGACCGTGCCGACCGGGTGATGATCGGCGGAAAATGGCGCGTCGTCGACGGTCAGGTCGAAGGCCTCGACGTGCACGGACTGATCGCCGATCACCAGCAGGCGGCCCGGCAACTGGTAAACGGCTAAACAACCACGATCGAGGCTTGCACCAAAGCTGGGCGCCGTGGATTACTGGCGCACCAGCGCAAGTCTCGATCTGGCCTCGGCGTCGAGCCGAATCGGCCGCAATCCGGCACAACGAAGGTATCTGTCCAGTTGGTCAGCTTTTTGCTAACCAGCTATCAGCCAACACAGGCTCTGTAGCTAGACAAACAGGAGCGTCACCCGCCATGCAGAACAACTCACGGAAAACCCTGCTGCGCGCCCTTGCCGCAGCGATCGGCTTCAGCGCCGCTCTTACCACGGTCGCCGCTTCGGCCGCCGATCCGCTGAAGGTCGGCTTCGTCTATATCGGCCCGATCGGCGACCATGGCTGGACCTACCAGCATGAGCAGGGTCGCAAGTACATGGAAGAGCAGCTGGGCGACAAGGTGAAGACCAGCTTCGTCGAGAACGTGCCGGAAGGCGCCGATGCCGAGCGGGTTATCCGCAACATGGCCAAGAGCGACTATGACCTGATCTTCACCACCTCCTTCGGCTACATGAACCCCACGCTGAAGGTCGCCAAGCAGTTCCCCAAGGTCACCTTCGAGCACGCCACCGGTTACAAGCAGGCGAAGAACGTCGGCACCTACCTGACCCGCTCCTATGAAGGCCGCTACGTCGGCGGCTTCCTCGCGGCGAAGATGACCAAGACCAAGAAGGTCGGCTACATCGCGTCCTTCCCGATTCCGGAAGTGATCCGCGACATCAACGCCATCCAGCTGGCGCTGGACAAGTACAACCCTGGCACCGAGATCAAGGTGGTGTGGGTCAACACCTGGTTCGATCCGGGCAAGGAAGCCGATGCCGCCAACGCGCTGATCGACCAGGGCGTGGACGTGATCTTCCAGCACACCGACAGCCCGGCACCGATCCAGGCCGCCGAGCGCCGTGGCGTCTATTCCGTCGGTTACGCGTCGGACATGCAGCACTTCGGGCCGAAGGCCGTGCTGACTTCCATCGTCAACGACTGGGGGCCGCACTACACCAAGTCTGCCGAAGCGGTAATGGCCGGCAACTGGAAATCCGAGGACTTCTGGGGCGGGCTGGCACAGGACAGCATCAGCCTGCCGATCAGCGATCTGGTGCCTGCTGACGTCAAGGCCGAGGCCGAGCAGATCATCGCCCGCATCAAGAGCGGTGAATTCCATCCGTTCACCGGTCCGATCAAGGACCAGGCTGGCGAAGTACGCATCGCCGAGGGCGAGACCGCCAGCATCAAGGACCTCGCCTCGATGAATTACTACGTCCAGGGCGTCAAGGCTGAAATGCCGAAGTAAGCGTCACCTGCGCCGGCCCGACCGGCGCACTGCGGAATCTCGCGTGCCGTCCCGCCTCCGGGCGAACCGCACGCAGGGGGCATTGCCCTCGAAGGCCGCCGGTACGAGAAGACCGGCGGCGCCGTACCCGGAGTCAGCCATGAACTCACTGCCCATCATCGATATTTCCCCGCTCTATAACGCCGACGAGGCCGGCCATCTGGCCGTCGCCGAGGCCATCGACCGCGCCTGCCGCGAGTGGGGCTTCTTCTATATCAAGGGTCATCCGATCAGCGCCGAGCGCATCGCCACCCTCACCGACCATGCCAAGCGTTTCTTTGCCCTGCCCGCCGACGAAAAGCTGAAGATCGATATCACCAAGAGCCAGCACCACCGCGGCTACGGTGCCGTCGCCACCGAGCAGCTGGACCCGAGCCAGCCGTGCGACCTCAAGGAAACCTTCGACATGGGTTTCCATATGCCTGCCGATCATCCCGAGGTACTGGCCGGCAAACCACTGCGCGGGCCCAACCGTCATCCGCTGCAGATCGAAGGCTGGACCGAGCTGATGGAAGGGCACTACCGCGACATGCAGGACCTTGCCTGCACGCTTCTGCGTGCCATCGCACTCGCCCTTGGCATCGAGCGGGACTTCTTCGACAAGCGTTTCGTCGAGCCCATCAGCGTGTTTCGCATGATCCACTACCCGCCCCGGCAGACCGCCACCAGCGCCGATCAGCAAGGCGCCGGCGCGCACACCGATTACGGCTGCGTCACCCTGCTCTATCAGGACCAGGCCGGCGGCCTGCAGGTGCAGAACGTCAAGGGCGAGTGGATCGACGCACCGCCCATCGAAGGCACCTACGTGGTCAACATCGGCGACATGATGGCGCGCTGGAGCAACGACCGTTACAAGTCGACGCCCCATCGCGTGATCAGCCCGCTGGGCGTGGACCGCTACTCCATGCCGTTCTTCGCCGAGCCGCATCCGGACACCGAGATCGCCTGCCTGCCCGGTTGCTACGACGAAACCAACCCGCCGAAATACCCGAGCACCACCTGCAGCCGGTACATGCTCTCGCGCTTCGCCGAGACCTACGCCTACCGACGGCAGGGCGAGGCCGAACCCGTCTGAACGGGCTTTAATTGCAGTATGCAAACAGGGGCGAGCGCATCGATATGCCTCGCCCGATCTGCGCGCGTCTGCCGCATTGACTTTTGAGTCAGGAATTAGTTGACCGAAAAGTCAGATAGCGATAGTTTGCGCGTCAGAACAACAACAGCGGAGGCTTCGCCTTGATCCAGTTTCTTCTCAATCGAGAACTGCGCAGCGAGCGCGCACTCGATCCCAATACCACGGTGCTGCAGTATCTGCGCGAGTATCGTGGCAAGACCGGAACCAAGGAGGGCTGCGCCTCCGGTGACTGTGGTGCCTGTACCGTGGTGGTCGGCGAACTGGTGGACGACCGCCTGCGCTATCGCACCCTCAACTCGTGCCTGACCTTCGTCTCCGCCCTGCACGGCAAGCAGCTGATCAGCGTCGAAGACCTCAAGGACCAGGGCCGGCTGCACAGCGTCCAGCAGGCGATGGTCGACTGCCACGGCTCGCAGTGCGGCTTCTGTACCCCCGGATTCGTCATGAGCCTGTTCGCCCTGCAGAAGAACGCCGGCGCGGTCAATGAATACGATCCGCACCAGGCCCACGAAGCCCTGGCCGGCAACCTCTGCCGCTGCACCGGCTACCGGCCGATCCTCGAAGCCGCCGAACAGGCCTGCTGTGCCAAGCAGCCGGACCAGTTCGATGCCCGCGAAGCCGAGACCATCGCCCAGCTCAAGGCCATCGCCCCGCGTGAAATGGCCGAGCTCAGCGACGGCGAAAAGCGTTGCCTGTCGCCGCTGACCGTCGCCGAACTGGCCGAGGTCTACGCCGCCAATCCCGATGCACGGCTGCTTGCTGGTGGCACCGACCTGGCACTGGAGGTCACCCAGTTCCACCGCGAGCTGCCGGTGATGATCCATGTCGGGCAGATCACCGAGATGAAGCAGGTCCAGATCGCGGACCGCCATATCGAGATCGGTGCGGCCGCCCCGCTGACCGACTGTTACGCCGCGCTGGCCGCCGAGTACCCGGATTTCGGCGAGCTGCTGCAGCGCTTCGCCTCGCTGCAGATCCGCAACCAGGGCACGCTCGGTGGCAACATCGGCAACGCCTCGCCGATCGGCGACTCGCCGCCGCTGCTGATCGCCCTGGGTGCCGAAGTTGTCCTGCGCAAGGGCGCCAGCAGCCGCACCCTGCCGCTCGAGGACTACTTCATCGACTACAAGGTCACCGCGCGCCAGCCCGGGGAATTCATCGAGAAGGTGCGGGTGCCGCGCGCCACGCCGGATCGCCTGTTCCGCGCCTACAAAGTTTCCAAGCGACTGGACGACGATATCTCCGCTGTCTGCGCCGCGTTCGACCTGCAGATCACCGATGGCGTGGTCGCCGATGCCCGCGTCGCCTTTGGCGGCATGGCGGCGATTCCCAAGCGCGCCGCGGCCTGCGAGGCGACCCTGAACGGCGCGCCCTGGAACCAGCAGACCGTGGACGCGGCCTGCGATGCACTGGCCGAAGACTTCACGCCGCTGACCGACTTCCGCGCCAGTCGCGAGTATCGCCTGCTGGTCGCACAGAACCTGCTGCGCAAGTGCTTCCTCGAACAACATGCACCGAAGACCGAGACGAGGGTGACCGCTTATGTCTAACCACGTAACCACCCGCACTCAGGAAGAAATCGCGGCGCTGTTCACCCAGGACCTGGTCACCGGCGTCGGTCGCAGCGTCAAGCACGACAGCGCGCCCAAGCATGTCTCGGGCGAGGCGGTGTACGTCGACGACCGGCTGGAGTTTCCCAATCAGCTGCACGTCTATGCCCGTATGAGCGAGCGCGCCCACGCCCGCATCGTCAGCATCGACACCAGCCCCTGCTACCAGATTCCGGGCGTGGCCATCGCCATCACGGCGAAGGACGTACCGGGCCAGCTGGACATCGGTGCCGTGATGCCCGGCGACCCGCTGCTGGCCGACGGCAAGGTCGAGTTCATCGGCCAGCCGGTGATCGCCGTGGCTGCCGACAGCCTGGAAACCGCACGCAAGGCGGCGATGGCCGCGATCATCGAATACGAGGATCTGGAGCCGGTGCTCGACGTGGTCGAGGCGCTGCACAAGAAGCACTTCGTGCTCGACAGCCACACCCACAAGCGCGGCGACTCGGCCACCGCCCTGGCCAGCGCGCCACGTCGGCTGCAGGGTTCGCTGCACATCGGCGGGCAGGAGCACTTCTACCTGGAGACACAGGTGTCCTCGGTCATGCCCACCGAAGACGGTGGCATGATCGTCTACACCTCGACGCAGAACCCCACCGAGGTGCAGAAGCTGGTGGCCGAAGTGCTCGGCGTGCCGATGAACAAGATCGTCATCGACATGCGCCGCATGGGCGGCGGCTTCGGCGGCAAGGAAACCCAGGCCGCGGGACCTGCGTGCCTGTGCGCGGTGATCGCGCACCTCACCGGCCGACCGACCAAGATGCGCCTGCCGCGCATGGAAGACATGACCATGACCGGCAAACGCCACCCCTTCTACGTCGAGTACGACGTCGGCTTCGACGATGACGGTCTGCTGCACGGCATCGAGATCGATCTCGCCGGTAACTGCGGCTACTCGCCGGACCTTTCCGGCTCGATCGTCGACCGCGCCATGTTCCACTCCGACAACGCCTACTACCTGGGCGACGCCACCATCAATGGCCATCGCTGCAAGACCAACCTCGCCTCGAACACCGCCTACCGCGGCTTCGGCGGCCCGCAGGGCATGGTCGCCATCGAGGAAATCATGGACGCGGTGGCCCGCGAGCTGGGCAAGGACCCGCTCGAGGTGCGCAAGCGCAACTACTACGGCAAGACCGAGCGCAACGTCACCCACTACTACCAGACCGTCGAGCACAACATGCTCGAGGAGATGACCGCCGAGCTGGAAGCCAGCAGCGACTATGCAAAGCGACGCGAAGATATCCGCGCGTTCAATGCCAGGAGCCCGATCCTGAAGAAGGGCCTGGCGCTGACGCCGGTGAAGTTCGGCATCAGCTTCACCGCCAGCTTCCTCAACCAGGCCGGCGCGCTGGTGCACGTCTACACCGACGGCAGCATCCACCTGAACCACGGTGGCACCGAGATGGGCCAGGGCCTGAACACCAAGGTCGCGCAGGTGGTGGCCGAGGTGTTCCAGGTGGATATCGAGCGCATTCAGATCACCGCCACCAATACCGACAAGGTGCCCAACACCTCGCCGACGGCGGCCTCCAGCGGTGCCGACCTCAACGGCAAGGCGGCGCAGAATGCGGCGCAGACCATCAAGCAGCGGTTGGTGGAGTTCGCCGCACGCAAGTGGCAGATCTTCGAGGAAGACGTCGAGTTCAAGAACGGCCAGGTGCGCCTGCGCGACCACTACATCAGCTTCGAGGAGCTGATCCAGCAGGCCTATTTCGACCAGGTCTCGCTGTCGTCCACCGGCTTCTACCGCACGCCGAAGATCTACTACGACCGCAGTCAGGCGCGCGGGCGGCCGTTCTACTACTTCGCCTATGGCGCGGCCTGCTCGGAAGTGATCGTCGATACCCTGACCGGCGAATACAAGATGCTGCGCAGCGACATCCTGCATGACGTCGGCGCCTCGCTGAACCCGGCCATCGACATCGGCCAGGTCGAGGGCGGCTTCGTCCAGGGTCTGGGCTGGCTGACCATGGAAGAGCTGGTCTGGAACGACAAGGGCAAGCTGATGACCAACGGCCCGGCCAGCTACAAGATCCCAGCGGTGGCGGACATGCCGCTGGATCTGCGGGTCAAGCTGGTGGAGAACCGCAAGAACCCCGAAGACACCGTGTTCCACTCCAAGGCCGTGGGCGAGCCGCCGTTCATGCTCGGCATTTCGGTCTGGTGCGCGATCAAGGATGCGGTGGCGAGCCTGGCCGACTACCGGGCGCAGCCGCAGATCGATGCTCCGGCGACCCCCGAGCGCGTGCTCTGGGGCGTGGAACAGATGCGCAGGTTGAAGCAGGCGGCGAGCAAGTCTGCGGCAACGGAGACCACCCCGGCCTGACGCAGGGTGGACAACGCGGTGGTTGTCCACCGTTAGCGCAACACGAACGTCCCGGTGGCGACGCTTTGCACGCGCCACCGGGCGATACGAAGGACAGAACCATGAGCAACACGGCCTGGATCGAAGCACTCGCCGACCTGCAACAACAAGGCGAACCCTGCGTGCTGGTGACCATCATCGAGGAGCGCGGCTCCACGCCGCGCAATGCCGGCTCGAAGATGGTGGTCAGCCGTGAGCGCCTGTACGACACCATCGGCGGCGGCCACCTGGAGTACAAGGCCCAGCAGATCGCCCGCGAAATGCTGGAAAAGCGCAGCCGTGACACCCGCCTCGAGCGCTTCTCCCTCGGCGCCAGCCTCGGCCAGTGCTGCGGTGGCGCCACGGTGCTGCTGTTCGAGCCAATGGGGCAGCCGCAGGCGCATATCGCCGTGTTCGGTGCCGGGCATGTCGGGCGCGCGCTGGTGCCGCTGCTGGCCAGCCTGCCGTGCAAGGTGCGCTGGATCGATTCGCGTGAAAACGAATTTCCCGCCGAGATTCCGCGCGGCGTGGAAAAGGTGGTCTCCGACGATGTGGTCGAGGAAGTGGATAACATGCCCGCCGGCAGCTACTTCATCGTCATGACCCACAATCATCAGCTCGACCTGGAACTGACCGCCGCGATCCTTTCGCGCAACGATTTCACCTACTACGGGCTGATCGGCTCCAAGAGCAAACGCGCCAGGTTCGAACACCGTCTGCGGGACCGCGGCTTCCAGCCGGAGACCGTGCAGCGCATGCGCTGCCCGATGGGCATCGCCGAGGTGAAGGGCAAACTGCCGGTGGAGATCGCCGTGTCCATCGCCGGCGAGGTGATCGCCACCTACAGCGCGCATTTCGGTGAAAAGGGTGGGGAGAAAGCCGAGGACGGTGAAAAGCCGGTACCGATGCTGGTCCCCGCTTCGCGCCGCGCACAGACCAACTGACCATCCGACTTCCTCGTTGCAGGCACGCCCCCGCGGCGGCCTGCCCATGTCAACGCATCACCCTCATACAACGATTTTCGAGAGTCACCATGCCAAGCACCAAAGCCTACCGTGCCGCCCTGCTCCACTGCCTCGCCGACCCGCGCGAAGTGGGCATCGAGCAAGCCCATGAATACTTCGAGGACGGCCTGCTGGTCGTCGAGGACGGCAAGGTCGCGCGCATCGGCCACGCCGCCGAACTGCTGCCGACCCTGGCGGCCGGCACCGAGGTTGTCGAATACCCGGACGCGCTGATCACTCCGGGTTTCGTCGATACCCATATCCACTACCCGCAGGTCGGCGTCATCGGCTCCTACGGCGCGCAGCTGCTGGATTGGCTGGAAACCTACACCTTCCCCAACGAGGGCCGCTTCAGCGACATGGCCCACGCCCGCCAGCAGGCCGAGCTGTTTCTCGGCGAGCTGCTGCGCAACGGCACCACCACCGCGCTGGTGTTCGGCACGGTGCACAAGCAGTCGGTGGACGCCTTCTTCGAGGCCTGCGAGAAGCGCAATCTGCGGATGATCGCCGGCAAAGTGCTGATGGACCGCAACGCCCCGGAGTTCCTCACCGACACCGCCGAGTCCGGCTACGCCGACAGCCGCGAGCTGATCGAGCGCTGGCACGGCAAGGGCCGTCTGCACTACGCCGTCACCCCGCGTTTCGCCCCGACCAGCACGCCGGAGCAGCTCACCCTGGCCGGCAAGCTGTTCGCCGAATTCCCCGACCTGTACATGCACACCCACATCTCCGAGAACAAGCAGGAGGTCGAGTGGGTCAAGGAGCTGTTCCCCGAGCGCAAGGGCTACCTGGACGTCTACGACCACCACGGCCTGATCGGCCCGCGCTCGGTGTTCGCCCACGGCATCCACCTGTGCGACGACGAGTGCAAACGCCTCGGTGAGACCGGCTCGGCGGTGTCATTCTGTCCCACCTCCAACCTGTTCCTCGGCAGCGGCCTGTTCGACCTGGCCAAGGTGGAAGGCTTCGGTGTGCGCGTCGGCCTGGGCACCGACGTCGGCGGCGGCACCAGCTTCTCGCAGCTCGCCAGCCTCAACGAGGCGTACAAGGTGCTGCAGCTGCAGGGCCAGAAGCTCGACGCGTTCAAGGCACTCTATCTCGCCACCCTTGGCGGCGCGCGGGCGCTCTATCTGGACGACCGGATCGGCAACCTGCAGCCGGGCAAGGAGGCCGACTTCGTGGTGCTCGACTACAAGGCGACGCCGCTGATCGACTATCGCCTGAGCCAGGCGACGACCCTGCAGGAAAAGCTCTTCGCCCTGATGATCCTCGGCGACGACCGCGCGGTGAAGGAAACCTTCGCCGCCGGCGTCTCGGTGCATCGCAAGGCTGGCTAGGGCTGCAACGCCTGCATCAGCGTATCGAGGTTGTGCTCGAACATGCCCAGGTAAGTGCTGGCCGGGCCTGCGCTGGCCAGCGCATCGGAGTACAGGGTGCCGCCGACCGTGGCGCCCGCCTCTTCGGCGATCTGCTCGATGAGCCGCGGATCACGAATGTTCTCCACGAACACGGCCCTCACCCCTTCCTCGCGGAGCTGGCGGATCAACGCGGCCACGTCGGCGGCCGAGGGTTCGTCATGGGTCGACAGCCCCTGCGGCGCGATGAACCGGAGCTGCCAGGCCTGCCCCAGATACCCGAAGGCGTCATGGCTGGTCACCACCTTGCGCTGGCTGGCCGGCAGGCTGCCTATACGGGTATCGGCCTTCTTCAGCAGCGCGTGTAGCCGGCTCAGGTAGGCGTCACGACGCCGCTCATAGTCGTTGCGATGCGCCGGATCGAGCGCCACGAGCGCCTTGGCGATATTGCGCACGTAGATTTCGGCATTGGTCAGGCTCTGCCACGCATGAGGGTCAGGCACTGCCTCGCCCTCCTCTTCCAGCATCAGAGGCACGACACCCGCACTGGCATCGATCCGCTTGCCCGCCGGCTCGCTGCTGGCCAGCAGGCGCTCCAGCCAGGGTTCGAAGCCCAGCCCGTTGGCGATGATCAGGTCGGCGCGGAGCAAGGCCTGGGCATCATCCGGGCTGGGCTCATAAAGGTGCGCGTCGGCGTCGGGACC
Organism: Stutzerimonas sp. Brlt_14; assembly: GCF_051948915.1. Taxonomy (NCBI): domain Bacteria; kingdom Pseudomonadati; phylum Pseudomonadota; class Gammaproteobacteria; order Pseudomonadales; family Pseudomonadaceae; genus Stutzerimonas; species Stutzerimonas sp. Brlt_14. Next base: position 805,997 of record NZ_JAYJLM010000001.1, read on the forward strand.
GACCAGATTGGTCAGTTCGATATGCTCGCCACCGACCTCCCGGGTCATGTCGGCAAGGATGCTGAAGCTGGTCACGACGCTGATCTTTTCGGCCGCCTGCAGGGAAAGGGGCAGCCAGAGGGCCAACAACAGAAACAGGTAACGCATGGGTTGATACCTCAGACGGTCTGGATTGAAGCGCGCGAACGCAGCAGGCCATATACCGGGCCCGCAACGACTGAAATCAGGTAGAACGCCCCCGCGAGCAGGACGATGCACGGCCCGCTGGGCAGGCTGGCGTAGAACGACAGCAGCAGCCCCAGCCATACGCACAGGGCGCCCAGCAGCGCAGCCAGCGGCAACAGGACGGGCAGGCGTCGGCTCCAGAAACGCGCGGCCGCAGCCGGCAGCATCATCAGCCCCACCACCATCAGCGCACCGATGGCCTGGAAGCCGATCACCAGGTTGAGCACCACCAGTGTCAGAAATCCCGCATGGGCGAGTGGCCCGATTCGGCTGACGCTGCGCAGGAACAATGGGTCCAGGCTGTCCAGCGCCAGGGCCCGGTAGATCAGTGCCAGCACCAGCAGGCTGAACGCCGCCGTGGCGAGCATGCCGCTGAGGGTGTCGGCGTCCACGGCCAGCGCGGAGCCAAACAGCAGGTGCAAGAGGTCGAGCTTGCGTCCCGCCAGGCCGAGCAGCAGCACGCCGCTGGCCAGCGAAATGGGATAAAGCGCGGCGAGGCTGGCGTCTTCGCGCAAGCCGGTACGGCGGCTGACCCAGGCCGCTGCGCCGGCCATGCCGAGCCCGGCGGTCAGCCCACCGAGCGTCAGTGCAGGCAGGCTGAGACCGAACAGCCAGAATGCCAGCGCCGCACCCGGCAGGATGCCGTGGGCGATGGCATCGCCGATCAGACTCATCCGCCGCAGGATCAGGAAGACACCCAGCGGCGCCGCGCTGCAGGCCAGCGCCACGCCGCCGAGCAGCGCGCGGCGCATGAAGGCGAACTCGGCAAAGGGGCTCCAGAGCAGATCGGCCGTCACGCCACTCGCCCGAGCGGATCACGATCGAGTAGCTGATCGATCGGCGCTGCGACGCAGCCGCTGCGCGCGATACGCAGTGCGTTGCAGCGCTTCTCCCGAAGGCGGTCGAGGTTGTGGCTGACCAGCACCAGCGTTCTGCCTTGCTGCTGCCAGCGTCGGAGGTGCTGCCAGAGCAGATCGAGACCGGTCTCGTCGAGTGCCGCCTCGGGTTCGTCGAGCAGCAGTACCTGCGCATCGGTCAGGCTCATCCGGGCCAGCAGCGCCCGCTGCAGCTCGCCACCAGACAGCGCGTGCAGGCCCTGGGTCTGCAGGTCGAGCAAGCCCCAATCGGCCAGTACCTGACGTAGCCGAGCCTGGCGTTCGCTACGGCCGAGCCGACTGCCCCAGAAACCGCCCCTGACCAGCTCCAGCAGACGTATCGGAAACTGCCGGTCGATCTGTTGCTGCTGCGGCAGATAGGCCACACCGCCCGGACGCGCCACGCTCATTCGAATGTGACCGGCCAGGGGGCGATCCAAACCGGCCAGTACCCTGAGCAGGCTGCTCTTGCCCGAACCATTGCTGCCGATCACCGCGGTCAGCTGCCGGCCGCTAGCTTGAGGTTCAACGGCGGCGTGAGGGCCCGCCCGCCGGCGCCCCACTGCAACTCACGACATTCGATCACGATCAAGAAACTCCATCTCCGCACCGCTCGAAAAGCGGTATCAGCAACCAAAACAATGAAAGTTATAACATAACATTTACCAGCAGGCACAGCGCGGTAGCAGAGCGGTTCAATAAGCGTGAGATAGATTCAGCCGGCGGCGGCTGGAGGCTGACGCTGCCGCCTGCGATGCCGCACCGACACAGGAAAGATGGCGAGGCCAGCGGGATACGCGCGCTGCCGCCTGCAACGGCAGCGCGAACGAGGTCAGCGGGGCGTACGCGCCTTTTTCTTCATCAAGGTCAGATGCGAGAACACCGCGTGCAGGTCGTTCGAGGCACTGTCTTCCTCGAGGTTGAGCTTGCTGTCGATGTGATCCATGTGATGCATCATCAGGTGCACGGCCTTGTCGGCGTCGCGCGCGGCTATGGCATCGATCAGCTCATTGTGTTCGTCGTAGGAGCAATGCGAGCGACTGGCCCCTTCGTACTGCGCAATGATCAGCGAAGTCTGCGACACCAGGCTGCGCTGGAAGCTCACCAGTGGCGCGTTCTTCGCCGCCTCCGCCAGCTTGAGGTGGAACTCGCCTGACAGACGGATGCCAGCGCCGCGATCGCCGCGAGCGAAGCAGTCGCGCTCGTCGATGACCATCTGCCGCAGCTCGGCCAGTTGCGCGTCACTGGCATGCTGCACGGCCAGTTCGGTAATGGCCTTTTCCACCAACCGACGGGCGAAGAAGATCTGCCGTGCCTCCTCGACGCTCGGGCTCGCCACCACCGCGCCGCGATTGGGCCGCAGCAACACCACGCCTTCATGGGCCAGCCTCGACAATGCGCGGCGGATGATGGTGCGGCTGACACCGAAGATCTCGCCCAGGGCCTCCTCGCTGAGCTTGGTGCCAGGGGCCAGGCGTTGTTCGAGGATGGCATCGAAGATGTGCGCATAAACGATATCGTCCTGCGTCCCGGTGCGAGTCTTGCCGGTCTTGTTCGGCTTCTTCAGGGGCTGCAACTGTTCGTTCATCGATGGCTCGCAAGTGAAGTGTCGGCAAGGCCGAACTTTACTGCGTTCGCGGCTTCACTGGCAGTCGTCGGACGAACAAAACGAGCAAAAACATCGTTGCGCTTGTGCACAATCAATTTCCTACCGTTCTGTCTCCCAATCACCGCCATATCCGCGATGTGCGCCACGCAAGCCAGCTCCCGTGACAAGCGAGGGCGATTTAGTGTTTGCAATTCTTGTATACAAAAGCATAATCCGGACAGCCCTTCCTGACCTTTCGGTCAACTAACAGAACGAAGGGCACACCATCACCCGCCCCTCGGGAGTGTCGTGCTCCGGGTGATCGACAACAAGAACGATGAGGAAAGCCCAGTGGAAAGCATCAAGCGCAAGCCCCAGGCAGCACCGTTGCAACGCACCGCCCCCGGCTGGCTGGACCGGCTATTCAAGCTCAGCGAACACCGCACCAGCATCCGTACCGAACTGCTCGCCGGCCTGACGACCTTCGTCACCATGGCCTACATCATCTTCGTCAACCCGAACATCATGGCCGACGCCGGCATCGACCACGGCGCCGCCTTCGTCGCGACCTGCATCGGTGCGGCGCTCGGCTGCCTGTTGATGGGCCTGTACGCGAACTGGCCGGTGGGCCTGGCACCAGGCATGGGCCTGAACGCCTTCTTCACCTACACGGTCGTCGGCGAGATGGGCTACAGCTGGCAGATCGCCCTGGGTGCGGTGTTCATCTCCGGCGTGCTGTTCATGATCATGAGCCTGTCGCGCATCCGCGAATGGTTGCTCAACAGCATCCCCATGAGCCTGCGCTTCGCCATGGGCGCGGGGGTCGGCCTGTTCCTCGGGCTGATCGGCCTGAAGACCGCCGGCATCGTGGTCGACAGCCCGGCCACCCTGCTGACCATGGGCTCGTTCGGCGAACCCACCGCCCTGCTCGCCGCGGTGTGCTTCCTGATGATCGCAGTGCTCAGCCACCGCAACGTGTTCGGCGCGATCCTGCTGAGCATGCTGGCGGTCACCGGTGTCGGCTGGGCCTTGGGCCTGGTGGAGTACAACGGCCTGGTGTCGATGCCGCCGAGCCTGGCGCCGACCTGGCTGGCGATGGACATCGCCGGCGCGCTCAACGTGGCGATGGTCAGCGTGATCCTGGCCTTCCTCTTCGTGAACATGTTCGACACCGCCGGCACCCTGATGGGCGTCGCCCATCGTGCCAACCTGGTGAACGAGGACGGCAAGATCGAGAACCTGTCCCGCGCGCTGAAGGCCGACAGCAGTTCCAGCGTGGTCGGCGCCTTCGTCGGCTGCCCACCGGTGACCAGCTATGTGGAAAGCGCCTCGGGCGTCGCTGCCGGCGGCCGCACCGGGCTGACCGCCGTGACCGTCGGCGTGCTGTTCCTGATCGCCATGTTCTTCGCCCCGCTGGCCGGCATGATTCCCGCCTACGCCACCGCCGGCGCGCTGATCTACGTGGCGATGCTGATGATGAGCGGGCTGGCCAACATCGACTGGAAGGACCACACCGACACCATCCCGGCCATCGTGACCGTGGTGATGATGCCGCTGACCTTCTCCATCGCCAACGGCATCGCCCTGGGTTTCTTGACCTACGCAACGCTCAAGCTGTTGACTGGCCAGCGCGACAAGGTCTCCATCAGCCTCTACGTGCTGTGCGTGATCTTCATCGCCAAGTTCGCGTTTCTCTGAACGAGGCGCGCCTCACCGCCCCGTCGCATGCGGCGGGGCTTTTTCATTTCTCAGGAGGCTGTGATGAGTCTGGAAACCTGGTTGTTGTATGCGAGTGCGGCGCTGGTGGTGATCCTCATCCCCGGACCGCTGTCGCTGTTGATGATCAGCAACAGCCTGAACTACGGAGTGCGCCGCTCCTGGCCAGCCTTTCTCGGCGGCGTGACCGCTTCCATCGCCCTGCTCAGCGCCTCGGCACTGGGGCTTGGTGCGCTATTGATGGCCTCGGAGCGCCTGTTCAGCGCGCTCAAGCTGATCGGTGCGCTGTACCTGTTCTACCTCGCCTGGCAGAGCTGGCAGGCGGCACGCCAGGCACCGGCTGCCCGCGAGATCGAAAGCCCTGCCCTCGCCCCGCGTTTCAGCAGGCTGTTCGGCCGAGCGTTCATTCTGGGGGGCAGCAACCCGAAGGACATGCTCTTCTTCGCCGCCTTCCTGCCGCAGTTTCTCAACGCGGGGCAACCGTTGCTGCCGCAGCTGCTGGTGATGACCCTGACCTGGGCCATACTGGATCTCTGCTGCAAGCTGGCCTATGGGCTGGGCGCGCGGGGAGCGGCGCGCTATCTGCGCACCGGGAAAGGGCATGCGTGGTTCAACCGGACCAGCGCGGCACTGTTTGGAGGCGCGGGAGCGGCGTCCTTGATGAGTCGGTGACTCGGCTGGCGTTGGCAGCGCCGGCTCGCGACCTGATGGAGGGCGACACGCCTGCCGCGGTGCAACCTGCAGTCCGACCCGAGAAACGCGCGGCGCATCCGTACCGACCCCTTCGCGGTCCACACCGCAGACGGCTCTTGTCACGCGCTTCGACTCTCACCAATAAAAAGCCCGCCATTACGGCGGGCAAAAGGGACTCCAGAAGAGTCAGCACTGAACAAGCGCCGCTTCAGCTACCCCGGTAGGTCGAGTAGCTGTACGGCGAAATCAGCAGCGGCACGTGATAGTGATCCTGCCCGGCGTCGATGCCGAAGCGCAGCACCACCTCGTCGAGGAACGCCGGCGCCCCCAGCGTCACACCGCGACCACGGTAGTAGTCGCCAGCGTGGAAATGCAGCTGATAGACCCCGGATCGGTAGTCCGTGCCATCCAGCAACGGGCTGTCGCAGCGGCCATCGGCGTTGGTCTCACGCGCGGCGACCAGCGTCAGGCCCTGATCTTCTACGCGATACAGCTCCACCTTGATTCCGCTGCCCGGGCAACCGTGGGCGGCATCGAGTACGTGTGTGGTCAACCGGCCCACGGGCACCTCCGCTCTGTTGAATGGAAACTGACCCGGAGCATAGCCACCACGCACAACAGACTCAAGACAATTTGTAGATATTTTTGTACACAGTTTCAGAGACCCGCAGTTGGCCCGTTCTCTGCAGATACCGTCTGTCGTGGCGGCCTGCTCGAAAACCGCCGACCGCAGCGCTTCAAGGCAGGCGCTACGAAAAAGCTATTTACAAGCCACGCACCGACTTGTATACAATCTGGCCATCCGGTCGTTACATCACGACCCGCCACACAGGAAGCAGCCCAGTGAGCGCCGACTACCCACGCGACTTGATCGGTTACGCCAGCAACCCGCCCCATCCGCAATGGCCGGGCGACGCCCGTATCGCCCTGTCCTTCGTGCTGAACTACGAGGAAGGCGGCGAGCGCAGCGTGCTGCATGGCGACAAGGAATCCGAAGCCTTTCTCTCCGAGATGGTCGCGGCGCAACCCCTGCAGGGCGTACGCAACATGAGCATGGAGTCGCTCTATGAATACGGCAGCCGCGCTGGCGTCTGGCGCCTGCTCAAGCTGTTCAAGCGCCACGACATTCCGCTGACGATCTTCGCCGTGGCCATGGCCGCGCAGCGCCATCCGGAGGTCATCAAGGCCATGGTCGCCGACGGCCACGAAATCTGCAGCCACGGTTATCGCTGGATCGACTACCAGTACATGGATGAGGCCCAGGAGCGTGAACACATGCTCGAGGCCATCCGCATCCTCACGGAGCTCACCGGCGAGCGCCCGCTGGGCTGGTACACCGGCCGCACCAGTCCCAACACTCGGCGCCTGGTGCGCGAGGAAGGCGGCTTCCTCTACGACTCGGACACCTACGATGACGACCTGCCCTACTGGGACCCGGAGTCCACGCCGGTCAAGCCGCACCTGGTGATCCCCTATACGCTGGACACCAACGACATGCGCTTCACCCAGGTGCAGGGCTTCAACAAGGGTGACGACTTCTACCAGTACCTGAAGGACGCCTTCGACGTGCTCTACGCGGAAGGCTGCGAAGGTGCGCCGAAAATGCTGTCCATCGGCATGCATTGCCGCCTGCTGGGTCGCCCCGCTCGTCTGGCCGCGCTGCAGCGCTTCGTCGAATACGCCAAGGGGCATGACAAGGTCTGGTTTGCCCGCCGCGTCGATATCGCCCGCCACTGGCACGCCACTCACCCCATGACCGCGGAGCGCAATTGATGACCCCGTTCAAGACGATCAAGCCCTCGACCCTCGACCGCGATGCCTTCGTCGCCGCCTTCGCCGATGTCTACGAGCATTCGCCCTGGGTCGCCGAGACGGTCTATGGCGCTGGCGTCGACGAGACGCTGGACTACGTCGAGGTGATGCACACCCGCCTGTCCCAGGCGATGCTCGCCGCCGACCACGACACCCAGCTCGCGCTGGTCAATGCGCACCCGGATCTGGCCGGCAAGGCGGCCGTGCGCGGCGAGCTGACTGCCGCCAGCACCTCCGAACAGGCAGGCGCCGGCATCCATGAGTGCACGCCCGAGGAGTTCGCCCGTTTCACCGAACTCAACGACGCCTACAAGGCGAAATTCGGCTTCCCCTTCATCATGGCGGTCAAGGGCAGCAACCGGCACCAGATCCTCGCCGCGTTCGAGGAGCGCATCCACAACAGCCCGGAACAGGAATTCGCCCGGGCACTGGCAGAAATCAACAAGATCGCCCTGTTCCGCCTGCAGGCCATGTAGCCGGAAAGGAACAGGCAACACCGCACTACAGGCTGCAAGGGCAGAACGCTCCACTCCATTTCAAGGCAGATCGCGATGAAAGCTTACGCCGTACCCTTCGAGAAATACGTCAACCTGGCCGACGCACGTCTGGGCACCCGCGCCATTTCCGTCACCGACGACTGGTTCGCCGACGTCAACCGGCTGTTCCAGCCTACGCCGGCCGTATGGAAGGAAGGGGTATTCGATGACAACGGCAAGTGGATGGACGGCTGGGAGTCGCGCCGCAAGCGTTTCGAAGGTTACGACCATGCGGTGATCCGCCTCGGCGTACCGGGCTGGATCAAGGGCGTGGATATCGACACCAGCTTCTTCACCGGCAACTACCCGCCGTCTGCCTCGCTGGAAGCCTGCTTCGTCGCCGATGGCGACCCGAGCGACGCGACCGTCTGGACCGAAATCCTTCCGGCCGTGGAGCTCAAGGGCAACAGCCACCACTACCATGAGATCGCCTTCGACAAGCCGGTCAGTCACCTGCGCTTCAACATCTATCCGGACGGCGGCGTCGCCCGCCTGCGCGTGCACGGCATCCCGTACCGCGACTGGAGCAGCGTCGGCGACAACGAGCAGGTCGACCTGGCGGCCGCCCTCAATGGCGGCCGCGCACTGGCCTGCTCGGACGAGCACTTCGGGCGCATGAGCAACATCCTCAACCCGAACCGCGGCGAGAACATGGGTGACGGCTGGGAAACCGCCCGCCGCCGCACCCCTGGCAATGACTGGGTGATCGTCGCCCTCGGCCACCCGGGCGAGATCGAGCGCATCGTCGTCGACACCCTGCACTTCAAGGGCAACTACCCCGACAGCTGCTCGATCCAGGCGGCCTACGTGAAGGGCGGCACCGACAGCCAGATCGAAACGCAGAGCCTGTTCTGGCGCGAACTGCTGCCCAGCCAGAAGCTCTCCATGCACGTCGAGCACGAGTTCAGTGAGCAGATCGCCAAGCTCGGCCCGGTGACCCACGTACGCCTGAACATCTTTCCGGACGGCGGCGTCAGCCGGCTACGGCTGTTTGGCAAGGTGGTGAAGTAAGGAGCGGGACTCAGCCCCTCACCCGAACCCTCTCCCTTCGGGTGAGGGCGCGGGCTCCAGCGAACAATGAAAAGCATCCACTAACTGAACGAGCAAACCATGCGCACCCTGACCATCGAGCCACTGACCAAGGAAGCCTTCGCCCCCTTCGGCGACGTCATCGAGACCGAAGGCAGCGACTACTTCATGATCAACAACGGCTCGACCCGCCGCTATCACAAGCTGGCCACGGTCGAGACCGCCGCGCCCGAGGACCAGGCGATCATCAGCATCTTCGCCGCCGAGGCGCTCGAGATGCCGCTGGTCATCCGCATGCTGGAACGTCATCCGCTGGGCAGCCAGGCCTTCATCCCGCTGCTCGGCCATCCCTTTCTGGTCGTGGTCGCGCCACTTGGCGATGCACCTGTACCGGGCCACGTCCGCGCCTTCCGCAGCAACGGCAGGCAGGGCGTCAATTACCACCGCGGCGTCTGGCACCACCCGGTGCTGACGATCGAAAAGCGGGATGAATTCCTGGTGGTCGATCGCAGCGGTTCTGGCAACAACTGCGACGAGTACTTCTTCACGGAGGATCAGCAACTCCTCCTCGACCCCCAACAGGTTTCGCGCTGAGCCCAACCGCGCGCGGTGACTCGGACCGATACCCATAAGAAGAAAGGACGGCGGCGACAGCCGCCGTGCAAGAGGTAATCAACGTGGACGCACATCTGACCGAATGGCTGAACCTGGGAATTCGCTGGATACACATGATCGTCGGCATCGCCTGGATCGGTGCCTCCTTCTATTTCGTCTGGCTGGAAAACAACCTCAACCGCAGCAACCCCCGCGAAGGGCTGTCGGGGGACCTATGGGCCATCCATGGCGGTGGCATCTATCACCTGGAGAAATACAAGCTCGCGCCCCCACAGATGCCGGAGAACCTGCACTGGTTCAAGTGGGAGGCCTATACCACCTGGCTGTCGGGCGTAGCCCTGCTGATGGTGGTCTATTACCTCAACCCGGGCCTGTACCTGATCGCCCCCGGTAGCGACCTGTCGCCAGCGGCGGCGGTGCTCATCGGTTTCGGCTCGCTGATCGTCGGCTGGTTCGTCTACGACCTGCTCTGCGACTCGCCGCTGGGCAAGACGCCCGCGCTGCTGGGCCTGGTGCTGTTCGTGCTGGTGATCGCCGCCTGCTGGGGCTATTCGCAGATCTTCAGCGGTCGCGCGGCCTATATCCACACCGGCGCCCTGATCGGCACCATCATGGTCGGCAACGTGTTCCGCATCATCATGCCGGCGCAGCGCGCTCTGGTCGCCGCCATCGAGCAGAACCGCACGCCCGACCCGGTGTTGCCGGCCAAGGGTCTGCTGCGTTCGCGGCACAACAACTACTTCACCCTGCCGGTGCTGTTCATCATGATCAGCAACCATTTCCCGAGCACCTACGGCAGCCAGTACAACTGGCTGATCCTCGCCGCCCTGGGTGCGCTGTCGGTACTGGCTCGCCACTATTTCAACACCCGCCACGACAGCAACCGCTTCGCCTGGGCGCTGCCGGCCGCCGCGGTGGGGATGATCTGCCTGGCCTTCGTCACTTCGCCGAACCGCCCGAGCAGCACGCCGAACCTGACTGCCACCACGCCCGAGCAGGCCAGCGCCGCCGCCCAGGCCCATGGCGATGCGCCACGCTTCAGCGAGATCAATGAAGTGATCGAGCAGCGCTGCACCGTCTGTCATTCGGCCAATCCGAGCAGCCCGATGTTCTCCAGCGCACCGGCCGGGGTGATGTTCGACACGCCCGAGCAGATCCGCCAGCAGGCCGCGAAGATCCACGCGCAAACGGTAGCGAGCCAGATCATGCCGCTCGGCAACATCACCCAGATGACCCAGGAAGAGCGTGACCTGCTCGGCGCCTGGATCGCCAAGGGCGCACCGACCAACTGAGCCCACCCCCAGCCGCACGCCTGGCGTGCGGCTTTCTTGCAATGACGTTTCACTGCCGGGCAAGTCCCGGTGCAGGCCATACCGGCCCCTCCGTGCAGGGGGCTGTCGCGACAATCAATAACAAACGCGCCCGAGGTATCTTGCATGAACGACCTGAACGCCCGCCCCGCCGGGACGACCCGGCTGCCCTGGCTGCAGCAATTGCTGGTGAGCCTGCAGCATGTGCTGCTGATGTACGGCGGTGCCGTCGCCGTACCGCTGATCGTCGGCCAGGCGGCCGGGCTGTCCCGCGATGAAATCGCCTTTCTGATCAATGCCGACCTGCTGGTCGCCGGCATCGCCACACTGGTGCAGTCGCTGGGCATCGGGCCGATGGGCATTCGCATGCCGGTGATGATGGGCGCCAGTTTCGCCGCGGTGAGCAGCATGGTGGTCATGGCCGGCATGCCAGGGGTCGGCATGACCGGCATCTTCGGCGCGACCATCGCCGCCGGCGCCTTCGGCCTGCTGATCGCCCCCTTCGTCTGCCGCATCGTGCGCTTCTTCCCGCCACTGGTGACCGGCACCGTGATCACCGCCATCGGCCTGTCGCTGTTTCCGGTAGCGGTGAACTGGGCCGGTGGTGGCAGCACCACCAGCCAGTTCGGCGCGGTGCACTATCTCGGCATCGCCGCCGCGGTGCTGGCCACCATTCTGCTGGTCAACCGCTTCCTGCGCGGTTTCTGGGTCAACGTTTCGGTGCTGATCGGCATGGGGCTGGGTTACGCCCTGGCCGGCGCGCTGGGCATGGTGGACCTTTCCGGCATGGCGGCAGCGCCGGCAGTGCAGGTGGTGACGCCCAACCACTTCGGCACGCCGACGTTCTCGCTGGCACCGATCCTCTCGATGTGCCTGGTGGTGGTGATCATCTTCGTCGAGTCGGCGGGCATGTTTCTCGCCCTCGGACGGATCACCGGCGAAACGGTCGACCCCAAGCGCCTGCGCCGCGGGCTTCTGTGCGATGCAGGCGCGACCTTTCTGGCCGGCTTCATGAATACCTTCACCCACTCGTCCTTCGCGCAGAACATCGGCCTGGTGCAGATGACCGGCGTGCGCAGCCGCCACGTCACGGCCATCGCCGGACTGATCCTGATCGCCTTGAGCCTGCTGCCCAAGGCCGCCTTCCTGGTCGCCTCGATCCCGGCCGCGGTGCTCGGTGGCGCGGGCCTGGCGATGTTCGGCATGGTTGCGGCCACCGGTATCAAGATCCTGCAGGAAGCGGACATCGCCGACCGCCGCAACCAGCTCCTGGTAGCGGTGAGCATCGGCCTGGGCATGATTCCGGTGGTGCGCCCCGAGTTCTTCGCCCAGCTGCCGCACTGGCTGGAGCCGATCACCCACAGCGACATCGCCCTGGCGACGCTGAGCGCGGTGACCCTCAACCTGCTGTTCAACGTGCTCGGTGGCCCCGAGCGCGAGGCGCTGACCGGCGGCGCCCACGCCTGAACCGACGCGGCGGCCATACCGGCCGCCCTCCTCTCCGCCCGTTTCTCGCCCTTCCCAGCCCCGCTTAAGCTGCCTCGACAACCGGCTACAGCCCGTTACAATGCCGCGCCCTCCCCTTGCCGGACGCCGCCCCCGTGATTGAAGCCAGCTGGATTGCCTTCGCCTTCGCCCTCGGCCTGCTTGCCCGCTTCATCGGCCTGCCGCCACTGATCGGCTACCTGGGCGCCGGCTTCGCCCTTGCCGCAGCGGGCGACTATGTGGGCGTGACCCGTGCCGACAGCATCATCCTCGATCACCTGTCGCACCTGGGCGTGCTCCTGCTGCTGTTCACCGTGGGGCTCAAGCTCAAGCTCGGCAACCTGGTGCGCCGGGAAGTCATTGGCGGCAGTCTGCTGCATTTCCTGATCTCCAGCGTGCTGGTGCTGCCGGCCATCATGCTGATCCTCGACAGCGACTGGCGCGAAGCGATGCTGCTGGCCATCGCCCTGTCGTTCTCCAGTACCGTGCTGGCGGCCAAGGTGCTGGAAAGCAAGCGCGAGCTGCGCGCCTTCCATGGCCGCGTCGCCATCGGCGTGCTGATCATCCAGGACCTCATCGCCCTGGTGGTAATGAGCCTGGCAGCCGGCAAGATGCCGTCCGCCTGGGCGTTACTGGTGTTTCTCCTGCCGCTGCTGCGGCCGGTGCTGTTCCGCCTGCTCGATCACAGCGGCCACGAGGAACTGATGGTGCTGCTCGGCCTGATGCTGGCGCTGGTCGCCGGCGGGCTCGGCTTCGAGTACGTGGGCTTGAGTTCCGAACTGGGTGCCCTGGCCTTCGGCGCCATGCTCGCCAAGCACAAGCGTGCCGGCGAGCTGTCCAACTCGTTGTGGGCGATCAAGGAAGTGTTCCTGGTGGGCTTCTTCCTCAAGATCGGCATCGGCGGCCTGCCGGACGCCGACGCCCTCTGGTTCGCCTTCGCCATGGCCTTGCTGCTGCCGCTCAAGGCGGTGCTGTTCTTCGGGCTGTTCATCGCCTTCCGTCTGCGCGCGCGCAGCGCCTTTCTCAGCGCCGCCAGCCTGACCAACTACAGCGAGTTCGGCCTGATCGTGGCCAGCGTGGTGTTGCCGCAGTGGCTGACGCCGCTGGCGATCACGGTGGCGCTGTCGTTCATCATCTCGGCGCAGATCAACCGCGTTGCCCACCCGCTGTACGAGCGGCTGGCGCCGCGACTGATCCGCTGCGAGCGCAACATCCGTCACCCGGACGAGCAACCGGTGTCGCTGGGCGATGCGCAGATCTTGATCATGGGCATGGGCCGCACCGGCCGCGCCGCCTACGACCACCTGAGTGCCAAGGGCTATCGCCTGGTCAGTCTCGACTCCGACCCGGTGATGGTCGAGCGCAATACCGCCGAGGGCCGCCGCATCCTGTTCGCCGACGCCGAAGACCAGATGTTCTGGCAGAGCCTGGAAATGAACGACGTCAAGGCGGTGATCCTGGCGATGAACGATCCCGAGGCCAAGATCATCTCCACCCGCAAGCTGCGTGAAAGCGGCTTTGGCGGGTTGATCGTCTCCCATGCGATGTACGAAGACATCGCCCAGCGCATCCAGGAAGCCGGCGCGGATCGCACTTACCTGACCATGAGCGAGGCCGGTGCCGGCCTGGCGGAGAACGTGGCGCGGGAGCTGCAACCCGATGGCTGAGACGGGTGCGACCATCCGTCATCTTGTACACAATGCATAAATTTATTGTTCCAACGCCTGTCCACAGATTGCTATAGTCAGGTCACCCCGACGCCAGCCCTACAGCCGGTGTCGCGCAGAGAGGTGCCGTGACCCTCGAAAGCCCATGACCGTACAACAACAAATGGCAGGCTTGACCATGACCGCAACCGATTCGAGCAGCGGCAGCGCCACTGCACCCCAGCAGGATCTCATCTACGGGCTGGACGATCGCCCGGCCCCACTCCCGGCACTCTTCGCGGCGCTGCAGCACGTGCTGGCGAGTTTCGTCGGCGTCATCACCCCCACCCTCATCGTCGGCAGTGCCCTGGGCCTGGGTGCCTACGTGCCCTATCTGGTCAGCATGGCGCTGTTCGTTTCCGGCCTCGGCACCTTCGTCCAGGCCAAGCGCATCGGTCCGATCGGCTCCGGGCTGCTCTGCCTGCAGGGCACCAGCTTCGGCTTTCTCAGCGCCATCCTCAGCGCCGGCTTCATCGTCAAGGCGCGCGGCGGCACGCCGGAGGAAATTCTCGCCACGCTGTTCGGCGTGAGCTTCTGCGCAGCCTTCGTCGAGATCGCCTTCAGCCAGTGCATCAACAAGCTGCGCCGGGTGATCACGCCGGTGGTGACCGGCACCATCATCTGCCTGATGGGCCTGTCGCTGATCAAGGTGGCGATGACCGACATCGCCGGCGGCTACGGCGCGCCCGATCTCGGCGCCCTGCCGAACCTGGCCCTGGCGGGGCTGGTGATCGGCATCATCGTGGTGCTCAACCGCTTCCCATGGCCGGTGCTGCGGCTGTCCGCGGTGATCGTCGCGCTGTCCATCGGCTACGCCGTGGCGCTGGCGATGGGCAAGGTGGATCTGTCCGGCCTCGCCGAGCTGCCGCTGGTGAGCGTGCCGCAGCCATTCCGCTTCGGCTTCGCCTTCGACTGGATGGCCTTCATTCCGATCGCCGTGATCTTCCTCATCACGCCGCTGGAAACCGCCGGCGATCTGACCGCCAACTCGATGATCTCCCGCCAGCCGGTGCGCGGCCCGCTGTACATGCGCCGCATCAAGTCCGGCATTCTTGCCGACGGCTGCGCCTCGGCCACCGCGGCGGTGTTCAACAGCCTGCCGATGACCACCTTCAGCCAGAACAACGGCGTGATCCAGCTGACCGGCGTGGCCAGCCGTCACGTGGGCTTCTACATCGCCGGGCTGCTGATCCTGCTGGGCCTGTTCCCGGTAGTCGGCGGCGTGCTGCAGGCGATGCCCAAGCCGGTGCTCGGCGGCGCCACGCTGATCATGTTTGGCACCGTGGCCATTGCCGGCATCAAGATCCTCGCCGAAGCCGGCCTGCACCGGCGCAACATGCTGATCGTGTCCATTTCCCTCGGCCTGGGCCTCGGCGTGGCCGGCGTGCCGGAAGTGCTGAGCGCGATGCCAGACGTGCTGAAGAACATCTTCGGCTCACCGATCACCATCGGTGCCTTCAGCGCCATCCTGCTCAATCTCTTCCTGCCCCGCGAACCGAGCGAGATCGATGTGTTCGACCCCGACGAGCTGGTCGAGGATGCCGTCGGCACCAATACGCTGTCGGTGAACATCCCCGATTACCGCGAGCACGACGGCCACCGTCGCGACGCCTTGCCGCAACCAGCAGGCGCCGACTTCAAAGGCTGATCACGCCACTTAGTTACAAACCGTACGACCGGAGCAGTGCCGGTCGTGCGGCCCTGCCTATAACAAAAACACAAGGGAATATCCCATGCGACTGAAGACTGCTCCCTGCTGCCTGGCGCTCACCGGCGCCCTGCTGACGACCCCTGCCCTGGCAGCCGACCTGATGCTCTGGCAGAACAACAGCCTGACCTATCTGTACGGCAAGAACTTCGCCGTCGACTCGGGCGAGGACGGCCGCGAGGCCTCGATCCAGCAGACCATCACCTTCGAACACGCCAGCGGCTGGAGCTGGGGCGACATGTTCCTGTTCGTCGACCACAAATGGTTCAACGGCCACTCGGGCAAGGACGGCCGAACTTACTACGGTGAGTTCAGCCCGCGGCTGTCGCTCGGGAAACTCACCGGCACGGACCTGTCGTTCGGGCCGGTGAAGGACGTGCTGATCTCGGCCACCTACGAGCGTGGCGAAAGCCTGGCCAACGGCACACCGAACCAGAACTACCTGCTCGGCCCGGCCGTCGACCTCAGGGTGCCGGGCTTCGACCGTTTCGCCATCAACACTTACTACCGCAAGCCCGACGGCGCCACCGGCAAGCCGAGTGGTCAGTGGCAGATCACCCCGACCTGGGCAATGACCATCCCGGTGGGCAAGTCCGACATCCTGTTCGACGGCTATATCGACTGGGTGGTGAACGACGCCGGCTCCAAGGCACGCGGCAACTACCTGGCGAAGAACTTCCACTTCAATCCGCAGGTGAAGTACGACCTGGGCAAGGCCTTGGACCACGAGGCCGGCCGGCTCTATGTGGGCATCGAATACGACTACTGGAGCAACAAGTACGGCATCGAGGACAGCAGCGTCTTCAACACCGACAACAACGTGGTCAACTTCATCGTCAAGGCCCACTTCTGACCAGACGCAAGCCGGTCCATCAGGCATGAACGCTGCAGGTCGGGCCGGCAGCATCGCCGGCAATCGGCATACTGCGACGCCATGTCCGAGTCAATGCGGCTAATTCAGCCGCGAGCCGAGGCGTTAGGCGCTTCTCGCCACGACGGCATTGGACGACAATGACAACAAAAAGCCACCATCGACCCTAGGAGCACCACCATGCACCTGAAGACTCTCCCCATCGCAGCCGCAGTCGCCGGCAGCCTGCTGTCAGCTCCGGCGATGGCCGAAGGGCTGCTGCACTGGCACAGCAACAGCCTGACCTACCTGTACGGCAAGGATTACAAGATCGATTCGCCGATTCAGCAGACCGTCACCTTCGAGCACGTCAATGGCTGGAAGTACGGCGACACCTTCTTCTTCGTCGACTCGATCCACTACAACGGCAAGGGCAACGACAACGGTCGCGATGACAGCACCTTCTACGGCGAATTCTCGCCGCGCCTGTCGTTCGGCAAGATCCTTCAGCGGGACCTGAGCTTCGGTCCGATCAAGGACGTGCTGGTCGCCATGACCTACGAGTTCGGCGAAGGCGATGTGGAAACCTACATGATCGGACCGGGCTTCGACTTGAATGTCCCCGGCTTCGACTACTTCTCCGTCAACATCTATCACCGCGACACCGACGGCGACCGCGTGGGCGACGGTGTCTGGCAGATCACCCCGGTGTGGGGCTACACCCTGCCGGTGGGCAACTCCGACATCCTCATCGACGGTTTCATCGACTGGGTGGTCGACAACGACCGCAACTCCCGTGGCGAGGAATACCATGCCAACTTCCACTTCAACCCGCAGATCAAGTACGACCTGGGCAAGGCGATGAACTGGGGCGAGAAGCAGCTCTACGTCGGTATCGAATACGACTACTGGACCAACAAGTACGGTATCGAGGACGGCGGCGAGTTCAGCAGGCAAGTTGTTGGCAAGACCGACCAGAACACCTTCAGCGCCATCGTCAAGGCGCACTTCTAAAAGGTCGGGCAAAAAAAAAAGGGGCGCCGAGAGGCGCCCCTTTTCATTTCGGCGGCTCCGTCGTCTACAGGCGGAAGCTGCCCATCTGCCGGCCGAGGTCCTCGGCCAGTTTCGACAGCGTCTGGCAATCCGCCCGGCAGCCCTGCACATCCTGGGCGGTGGCCTGGGCCAGATCGGCGATGCCCTGCACGTTGTGGGTGATCTCCTCGGTGACGCTGCTCTGCTCCTCGGTCGCGGCGGCGACCTGGGTGTTCATGTCGCTGATGGCTTCCACCTGGGCGGTGATCGCCTGCAGGGACTGGCCGGTGCGCTGGCTGGCCTGAACACCGGTACCCGTTGCGGCCTGGCCGGCGTGCATCGCGCTGACGGCGATTTCGGCGCCGTTCTTCAGCCGTCCGATCATCTGCTGGATCTCGTCGGTCGAGGCCTGGGTGCGGCTGGCCAGGGTGCGCACCTCGTCGGCCACCACAGCGAAGCCACGGCCCATGTCGCCGGCACGGGCCGCCTCGATGGCGGCATTGAGGGCCAGCAGATTGGTCTGCTCGGAGATGCTGCGAATCACCGCCAGCACCTGATCGATGGAGGCCACCTGCTGGGCCAGTTCGGTCACAGAGCCCGCGGCCTGGCCGATCTCGCCGGACATCCGCTCGATATGCCCGATCGACTCGCCCACCACCTGACGCGCCTCCAGCGCCTCGCTGCGCGCGCCCTGGGAAGCCTGCGCCGCATTGCTGGCGTTACGCGCGATCTCCTGCACGGTGAGCCCCATTTCGTGCACCGCAGTGGCCACCATGTCGGTCATCTCGTGCTGCCGCCCGGCACGCACCGCGGTGTCGTCCACCACCCGTGCCACCTGGCCGACCGCGCTGCGCAGCTGCTCGCTGGTCTTGAGCACATCGCCGATAAGGCTGCGCAGGCTGCCGATGAAACGGTTGAAGCCACGCGCCAGGTCGCCGAGTTCGTCGGCCCGGTTTTCGTCCAGGCGACGGGTGAGATCGCCGCCGCCGCCACCAATCTCCACCAGCGCCGCCGTCACCTGGCGGATCGGCCGAACCAGGCCACGCGCCAGCAGCACGATAACGCCGAGAAAGAACAGGCCGATGGCCGCGCCGATCAGGCTGGTGGTCCAGAGCGTGCGCCGCGCCTCACCGAAGATCTCCGCCTCGGGCACCTCGGCGATCAGCGCCCAGCCGAGCCCTTCCAGCGGCTGCGCCATGGCCAGGAACGTTTCACCATTACGTTCGAAACGCACCACCTGCCCCGCCTGGGTTTCCAGTTGCCGCGCGGCCTGCGCGCCGGCCAGCTCCGCCAGTGCAGCACGGCCGTTGTGCTCGCTGCGCGGGTGGATCTTCACCTGGCCATCGCTGCCAACCAGATAGACCTCGCCGCGCTCGCCGAAGCGGAAGTCGGCGATCAGTGCGGACATGGCGCTCAGGCTGTAACCCAGCCCGGCCACGCCAAGCACTCGTCCGCCGGCGCTGATGCGCTGGTTGATGAACAGGGTCGG
Source organism: Stutzerimonas sp. Brlt_14 (assembly GCF_051948915.1). Taxonomy (NCBI): domain Bacteria; kingdom Pseudomonadati; phylum Pseudomonadota; class Gammaproteobacteria; order Pseudomonadales; family Pseudomonadaceae; genus Stutzerimonas; species Stutzerimonas sp. Brlt_14. The sequence continues at coordinate 824,666 of NZ_JAYJLM010000001.1, forward strand.
CTGGCCGGTGGCCTTGTCGACGTCCAGCTCCACCCGGCGTTCGAGGGTGCCGTCCACCAGGCTGTAGAACCAGCCATCGGCCGGTGTCGAGCGTGACAGGGTCCGGCTCAGCCCGGCGTCGGAGTAATAGTGGCCACTGCCGAGCACCGCGACCGAGGTGGTCAGCGCGTTCTGCTGGACTTTCACGCCATTGAGGTAGCGACCGATGGCCTCGGCCTGCCGTGAATCCTCACCCTGGATCAGCCAGTCGTGCACCAGCGTGTTGCCGGCGATACCGGCGGTGGCGGTGATGGGTGCCGCCAGCGTGCGCTCGATATCGTTGCGGATGGCATTGATATTCGCCGGCAACGCCTCGTCGAGCAGGTAGCGCTCGGCGAGGCGCTCGACAGCCGAGGCATACACCAGGATGACGATCAGCAGGCTCGCCAGCAGCGCCGCGCCCATGCTGAGGATCAATTGCCACTGAATGCTGCGCTTGAAGAACTGCATGGAAGGCCCTCGCGTTATTATTGGACACATCAAAGTGCCACTACTGTACACAATTTATGACGCACGCAAGGCCATTTAGCGGCATGGCCGTCGGGAACTTGATGGCGTTTAGCCTTGGCTCGGGCTGAACCGACGGATGGCGGCTCGGTTGAGGCCGCAAAGAAGCGAGTGCTAGCATGCCGAACCGCCGCCAGGCCGGGCGGCGCCAGCCAAACAGGTCCGCATGTCCAGCATTCGAGAGCGCAACCGAGACGTGATCCTGCGAGCCGCCAGCGAGGAATTCGCGGAAAAGGGCTTCGCCGCCACCAAGACCAGCGACATCGCCGCCCGCGCCGGGCTGCCGAAGCCCAACGTCTACTACTACTTCAAGTCCAAGGAAAACCTCTATCGCGAGGTGCTGGAGAGCATCGTCGAACCGCTGCTCGAAGCCTCGGCGCCGTTCAATCAGCCAGGCCATCCGGCCGAGGTGCTGCGCGCGTACATCCGCACCAAGATCCGAATCTCCCGCGATCACGCCTATGCCTCCAAGGTGTTCGCCAGCGAGATCATGCATGGCGCCCCGCACCTGTCACCGGAGCGCACCGCCCAGCTCAACGCCCAGGCCGCCCACAACATCGCCTGCATTCAGGGCTGGATCGACCAGGGCCTGATGGCCCCCATCGACCCCAGCCACCTGCTCTTCAGCATCTGGGCCGCGACCCAGACCTACGCCGACTTCGACTGGCAGATCAGCACCGTCACCGGCAAGGCCCGGCTCGACGAGGCGGACTACGATGCCGCTGCCGACACCATCATCCGCCTGGTCCTCAGGGGCTGCGATATCGCCGAGCCGACGGCGGCCTGAGACTGCGCACGGCAGCGCCCGCTGCTGGCGATGCCGTGATCGGGTGAGCGGAGGGCGAAATTCGTTGCAGCGCTTGTCCTACCTAGGACCGCGCCCGTCGGCGCAACAAGCTGCCGAGTCCAGATGCCCGAATACCTTGCCCCGGTACCACGCTGGGAACCCCACGAACGCCCGTCCATGCCCGGCTCGCCGGCGATCCTGCTGCACAGTCCACCGCGGCGCCTGGCCTACGCCGCGGTTGCCGTACTGGTGGGGTTGACCGGCGGGCTCGGCAACGCGCTATTCATCGCCAACCTGCCGGCGATCCAGGGCGATCTGGGCCTGACGCCCGCGCAGGGCGCCTGGCTGCCGGCCGCCTACTTCATGGTCAACGTCTCGACCAACCTGCTGCTGATCAAGGTGCGCCAGCAATACGGCCTGCGGCATTTCGCCGAGCTGGGGCTGGCGATCTATGCGCTGCTCAGCATCGCCCATGTGTTCGTCGAAGGTCTGGGCATGGCGATGTTCGTGCGCGCAGCGAGCGGTTTCGCCGCAGCGGCCACCACGTCGCTGGGGCTGTTCTACATGCTCCAGGCCTTTTCCAAGACCCATCTGCCACGCGGGGTGATCGTCGCCTTCGGCCTGACGCAAGTCGCCACGCCCCTGGCCTGGCTGTTATCGCCACCATTGGTGGATATCGGCCAGTGGCATCGCCTGTACGTGTTCGAAAGCGGCCTGGCGCTCTGCTCGCTGGCCGCCGTGGTGGTGCTCAAGCTGCCGCTGGGCGAACGCATCAAGGTGTTCGAGCCGCTGGATTTCCTTACCTTCGCCCTCTTCGCCCCGGCGCTGGCGCTGGTTGCCGCAGTCTTCGCCCAGGGCCGCGTGCAGTGGTGGACCGAGGCGCCGTGGCTGGGCTACGCACTGATCGCGGCCCTGCTGCTCAGCTGCCTGACCTTCATGATCGAACATCACCGGCGCAACCCCTTGCTGCAGACACGCTGGCTGGGCACCGCCGAGATGCTGCGCTTCGCCTTCGGTGCGCTGGCGCTGCGCTTTCTGCTGTCCGAACAGAGCTATGGCGCGGTCGGCCTGCTGCAAACGCTCGGCATGGGGCCGGATCAGCTGCGCCCGCTGTACGCGGTGATTCTGCTGGGGCTGGTGATGGGCATCGCCGCCAGCGCGCTGAGCTTCAGCCCACGGACCGCCGCGGCGCAGATACTGCTCTCGATCCTGCTGATCGGCATCGCCAGCTTTCTCGACGTCGATGCCACCAGCCAGACCCGCCCGCATGACCTCTTCCTCAGCCAGGGATTGCTGTCGTTCGCCAGCGGCATGTTCCTCGGCCCGCTGCTGATCACCGGCATCGGAAAGGCGCTGGCCAACGGGCCGAACTACCTGGTCAGCTTCATCGTGCTGTTTTCCATGACCCAGAGCCTGGGCGGGCTTGCCGGTCCCGCCGTGTTCGGCACCTATCAGATCGTCCGCGAGCAGTACCATTCGGCACACCTGACCGAGCAGGTGGTGCCGGACGACCCACGCATCGCCGCCCGTCTCGCCCAACAGAGCCAGGCAGTGGCCGCCACCCAGCTCGACCCGCAGCTGCGCCAGGCACTCGGCGGCGCTCGCCTGTCGCAGACCGTCACGCGTGAAGCCAACGTGCTGGCCTTCAATGACGTGTTCCGCCTGATCGGCCTGCTCGCCATCGCCGTGCTCGGCTGGTCACTGTTCCACACCCTGCGCCTGGCGCGACAGAAGAAGGCTTCCGCCCCATGAGCGATGCGCGCACACCCGACGCCGAGACCACGCCGACCACGGACGCCGGCGGCACACCGCCCGAGCCGCCCGAGCCGCCCAAGACGATCCAGCCAAGCCGCCGCTCGATCGTCCTGATGACGCTGGTGGCCCTGGTCGGCGTGCTCGCCATCCTCTATGCCTGGCAGCTCTGGCCGTTCACCGGCAGCCTGGTCACCACCGAGAACGCCTATGTGCGCGGCCAGCTCACGGTGCTCGCGCCGCAGGTCGCCGGCTACGTCACCGAGGTGCGGGTGCAGGACTTCGAGCAGGTCCGCCAGGGCCAGGTGCTGGTACGCATCGATGACAGGCAGTACCAGCAACGGGTCGCCCAGCGCCGCGCCGAACGGGACGCCGCACGCTTCGAGCTGGAAAACCTCGACCAGCAACTGGCCGCCGACCGCGCCACCCTGGCCGCGCGCCGCGCCGACCTGTTCGCCGCCAAGGCCGAAGAGGCACGGGCACGGGCCGACGAGCGTCGCGTCGACGAACTCGCCCAGCGCGGCTCGGTGTCCATCCGCGAGCGCGACCAGACCCGCGCCAGCGCCCGCGCCGCGTCGGCCAACGTGCGCAAGGCACGCGCCGCCATCGAGATCGCCGAGCAGACGCTCAAGGCCAGCGGCATCTCCCGGGGCGGCCTGCAGGCCCGGGTCGAGATCGCCCAGGCAACGCTGCACCAGGCCGAGATCGACCTGGCCAACACCGAGATCGTCGCCCCTGGCGCTGGGCGGGTCAGCGAGGTGGGCGTGCGCCTGGGCCAGTACGTTACTGCCGGCACGCAGCTGCTGTTCCTGGTGCCGCCGAAGCTCTGGGTAATCGCCAACTACAAGGAGACCCAGACGGCGAACATGCGCCCCGGCCAGCCGGTGAGTTTCGAGGTCGATGCCCTCAACGGCGCGCGCCTGACCGGCCGCATCGAGCGCATCGCCCCGGCCACGGGCTCCGAGTTCAGCCTGCTGCGCCCGGACAACGCCACCGGCAATTTCACCAAGGTGGTCCAGCGGCTGCCGGTGCGCATCGCCATCGACCCGGACCAGCCGCTGCTCGAGCGCTTGCGGCCGGGGCTGTCGGTGGTCACCCACGTGGACACCGCGGCGCCATGAGGAAAACCGGCCTGCTCGGCACGCTGGCGCTGACGCTGGTGATGGCCGGCTGCGTGCCTCCGCGCCAGCCGCTGCCACCCGAAGCCCGGCTGGACGAGGTGCCCTCGCAGTGGCGCCAGCCCAACCATGGCAACGCACCGGTTGCACAGTGGTGGCGCGGCTTCGGCGATCCGGCTCTGCTCGATCTGGTGGATCGTGCGCTGGCGCGCAACACCGATGTGCTGATCGGCGCCGAACGGCTGGCGGCGGCCCGCGAGCGGATACGCCTGTCCCGCGCCGCACTGCTGCCGAGCCTGGACGCGGTGTTCGGGCTGGAGCGCAGCCAGGACCTCGGCCCCCTTGGCCTGACCCGCACCACCGCCGCGCAACCCGGCCTGCAGTTCGCCTACGAGGTCGATCTCTGGGGCCGCCTGGCCAGCCTGCGCGAGGCGGCAGAGTTGCAGTTCCAGGCCAGCGAAGCCGAGCAGCAGACCCTGCGCCTGGCGCTGGCCGCGACCGTCGCGCAGGGCTATGTGGCGCTGCTGTCACTGGATCGTCAGCTGCTGCTGACCCACGAGACGGTGCGGTCCCGTCGTGCCGCCCTGGCGGTTGCCGAGGACCGGTCGCGCATGGGCTACACCTCCGAACTGGAACAGACCCAGGCGCGTTCGGAGTACGAGGCGGCCGCGCAACTGGTGCCGCAGCTGGAGCAGGCCATCCTCGAGCAGGAACACGCCCTGCGACGCCTGACCGGTGACCCGCCCGGGCCGGTGCCACGGGGCACGCTTGCCGCACTGCAGGCTCCAGCGGTGCCGGGCAGCCTGCCTTCGGCGCTGCTGCGGCAGCGGCCGGATCTGTACCAGGCCGAGCTGCAGCTGGCCGCCAGTGACCGTTTCCTCGACAGCGAGCGCGACCGCTTTCTGCCGCGGGTGCAACTCTCGGCAAGCCTGGGCCGGCTATACGTCGATGCGCTGGATTACGACCCGGTGAAGGTCTGGAGCCTCGGCGCCAGCGTACTGGCCCCGCTGTTCGATGGCGAGCGGCTGGAGGCCGGCGTGGCGGTGGCCACGGCCGAGCGCAATCAGGCTGCCTACGCCTATCGCAGGGCGGCGCTCAATGCTTTCAGCGAGGTGGAGAACGCGCTATCCGGGCTGGACAGCCTCGCCCGTCAGAGCCGCCGTCTTGAAGCGCGCCGCGAAGTGCTGGCGCGCTCGCTGGCGATCGCCGAGGACCGCTATCACGGCGGTTATTCCTCTTATCTGGAGGCGCTGGATGCGCAGCGCAATCTGTTCGATACCCAACTGGCCGAGGTGCAGCTGCAGGAGGCGCAGCTGAACAGATTGATCGAACTCTACCGCGCCCTGGGTGGCGGCTGGCGGGCGCCGGAGCATGCTGCTACCGAGCGCACGGAGTGAATGCGG